>JBBTCO010000009.1:0-46456 GCA_038043185.1 Bdellovibrionota bacterium
GTGCTTGCTAGCAGATATTCAAAAACAACCGCCGATGTCCCTAAGTTATTTACAGCCAAGGCAAAAGCAATTCAGTGACTGTCAGCGGCCCATTGTAAAACGATTAGCCATGCCTTTGGCTTCAGCTCAGCCAAACTCGCTTCTAAAGCGGAATAGTCTTCGCAAGATGTAAGCTCAAGAAGTGGTGTATGTTGGAAAATAGGAAGACCAATCACAATATTGGGAAAAATAGGAAGTCGTTGGCTGCCATTGTGCTGGCTTTTGTAATAACCACAACACCTCTGCATGGCTATCCCCAGGAAGTACCCAACGGCTCAAACGAGCTGCTGGAAAGTCAGCTACCCACGCTTCAAGTTAAGCTTAACGAAACCGAGCAGCTTCCCCCAATCAGCATTAAAGTTTCCGATCCTACGCCTGAAAATCAGATTTCTGTAGAAAAAATCTCGGCGCAAAGTTCTATTTTTATGTTAACGCCGGAAATGTACGAAGCCACTCAAAAATATTTACGTAAGAGTTTTTGGCAACCGATAAAGATTAAAACGAACCAGGTTTTTGGTTATGTGGCGCTGAATGTTCCGCAGGTCGTTGCTGATTTAAAAGAAGCCTTTCGGCATCCGTTGAGCTCTGGAAAAAATGTAACAATCATTACCACTTTACTTGGGGTAACATCCACGATCACCTCATTTACCATCGGCAATATTTACGCTAACGATGCGAGTGCGAGTAGGTTGGTAGCGACCGGAGTTTTGCTTTTAGGTCTTTCCGCTCTTTATCGCGCGAATTACGATGCCGTCGGAGCTTTGTTGAATTACTCTGGCTGGAGCTGGAAAGAAATTAAAAAAAATGTAGCTCTACAAAAAATCTACGAAGAAAATATTAAGAATCTAAAAGATGAAAAACCAAAAGGTTTAGTTGAAGAAAAATTTTCCAAGCGATTGATTAAAATGGGTTTGATAGAAGTTTTTTTTCTAGCCGCCGTCGGTAGTTGGGATTTTATTTTTCCGGCATCCGAAGTGAGTAGTGAGTTTATACGTAATTTTACGATTGCAAATCTAGCTTATACACTTTCAAGTGTTTATGAAATGACTTTGACACGTCTGATGATTAAACAAAAAATTAATGTGAGCGCAAGCAGCCCCAATGAGATTGAATTCAAACAAAATAAAATAGCCTTTGCCTTTATATCACTTTCAATTGGCTTGAGCTTTTTGCAAAATCTAGCAGTTGTTCCAGCTCTTTCAGGCTCTAAATATTTTCAAGGTGCATTGCTGGGAATTGGCGGAACAATGATCGCCTACGAGTATTTTTCAACTCGCCTTGCTCGCCCATCAGTGCTTCCGGAAGCTTTATCCTGCAGCGCTATCTTTCAGCACTAAACTGCTTTGTATGAATGAGTAAGATGCGTCTTTTGTCACTGTGTTTAGTTTTAAACAGGTCCTTCACTCTCTAATCCAATTCATTTAAATCTAATCGAATAAATTATGGTGACGACTTTGCATTTTATTCTGGCATCAAAGAGGTGAATTCATGGGATCATTCAGTGTCAAAGTTTTAGTCAGTTTGTTGATGTTGTCATCTGCTGGTTATGCTCAAGAAAAATGCAGCCTGGTTTTTGAGAAAAAGACTGCAACTAAATCCTATGAAATTTCAAAAATTTTAGACCTAAATTTTATTAGAGATTTCGTTTTTAATGAATCTACTAAGTATAATGTAACTATGGTTAGCAATCGAGGACCTATTCTAAACCAAGACAATTGGGGTCTTTGTCATCTTTATGCTTTGAAATCTGAGTTAGAGCGAGAATACATGCAAAGACATAATGGGCAAAATCCTAATATTGCAATCCATTACAATGCTTTTCATCATTGGTACAATCGAGCGCTCGAATCAGCCTTAAGCATGGATTCATCTTTAAATGTTCCTGAGGGTGGCTGGTATCCAAATACATTTGCTATGATTAAATCTGTTGGAGTTATGACTAACGAACAGTGGTCGAAATTAGGTGGTAAGACTGATGTTGAATCTGCATACAAATATCATATTGAAGCCAGTCTATTAAAAAGTTTAATGTTGAAATCAAAATCTGAACAAAAACTGCTTGAGATATTTCTTAAAACTAATTTCACAAATGCCGAAGCGCAATTATTGGCCGGAGATATTTCACAAAATTCACACGCAAGAGAACTCAATATTCGTCGAAACTACATTAAAACAATTTTTAATAACGGTTCAGAAGGTCCATTGCCGGAACTTAAAGATTTTGTTCAAAATAAAACAAAAGAATTAGCAGAAGGCACGACGGCCCTAACCAAAAAGCAAATTCAAGTACTGACTGATCTTTCAAAGGGAGTGGTTGTACTTAATAAAATGACAGTCGACGAGATAAATCAATTCAAAATTAATTTACGAAAAGACATTGTTCGAGATGTGAGTGAATTGTATGCATCTATTTTCTTCGGAACGAAAGAGCTTCCAAAAGAAGTTTTAGATACAACAAGTGCTATTAAATTGTCTCAAGAATTATTTCCAGAAATGCATCAAACCACTTTAAGTATTGAAGTGAACGAAAAAATGGAGGCAGGCCCAGTTAAATTTATGGGTCGATCCAATCCAGATGCACTTAACTTTACCGCACCTATCGAAGTTTTGGCTGAAGTTATCGCACAAGAAGTTGAAATGAAAAACAATGGTGTGTGGATTGGCTACGGTCATAATAGCGATTTTGTTGATAATGCTTCTGGAGCAATGACCTTTCGAGGATTCAAGTGGAATCCTAGTAATCCTTATATTACTCGAGCAAAACGTAATAAAGAAGAAATCTATGATGGTGGCCATGCCGTACAAATCGTTGGCACAATTCGAGAGAAACAAACTGTACAACAAAAAGCTGCTGGTGAGCCTGGCAAACTTGTTGGATTTAAAATTCAAAATAGCTGGGGTGAAAAAGGTGGACAGTTAGGAATTTACACAATGGATCTTGATTATTTTAAAGCCTTCTTCTGGGGAATTACGATTCGTGACGAAGAAGGAAAATTTTCTCAGAAGAACCTTCCAGAGAAACCTAAAAAGGGTGAAGAACCTACGTTTCCTAAGGAAATCTTTTTTAAGAAGAAGAAAAATTAAGATCTAAATATCGAAAAATGAGAATAATTTTTTGGAGGATGCACATCGCAAAGCCACGAATGGCGTTGAAAGATAAGATTTCGCGATATTCCTCCGCGAGCGATCACTTGGATCCTTCTAGAGGTGGCAATTTTCTTTAAATCATTTAATGATTTTTGCACAGACTGAGAAGTTCCAAAATCATAAATAAAATAATAATCCGCTGGTACTGGCGCGAATTCAGGATCTGATAAGTCTTGTTGGACAACTTCAATACGAGGATAATCAAATCGTTTTAATATCCGTTGGGCTTCAGTGACTCGTTCGGAAGAAATCTCGTAACCCGTAAAAAATAAACTGGGGTAGTGAGTGCCGATAACGTGTCCCATCCGAGCATAAGCACAGCCCAAGTCGACGATGTGTTGATTGTCTTCCAAGGGCAAGATATTCAACAAAGAACGAATTTCCCAATAGGGGGTCATCAAGGTTTGCACGGCCAGTCCTGACCACTCTTGTTCGGGGTGCATCGGTAATGATTCATTAGGCTCATTCTGTTCAGCGTCCCAGCGAGTTTTAGGAACAAGCAGTCGGGTTTGAATTCTCTTTTCCGTACGATGGGTCTTTAATTTAAGCCACAGATCAGCTTGTCTTGAGTGAGACTTCGCATCCTCGTAATTGTAATCCATAGCGCTGTACAACGGAAATGGATCGTTTGGGTTAAATTCTATGAACATGATTGCCTACTTTTAATTACAATGAAACATAATGGTTCAAACTTCAACAAATTAAATACCATTGGGAATTTTGGCAGTGTCGGCGGTAAAATTGTTATCTAAAAACATTCTTTCTGGAATAAATATCGCGTTTTCAATCTTCTGACCAAACGCTGAGGTATGACGATCGGCTGATCGTAGGGATTTTAAGATATTCAGTTGCGTAAGATTACCTATTTTTAAAGCCAGGCTTGGATTTTTTTTTGCCGTCCTGACAAGCCTTTCGATGATTTTTTGCGGAGTATCTAGCCAAGGATTTTTATGTAAAATCAATGCAGCAATTCCTGTCGTTACGGCAGTTGCTTGTGATGTCCCTGTCATGGGGCCGTAAATCCCACCGGGGAGGCTAGAGTTTAGATTTTCACCGACAGTGGCCAGCTTGACTGTTTTAAGGCCATAATTACTTGAACTCAAAAGTCGATTGCCTTTATCCAATGCCGAGACTGACAAAATATTTGGTAGCATATATCCTGCCGGATAAAATTTAAATTTATCAGAGTTTGCACCCTCATTGCCGGCAGCTGCTACCAATAAAATTTCCTTTTGCAAAGCTAAACGAATGGCATTTTCCTCGATTTTGAACTTTTTGGCGCCGCCACCAGAAAAGTTGATTATTTTTGCTCCGTTATTGATGGCGTAGCGAAATGATTTGATAGAGCTATCGAGGGTGTCATTTTCAGTAAATCTTTGATCGAAATACTTGATCACCATCAATTGGATCACTGGACAAGATTTTTTTGCAAGCGAGGGCGGCCAATGTTTGCTAATTAATCCCGAGACGTGAGTTCCGTGACCGTGATGGTCCATCACATCTGAGTTGTTTTGAACAAAATTCCATCCATGGAGGTCATCGACAAATCCATTGTCATCATCATCAATATGATTGCTTGCTTTATCATTTCCCGAGCTATCAATTCCTGATTCGCCAGGGTTCGTCCATATCCAATCTTTTAAATCTTTATGGCTTAGGTCTGCACCCGTATCGACAACCGCGACGAGCAGTGCATTGGTGCTATCGCAGCTTTGCGCGACCGATTGCAAGCCAAATAAAAATGCACAAAGCAAAATTGTCAGAAGCCATAACATTTGTTGGGAAAAATTCATCTTTTCCTCGCTTCATATTTTGTTAAATTTACTTTTCCTTTTGATAGTGATTCATACCAAAAATGAGTTTCACCCAGTATAACTTGTTTCTTTTCACACTGCTTAAGGACGCGAGTGATTGTTTCTGAGGAATTGAGCTGATCGTACTGATAAACGAGAGAACATTGTTCTTGATCCTTTATTTGCACAACTCGATCATTGACTGTGTCATATTTAATTTCTTGTTCCAATTTTCCCGAGTTTTTTATCTCTAACAAATTGTCGTCCTCATCATATACGTAGGTTTGCTTTAAAGAATTATTTTGCAGCACTCCGGTGAGTTGATTATTTTTATAAGAATACTCTGTCTTTATTTTTTTATTAGAATTGATTTGAATGATTTTTTGTCCATCGAAACTCATTTCAATATTGAACTTTGTTAAACCAATGGAAACAGTTGTAGGCGTGCCATCGGGTAATCGGGTGATTTCGAGACCTTTTTTAATAAAACTTAGCCAACCACTTGAATCGTAAAATCGCAATATTCCTTCTTTATTTTCCAGGATATATCCATTTGAATTTTTGCGTAAGGTATAAGTAGGTGATAGCCATAAATTGGCTTTTTTAAATGATAAATTGATTGTCGATTCATCATTACAAAAATCAATCTGAACATTTTTACCGATGAATTTAAGTTTTTCATCAAATACGGAACACCACCCATAACCAAAATAGCCTGAGCTAAAGGAACGACTGCGATAAACGCGTTCAAAAATAAGTTCTTTGTCGCGATTGCGAACTCGATAATCGACAAAATGTTTGACCAGCCCGCCAGTTTGTAAATTAACTGCGGCTTTCGACAAGGGGATGTTCAATAAAAGTCCTAAAGGGATTACTCCCAAAGTTATTAAAATTAAATTTTTCATAGTGATTAGAGGTATTGCAAAAAGCAGGGCCAACTCAAATTCAAAAAAACAGCTAATGAAGCTGCTTCTGGTGTAAGGTGTATTTAATTTTTTATCTGTCTAAGAATTACTAACAGGGGTGTTAGAATCTCAACATGAGACAGTCAGAGAGTGCTATTTCTAGAAATAACTACGCGACTTGACTGACTTTTTTAAGGTTCGAGATAGTGAGTTTATTTCGCCCATTGGATTTAGAGTGGTAAAGGGCTTGATCTGCGCGTTTCATCCATTGTTCAACGTTCTCTTGGTCTTGCAGCTGTGAGATGCCAATTGAGATTGTAAAACGAATTTCATGTGGCCCATGAATGACAACTTCTTTACGAATTTTCTGCATAACATCTTCAGCTTTTACAGCAGCATCTTCAGATCGGTAATCAGGTAATAAAACGGCAAACTCTTCGCCGCCAAGCCGGGCGACAAAGTCTTCGGGTCGTTGGAAGCTTTCTTTAAGCATTCGCACGCATTCCTTAAGCACAAAATCGCCCACATCATGCCCGTAAGTATCATTCACTTTTTTGAAGTGATCGATATCCAACATCAGTAAAGAGACCGGAGTTTTAGAGATCTGATAAAGTTGAAGATATTTCTGACTTTGTTCTTCGAAACTTTTGCGATTATAGGACTGAGTTAAATGATCCAAACGCATGGATTGATTGGCATCAAGCAATTGTTTTTTTACAGTGGTTAAATTTTTTCGAATAAGAGTCATTCGTTTTGAACGACGTTCGTCTTTTACGGTTTGATGTTCGATATAGAAATTAATAAATTCACGGGATTTTTTCTTTAAATCTTCAATTGAATTGGATTCAACGGCCTCGCGCAGTTCGCCAAGATTTTGCTCAATAACTTCATCCTGTGATTTCTCGGCAACCAGGTCTTCCCCTAGTTGATCCGCGAAGTCCCAAATAATTTTTTTAAAATCCTCAAAAGTCTTTTGAATATAGGTGTATTCGTCGATCCGATAACTCGAGAAAAATTGACGAAACTCAAAAAGTAATTTTTCATCACGTATTTTATCAGGATTTATCAGTTGTTTTGAAAATTCATCCATTATCTCGCGCGTACGACGAACAGGACGAGAATCGACTTCAAATAGGTTTTTATTGTAAGTATCGATCATATACAAAATTGTTGCTCGGTCTTCATTCAGGTCAGGTGGAATATTATTTTTGGACTTGTTCGTTTCAACTTCAAATTGCTCAACAAGTTTTTTCATCCAAGACTTCAAGAAGGCCTCCATTAACAACGAACGAGAGTTTGTACCTTCTATTTTCGGCATAATTTTAAGAAAAATTGGGTCTAAAAAAGTCTTCTGGACCTTGGTTGGTTAGATAAAAAAATAAATATCAAACTGAGGCAGAATTTTAAACAAAAAAATCTTTATTCTGTTTAAACCAGCTAAGTATCGCATCTCGAACGAGTTTCTTTTTTTTTGTCGCATAATCATCACGTGAATAAACCAGATAAAGGGGATGTGTGCTTATTTGATGGTCTTCAAATAATTGCACTAATTTTCCGGAATTGAGATCCTCAGAAACAAGATAGCGAGGGAGTTTGGCAATTCCACAACCCTTGCGACATAAGCTTAGTATCATAGGATACTGATTAGTTGAGTAAGAGCCTCTCACATCAATGCAAATGTCCCCTGTGCTTTTAGTCAGTGTCCAGGTGTTCCAGGCACTGTTAAGCGAGCTCAAGATGCAATTGTAGTTTTGTAAATCTCGGGGATGATGAAAATCTTTTAAATTAATTTTTTCCTTTTTTAAATAAGAAGGGCTGACGCAAATCACATCTTTGATTCGACCCAGGTGACGTGCGATTAAATCGGGGGAATGATTTTCAGAGGCACGTATGGCAAAATCAATTCGATCCTTTACAATATCACGATTGTCATTAGATAGATCCATTTCAAAACTGACCTGTGGCAAAACTAATTTCAATTCAGATAAAACCGCAGGGAAAAAGACATCTCCCAGTGAAACTGGAGCCGAAAAACGAATTACTCCAGACATGCCTTGTGAAATGTCCTTTATTTTTTTACTGGCTTCACTGGATAGATCAAAAATCTTCTGGCTGTAGCTAAAAAGGGCCAGGCCTTCCTCGGTTAAGGTCACACGACGGGTCGTTCGTTGGAAAAGTTGTGCGCTCAGATAGGATTCCAACTGTTTGACTTGTTTGCTGACCATGGCCTTCGAAGTTCCAAGGGTTTCGGCCGCTTGACTGAAGTTTTTGTTTAAAGCGACTTGGTGAAAGGCTGCCAAGACATCGAGATTGTGATTGATTGTTTCCATATGTTGACAATGTGTCTCTATACTGCGCTTTATTCAACTGAAATTTAGGACTATATCTTTCAAAAAACACAATGGAGGATTTATGAAAATATTATTGGTTGGAGCGAATGGGGCTGTCGGTAAGCATGTAAAAAATGTCATGTCTGAAGCCGGACACGAAGTTATCAGTATAGGAAAAAAATCTGGAGATTTTCAAATGAACATTGAAGATGCGTCCAGTATAGAAAGTGTCTATAAGCGTATTGGAAGCTTCGACGCTGTAGCCATTGCGGCCGGAGACGTCGCCTTCGCTCCACTGGCTGCTTTGAGCTCAGAACAATGGGGTACAAGCCTTCAATCGAAATTAATGGGTCAAATTAAGTTGGTACAGCAAGCTTTGCCTTACATAAATGAAAAGGGCTCTTTTACTTTAATCTCAGGCATTCTTGGCGAGGAATTCATTCTTGGTGGGGCTATCGCAAGTACGGTTAATAGTGCAATCGAGGGTTTTGCCCAAGCCGCTGCCTTTGAGCTTCCTAAAGGGCTTAGAATCAACGTGGTTAGTCCAACCTTGCTGAAAGATTCTGTTGGAACTTATGGGCCTTATTTTCCAGGTTTTTTACCTGTCGATGGCGAAAAAGTAGCGCAGGCATTTAAGAAATCAATTATGGGAATTCAAACTGGAACGATCTATAGGGTTCACTAAGGTAAATCTTTATTTCAGGTAAATTACTTCTTTGTAACTTCGCGGTAATATTTAATCAGCCAGTCGACATTTTTACCGGTATTTTGAACTTCTTCATGCAGCTCAGAATACATATTTTCAGCTTCTTTTCTTATAAAAGAAATATCGTCGATAAGATCTCGCTGATTATTTTTTGCAAGGATCTGCTCAAATTCACCGTCGTTATTATCATGGGGAAGAAAAATTCCATAGCCAGTCGAATTAGGGCTAAATCTTTCACTGCGCTTTAAATTCTCTGTTATGCGTTCCAGAATCTGCTTTGATGTTTTACTAAATTTCTTCTCGAAATTATCAGGTTCCTCGATGGCCACAAGCAAGGTCTTGAATATAGATCTTTCGAAACTTTGTTTTTCAAGGTCTTTAATATCTTGTTCGACTTGCAAGGCTAACAAGATCGCCTGTTTTTTATCGCCTTGAGATTGGATCATTTTATTATACCAAGAACTTCGAGTAGCCGCCGGAAGTTCGATGAAATCATCAAGATCATAGGTTTTAAATTTACGTTGGTCTGCAATTTGAGTTAATTTTTCGTAAGCCTCTTTGTACTTCTCGCTTACAGTATCAAAACGACTATATTCTTTTGTTTTATAATCTTTTTCAACTAAGCCAATGCTTATCAAATCTTTTAGTAAACCTTTTGGAGTGCTGTATCCCAAATCTTGAACGGAATTCGTATGCACAACTGATTTAATAACGTCTTTTGTCTCGGTGGCGCAGTTGTTTGTTAAAAATTTAAATTCACCCATGTAGCTTGAATACATTTCTAAAACTTGACCGACAAAATTAAATTTTTCTTGGGCAGTCATTTTAAGTGGTATGCTGATGAGGTCCCTTTTTTCGAGTCGATTGTATTCACGAATAATAGAAGTCATGCTTAATAAAAAGGGCTGAGAAGGATAGCCGCCAAATATGCCTTTAAGATAACTCAGTTTAATGTCTGTTAAGTTAGCGCGAAAACTGACCACCACATGATTCTGCAAACTTGCCCCTTCTCGACATTTTGCATTGATGGGAATTCCGGGAGCACAAAAAACCAAATTGAACATGGAATGGCCCCAGAAACTCATCAATTCTTTGCCGGTATCCGCTAAAAGATAATCAACCGCATAAAGTCGTTCTGGATTTAAGTTAAACTGCGTGCTGTTTCCTGTCGTAGAATCTTTGACAACGACCTTGTAATTTTCTTCACAATTTCGAATCGGATTAGTTTTTATTTGAAAAAGCTCTTCATAAAATTGATTGATGTTTGGTCGGCGACAAGCGAATTCAGGATCTAATAAAAAATATTCCAGATTAACCGCAAATGCTTCGATGAGATCTTCAAATTCATAAGGGTTTGCACTGCGAGTTTGTAAGGCATTTTTGCTTTTAGCTTTTCCAAACAGCCATGGTTCTTTGAAACCCATTAAGCTTTGAAAAGCCAAGGTCGATGTGACTTTGATTTTATCGTTATTGTCAAAAATATGTCCCACTTCGTGAAGCAAGGACGCCACGGCTGTCTTATAAAAGTTGCGATGTCAACAATTAAATTTTTGACTTAATTTTGGACCCAAAAATATTTCATTTAAAAATAGTCTGTTAAGCTCGATAAGATTGCTATTCAAGTTAACTCGCGCTAATTCTTGAAAACTTTGTTGGCCATTTTCTTGGGCGGATTGAGCTCCACACTTCGGCACAAGCAATGATTTTAATCCTTGGCGTTGGTCTTCGTCGAAATTAATGAAATCCACAGGAATGATCCCATCAATTATATTTTTCATTTTTGCAGGTAGGAGGGATTCAGCTTCGGCCAGAAAGGTCTCTATTTTTTCTAATTCCCAAGAATTATAACGTCCCGGATACTTTAAAAAAAATATCGAAAAGGTGCCCGCCTCGGCGGATTGAAATGCAAATAACATGGCAATGATAAAAAAATATCGTCTCATAGTTGAGACGATATTAGTGGTTTAATTTGAATTAAACAGTGTCAGAATTCTAACAGGTAATAATTACTTATTAGCTTCTTCGATTACACTTAAAGCGAGCTCATCATTTGATAAAGAAGGGTTGCCTTCTTTTATATTAAGCATAGCTGCAACCAAAGTCGCATTATCCAAACCTTGTCCAGAAGTTAAATAATTTGCAGCCAAAGGCGAAGCCTCAACCATTAAAGCATATCGATGAGGGGCACTTGCATGAGAAAGAGTAAGTAGAAACAAAGCTGTCGTGGACGCAAGTAAAAGAATATCGCCGCCATCATTATGGCAATTATGGCAACCACCTGGAGGACGACCATGACCGCCATGACCAGGATGTGCTAATGCAGCACTAGCAAAAACGCTTGCAGTAATTAGTGTTAAAAGAAATTTCATTGTAGCCCCTTATCGTTAAGTTTAAGTTCATTTTTTCGCACTTCATAGTGCCCAAGTCGCGGAGATTATCACACTTGTAGGTGAGAGTCCATAAAAGGAAGCCCCTGCATTTGATGCGATGTAAAAAGACAAGAAATATGTAAATTTTCTCTAGGGCACAGGCCCTAATAGTCCCGAAAATTATAGGCAAGCCAGCAAAGGCCAAAACCGCCCCCCCAATCAATCCATACATTTGTGGAAAAATAGGGATAAATCATAAGAGCCAAGCCAATCACCGTAAAATAGAGATTTCCTCGACGACGAGATTCCCGGATTAGATAGAAGCCAATGAGTCCAAATATCAATCCCGAAAAGAGTGAGGAAGCAGTTATATTCATAATAAATATATTCCAAGGAGTGCCTATTTTTGTCACTGGAAAAAGCTTAGCTATCTTTGAATATAGCAAGGGAGCTGAGATCAAACCAATGATTTAATAGAGCGGTTCGGTGAAATTCAGAATAGGCGTAGTTCCTGCAATTAATTAAGATCACATGAATTCACGTATTCTCGCCCTATGGGGTCTTTATTTGTTCTTAATGATTGCTTGTGGAAAGGAATTTAAAGTTAATTCCAACCCAGTGGCAAGCAGTGCTCTGCATGAGGGCGATCCAACTCAGACTAAAAAATCTGGCGCACCCGATGCTGTGGCTGAAGATGTCGGTCAATTTTATCGAGTAAAAAGTCGCACCAAAAATAACAATAATCATGCGCGAAATATTACCCTTAATAAAAAGGAATATAAGGTCGAGAGAGAGCGCTTAAGTATCTCGAAAGTGACCTATGATTTTAAAGATGACCAGATGACTTTACGAGGACAATTATTATTTAATACTCAGACTGAAAACTTCGCGATGAGCGGTAAAATTAAAAACGGTTTAATCGATCTGATCGTAACTGATTCGAAATCTGCTTTTGCAGAAAAATTAAAAGCTCGGGCGACTTGTTATTCTTTGTCCTCCAATGAAAACAAAACTCAATGCGGAAATTTTTTCATCGATTTTTATTACCTAGATCAAGGGACTTTTTATACGGAGCAGTTGATTCCCAAACAAGAGGCTTCTTCTGAAAAGAAAAATGATCAAGATAAACAAGACAAAGATGAAAAAGAAATCTCCCCTGAAGCTAAAGAAAGCGCAGCTTCCGCTGAGGCCGTGACCGAAGGACAAGCTGGGTATTTTGTCGGGGATGCCAGTAAAGATATCGTTGAATTGTTTCCTCTTATTAGCCAGGAAACTCAAGAGCAAGCTCAGCCGCCACAGAAATTACCGACACCACCAACCTCACCAAAACCACCCGCAAAGCAACCATTGCCGGCCCCACGTGCACCGGTAAAGCCTCAGCCGCCCTCTTCGCCTCCCAAGCCGGCGGCTACAAAGCCTAAACAAGGAAGACCTGTGAATCAAGCTATTGGAGGACTCGGGGGAAACCAAGGACCTGGTCGCTTGCAAAATGCATCCAGTTTGTTGGAAGTTTTTAATCGTTTAGGCCGAACTTCGGGCTTTCAGCTTTTAAATACTGAGGGCGAAAAATATTTTGGGACTTGGGACATGATTCAGCTTATCCAAAAAATGGGTTTATGGGTGAGAGACCATGTACCTGGCCAGGTTCTTTCTATTGGCAACATTACCTCTAGGCATGGGGGGCCGCAAATGGGGCAGGTGAGCCATCAAAATGGTTTAGATGCAGATATTGCTTATTTTACACCCTCACAAACAATGGAAGCAGTGGTTGACATAAACTCGAATAAATTGAATCCCAATATTTTACTGGATGACCAATGGAAACTTTTCAAACAACTCATTTCCACAGAAATGGTGAACATAATAATTGTAGATCCTATCGTTAAAAAGTCCATTTGTCAGCGAGCTGTTAAGTTAGGCGAAATAAACTCTCCTAATGACAATAACTTAGGTGCAAGAACCTTAAAGCGTCTTTATGTGGATGAGGGACACTACCGGCAGCATTCGAACCATTTTCACGTGCGAATTTGGTGCTCAAGCTTTGATCGAGCCTGCAAACCGCAAGATCCAGAGATTAATGATCAAGCCTTGGGCTGTGATCTTTCCCCTTGATTTTAGACGCCTTTAATCATAAACCAATCCTTCGATGAACTGAAAACGGCATTGAAAAAGGCATAAAGAGCAGGTCGATGAATATCCACCTGACGCCTTTTCGAGGAAGGGATTTATGAAAACGCGTACGCATTCGGGCGCTAAAAAGCGCTTACGTCTTACCGCTGGTGGAAAAGTCAAAAGAAAACAAACACGCCTTCGTCATTTGAATTCACATATGAGTTCAAAACCAAAAAGACATTTGGGTGAAGTGGTTTATGTGGATGATGCAAACATGTATCAAACTCGTCGACTATTGGTTTTTTAATTGGTTTTTTTTATTTAAAAAGGAAGATGTAAAATGGCTCGTGTAAAATCAGGTAAAACAAATCGCGCTCGACACAATAAAGTATTAAAAATGGCAAAGGGTCGCTATTCTGCGAACTCTCGGACCTACACTCATGCAGTTGAAATGAACGATCGTGCAATGGCGTACATGTTCAAACATCGCAAGATGCGCAAAAGACAGTTTCGCGTTCTTTGGAATCAGCGAATCAATGCTGCTGCTCGCATGAACGGAACGACTTATTCACGTTTAATTGGTGGATTACTTAAAGCTGGAATCGCAGTCGATCGTAAAAACTTGGCTGACCTTGCAGTGAAAGATTTGTCGGCCTTCTCTCAACTTTGCACTCACGCTTTGAAATAATTCTTGTTTTAGTTCCGCAGGTTTGTGAAAGCGGCCTGCGAAAAAACTTAAAGACATGATCGAAGGTTTGCAATGGACGAGTTCAACTATCAGTTTGAGAATCGCAAACAAGACCACCTTCAGTGGTCTTTGAGCTCACATGCTCAATCGGAATCTTTTCGTGAATTTGATCAAATTCAATTAATACCCGAAGCTCTACCTGAAATGAACTTAGCCGAAGTCACAACTCGCACTTCGTTCTTGGGACGTGAATTATCCATGCCGATTTTCATCAGTTCGATGACGGCTGGGCACGCGGATTCTTTTGCAATTAATCGTGAACTCGCTTTGCTGAGCCAAAGAAGACAAATCATGATGGGCGTTGGTTCGCAGCGACGCGAATTGAAGGATGCAGAAGCAGGAAAAGAATGGAAAGAAATTCGTAAATTAGCCCCACAAGCTTTGTTGATGGGAAATCTTGGGCTTTCTCAGGTGATCGAGACTTCGATTACTGAAGTTCGACGACTGGTCGAGAATCTTGAAGCTCAAGCTTTGTTTATTCATCTGAATTCTTTGCAAGAGTGTTTGCAAAAAGAAGGCACCCCGAATTTTCGTGGTGGCTGGTTGGCTTTAGAAAGATTGTGCTCGCAAATTGGTGTTCCCGTTATTGTTAAAGAAGTGGGCTGTGGTATTTCGCCGCAAACTTCACGGCGTCTTTCCGAAGCCGGAGTATTCGCGATCGATATCAGTGGTGCTGGTGGAACACACTGGGGTCGGGTTGAAACTTTAAGATATGATGAAGACGAGATTGGTAAAGAAATTGGTGAAAGCTTTGCGGACTGGGGACTTTCCACTGTGGATAGTTTGCTTAGTGCGAAGGAAGTCAATGTGAGCTGCCAAATCTGGGCATCAGGTGGGGTACGAAATGGTCTTGAAGCCATGAAATTAATGAGTCTTGGTGCTGAGTTTGTTGGAATGGCACGGCCCTGGCTTTTGGCGATGAGTGAAACAGATGATCAAATGAAATTCAAAATGTCAGCTGACGATAAATGTGCTGATAATTTAGATCGTTTAGCAATTCGTTTTCAGCGGGAATTGCAAATTGCGCTCTTTTGCACAGGTTGCGCAAGTGTGAATGAATTGAAAAGGAAAAAGGTATGGAAATGGAAAAATCTCTCTCGGAAACTTTCAAAGGATTCTCGAGGCTAAATCGTGAAGAGCGATTAAGAGCTCTTCTTGGCACCGGACTTTTGCAGGAATCTGATATTCAATACTTAGCCAATGGTGGACTGAAGGATTTTTCATTTGGTGAAAAGTTTATTGAAAATGTTATTGGATATTTTCAATTGCCACTGGGTGTAGCTACAAACTTTCGTATTGATGACAAAGATTATTTAATTCCCATGGCCGTCGAAGAAACTTCCATTGTCGCAGCGGCAAGCAAGACAGCAAAATGGGTGCGGGAAAATGGCACGATATTTACTGAAGTTATCGGTAATGAAATTATCGGCCAAATTCAATGTGCTAAAATTAAAAATTTTGAAAAATTCTCTGAGATATTGAATCGAAATAAAGCTCAGTTGATTGCAAATGTAAATACAGAAGTTGCCTTTGGTCTTGTTCGTCGTGGTGGCGGAGTTAAAAATATTCAGGTGCGTTCGGTGCCACGACCAGAGGGTGGCGCGATGGGAATTATCCATATTTATATGGATCCTTGCGATGCTATGGGTGCGAATATCATTAATCAAGTTTGTGAGTTTTTGAAGGACCCGATCGAGCGATTAACTGGCGAAAATGTGACGATGTGTATTCTTTCTAATTTAGTTGATTCAAAAATCACTCGCGCAACTGTTGTTTTGAAAAACATTGATGCCGAGCTTGCTGAAAAAATTCAGGAAGCTTCTTTATTTGCTCAACAAGATCCCTATCGTGCGGCGACAAATAATAAAGGCGTGTTGAATGGAATTGATCCCATTTTAATTGCCACGGGAAATGATTGGAGAGCTGTTGAAGCTGGAGTGCATGCTTATGCAGCCAGAGACGGACAATATCGTTCGGTTACGAAATGGGAGAGAGTGAACTCACATTTAGTTGGAGTTTTCGAAGCCCCAGTGATTGTTGGTACCGTAGGTGGGGTTACAACATTGCATCCCACGGCTTCGATGTGTTTGCGCTTACTGAATGTTCAATCGGCCAATGATCTTTCGCGGGTTATTGCAGCGGTGGGCTTGGTGCAAAATCTTGGGGCTTTGCGAGCCTTAACAACAGTCGGAATCATTGAAGGACACATGAAACTTCATATTAAAAATTTGAGCCTCGGCGCTGGGGCGCGTGAGAATGAAATTCCCGAGTTGCAAAAAAAACTTGAAGAAATTTTATTTACCCGAAAACGTATTTCCTTAAGTCATGCCGTCGAGGTTCTTAAAGAAATTCGCGATCAAAAACTAACAACATCTTAAACTTGGAATAACTGTGGACCTGCGCATTCGAATTCCATGCAAAAGTTTTATTTTAGGCGAATACGCAGTATTAGATGGTGGGCTTTGCTTGGGAGCCGCGACGACGCCTCATTTTGAATTTTTTTTTCGCACAAAAAATGAATCAGTACAAAATTTATCTTTATTCCACGAAAGTTCTCCGGCAGGAAAATTTTTAAAGAGCAATTTTGAATTATTTAAAAATTTAGAAATTAAATTTTCTGATCCTTTACTTGGGCAGGGTGGTTTTGGCGCTTCGACCGCTCAATACTTGGGGTTGTGGGCTTATCGTGAATGCATTGTGAATAGCCAATCGCGGTCGAAACTTTTAGAGCCAGAGCGGATAAAATCGATGATTTCGGAATATCGTGATTTTGCTGCTGGTTCTGAAGGACGTGCACCCAGTGGCGCTGATCTGGTCATTCAACTTGCGGGGGGCTTTAACTGGATCGATTCAAAAACATGGGACATCCAAAAAACAAAATGGCCATGGCCTAATTTAATTGGTTACCTGATTGCAACTGGGAATAAACTGTCGACGCATACTCATTTGCAAGATTTGAATGATTTTAACTCAAATGAATTATTTCATATTTTACAGCAAGCACGATCGTCCATCAAAACAATGAATTTAGATCACTGGATAAAATCGGTTAATAATTATTCAAATGAACTTGAGCAATTAGGTTTGGCGAGCCCAGCGACGCTGGCTATCGTAAGAGAAATTCGATCGTGGTCGGGAGTGCTTGCTGCAAAAGGTTGCGGCGCGCTCGGTGCGGACGTAATTTTTTGCGTCCTAACGTCAGACGAAGAGAAGTCAGTTCAGTCCCAATTGTTAAGCAAAAATTTAAAAATCGTCGCAACTACTGAAACCTTTAGTTCTGGTTTAGAGATTCTGCCTTATGAAACTTCGATCAATCGCGAGTTGATTCGTGATTGAAGTTTCGGCACCTTCCAATATTGCTTTGATTAAATACATGGGAAAAGTAGATTCTTCTTCCAATACTCCGACAAATAGTTCCTTATCCTACGCTTTGGAAAATTTTCGCACGACAGTGACGGTCGAGAAAAACACATCGCCAATTGATGAATGGCGACCTTTAATCGGCAATCAATTTCATAGAATTGAACTCTCAAGTAAAGGTAAAGAAAAATTTTTATCACATTTCAATTTAATGAAAAAAGCTTTGGGATTGGATGGCTTTTACAAAATATCTTCTGCGAATAATTTCCCATCTGACGCTGGCCTTGCAAGTAGCGCCTCTAGTTTCGCAGCTTTAACTCGAGCGGCTTATGCTTTGAAAAAATCGATGGATGTTAGTTTTGAAATTTCCGATGAAGGATTGTCGACATTAAGTCGCCAGGGTTCAGGCTCATCGTGCCGTTCATTTTTTTCTCCATGGGCGATTTGGGATGAAGAAAGTGCGCGTGAAATAAAGTTACCCATTCAAAAATTAAATCATCATGTTTTCATTTTTGAGAGTGGAGTCAAAAAAGTTTCTTCTTCCGAGGCGCATTCCCGGGTTGTGCAAAGCCCACTCTTTAAAACAGATTCAAATGGACGTTCACGCGTAGAGCGTGCCGAAAAACGCATGAGTGAATTATTGGCTTCTTTTCAAGAACATCACTGGACAAAAAGTTACGAGATATGTTGGGAAGAGTTTTGGGACATGCACGAGCTTTTTCACACAAGTACGCCCGCATTTACTTATTTAACCGAGGAAGTAAAACAAACGCTTAAAAAAATGCAATCTCGTTGGAAAAAAGAAGGATGTGGACCAATTATTACCTTGGATGCTGGTGCAAATATTCACGCCCTCTTTCGCCACGAGGATAAAGACTTATTACAAAGCTGGCAGGCTGAGTTTGAACCAAGAATTCAACTCGGCTCGAAGGTTCATTGATGAAAGCTTTTGAAACTCGTACGTTTGGAAAATGGATTTTAGCGGGTGAACACGCAGTGCTTCGCGATTGTCCGGCTTTGGTTTTTCCTCTGCGATCTCGGCATTTACATTTTCGTTTTGTTCCTGGGGCATCGGTTGCTGGATTAGAATTGAAGCTTCATGGTAGTTACGGCGCAGAACTGGAACTTCTATTTCGTGATGTTTTAGAAAAGTCTTTTGAACTAAAAAAAATTTCGAAGAATGATTTTCATGGCGTTGTCGAAATCAGCAGTAATCTTCCAATTGGTGCAGGGCTTGGAGCCTCGGCATCCTTGTGTGTAGCTTTAACACGTTGGTTTCAATCGGAAGGGTTAGTCTCTGATTCTGAAAAGCATGAATTTGCCAGACAATTAGAAAATCTTTTTCATGGTGAAAGTAGTGGAGTGGATATCGCCGTTGTTACTGAAGAGCGAGCATTGATCTACACTAAAGGTGGTCATCGAAATTTTTTTGAACCACAATGGAATCCTGAATTGTACATTTCTTTTTGCGGTCAGAAGGGCATAACTTACGAATGCGTAAACCAGGTTAAAAGTTTAATTGAAAAGTTTCCGAGTAAAGCAACAGAAATTGATCAGAGGATGAAGATAGCAGTTGAGAAATGTGGGAATGCTCTTTCTGTATCTAAAAACGAAGGTTTTGAAAAATTAAAACAAGCTATGGATTTAGCGGCTTCTTGTTTTCAAGACTGGGGACTGGCCAAAGGTGAGGTGAGTGTTCATATGAACATGTTAAAAGCCCATGGTGCCGCCAGTGTAAAACCAACGGGCTCAGGTGGTGGTGGTTATATTCTGAGTTTGTGGAATCAGCCAGTTCCTGCTGAACTTCAAAATGAGTTAATTCACTGTTTTTAATAATACCATCTCATTATGAGAAAAAATGTATTTAAAGTAGACCAATAATTGCGTCCCAGTTACTGTTAAATTGGCGGTGCGACGAGATATGCAATCAGTCTTACCCTGCTGTTGCGTATGGAGATTTTGGTGGGGTTTATCGGGGAAAATTATGTCGTCATATGAAAGTTTAGTTACTTTGCTTATTTGTGTTTTCAGTCTCCTTTTCTTACAAGTATTAAATATTCGCTGGATCTGGAACTTAGTTTTTCTAATGATGATCGGAATTCCTCTTGCTCAGGTGTCGGCGGCAGAAACGGTCACAATAGATCTTGCCGTCAATAAAGGAGTGGCAAGGAATGTTGGTACGGGATTTTTAGGCGATATCAGTTCAGTCAATCCTCCAGCTTCTGTAGTAGATCCACTAAAACCTAAGATGTTTCGTGGCAATGTTCAAAATTGTTTTGATACAGACTCTCGTTCCAGGGCTTTAGGGGCAACCTGTCAAGTTATGTTGTCTTGGGGTCGTTGGTGGCGAGCACCTTTTCCAGGTGATGGAGGAGATTGGACTGAATGGCTCAATTTTGTTGGCACTACCGTCCAAACTGCAAAAAATAGGGGTTTGAAACTGCATTGGGATATTTGGAATGAGCCAGATTCGACAAATTATTGGAATCCTGCCGTTGGAGGTTTTAATACCACTGCCGGAAGAGATCAGTTTCATGAAACATGGACGCGTACGGTACGGAAAATCCGCTCTATTGATCCAAATGCTATAATAGTCGGGCCAAGCTATGCGTTTATTGGGAATCAGGGTACTGGTCTGAATAGTTTTCTTCTGTATGCCAGAGACCATTACGATGCCGCTGGCCGTAATGTTCTTCCAGATATACTAGCATGGCATGAGTTTGAAGGTGCGGAGGCCTTGACTAGAAATGTTTCTACAGTTCACCAGTTTATGACAGCAAATGGAATTAAAATTCCGGCCATATCAATCAATGAGTATATGCCTTTTGCTATACCTACACCAGCCATCCTTGTCAGTTATATTGCGGCTATTCAGCGTTCAGGTGTTGAAAGTGCTTCACATGCTTGTTGGCCAGAGTCTGAAATTGTGACTAATGGCGGTAATTGCGGAAACTATTCTCTTGATGGGGTATTGACAAATGCTACTCAATTACCTCGTTCTCAGTGGTGGGCTTATAAGTTTTACGCTGATATCACAGGCACATTGGTAGATGTTACACGTCAGGGACGTACTGACGCTGTTGCTGGATTAAATTCCGGAGCGCGTGTTGCAAGAATTCTGGTTGGTGGAGATTATAAATCTGTGACTCCACCGACATCTGTGGATGTTGTTGTTAAAAATATCAGCGCAGCTTCAAATCTTCCTAGCGGAGGCAAAGTACGTGTTGTCGTTCAGAGAATTGCTAATTTTGGAAAGAATACGATGTCAGCCCCTCAAGGTCTGATTAATCCCGACACAAAAAACTATTATACAGACTATACTGTTTCTAGTGGTCAAATTATCATATCACTTGCTGGTTATGATAGTAATAGTGCTTATACCATTACCCTCTCTCCACCTGGTGGGGTTTCTGTTCCAGAGCCTACTCCTAGGGCCCCGTCCAATCTTCGTGTAACGAAACTATCAGGGTTTTTCCAAATACTCTAAGTAGCCTTGGCCGTATTTAGGGCCACCACCATTGAGGAAACCCCCGCCACCGTCGTCGCCCCCTGCCCTCGGGGCCAATACTGTTCGGTTAAGCTTTGAGCTCATGATACGAATGGTAGCCAAATTTTAAAATATTTCTTCTACTCAAGTACTTCATCTGAAGTGACTTGTAGAACTTCAAAATGAGTTAATTCACTGTTTTACCATCTCATTATGAGAAAAAATGTGTCTAATGTAGACCAGTAATTGCGTCCCAGTTATGATTTAATTGGGGGCGTGATGAGATATACAATTTATCTAATCGTAATGGGGTGTCTGTTATTCTTATATGGAAACTGCGCGCCAGTATTCCAGACAAGCCAACTACCTACTTATATAAATGAGCAGGCAAGTCTGTCATCTCCCTTGAGTCCTGTTCAAGGATCGAGCGCATCAGCTAAATTATGTGCAGATCCCGCAATTAAGATGAAACCGATATATGTAGGTCTAAAGCGCCTTAGCCGTACTGAAATTAATAACTCAATTAATGATCTATTTGGCGTAGATTATAAATTGGGCGATAAACTACCTCTAGATGCCAGCGTGTTAGGTTTTGATAATAATGCGTCAGCACTTACTGTTTCTTTCTCATTTTTGAACATTGTAATAGATGAATCAGAAGCCTTACTTAATCAGGCATTTCTGAATGCTTCTAGCCGCAGTTTAATTCTTATATGTCAAACAGCAGATGCAGCATGTGCCACGCAGGTGATTAATAAATTTATTAAAAAAGCCTATCACCGAAAAATTACCACTGCGGATACGCAAGCACTTCTTTCGGTTTATCAAATTCGTCGAACGGCAGGCGACACCCACGAAGCAGCACTTAAAGTGGTATTACGTACCGCAATTTCGTCTGTTGAGTATCTTTACTTTTCGGTCGGAGCTAATGGCGCTACATCCAGTTCAAATCGAAATTTAAGCGCTCATGAACTAGCCTCTCGGCTGTCATTCTTTTTATGGGGTACTATTCCTGACGATGAGCTTTTGAACTTAGCTGATTTGGGCACACTCCAGAATCCCGAAATCTTAAAAGCTCAAACCTTGCGTATGCTGAAGTCAAGTAAGGCGTTATATCTTGTGAACGGATTTGCCAGCAAATGGTTGGATCTTGATCTGCTAAATGGTCGAACAACTAATTTGCCAATTTTTCCGCAATTTACCAGTCAGATAAGAACAGATATGATCGACGAAACTAAATACTTTTTACAAGAAGTTATTTTGAACGATAAAAGTCCTTTAGATTTAGTTAATGCAAATTACACTTTTTTAAATGATCGTTTGGCTAGTTTTTATGGGATTACGCGAGCACCCAATACTAACTTTACTAAAACAGACATATCAATGACTGAGCGTCGGGGGTTGCTAGGACAGGGAAGTTTTTTAACCGTGACTTCGGGTCTTAGTGAAACATCGGTTGTTAAACGTGGACATATGATTCTTGACAAATTTATTTGTGCTTCACCTCCACCGGTTCCAGACAATTTACAAATACCAGAATCGTTTGCAAGCTTGGTTACGGCACGCGAGCACAGTAATGCACGCCTAGCAAATTCTTCATGTGTAGGCTGTCATCGAATGATGGATCCTTATGGTTTTATCCTTGAAGGTTTTGGACCCTACGGAACTGTGCGAAACCAGATGCCCGACGGAAGCGCCGTAGATAATCTAACAATTCTGCCAGATGGCAGAAGATACACCAGTCCTAAAGAGCTTACTCAGGATCTTGCTAAAGATGAAAACTATAAATATTGTATTAGTAAAAACTTAATGACTTATGCTCTTGGTAAAATGCTCGTCAGTCGTGATGAAACATGTAAGGCTGTAAACGTTGGAATACAGTCGGTTTCAAGTACATCAAAATTTTCTGAGTTAATATTTTCGATTGTAAATGATGTTTCGTTTAAAATGGAAGGATCAAAGTAATGAAAAAGCCAATTTTACGCCGGACCTTTTTGAAAGGAGCCGGAGTTACAATTTTTCTTCCGTTCTTAGAGTCAATGTGGCCACAAATAGCAAACGCGCAGGCTGCAAGCTTAAAGCGATATGCTTTTTTAACTTTTCCGAATGGGACAATGCCAGGCACATGGAATTACAACGATGTTTTATCACCATTAGCTTCAGTGCAGAATCAGGTTACAGTTCTAAATGGTGTGAAAAACTATAATGGTGATGTCGGAAATGGAGCTCACTCAACTGTCACAGCGGGGATTTTGACTCAAGCAAGAGCAAAGGGCGTTGGCTTTACTACTGAACGGCTGGATTACGCTATTGGTGCGCCACAAATGAGTATAGATCAGGTGATTGCTGATGCAGTTCAGACGAAAGGCTCTCTTCATTCATTAGTTCTTAAATCACCCTTCGAAGGTGGTGACTTCCCCGCATTGAACTTAAGTAGTAAATATTCTGGTCGAATATCGTGGAGAGGAAATGTGGCCGTTGAGCCAATGACTAGGGTAAAAGATGTTTTTGCTGCTATCTACGGGGTGAGCGGTGCAAGTGTTGACATGAATAAAATTGGACCCAAAAAGAGTATTTTGGATGGAATTTCAGCTTCAGCTCAATCTCTTAATAATAAACTGGGTGCTGAAGATAAAATACGTTTAGGCGCTTATCTTGAAAGCATTCGCGAAGTCGAAAAAAGATTACCAGCTGCAACTATGCCGCTACCACCACAACCATTAAGCTGTCCGATTACGGGAGCTCCGAGGGATGTGGCCTTTCATAGTTATGATCTATGGACGAAGGCGATGATGGATCTTATAATTCTGGCTTTTCAGTGTGGGCGCACAAACGTGTCGACATTTCAATTTTTTATCGATGGTGGAATCAAGGCTACGGCGCCTTTGCATATGGACGAAATCGGTCTTAACGACATTATTAAAGCCGGCGGTGGTGAGCATGAATTTAGTCACAAGGGTGACAACACTTATCGTCTTATCAACAAATGGTATGTAGGGCGCTTGAAGTACATGATCGATAAAATGTCTAAAATTTCTGATGTTAATGGAGCCACTCTTCTTGATAACAGCATGGTTTTTTTAGGCGCTAATTTCGGAAACGCCAGAGAACACGGACATACTAGACCAATCGGAGGTATACTGTATCTTGAAGATATTCCACTGATCTTAGCTGGAAAAGGTGGCGGTACAATTCAAAGCAATGGTAAAGTTCTTAATTTGGCGGGTGCCTCATTAGCCTCGGTTCACTTAACCGCTGCGAGAAAAATGGGAGCTAATATTCAATCATTTGGTAGGGTTGGTGAAATCAATGGTTTCGGCCAGGGCGACAGTGCTACAGCTGTTACTCAAACAATTCCTAACTTATAAAAAAGGAAGTGCCTAAGGTTGATTTCTTGACCACTGACTGATGGCTAAGCTAGCAGCCACAGTGGCATTCAAAGACTCTACACCTTGGGTTTTTATACTTAAAATCTGTTGAGGATTTTTTGCAGACAATTCAGAAATTCCCGGTCCTTCTTCCCCAACCCATAATCTTAGCTTTTGTGGCCAAGCAAAAGTGAAAATATCTTTTCCATCTTGATCCAAAAAATAATCGTAACTTTGAATTGGAATTTTTAGAAAACTTTCTTCAGTTTGTGCAAAATCCATCAAAAGGCTAGCGCCAGCCGAAGCTTTTAGGGCGCGAGGATGGAAGGGGTGGCAACTTTCTTTGGTTAGAATAATTTTGTTTACCCCAAAAGCCAGGGCGCTACGAACTAATGCCCCCATATTTCCAGGATCACCTAAGGGTGAAAGGACTTCTAGACCCTGTGGAGCTGAATTTAAATTAAATTTTTCAAAGGAAGTGTATTTAAGTAATAAAAGATTAAATCCCGTGCCGATAACATCCAGCTCTTTAAATAAGCCATTTGGAAGTTCATATTTATTAATTTCTGAAGATGTCACTGAGGGATGAGATTCCGTAAAAATCTCGGCAGTAAGTTCAAATTTTTTTCGTGAAGGATTTTTTTCTGGCCAAGATAAAAATTCTTTAATTATTTTTTCGCCCATCAAAAAAAAATATTGAGATTCGCGAATCGATTTTGCAGATTTCAGCTCTTTCCAAAATTTAAAATTTGCATTTTGGCTGGAACTTATTTTCATTCTTGGTCCTCAATTTCACGATGCTTGAACTTTTCAAAAACAACCAATCGTCGCTGGTGTGGTGTTTTTGGCAGACTGTAAGTAATATCGCGATCTAAGGAATAATATTCGCCCCAGGCTTCAATGGCCTTGTGGATTTCGGGATCAACACCAGGTCCTTTCATGAAATAAACTTTACCACTGAGCTCGAGACAATTAATTACATTGCCCAGAGTATTGCTGATGTCTTCAACCGCGCGGGTGATGACGCCTTGGACGGGGTACAGGAACTCGGAATTAATATTTCGTCCAATAATTTCCAATTTAGGTAAATCCAATTCACTGCGAACTAATTTTAAAAATTCGACTCGCTTTTGCACACCTTCGGCAAGAATAATTTTTTGATCTGGAATGACAATTTTCAAGGGAATTCCTGGAAAGCCCGGCCCGGTGCCCACATCCAACAGGGGAAATTGCAGATTTATATGGTCAAGAATAAGCAGACTATCAATAAAATGTTTTATAGCGATGTCACGCAATTTTAACAATCGAGTGAAGTTTTCCTTAGTTTGGCTTTGCATTAAAAGGCGATAAAATTGCGCTAGCTTCATTCTTTGCGCATGGTTAACCAATTTAAAATCATGATTATGAAAAATATCAGCCAAGCGGTCATTAGCTTCGTTTAATTCGTAAATGACCTCGGGCTTTTTGTGTTTTCCAAAATGAGTTCTGGGCCCTGTGCGATTCCTGGTTTTATAGGGCGATTCATTACTTTTATTTTTATGAGCCATGGTCTCATTAATGGTTGAAAATAGCTGAAATCTCAAGGATATTGTGAATATGTCATACCAAAAACTAGAACAAATCGAAGGCGATGCCCTTAAGCATTTTCAAAACGCACAAAACTCGAAAGATCTTTATGATCAAAAAGTCCGATTTCTTGGGAAAAGTGGATCTTTAACCGAGATCATGAAAGAGATGGGAAGTCTTTCCAAAGAAGAGAAACCTTTGTTTGGAAAGAAAGTGAACGAGGCGAAACAAAAACTTGAGCAAGCTTATATCGAAGCCGAAGTCCGATTAAAACATGTGGAAATTGAAGAGCAAATGCAGAAAGAGGAAGTGGATATGACACTTCCTGCGACCCGCACTCCACAAGGAGGACCTCATCCGGTTTATTCTGTCATGGAAGAAATTTTCACGATCATGAGTCGACTGGGATACAGTTTGCGAACGGGGCCCTTGATCGAGAGAGATTATTATAATTTCGAAGCACTTAATATTCCGCAAAATCACCCGGCGCGGGACATGCAAGATACTTTTTTTATAGATCAGACTCATGTCTTACGAACTCATACCAGCCCGATCCAAATTCATGCGCTCGAAAGTGAAGCTCCGCCTTTAAGAATTATTGGAACTGGTTCTGTGTTTCGTTGTGACAGCGATATTTCACATTTGCCTCACTTTCATCAAATCGAAGGAATGTGTGTGGATCGAAAAATTTCCATGGCTGACCTAAAGGGTACTATCTCATTTTTCGTCAGTGAATTTTTTGGACCTGGTTTGAAAACTCGTTTTCGACCAAGTTTTTTTCCTTTTACCGAACCCAGCGCAGAAGTGGACTGCCAATGCCCGATCTGTAAAGGAAAAGGCTGTAGTCTTTGCAAGCAAAGCGGTTGGATTGAGATTGGCGGAGCTGGTTTAATCAATCCTAAAGTTTTTGAATTTGCTAAAATTAATTATCCTCAATGGCAAGGCTTTGCCTTTGGTTTTGGTCTCGAGAGAATGGCGATCATTAAGTACGGCATCGAGGATATTCGGCTTTTACCAGAAAACGACATTCGATTTTTAAGGCAGATGAATTTATGAAAATCAGTTTAAAATGGGTTAACGAATTTGTTGATATTCAAGATGAAATGAAAAAGCCCGAAGAGCTTGCAGAAAAATTAACTCGAGCGGGACTTGAAGTTGAAGAAGTTATTAACAAAACTAAAGATTATGCCCACGTTGTTGTTGGTTTGATTTTAGAAAAAGAAAAACACCCTAATGCAGATAAATTAAGTTTATGCCGAGTCACTACGGGTGAAGGTGTTGTTCACCAAATCGTTTGTGGAGCGCAAAATCACAAATCGGGTGATCGCATCGTCGTTGCTTTACCCGGAGCCGTACTTCCCGGAAATTTTCAAATCAAAAACTCAACGATTCGAGGAATTGAATCGGCGGGAATGCTTTGCTCTGCAAAAGAATTGAATTTGCCTGTAGAAAATGATGGTTTGCTGATTTTGCCAACAGATGCTCCGGTGGGAAAACTTTTTTCAGAATACAAAGGCTTAAACGATATTTTGATGGTTTTAAAAGTGACTCCGAATCGTGCGGACGCTTTGAGCCACTATGGCCTTGCCCGAGAGCTTGCTTGTCTTTTGGGAAAAGAGCTTAAACACCGTACACCTGAATTTTCAGTTGATGCTACATCGACGAAAAGTGAAATGAAGTTGGAAGTGAAATCTGCAGATCTTTGCCCTCGTTACTCGGGAAGATTAATTTCCGATGTGAAAGTAGGGCCAAGTCCTGACTGGCTCAGAAATCGACTTGAATCTTTGGGTATGAATTCGATAAATAACATTGTTGATGTGACAAATTATGTAATGATGGAGCTCGGACAGCCCTTGCATGCTTTTGACGCCGATCAAATTCAAGGTCGCAAAGTCATTGTCGCAAAAGCGAGTGCAAAAGAAAAATTTATTAAATTGGATGGCACGGAAATCACTTTACTCGGTGATGAGCTCACCATTCGTGATTCAGAGCGAGCTCTTTGTTTGGCTGGGGTGGTTGGCGGTAAAAATTCGGGAGTGACCGATACGACAAAAAATATTTTTCTGGAAGCTGCTTATTTTAATCCAATGAGTGTTCGTAAAACATCGCGAAAACATGGCATCGAGACTGATTCAGCCTATCGTTTTAGCAGGGGAGTGGATTCGGACGGGGCCTTGCGGGCCAGTGATCGTGCCACTGAATTGATTTTAAAAGTGGCGGGTGGAAAAGCATTTAACGAACCCCATGATTTTTATCCTGAACCCTTAAAAAAATCTTGGATTTCCCTGGAATTGCAAACAGTGACAGATCGTTTGGGTTTTGCTGCTGAGGAAAAAATATTTACTGATTTTATGAAATCTTTAGGTTGCCAAATCAAAGCCTCAAGTTCTGGAAAATTTGAAGTTCTTCCGCCCTCATTTCGTTTCGATCTTGAGGGTGAAATGGATTTGGTGGAAGAGTATGCTCGATTGATTGGTTACGAACACATTCCTGAACGTATTCCTGAGTTCAATAAGGCGCCGCTGGCTCATGATAAAAATTATCTCTTGGATTTGAAGGTATCGAAAGCTCTGATTAAGGAATCTTACTATCAGGCTTTTAACTTTGCCTTTGTGTCGGGCAAACAAGAGCGAAACTTTTTAGGATCAGTCAGCCCAATCAGCGCCGCGGGATTGAAGATTTCTGAAGAGCCTATTCAACTGCTTAATCCTTTGAACGAAGATTTAAATATAATGAGATCAACGCTGACTTTTGGACTCACAAAAAATCTTTTGACCAATTTTCACTATGGAAACAAATCGGGTCGTTTGTTCGAAATCGGAAGATGTTTTTCAAAAGAGCCGTCGAGCGAAGCTTACGAACAAAATCGTTTGTCACTTTTAGCTTGGGGGCATCCTGAAAACTTGTGGAATAAAAATACAAATGCACCGTTGGTGTTTGAAATTAAAGCGGCCATTGAGAGTCTTTTAAAGCAACTTAGAATTCAGGCTTACAGCTGGGAAACTCCTCAGGACAAAGGATTAGTTCCGCATTTTTTACACATGGGGCAGTTTGTCCATTTGCTTGTTGAGGGCAAAAAACTAGGTTATTTAGGCAGCCTTCATCCCGTTTGGTTGGAAGAGAACAAAGTGAGATGTTCCGCGGCCGTTGCCGAAATTGATTTAGAAGCTCTTTATAAGGGTCAACCTCGACAGTTAAGATTCCTACCAGTTTCGAAATTTCCTATGGTCGAGCGTGATTTTGCTTTTGTTATGACAAAAACAGTAAAGGTGGATGAAGTTTTAAAAGCTGCCAAAAAATTAGGTGGAAACTTACTGAGCCACAGCGAAGTGTTTGACGTTTACCAAGGCGATAAAATGGAAGCTGGCAAGAAGTCAGTGGCTATCAGGCTTATTTTTCAAGATATTCATGCCACGCTGCAAGATGCACAGATCCAAGAGGTTCAGAATAAAATTATAGAAGGTCTAAAGCTGCAATTTGATCTGTCGTTACGATAAATTATTTATTGTTTTCAATGGCTTGCTGATGTTCAATTGGGACTGAACAGATTTTCTAAGGAGTTGGTCCATTATGGCTGGTCAAAATTTGGGCAAATCAACAATGACAAAAGCGGACATCGTTGAAAAAGTTTATCAAAAAATTGGTTTTTCAAAGAAGGAAGCTTCTGAGCTAGTCGAAATGGTATTCGGAACTTTGAAAGATGTTTTACAAAACGGAGAAAAAATTAAGATCTCTGGTTTTGGAAACTTTGTTGTGCGTGGGAAAAATGAGCGTGTTGGACGAAATCCACAAACTGGTGAGCAAATTAAGATTTCAGCGCGAAGAGTTCTCACATTTCGCCCTTCGCAAGTTTTGAAAGCAATGTTGAACGGTGAAGAGTATGCTCATCTTAAAGACGAGGATGATGAAGATGACAATGATTAATCCTGGGAAAACTCAAGAGATCGAGATTTACACCACAAACCCATCTGCGGTTACGGCTATGCCATTTGCAGAAGCAGCAGTTGTCGTTTCAGGCAACGATCTGTCTTTACCCGCGGCTTTATGTGATGATTTGCTTTTGGAAGAGATCAACTCAATACCTGATAAAATGGGATTTAAAATTGGTGATGTCGCTGATCTGCTTGGAGTAAAACAATATGTTTTACGTTACTGGGAAAGTGAATTCGAAATTTTAAAACCTAAAAAGGCTTCTAATAATCAGCGCCTTTACACTCGCAAAGATGTCGAAAATTCTTTTTTAATTCGTAAACTTTTGCACCGAGATCGTTTTTCAATTGAGGGAGCAAGACATGCTTTGCGTGAACTTAAAGCTCATGTAAAAAAAGAAAAAGACATCAGTCATGTTGTTAATAAAATCGAAGCTGTCCACGACCGTCTTGAAGACTTGGCCATGGATATTCGTCGCGTCCGCCAAATGTTTCGCTAAATTCCAACCATCAGCGTGTGGCGCAGCTTGGTAGCGCGCTTGCTTGGGGTGCAAGAGGTCGTAGGTTCAAATCCTATCACGCTGACCAAAAGGTACCAGGTCCTGTTTGTCTGATCGGATCCTTTCACAGTATCCCGGTATACCAAAAACCAATTCCCGCGTTTTGAAATCTCTACTTCAAAGTAAATACAGGTCTTTGATAGGGAGCAAGATCTTCACGGCGTTCGTACCATCCACCGCTCGATGTCGTTGTGACAGATTTAAATCCATAAGAAATAATGACTCCTACTTTATTAATTATATCTAACTTACCACCTGCCCAGCGAGAAGATCTCGTTTCTGTATTCATAGTGTTGTTAGTGTATTCATAATGGCAGTAAAAGTTTCCAGTTGAAGGATCATAATAGGAAGCAGGTGCTTTCCCAAAACCAATTGAACAATAGACCCTGGGAGCGAATCGATTTGAAAAATCAACTTTTATCCCAACTGCGCCTTGTCCTTGGCTTTGGCCTCCAGAGCTAGATACAATGATTGGTAAAACGCATGTCCCATTGAGTTCCGCTTGTGCCTTAACTATTACGGGAATTGCAAATGTCATTGTGGCAGCGACTAATAATTTAAACATAAAATTCTCTCCTATTAATTGTAAATTTTAAAAACTCTGAGATGGCCGCAGTAGGAATGGCATGTTTTCGCGAAGAACGTCTAGTTTCTTTTTCGCTCGATACAATAAAATTGTTTCCTGCCAGAGAACACCAGTTTGCAAAAAAATAAAAAGGCCCGTTTATGGAATTAATTTTATTTTAACAACTCACTCTTAATTTTAGAGTATTCCATTGCAGTTATTGAATTCATCTTTTCAGAATGGAGGAGGCGATTGAAATAAGCTAACTTTAGAAAATTCTTTATTGAAAAATGATTCCATAGCCACTCATGCACCCATAACATCGAAACCTGAATATCGCCGAACTTTTGCGACTGAACTTGAGCAATCAATCGAAAGTCATACATATAGGAGATATACGCAATATCTGCATAGGGTGCCGTAAAAAGTGCCGCCTGTTTTTTAACTTTATTACACTGAGCTGGTAACATTTGGTCTCCACCAGGATTCCATAGATAAGGAAGATTAGTTTGCGCGAACCACTGATATTTTTTCCCAGGAATCTGCTGGTAAAGTATAGACATGAACTCTTGTAGCTCAATAGCAAGAGGATCGTTTAAACGTTGAAGATTTCGAATAATTTGCTGCACGCTTTGCTTAAAGTTCAGTTGAGACTGAATCGCACCGAATTGATTATTTACTGTTACAACATAATCATAGAAGTAATATTGGCGGTCAGAGCAAAGAACAAATTTTCCGCCATTACCAACCTCTTGACCTGTGGCTTGAGCAAATAGAGGATAAAAAATAACAAGAAAAAAATATTTAAACATTTTTATAACCCTTAGAATTCATATTTAAAGATTGATCCAACTGAAAAAGTTGAACAGCTAAATGATAAACGCTATCTTTATTGCCACACTCCAACAAAGAATTTATTCTTGAACGAAATTCACGGATCAGTTCAATCGCCTCCGGTAATTTTTTAGAATCTATGGCCATAGTAACTCCTGAAAAATGGCGTTTTTGAAAAGCCTGGTTTTCTATTGCCACTGATGCATTTTCGAGTTGTTGGCGATGAAACTTTCGAATCTCAGCAGATGGTGTGTCTTGAACAGTGTTGTTTAATTTTTTCCATTGATCGTGATCATTCTTATAAATCAGTTTCGCGTTTTTTAATTTCAGTAAAGCATCTTCCGCCAGCTTGCGAGTGATTCCCAATTGTCGCGCAATCCAATCAGGGTCATCAGAAAACTCAGCAACTTCGGTGAGTTCCATTATAGCGACATAATACCAATCAGATATCGCAAAAAACTGTCGTGAGTTCATTTTTTGAAATTGACCATAACGGGTCCGTGTTCTTTGCAGTTCACTTTTCAGAAAGTTTTTTGCTAGCTTAGATTTGGCATGGCTTAATTGAGCTGATTGTAAAAAAAGTTGAGTTTCCCGCCAACTCCAGCCGAGATGACGAGTTACCTCAAGGGCTTTATCGATACTTATTTTCTTTTTTCCACTCAATACGCCAGAAAGAAAACTGGGACTGAGCTTTAAATCACGGGAAAAAGCTCGCAGAGAGTAATTAACATTTTTATGTTTACGAGCAATGAATTCTTCCTTTAGCAAAAGACCCACTTGATTTTTCATAGCTTCGTATAACTTGAGCAGTCCATTTTTTCAATTGTAATAACTTCAGGGTTTCTTCCAGTGTTCTCTGGTGGCGAACACATAAATGGCATGAAGGTTTTTTAATGAACATCCTGAATTTTAATATTTGATGGTTTTAGTAAACTCATCTTTTTAAAATCAAAAGAGTTTCCGTTCCAAGTTAGAACCCCAACACGGTAAACAGAGGCTTGACCTCTTGTCGCTCCAGGATTTTGATCCACAACTAAGAGATCTATCGAGCGCTCAAACTTTGGTAATCTTATCCACGTTTGCGGGGTTTCGCCGTTGGGACCATTTGGAATTTTATTTATCAAAGAAATAAGATGTTTATCGAGCTTTTTCTTTGGATACAAATCTTCAAATTTTGGATTTGCAGTTAATTTTCCATTCTTAAAAACATGAACTATAAATTCTTGTTCGCATTCAGGACCGCAACCAGTGCGCTGCTCGACGACTGTATCGGAATTGTTTCCTCTGAAAAGAGTGTAGACAAAATATCCTTCCATATTGCCAGTCACTCTCAAATACCCATTTTTAATGTCCTTATCTTCGAAGCTAAGTCCATCCACTGGCTTTCCACTGCTTGGTGGATTGAGTTGGTAAAAATAGAAAAGGACATCTGTTTTTTGACTTCGCTTTGACTTAATTTTGGTTCCTGAACGATTTCTTGCGGTTGATTGACTGAATCTTTGGCAACAGTTGCTTGTGCAGGGCTCTGAGAAATTGGGGCCGTAGAGCAAGATACAGTTTGAAGTAAAATTAAAAATAAAAAGCTGTTTTTAATTAATTTCATTGGCATTGAATCTCCTTATATAAGGAAAAGCTGAACACTTAGATTCATTGATGTCAAATCTAGAGGCCCGACTTTTCTTTCCACTATACATACCAGAGCGAAATTGGCCTTTATTTGGTCTGCTGCGCGAAACGCAGAAAAAACATATCCATTTAAGTTCTATTCAAAAGAGCTTTTTTTTCTGTCCGCGCACGAAAAGAGTACGTGATGCCTGATTTATTGGATTTTGATTTCTGAACGAACTTTGCGAGCCAGCGCCTTCGGTCCAACTAAAATTTATTTTTTTAATTTAAGATTTTTTGGAGGTAATGGTGTAGGTAGTACAGGAGTGGGATCAGCACCTGAACCAATACACCCAATACGTGTGTCACCAGCCGCGAAGCGATCGAACCAGAAATAACCGGCGCCATTCTGCCTCATTAAGCTGAACTCATTCCACAAATACTCGGACGCTACACTGTTCGGTGACGTGCTTTTGGGAGAGCGTCGCCAAATAATATCTGTGCGATTTAATACTTGAACGCCATCGACCCACGCTCTGCCGATGCCATCGTCTTGTGCCACCCCGTTTTCAAGCGAGTTAACTTTCTCCTGAGTTTCTATGCAATACCATTTATTGCTCTGTAAGGAGATACTCGAAAGCGGTTGGTCCGTTGTGGAAAAATAGGTCGGTACATGCTCTGCAGAAAGTCTTAAGTTCGTGCCGCCTGACCCTTTTGTTCCATTTCCACTGCCGATATTCCACCAATGGCGAATGTTATTTTCATCAAAGGGGAGAACAAGAGATTGCCCCTTAATCACCTTAGTTGAGCTCATATGTGAAGCTCGGAATAGACATCTATTCTGCGCATCACGAGGCGAATCAGAGAGACAATTCGCAGTCGGATTTGTTAACGGCGTTGTCGAGCCACTCATCATGAAGTAGACACGCTTATAAACTTCCTTGGTATTAGGGAATGATCGACTAACTGAACCTCCGCATTGTTTCCCGCTTTTAAATTCAGCCTGTGTGACATCACAATTTGATGGGAAATTGACCCTGGTTGAAGCTTTTCCGCTGATCTTCACCGTCGTATCGTGCGTGTAGACACTCGGAAAAAAATCTTCATAATAGAATTGACCTGAGATAGTCGATTCCATCTCATCATCCCAGAAAACTCCAGCATGAGAAAATATTGGCACAAGGGATAATGCAGTCGCGATGATCATCAAAAATCGTATTGGTAAAATTGTTTGCCAATTTGAACTCATAAACACTCCCCCCAAATAGTTTACCATATTAGAGTATTTCTTATGTAAATTAAATTAACTGAAATGACTCGGATCTGTCTCAAAATGGGAACGCAGTGTTAAAAGCAAATGTTCTCAAGTCTCATAAATCTCTGATAAGCTAGTCCTATGAAAACGCAATTTCCTCAATTCATTTATGGCACCGCATGGAAAGAAGAACGCACTCAAAATTTGGTCGATCTAGCAGTTAAGGTTGGATTTCGTGCCGTTGATACGGCTAACCAAAAGAAACACTATCGTGAAGACTTTACTGGTGAAACCTTAAAAGATTTATATAAAGAAATTGCACGCGATCAATTTTGGCTACAATCAAAATACACTTATGTTCGTGGACAAGATCATCGTTTGCCCTACAATCCTGATGACGATTATCCTACGCAAGTAAAAGCTTCATTTCAAAGTACACTTAAAAATTTGCACACTCATTATGTGGATTCTTATTTATTACATGGGCCAATGAATGCGACAGCTTTAACAGATGTTGATTGGCAGGTGTGGAAGGCCATGGAGCAACTTCACACCGCTGGTCAGGCTAAGGTCATTGGTATTAGCAATGTGAATTTGTTGCAACTTAAAGAACTTTTCGCGTCGTCGGAAATTAAACCTATGACCGTGCAGAATCGATGTTATGCAGAACAAGGCTGGAACAGAGATGTTCGAGAGTTTTGTTTGGAAAATAAAATTATTTATCAAGGTTTTTCGTTACTCACGGCAAATCGCCAAGTTTTGACTGACCAGCGGGTACGTCTTATGGCTGATAAATATTCCCGAACAGTTCCGCAGATTATTTTTTGTTTTTGTAAACAAGTTGGAATGTTGCCCATCACTGGCACAAGCAACGAAACCCATATGCAAGAGGATCTAAACGGTTTTAATTTTGAACTGACTTCGGATGAAGTTCAGTTCATTGAAACTAGTTTTTTAATTTAAGATTTGTTGGAGGTAACGAGAATCGGTGATCCAGTCCGACTACTCTTAAATTTTAACTTCCACATCTGAAATGTCTAAATTCTTCTCAAATTTTGAGATGTTTGAAATTGTAGTCTCGGCGATATTCTTCAAGGCTTCTCTGGTTAGAAAAGCTTGGTGAGAAGTAACTAGAACATTAGGAAAAGTCAGAAGACGTGCCAGTATGTCATCGTTAATTCCATTTTCAGACAAGTCGGAAAAAAAGATTCCAGCCTCTTCCTCGTAGACATCCAGACAAGCTCCACCAATGCACTGTTCTTTGAGTGAGGAAATCAGGGCCTGCGTCTCTATCAATGCGCCTCGCCCAGTATTCACAATAATGACATCTTTTTTCATAAGCCCGAGGGCGCTGGCATCAATAATATGGTTTGTCTCGGGAGTTAAGGGAACATGAAGCGAAACTATATCACTTTCCTTAAAAAGAAATTCTCGCTCAACATACTGAACATTATGTTTAAAACCCCAATCGATATCGGGCTGACCATCACAAGCAAGAACGCGGCAGTCGTAACCCCTCATAATTTGGCAAAAAACTTTTCCGATTTTTCCAGTTCCAACAACTCCTACTGTTTTACCGTGCAGGTCAAATCCAACAAGTCCATCAAGTGAAAAGTTCATATCATGAACTCGGTTGTGAGCCTTATGAATTTTTCTATTTAGTGTTTGTAAAAGTGCAACAGTATATTCGGCAACTGCGTAAGGCGAATATGCTGGGACTCTAACTACCGTCAGTTGCAATGACTTAGCACATTTAATGTCAACGTGGTTGAATCCCGCGGATCTCAGTGCAATTAATTTTACTCCTGCAGACTTAAGGGATCTTAAAGTTTTTTCATCTGCGCGATCATTTGCAAACAAGCACACGGCTTCATATCCAGATGCAAGCAGGGCAGTTTCTTCTGTCAAACGCACCTCAAGAAATCGAAGCTCGTGTTGCCCTTGATTAGCGGCCTCTAAGGCCATCCGATCAAATTTGTGAGTATCGAAGACGACGACTTTCATATTGGAGCCCCGTTACTGATCTGCTTCAAGGTTAAATTTTTATTTCAAAATATCGGCGTACATAGATAAACCAACAAAGATTTGTGTCGTTATTTGAGTATCAGCCGTAGCAGGTTTTTTGTTCACCATGTTGTAGGCTAAATGATACCGCAGATTTTGCTCAGCAACTGGCATATAATCCAATGAAATTTCTGTTCCATCCCATTTGGTCTTTACAGATGAGGTGCTCGTTTTTGCATTTTGATCAGTGCTAAACCATTTTAGCGCCGGAGTTAAAGTTTGTATTTTATAGCCAATCTTAAGAGCCATATTGGTCCAATCTTCATCCGTCGTGCTGCTGCTAACTTCTTTTTTACTGATAAGGCCGTAATCTAAGTCAGCTTGCCATGAATCTTTAAGATAACGAAGACCTGCATTTGTATAAGTATTTTTACTTGAATCGGTGGTCGCAGTTACATTTCCTGCAGAACCTGGATTACCGTTATTTCCGGTGCTCAGTGGAGAAACAAAGTAACTTAAGATCGGGAGAAGTGATTTTTCAAAAAATTTTCCTTTGTAAACTACGCCATAAACAGATCTATTTTGATCAATTTGACTTCCAGATGTTGCTGTCGTTCCTCCAGCAGTAGAGTCAGCTTCTTGATTGGCAACTTGCAAAGAGAGCGAGTTTTCATCCTCACAATTATAAGCAAACTTAAGACCTGTGTGGTATCTTAGACCATTGATTTGCGAAAATCCTCCAGAGACCATGTAAAGATCTATTCGAGGTGTATTTCCTTCCCAGCCACCAATTTCAGAATTAAATTTTCCCGCGGTAATTGCAAATCGGTCACTCAGCTTATTGCTTAAGTAAGCCATTTCAACCCAATCATTTGCAGATTCACGCTTGGTTTCTTTAACAGATGATTTATTCAGGATAAACTTAAGACGGTAACTAGTAGCTTCATTAATATTTCCTTTTCCATCCAACTTAAGAGTCTGTAAATTAAAAATATAATTATTTTTACTCGTTGCAACGGCCGTCATCGCCGCATCATTATAGGAAGTACTGGTCAAATCTCCCCGGAGCTCTAAATTGAGGCTCCCTGCAAAAGTTTGAAATGTCGTAAGTAGAATGCTGGCAATTATAATTTTATTTTTCATAGAAAATAGGTACCAGGTCCTGTTTGGCTACGCAATGGAGTTTTTGAAAACAAACCATTTCCTAACATTGGAAAACGCATTATCGCTGATCTGTTGAAGAGTTTAAGGTTCGCATTCGATAATTTCAGGATGAAATTATCTGTTGCCTATTTCGCGATAAAATAAATTAGAGGGGGAGCAGCCAAACAGGACCTGGTACCTATTTTCCAAACAGGGCCTGGCACTTATTTTTCTTATTTAAAATTCCTTGGGCGACGTTAACAGAGCTATCCACTACGGATTCCCAGCTAGGCAAGCCCCACATGGCTTGCCCTACGAAAAACACTCGATTGCGATAAGGTTTTTGCAACTGATCGACTACGGCTAATCCGTCTTTCGGCGTTACAAGGTTTCCTGGCAAGGCTACGGGGATTGCATGTCCGTGTAGTGCCACACGAATTCCTTCAACTGACTCTTTTGTATAGCCTAATGGAGGAAGAATCTTTGCGCTCAGTTCAGCCATAATCGATTCTTTAAATTTATCTAATTTTTTACTAATCCATTTGTGCACACTGAATTCGTCCCCTGGCATGTAAAGCGTTAACATTCGATGCTTGTCATTCTTGCCCGAGACTCCCATCACAACATCCGTAACATTGACATCTTCACCAGCGGGAAGCTGCCCTTTGGGATCACCAAAAATAAGATCATAACCTGCATCGGTCTTATCATTTTCATTTCGCTTTAATAAAACATTGGCAACCAAGTAAGGACGATATTTCATTTTTTGGATGGCGCTCGCTCTTTCGGGTTCTATATCATCAATAAGTCGAGTGAGTATAAAAGGCGCCGTGCTCGAAATTATGTGTTTAGCTGAAATCGTTCTTACAATTCCATCGGGTCCCATGTAACTGGCTTGGGCATGCTCTGTGTCTTTTGATGCTTGGATATCAAATACCGTAGCTTGTGTTCTGAAGTTTTCTAAAGGTAAAACTTCAGATATTTTTTTAAAGATGACTTCGGCAATTCGCCCATTTCCTCCGGGAAATGAGGCAATGCCATTGGAATCTCCCACTAAAAAATTTAAACCAGCCGCTGCACTGATTGTTCTTATTCCGGCTCCAAAAGCAGAACGACTATAATAACTTAGGATTATTTCAAGATCAGGATGAAGCTCAGCATTTAAATGTTTTTTTAAATAGTCATAAACAGTAATCGTGTCCAAGGATTCAACGTATTTGCGATGTTCAACTGTTGGCGAAGGAATTTCAGGATAAATTTTGCCATTTTTATTTTCGATCATATCTTTAAATAAATCTCTTATCTGATTGAATTGATTTTGAGTCCCAGGAACAGTCCCTTTATTCCAAAAATCATCATATCTGACGAGACTATTTGTATTATCGTTATTTTTACGAAAAAGAAAAACAGGATCACTTGCGGTGTCGATGGATTTTAACTCAGAAAAAATTCCTAGTTTTTGCAGGAATTTTTCGTGGAGACTTCCTTTTGTAGGTTGAGCGATATAGGCTGCGCCTGAAGCCATCGTTAGACCATTCCATACTTCCGCCTGAGAATTGCCACCGAATCGATCACCAGTTTCCAAAAACATTATTTTTACTTTTGTGGGGGAATTTTCAATTACCTCTAAAGCGGCAACAAGATTGGCCATGCCGCCACCAATAAAAAGAAAATCCACCGCTTCACTTGCTGCCGGAAGAACTCCGCCGGGTAGACCCGCGATTAAGGTTGGTTTATTCCAAATGACATTGTGATTTCGATGAGGATTGTCGCCTGTTATGACATTGGGGTCGACGCTAGATTGGTCCCGGTTCATTGGGCTAATATCTTCAAAAGTTTTTGCTTTTTGAGGGGGTTGCTTGGGTGGGATTGTTGTCGAATAGGACAAAGTCGATATAAAACATATTAATAAAAATGGAATGATAATTTTCATAATTACTTTAGGAATGCAATTCTGCTTCCAAAGACTATTAAGCTGATAATTAAACCTGGTAGGGCTTTGTCTCAAAATAGAACAGAGTTTTGTTTCAATATGAGACACGTGGATGTTAGGTTTTGAAGAGTAAATACAAATTTTGGTAACCCTTAAATCGTGTTATTCGCAGCTGGAACGAGAACAGGACAGTCATGAGATATGTAGGCTTAGTTAACGTAAAAATATTTCATCTTATTCACTAGCTATTGAGTTTTGATGCCCCTTGTTGTAAAGAGAGGGAGAACTTCAAATCTTGAAGCTCTTGGTTAATGGCAATTTTTAAAATTCTAAGGGTGCTGAAATGTTAAAATTCTATTTTTCTATTTTTTTCTCTTTCAGCTCTGTGGTTTCTGCTGCCGATTATCCTGCTAACCATTGCGAGATTTTTGTCGACAAAGTTGCAGCATGGAGCGGGACTTCTGGTTATGCCGGTTTAACTTTTAAAATAAAAACACTCAATTCACGCCTGGATGGAGCCATCAAAAGTGTTGGCTACTACTCGATTGTTCGAAGCAATCCCCAAATCGCCGCTTTCTGCAAAGCTCATCCACCATCAAATGGAAATTCGAATGATTGCAATTACGTGGATAAATGGATAGTTCGACCTGCACAAGCATTCTTCGGGCAAGATTACTTTTCAATCGATTTTGTACTTTATCATCAGTACGATTTTGTACATGTTTTCGAGGGTGCATTCGTTGTCGAAACCGTCAAGGGAACACGATATTGGTTGAATCCCGCAAAAGGTGGAACTTTCTTTTTGGATGACAATTTGCGATCTAATTTACTTAAACTGGGAAGTGGTGGCTATCACCGTCATGCAAAAGATTTGAACACCGCTACTGCGTTTGATTATGTAAATCCTTTAAGATGCCGCTAATGGAGAAAAATATGAGAATTTCAAAAAATTTAGTAATGATGCTTGGAACCTTTTACATATCGATGTCTATGGCTTCTAATGCTGATTTTTCAAGAGTTTACTCAACTTTATCTGAGATTCAAAACCAGTTAAATGTTAACCGTGATAAATATCAACAGCGGGATTTAGATAATATTTCAAATTCTTTACAAAATGTTTTGGCATTGACTCAAAATCATTCCGGCGGCTCATCCTCTGATATTATCAAGGCTTGCGTGCAAGGTTTTGGTAATGGTTCATCTGGAACAGAATGTGCTCAAAAAGCCTTCGATGCTGATGCTGTAAGAGCTTGTTTAGCCGGTTTTGGCAATGGATCTTCGGGCTTATCTTGTGCGATCTCGTCTCGCTACGCAAGCATTGTTAATGCTTGCGTGCAAGGTTTTGGTAATGGTTCCTCTGGAATGGAATGTGCTCAAAATGCATACAGAGGCGATGTTGTAAGAGCCTGTGTTGCTGGCTTTGGTAATGGAACCAGCGGCAGGGAATGCTCAGTCAAGGCACGGGATGCTGAAGTGGTTAAGACTTGTGTTGCTAGTTTTGGCAATGGTTCAAGCGGCCTTAAATGTGCCACAGGCAATTGAAGCTCTGTAAATACCTTGGCTAATTGCTTTTTGTACAGTACCACCACCATCTATGGAAACGACTTCGCGAGCTACTAGTCCAAGTCGAGAGAAATCAGCCCGTTTAACGATGGCATTCGCTATGACGGCTTTGATATTTTACATTCCGGCAAATATTTTCCCCTTTATGACTATCGAAATGTATGGCCACCGTAACAGCTCAACAATCTGGCAAGGTATTGTTTCGTTAGCACAAGACGGTTCGTGGTTAATTGCGCTCGTGATTTTCCTAGCGAGTATTCTTATTCCCTTTTTAAAAATCATAATTCTTTTTTATCTTTCGCTTGTTGCAAAAAAAACCACTGACCCTAGCTTTAATATTAAGTTGCATCAATTTGTTGAAGCGATTGGACGCTGGTCCATGTTGGATATTTTCTTACTGGCTGTTTTGGTGGCTGTCGTTAAGTTAGGAAAATTGACGACGGTAACAGCAGAGCCTGGCGCAGTGATGTTTTTATTTGTAGTTATATTTACGATGTTGGCATCGGCTTACTTTGATCCACAATTTTTAGAAAGTGAAAATGATGAAAACCTTCGTTGAAAAAAAAATTTCTCAAATAGGTTCGGGTTGGTACATTTGGCTTTTTCCCCTTATTGCATTGATCATCACGGTAACCATGATCACAAAATATTATGAGCAAAATGGGTCAACAATTTCAATTTCATTTTCTGACGTCGCTAATATTGAGGTGGAAAAAACTCAAGTGCGGTTTCGCGGTGTTTCTATTGGCACTGTTAAAGAAATTAAAATTTCGGGTGATAACAAAAACGTACTGGTTCACGTTCTTCTCTTAAAAGACGCTAAACATTTTGCTGTTCAAGGATCTAAGTTTTGGATTGTGTCGCCGAAGATTAACATCCAAGGCATTAGCGGGTTGGAAACTTTATTTCAGGGTGCTTACATCGCCGTTCAGCCAGGCTCTGCAGAAAATGAATTTGCTAGCGAGTTTAAAGGACAAATGACTTCCGACATCACTGATCCTCTCGAGAACACCACGGCTTTTCAATTGGAAACAAACAACGCTGAGTCGATAAACGCTGGTGATAATGTCAGTTACAGGGGCTTAAACATCGGTACGGTCACCAGCGTTGCCTTATCAAAAACTGCCCAAACGGTGTTGATTCAAATTAATATCCAAAATCGATACACGAAGCTGATCAGAACAAATACAGCTTTTTGGCGAAAAGTGGGAATTCAAGCGAAACTCAGTTTATTTAATTCTGAAATAAAAGTTAACTCATTGGATTCGATCATGCGCGGAGGAATTGAATTGTTTACTCCGGATCCCCCAGCCGCCGCAGCTAAAACAAACTACAAATTTACTCTTCTACCAGCAGCACCTAAGAATTACGATAAATGGAATCCAGTATTAAAGTAAAGTATCTCTAAATGAGACGCCCATGTGAGTTTATTACGAGTAAAAATAGTTCGTGGATGTTTCTTAATAAGAAGGATAATATGAATACTGTCTGTCTGTTTTATTTGACCGTGGGGGAATTATGATATCATTCAGAAATCGGTTGCCCGTATTTAAACTTATAGTACCGATTATTTGCGGTGTCTTCGTTTTGTTATCTTATCAAAATTGTGCTAAACCCTTTGCGAGCATGAGTCCAACGGTAGAAGACGAACTTTCTTCATCTTCAATTCTTGCTAGTAGCTTACCACCTACGCTAGTTTTACAGAGTTTTCCAGCCTCAGTTACAAAATCAACTAGCGCATCTATTATGTTTAAGGCGACTGCTCAGGAGCAAAATACAATTTCATCAGTTAAATGTACTTTGGATAACATGGCCCCAGTTGATTGTATGCAAGGCTACAATGGCTCTAATATCAGTGACGGCCCCCATCGCTTAGTAATCATGGCAATGGACAGTCAGGGTCTATCCTCTGCAGAAGTTTCTGTTAATTGGATGGTTGATACCAGAGCTCCAACAGTTTCATTTGTAATGGGACCTTCGGCCATCGTGTCTACGGCAAATTTGAATATCACTTTTTCCGCTATGGATAGTGGTTCTGGAGTCAGCAGCGTCGTGTGCGCGCTGGATAACAGTCCGGTCAATTGTCCCAACGGAAGTTTAATGTTGAATAACTTAACTGCTGGCATGAAGTCTCTTAAAATCACTGCAACTGATCTTGCGCAAAACGTATTTAATTTGAGTCAAAGTTTCGAAGTTAAATTCAATGTTCCGTCAGTTACTTTAACGGCGAACCCACCAGGTTTTGATAAAGCGACATCGGCGACATTTTCCTTTACTGGAATGAGCAACGGTCAAGCATTAACGAAATTTGAGTGTTCTCGGGATGACGTCACCTACGCAGCCTGCAACAGTGGAACTATAACTTATAATAATATTGCTGAAGGAAATCAGAAATTTTATGTGCGATCTATAGATGGTAATGGCGTTAAATCGGCATCCCAACTTTATAGTTGGGTGGCGGATCGAACAATGCCAGTGGTTGCTTTTTCGGCGACACCAGCTGCAACGACGACTTCAACAAACGCAAATTTTTCATTTACAATTTCTGAAGCTGGGACTAATCAAGTTTGTAGCTTAGATAACGTGAACCAAACGACATGTAATAGTCCCATGAATTTTACAAATTTACCCAACGGCAGTCACATATTTAAAGTCACTGCGACCGATAAAGCAGGAAATGTCGGTTCAGCGTCATACACATGGACGATAAATACAGTTGTTATCATAAATAAAACTATAGCTTGGGATGCAACAACTCTGAACGAAGATGGTACAAGTGCGTTCCTGACTGGCTACAAATTATTTTATGGAACTGCACCAGGAGCATACTCTGTGGTCGTTGCTCAAAATACAATAGGGAATAATACTTCATATATGCTTCCTCTTGAAAAGGGAAAGACATATTATTTTGCGGTGACGGCTGTAAGCATTGCCGGAATCGAAAGTAATAAATCCACCCAGATCTCATACTTAGTACCTTAGATCTTTAGTGCTAGCGTGGTCCCTTCAAAAATAGCCTGTTTTGCGTCAAGCTCAGAGGCTTTTAAAGCGCCGCCGATGACATGGATTTTTATTGTATAAGATTTTAAAGATTTGATCAGCTCGCTCTCTGACTCTTGACCAGCGCAAATAATAACCTGATCAACTTCAAGAACTCTTTCTTTCTTACCTACAGAAATATGCAAGCCATCCGAATCAAGCTTTTGATATTCAACTTGATTGATCATTTCTACACCGGCGTCGCGTAATTTTCGGCGATGAATCCATCCCGTAGTTTTGCCTAGACTGGCGCCAAATTTTCCAATTTTTCTTTGCATTAAATAGATTCTTCGCTCGGATTGAGCTGGATTCGATAATTTAAGAGCACCCGATGCTTCAAAATTAGAATCAATTCCCCAATAGTGTAAGAACTGATTAATGTCCGAGGGCGAATTGTTTTTGTTATGAGTTAGAAATTCAGCCGTATCAAAACCAATCCCACCGGCGCCAATAATGGCCACTTTAGTTCCTGGAATAATTTTGCCGGAAATAATGTCGGCGTAAGAGACCACATGTTGACCATCCGAACCAGGAAAAGAAATTTTTCTTGGAGTGGTACCTGTTGCAATGACGATTTCGTCAAATTTCATTTTCTGAAGCTGTTGTGAATCAATTCTTGTGTTCAAAATAATTTCCACATGATTGAGTTCGAGCTGCTTTTTATAGTAGCGAAGGGTTTCAGCAAATTCTTCTTTGCCGGGAATTTTTTTAGCTAAATTAAACTGGCCACCAATTTTATCCTGAGAATCATATAATGTGATTTTGTGTCCTCTTTGCGCTGCTGTTACCGCAAAAGATAGACCAGCAGGGCCAGAACCGATAACTACAATATTTTTTTTAATTGATGCAGGATTCATCGGTAATTCGAGTTCATAGCAAGCTCGGGGATTAACTAAACAAGTTGCCCGTTTTCTTTGAAAAATAAGATCTAAACAGCCTTGGTTGCAAGCAATGCAAGTATTGATTTGATCACTTTGATTATTTTTAGCTTTATTGGCAAATTCCGCATCGGCTAAGAGGGGACGAGCCATTGAAATTAAATCCGCAGAATTTTCGCTTAATATTTTTTCTGCAATTTCAGGAGTGTTTATTCGATTTGCTGCAACGACAGGAATACTGACATTGTCTTTAAGCTTTTTTGTTGCCCAAACAAATGCGGCCCGAGGAACCATGGTTGCGATTGTTGGAACTTTCGATTCGTGCCATCCAATTCCTGTATTAAAGACGTTGACTCCTTCTTTTTCCAAAACTTTTGCAAGTGCGATCGCTTCCAAAGGTGAACTGCCATTTTCCACAAGATCAAGTAATGAAAGCCGAAACATAAGGGAAAAGTCAGCGCCGACCTTCAGTCTTGTTTGTTTGACAATTTCAGAAGCAAATCGAATTCGATTTTGAAAATTTCCACCCCAATGATCTTGGCGTTGATTAGTTTTGGGTGCGAGGAATTGATTGATCAAATATCCTTCAGAACCCATAATTTCTACGCCATCATATCCCGCTTCTTTAGCTAGAGCCGCACAAGTTGCAAAATCTTGTATCGTTAGAATAATATTTTTTTCTGACATAACCCAAGGTTTGAAAGGGGATATGGGCGATTTAATAGCAGACGGGGCCACGGCCAATGGATGATAGGCATATCTTCCAGCATGAAGAATTTGTAAAAATATTTTTGTTGGATATTGATGGACCTTTTCGGTCAAAATTTTATGATTTTTAACTTCGGGAGTTCGGCTAAGCTTTCCTGATAGTGGAACCAGCCAACCACTGCGATTTGGAGAAAAACCACCGGTAACAATTAGACCGACACCGCCGCGGGCTCGTTCCTCGTAAAAGGCAGCAAGCTTATGAAAGTATTTTCCACTGTCTTCAAGTCCGGTATGCATAGAACCCATAACAATTCTGTTTTCTAATTTTAAAGAACCGACCGATAATGGTGAAAACAATTTTGGGTAGGGTGATTGCATGGGTCAAATATTAACATTAGTCGTAGATTTTTATTATTTAAAATTCTGCTTAGAGTGAGGTCCAGGTTATGTTCAAATTAGAGTGAGGTCCAGGTTATGTTCAAATTAGAGTGAGGTCCAGGTTATGTTCAA
>JBBTCO010000009.1:46556-97550 GCA_038043185.1 Bdellovibrionota bacterium
AAAATCCAGACCTTTAGTGAAGGGATTAAGCACCGATACCTCAAAGGTGAAACGAAGCATTCAAATTATTTTAAGAATATTTTTATTTGTTCCCACTATATTGGTCCTGCTTGAAATATTTTTATTTGGCTGGCAACCTCGCACGGGATTTTTTAGTAATTTCTATAACCCACATGTTCGTTGTAAAACAGCAAAATCACAGGAAAAAATTGAAAGTGCTCATTACACCTATGATATTGAAGTAAACATTGAAAAGCCAATTATTGAATTTGTGCCATTTAGTCCACACAAGACTCACAATATTAATCTTTACACATTTCAAGACACTTTCGTTGAAAGCGTCGTGATTCCTGATGAAGTTGCAAGCAACTCGGTTCGCTATACCCTTGGTGAAAAAGAAGGCATTAAACGAGGTCTGGATTTTAGTTATCGCTTCGTCGAGGCCGATCGTCTTAAGTTTCAAGTCAAAATTGGTTCAAGCTTAAATTTGGGCAAAAATGAATGTGCCGTGAATGTCTCATTTTATTGAGATAGACATTTGTCCTGTTTGATATTTCTCGTCTCCTTCCAAACTCATATTTGTGTAGAATTAGATTTGAGGTGTGCATGAAGTTGTTATTTTTATTTTCTTTTTCAATAATGTTATTCGCAACTAAGGCAAAATCGGAAAACCAATATGGGCTTTTCATGGTGGTTAAAGGTGATGTGAAAGTCATTTCAGGAACCAAGGCGCCATTTCCGGTGAAAGTTGGATCAAAAGTTATGGTGGGCGATGTTGTAACGACCGGGGTGGATTCTCGGGCAAAAGTTGTTATGGCTGATCGGAATGTAATTAATATTTCTCCGGATAGTCGCATGCAAATAAATAAATATTCGGCGGATTCTAAAACTGGCGCTAAAGAAGTTGAAATTAAATTAGATCAAGGAAAAATTAGAAATAATGTTGAGCAAAGTTATGACGGAGAAAAAAGCAAATTTATTTTGAAAACGCCCACAGCTGTGGCCGGTGTTCGGGGAACACAGTTTGTGACATCTTTCGATTCGAAAACACAAAAAACTTCGATTGTGACGATGAAGGGTCAAGTTACTTTTGCTTCAGTCTTGAATGGTAAGGTCGTTGGTAAACCTGTCGTCGTTAATAAAGGGGAATCAACAACTTCCAGCGCAGGGGCACCTCCTGAAGCGCCAAAGGCTGTTCCTAAAAGCGAGCTTAAAGAAATGGACAAGGATTCAACAGCTGCGAGTAAAAGCAAAAATGAGCCTGTTGCAGACAATGGTAAACCTGAGGGAAATAAAGCTGGCGAGGGACCTAAAGATGGACCCAATGATGGAACGAAACGTGAGCCTGCCAGCGTAAACCCTAATGCGGATGGTTCAATGGTTCGGCCTGATGATATCTCTGGCGTGAAACCACCAATGATGGATGGGATGGCGCCAGCGGGTCAACCGCAGACTGATAATCGTCCGCCATTGCCAAAGCTGCCACCTGTACCTCGTCCTCCGAATCCGTTTGTTAATCCAGTGGGAAAAACAAAGTTGATTATTACACCCCAGTAAGTTTTTGAAAGGCCACCATGAGATTTTTCATCTTAGTTTGTCTAAATCTATTTGCATTTGAAACGCAGGCTCAAATACAAAATTTGCCTTTAAAAAAAGTGGAAAAAGCAAACCCCGCTCTTTCACAGGCTTTGGTGACGGTTGAATACCGATCCAATGTCGAATCATCAGACGATCAGTCTTTTCGGGTGATTGATCCAGATACAAAAGCTAAAGCTACGGTGATTTTTAGCAAGTCTTCAATTGAGCCTGGATTGTGGCGTGGAGTATTTAGTATTCAATTTGCTCGTGGTGAGACATCTTCGGAAAAATTAGAGTTTTATGATCCTAGTGGGAAAAGACTTTTTCAGAAATTTGTAGTCAACGACAAGAAACAAAAACAAATTAAACTTTTCTCAACTGAAGCCGAATTAAAAGCTTATGAAGCGCAACCCGTTGCTTTTGAACGAGTAAGTATGGAAGAGCAAGCCGCTTTGCAAAAGCAGGCGCTTGCGGACCAACAGACCCGACTTTCTAAAGAGCAAAAAGCCAAACAAATTAAAAAAGCGAAAACTTATGCGGATCATGCTATGTCACTTTATAAAGCAGGGAAATATCCTCAAGCTATAAAATATTTTAATCTAGCGACGGAATTTGATCCTGAAAATCTTGAATATCTTTATCAATATGCAATTTGTCTTTATAAAAATAAAGAATACAATCGCTCTTTAGCTTTGTTGTCGTTGTCTGAAGGTTCTGAAGTCAGTTCAGCGGAACGCAATTATTATACGGCAATGAATTACATGATGCTAAAGGATCGGGACCGAGCGCTTAAAGGGTTTATCGAAGTTAAAGAAGAAAATGAACCGGGTCTAAGTCCCATGGCGGCTTTTTATGCGGGACATTTAGAGTATCAAAAACAAAATTTTTCTGCAGCCAGAAAACATTTTGAAAGTGTTATTGATACTTCAAAAAATCCAAAATTAGATAAAGAGGCCGAAAAAATGTTGGACGAAATTGATCGCCAAGAGAACTTCTTGGCTTCTTCGCGGGAACTTTATCATTACACTTTATATATAGGTCCTCAGTACGACAGCAATGTTCTGAATATCGCTGCAGCGAGCGTTTCTACTGGTGTGGCTGCTTTACGAGCCAATTATGGCGGAACTTTTGGGATTTATCTTTACCGAGTTCCAGATTTTTCCGTTTCAACTGAACTTGCAGTTAATGATTATTACAGCACCAAAACAGATTTTAGCAATGATGCTACCTTGCAAACCGCAGATGCTTTAGAGGGGTCAATTTCTTTACCCATTCATTGGGAAAAATTTGATTTTACTCCGGCTTATAAAACAATTTATCTTGCTCCGTCGGGCGGGACACGAACTTTAGCAATTGTCTCTTCTGTATTGGGAATTGAACACACGGGATTGCTTAACAACACCTGGATTTTGCATAGTAAGATCGAAGGATCTAGTGATCAATCTAAGCTAGAAGTTACTTCAACCGATGATTCGCAAACGGGAACTCGCACAACAATTAATTTATCATTTATTAAACTTTTTGATTTGAAAGGCGAGAATTCGTTAATAACTGATATCGGTTATACTCGAAATCAAACTGAAGGAATAAATTATCGATCGACAAAACCTTTGCTGGCTTTGACTTACACTTTCCCAGGTTTGTGGCGCAATTTAGCGCTGACTCGTTTGGAATTTTATCAACAAGCTTTTACGGAAGCGACCACCACGCGAACAGATCAAGTAGCGACACTCACTGTTTCGCAGAATAAAAAACTTTCTACAAATTGGGATTTTACTTTTGGTGGACAGTTTTCAAATAGCGCTTCGAATGTAGATACGTACAAATACAATAAGTACATGGCGACTACGCTGTTTACTTATTCGCAAAGCGTACCAAAATAAATAAACTGGCTATGGTGCGGTAAAACTAAAATTCGTATTCGCACCATTTACAGTCAGAGTTAATGTGTAACTCCCTGATACTGCTGGAACCCGGTAATACAAATCGGCATGGGAACTACCGGCAGGAATTGTGAAAGTATTTGTCGAGGCTGCCGCGCAGTTGCCATCGCCATCTGGATAAATATTTACAGCTCCGGGGCCGACCGTTTTATTAATTGTTAGGGTAGTGCCACCCACGGGAGCGGGAACGGCAATTCCATAAGAATTCGTTAACACAACACGGAGAGGTCTTGCAGAACAGGTGGAAACAGGAATTATATTATTGTCACTCCAGAATTCCGCTCTGAAAATGCTTTGATCTCCTAGATTTTCCACTGAAACTCCGACCTCAATTGGAGTCGCACTACCATAGAACATACCTAAAACACGTGGTCCAATCGTAGTTGCCTTGAACCACACATCGGCTTTGCTAAGTGGTGAACCTGAAACTGTTACGGTAGAACCACTGAGCGTGGCACTATTCGTCATGCAGGTCGCGTCGCTCGTATAGTAATCTGCAAGCGTGGGTGAATTGAGTGTTCCATTGGTACCGGTAGCAAAGTTACCGCCCCAATAATAATATTGAAATTGGTAACGATAGCAGACGTTAGGTAAAATTCTTCTTGGACCAGAAAAATCAAATAAATTATCTGAAGTGTTTTTAACCGCAAATTGCCTTTGAAAATTGGCGGTGATACCCGAAGGAACACTTACCGGTTCAACTTTAAAAGTGTAGTTGCCAGGCGTAGATTGGGATGTATAGGAAACACATTTGTTTTGGATGCCCGGGGCTAAGGTAATAAACGAAGAGCCCCCTGAACAACTGCAATTGTCATACATAGTATAATTAGTTGTTCCATTGCTGATATTAATTTCCATATTTTGGTTGTTGATCGCTGGTCTGCCACTGTTATCAAAAGTTCCGACGTAAAAGGCCTGGCAACTATTAGTTATGAAACCTTGTCGTGGAAAAAAATCTTTGGTGATCATAATTTGAGTGGGAATTCCACCATTGCCGCCGCCACCACTGCCATCTGCAAAATGACAGTCATCGAATTTATCCGTGGCGCTAAATGACGTCGAAATATCAACAGTGTTAGTTCCAGGAGTAAGACTCATCGTTTTTCGGCCAATAATGTGCATAGCAGAAAGATTTGCTTCATCTGGCTTTTGGCCGCCCTTGATTGTAGCGCAAGCCGCCCCTTGAGCTTTCATCCCCACTAAAAATATATTTCTATCTGGGCCCGTGGGAACTTCCAATGAAACTTCACTGCCTGCAGGAATTAATCCTGCATAAGGATGAAAGCGCATTTTTTCAGTAGCCGTTGTTGAATCTTTGCAAAAGCTTGAACGCATAAAATCTTCTGGTCCACCAACAAAAACAGCATAACAATTAACTTCAGCTAAGCTATTGATCGTTAAAGCTGGGCTAAATGCTGCCGGTCTTAGATCAGACATTTTTTCATCAGTCGAGCTAGAGGGGGTTAAGCGAAAAACAAGTTTAGAAGTCTCTTGTTTTGTACGCTCACAGGAAAGACCAAATAAACAAAAAATAATTAAAAACAGTCTATTTTTTCGCATACGAGTTTTATCGGAATAAGAATGATATTTTAAAGCCAGATCACTTAGTTTTCATGACATAAACACCATCCCAGTCCAAGGGAGGGGGTTCTGAAACGTATTCATCACAACGTTCGATATACACGTCACACACCGGATCTGGGCCCGATTGGGCAATGATTTGTTTAAAAAGCTCTTTAGCTTCGATGAATTTTTTAGAAAGATACAAATCATAGGCTTTAATAAAATTAAGCAATTTTAACTTAAGTTTTTCGTCTGGCGGTCCTTCTTGTATTAGCTCATAAATTCTTACCGGGTCATTCTTTCCTTTAACACGGACTCGATCAATTTCCCGGGCCACGAATCGTTCTTTCACATCCTTATAGGTAAATTCGCTGATAATAATTTTTGAACCATATTCTTTGTTTGTGCCTTCTAGACGAGAGGCCAGGTTCACGGAATCACCCATAACGGTGTAGCTTTGTACAATATTGGATCCCATGTTTCCAACGCTCATTTCACCCGTATTAATTCCAATCCCGATGTCGATAAAAGGCAGTCCTTCAGCAGCAAAGGTCTTCTGCAGCTCTTTGAGCTTCACCAGACTTTGCAAAGCGCAGCGACAGGCCTGAGCCGCATGATCAGGGGAATTGATCGGGGCTCCAAAAAAAGCCATAATGGCGTCACCCATATATTTGTCCAGAGTGCCTTTGTTGGCGAAAACAATTTCCGTCATTGGGGAAAGATAACGATTGAGCAGTTTAACTAATTCTTCTGGAGGCAATTTTTCCGAGATTGTAGTGAATCCTCTGAGATCTGAAAAGAAAACACTCATGCGTTGTCTTCTTCCTCCGAGTTTAAGATTTTCTGATTCTTTTAAAAGCTCGTCAACGATGGCCGGCGAAACGTATTTTGAAAAAGTTGTCCGCAGTTCTTTTTTTGTTTTTTCCTCGGTAAAAAATCTAAAGATAGTTATTACAGAGTAAATCAGAATAAGAATTAAACTTAAAAAGATTCCTGAGGTTTTAATTTGCTGATGAACGAATAACCAGAAGTCGGTGATCACCGTGGCAAATAAAATAATATTCACCAAAACAAATGATTGCAAAGATGCCATGATCGAAAATGAAAACGACAAGCTAAGGCCAAGCAAAAGAATAAGAATAGGCAGCCAAGTCACTTCATTGGAAACCATTTTTAAAAAATCTTTATCTAATAAATTAGCCAATGCGGTGAGGTGAATTTCGGGTCCAGGATAATTAGGTTCGGTAGGAGTATTACGCAAATCATAAAGAGCTCCGGCGGTGATCCCGATCATCAAATTTTTTCCAGCAAGAAAAGATTTTTTGTCAACGAGTTCCGAGCTAATGACCTTTTGTTGTGCAGAGCTTTTATTGGGTACACTTTTCAGAACCCTTAACGTATTTCGTTCTGTAAAGAGTTCTTTTGCTGGGACGTAGGGCAAACTCATTTGTGGGCCGTAATAATTGATTAAGAGTTGCCCAGCACTATCCACAGGAAGTTCCACAATTTTCGTTTCAGGGTTCGTACTTGGATCAACAATGCTAAATTGTGTAATTGATTTCCGAGCACGGTTCTTTGATTTTTCAATTTTTACATCGGCCCGATAAGATTTTGCCAAAAGAAAAGATTGCAAAGCTAAGGACGGGATAAAACTGGAACCCATTTTATTTCCCGCACGGTAAAAGAGGGGATAGTGCCGTACGTAACCATCGGAATCCAATTTAGCGATAAAACTTGCGGTGTATTCAGTCGCCTGTTGAAAATTGGGAATATTCGGTGTCCATTCTGCATATTGAGGCACGGGATGCAACATTGATTCAGATTTAATTTTTTTAGAGAATTCATCCAAGGAAAGCTTGGATAAATCAGCATTCGTACTCATAAATTTTTTGTAATGCTGTTCTAATTGTTGCCGATCTCCTGCCGCGATAAAACGATCTTGTGAGTCAAGCCATTCACTGCAGTATTCAAAGAGGGATTTAGTTTCTCGAGAGGATAAATAATTTTTTTGAAATTGCGTAAGGTCGTCAGGGGATTTTTTTTCATAATAATTGAGGAGATTTTTTTGTTCATAACTTTGAACCTGGGAAAAGAAGGGTGAAAAAAGCTCATTCCAAGGAAGTTCTTCCAATGAATTAGCGGTAAGATCTTCAACTATAAAAGTGGGATTTAATTTTACGATTTCGCTTCCGCCAGTTTTCAGAAAAGCTTCTGAAATACAATAATCTTGATAGGCTTGGTGGTTTGAAATACTTTCGCTAAAAGTTCCCAGGATTATTCGATCTTTGTATTTCGAAATTACTTGAGCCATTTTATCATCGTTTTGCGGGGCTGCCTTTTCTGGTTCTGAAAAAATAATATCAAAAGCGACAGATTTCGCACCATATCCAAGTAATTTTTCTGTAAGTTCCGCCATAAGATCACGGCTCCAAGGCCAGCGACCAATTTCGCGTATTGAGTCATCATCAATAGCAATCAATGCTACAGGTGCATCAGAATTTTTTTGCTTTCGATAGCGATACTTAATGTCGTTGTAGCGAAGATCGGCGGACTCGAGGGTTTCAAAAAAAGAATTTGGCGATCTTTGATGTTGAATTTGTCGATGAAAATCGAGATAAAAATATATCACGGTAGCTGCAACAACCGTAGTAAAGCTTCCTAATAAAAACGTTATTTTTTCATTTTTTGTCATGCTTATTTAAATTAAGGTCTTTCCCATATTTGGGTTCGTCCTAAAAGTGAAAATCCTAAATACCCTCGTACTTTTAATTTTTTTCCTTCTTCGAGAAGTTCAATCTTACAGCTGTAGGTTTTGCCATTATTTGGATCCAATATTGTTCCATCATCCCATTTTGTTGGATTTTTCTTTTTCATATCCCAAAGAATAGTCATGCCAATAACAAATTGGTCTTTTTTATCGCCGCTGCATTTATCACATTTAGGATTCTGATCTTCTTCTGGCTTTTTGAAAAGCTTGACGACTTTGCCGACAAGTTGTCCGTTTGCTTCAGTTATTTCGACAATTGATTTAGGCAAACCGGATTCATCATCAATGGTTTTCCATTGTCCAATTACGGTATTTTCGTTTGCCAGTGAGAACGGCATAAAGCCAATATTTATAAGTGAACTGATCAATGCAAATACAAAAAAGAACTTCATACTGTGCCCCTTGGTTTAAAGGAAGTAATCCGTTCTTATGTCATATTAGAATGAAAGGAAAAACAAGTCTAAATTTAGAGAGTCTGAAGTCGCCCCGTCTTGAAATTACCAAGACTTGCCGGCTTCGCTGTAATCCATATTTTTGCATTTTCAATACGTTGAAGTTTTAAATAAGGATTCAAGATAATCTCATTCGAGTCAGGTATGAACACGTACTCATTTTTTTCACGCTGAAGATGTTGTCTTTGATCTTCAGGTTGGTCTTTGGGACCGTAAGTAACAACTAAGCTGTCAATATCTGGAGTATATCCTATAGAAAATTTTTGTGTAGCTACTCGACGTGTTAACAGATTCCCGAAGGAAGCTAATGTTTTTCCAAAATTATCTGAACATAAGTCTGCAAAAATAGCGTTGGATACGTCTAACAAGCTAGGAAAAGATTGAACAGGACCTTTGCCGTCTTTAGCACAATTTGCACTGTTATTTGACAGTTCAGGCAAGGCAGCTGCGATCAGTACTTTTGAACGATCTCCACCTTTTAATTTCACCAAGCGTTGATAAAAATCTTCGGCAGAAAGCCCAGGGGTTACATCGTCTGCATCAGTTAAAAAGATCACAGCCAAGTGAGCATCTGGGAGATAGAAATCTTGATTTACATTATGATTTCGCTCGGGATCGGTTATCGCTAATACTGGCGAATAAGATTCTTCGGCTTCGGGACCCCATTGAACTCCAATTAAAACTGTTTTTTTAAGTACTTCCTTTGGATTCGGAGTATTTCGCGTTATATAAAGTTGCTTGTCAGCAGAATTCAGACCAACAAGGGGTACGAGTTCACCGAGAGCGTTCATCTTACGAACACCTGATGTTCCATAAACTTTAGTGTCATTTAAATATTTAGAATCATAGACTGGTACTACACCGATGCGATAATCAATTCGGGCATCATCAAAAAATTCATTAGCAAAAAGTTCGATATTTTCAGCCAGTTTAGCTTGGTAACCCTTCATCGATCCCGAGTTATCAACAACGAAAAGAATATTTACCTGAGGATCAGGCAAAGAACCAGATTGACTCTCTTCTGTTGTCACTTTGCCAAAAGTTTCTGGCGTGTCTTGTCTCTGTGGAGATTTGACATCACAGGATTGCAGAATAAAAAACCCAGCTGAAAGAATTAAGAATTTAATCTGGATTGAATTCATAATTTTTTTACCTCAGTGTAATACGGACATTTTTGCGCTTTAACTTGATAATGACCCACTTCATCGAGCCAAACTTCTTCATTTGAAATAGGAAATGTAATCGATTTATTAGCGTCAACTTTTTCAAATTTTAATTTTTCTTTTTTAGTTTTAGTATTTTCATCTAAAGTCATAACATTTTGAATCAGTTCGACTTCAATAACTTTCATTTTTTTAAGATTTGTTTTGATTTCTTCTAAATCAATTGCTGCCAACTGGCGAAGTCGAGATTGTGCTTGTGACATTTGACCCGCTTTTACAGAACTAATTAATTCTTTATCTCTAAAAAAATATCTTGGAAATTGGTCGGTCAATTTTCCCAGACTAATCATAGTGAGGTTAGCATCTTTAAGTTTATTCAAAACACTCCAGTGAGTTTCATTTAAGGGCTCTTCTTGAATTTTCTCTAGGGCATCTACTCGAGGAAGAATAATTTTTTTAAATGTGCTGATTTTTTTCAAAACATCTTTGTAAGCACAAATTTTCAAAGAAACAAATGTTGATAACATGTAGGTTTCCGGACCAACTTGCGCGGACCAAACCGGAGAAGCAATTGATTTTAAATCAGCTAAAGCTTCCTCATGTTTTCCTAATCGGGTTTTTGCCCAGGCTTTTTCTTCTAAAGATTCAAGCCAAAAATCAGAGTCCGACTTGACCTTCGAATATAAATCAATTGCGAGTTCAAGTTTATTTTTTTCATAAAGTGCACGCGCTTTATTCATAGTCGAAATGTCGCTATTGTTAGCAGCTTGTGCGTTTAAGCTTAAAAATGAAACGAGTAGCAAAAGTTTTACCATATAAGTATCCCTAAGCTAGCTTGTGCTAGTACCTGACTTTGTTGACGTTTATCTGTCAAAAGCAAATCTTGATAACGATGGTAGCGAACTTCTAAACGAGTTGTTACTCGAGAACTAAGCCAAGTTCCTACACCGAGCGCTGCTGTGGTCAAATTTGTCGTTCCTGATAACAATTGGATCTGGCCATATCCTAAAGAAGTGTAAAGATCGAAATGCGCCACAGCTGCATCAAATAAATTCAATTTTCCATAAATAGGATAATAGCTGATTGTAGCTATTGTAGATTGAACTGGGTAATCAAGCGCTGGAAATTTCTCTGTGCAACCAGGTCCTGCCGCTTGACAAGACTGAACGCGGTCATAAACAGCTGTTGCTTCTGAAGTTAGACTATTAAATGACTTTTGATGTTGAGCGCCAACAGACCAATGAGGATTGATATGGTATTCAAGCATAGCGCCACCGTTTTGTGTTTTCACATAACTGTCACCGCTACCCAAATAAGAGTAATTCATTCCCACTTCTACACGATTGTTGCGATCAACTAATCGATTTTGCACGATACGCACTTTTTGTTGAGTGTCGAGATTTCTAACTCGCTCAACGACTTCCTGATTATCGCCCAAGGTATCGAAATCTTTTTTAAGATTTCTGGATTTTGCGGCAACTTGTGCTTGCGCCAAATTAATCGCGCAAATTAAGGTCAGTGTTAAAGTTAAAAGATGTTTCATTTAGTCACTCCTTTTCCTTTTGAAGTGGGTTGTGCTTTTTTATCTGGGCACAATTCTTCATTGGAAAGAATATTTAATTCTTTTTCAAAACTTTGAGATTTAATTTTTTCACCAACGGTGTTTTCCACTTTAAAAGTGAGTTTTTTAACCGCTGCTGATCGCGAACATGTTGGTGTCCATGTTAACACACAGTTTTGTGATTCTTTATTTTGTTCAACAACAGGATCACATTTTACACTTTTACTGCCAGTTAAAGATGAAATATGTTTAAGAGTATCTTTGAGTTCAGTTTTACCAAGACCATTAGCTGATTTAATCGAAAATTTAATTTGGCTTTCAACACCAGATTTAACTTCTTTTAAATTTTGATCTTCCCAAGTTAAAGTTGGAGCTTGAGCAGCGTAACGACCAGTGAAACAAACCTGAGGTTGTACTGAACCGGTATTACTTACGCTAATGGCTCTGATGTAGAAACAAACTTTTACTGATGATGATTGGGCATCAACATTTCCCTTACGATCACGATCATCGGCAAAACGTTCTGCATTTAAGATATAGTTGAATTTCCATCGAGTGGCGCCAATTTTTTGAATACTTTCTTTGCTTGTATCTTGCGTTAACATTGATGAACCATCAGCTACGAAAGCTTCCGTATTTGCATATCTAAAAGGTGTAACTTGGATTTCCGGAGTTCGTGGGTTTGTAGCACTGGCTGGATCTTCAATTTCAATTGAAAAAGGAATTTTCTGTCCTTCATCAACTCCATTTTCCAAAGACGTGTAATTTAAAATTTTTGGTTGGGCATTGTTGCGACTGATGAAGATAACAATTTTTTCTGGTTTTCCTGCAACCCCGATCAGTCTAGAGTCAGATGCTTCAGTAGGTGTAACAAGTATTTTCGTAGCTACTTCAGTGCCTTGCGCTCCTGGGGGAATAATTCCCATTGGAGGTTTCCACATTAAGGCATAAATTCCTGGGGTTGATGTAACTTGAATTTTTGGTTGATCTTGAAGTGGGAAATCTAATAAGCTAACCGTAAAGTTACTTATTTTCGTCGATTTTGGACTAATTTTTATTAAAATTTGTCCCTCTTTTCCTTCAATTAAATTTCCACTTCGACTTTGATCAGATTCTCCCATTTCGACAGTAAAAAGATCTGGTATAATCTTTTGATCTTCTGACTGCGGTCCGCCTTCAGTCAAAGGCTCGCCCTTAACATCTTTGTATTTTTTCAATGGATCGCTGCTTTGTCCACCACATCCTGGTAATAACATCAAAAGAGCAGCGCAAAGATGAACTCCAACTGCGATTTGTAAGAACTTCGTTTTCATTTCAAAACTCCTTTGCAAGAAATCTTGCAATCATTTTCAATATCAAGAATCGGTAACTCGTCTTAACACGAACGGGTAATTCACTTTTACAGTAACGCCACCTTGAGGTTTTGGAAATTTCCATGTTTTCAAGCGGTCACGGATACATGTTTCTGAAGGCTGATAATTCAAACTTGAATTGCCAACGTTGGCAGAGGTAACATAGCCCTCTGGTCCGATTAAGAATTTCATCGATACGCGACCAGATAATTTAGAATTTTTTTGCAGTCCCTTTTCGTAGCAAAAACGAACTTCACTTAAATGTCGTTGGATAACAGCGGCGATCTCGTTGCGATCTAAGCCACCTTCTGTCCATACTTCATTTTCGATAGGTTCAAAAAAAGATCCTGCAGAGCCAGCCAATTTAATTTCGCCGTAGCCACCTTGGCCGCCGCCTTTTCCTTTTGTACCATAGCCGCCAGCGCCATCAGCGCGATTGCCTGTTCCAACTGGGGCAGCAAAAAGTCCCTTAGCATACACTGCTGTTTGTACTCCGCCACTGCCTTGATCTCCGCCACGTCCAGGACCACGAGAAGTACGAGCTTGATCTAAACGTAAGCCGCCTCGTTGACTTGAATTTTGAACATTACCTAAAACAGCGAGGGCACCAACTTGATTGAGCTGCATGCTTTGTGATTTTTTACGAGCAAATTGATTTTTCACAATTTTCTTTACAATTTTTTGCGGTTGAACAGATCTGCTAATAACTTTAGCTTTTGCAACCGGCATTTCAGAAGGTTTGACAATTTTTAATGGTTCAGTTTTTTCGCGGTCAATCACTTGGATAACACGAAGCTCTTCTTTTTCTTCTGCTTTGCGATTCAAGAAAAAACTGAGAACTAAAATGACAGAAAGTAATGCTCCGCCAACCAAAGAGGTTTTTTTCAACAACATGACGAATTTTTCGCTATCGTCTTCAGGCAAATCTTGGTTTTCTTGTACATCTACGATCTCTTCAACAAGAGTCAATTCAGAATTCGTAAATGAAAGCTTATGACGTTTCTTTTGTGTTAATTGATCTTTTTTCAAAGTTTCTAATAACTTATAGGCAATTTTATTCTTATCTAAAACGGATAAGTCAGAAACAACCTCCAAACGACGAGTGTCTTCGCGAAAAACGAAGTGAATAACTTCGGAATTACGAAGATCAGCTGGTAGTGCGCGAACCGCTTGACCCTGATTATTTTCTAGAAAGTAAATAGACTGGGTTTTCATTTTGTGTCCCTGTATGATTTTGTTTTTTCAATGCGATCGTCGAAATTTTTTCGAACTCCAATAAGCGCATCGATATTTTTTTCATTTTCAACAGTTGATACGGATTCAAAAGGCATTTGGTACTGACCATTCACCATTTGGTCTCCGAATTGAGCATCGGTAGTCAGCTTAGTTGCTGACGAAGCTTTTGATGCAGCATCTGCTTTTGCAGGCGCAGCTTTAACTGCCTTTTTTGCTGCTAAAACTTCATTTGCATAAAGTGATAACAAAAGTGTTAATAAAACGAATCCGATTTTCAATTTGTACCTCGCTTAACAACGTTCAATCGTTGTTCTAAGTAAGCAACAAAGGCGCCACTTCCGAGTGCTTTTTGTGCTGACATAAAATCTTCTAAGTCCTTGGAACTAAACGGATTGTCAATTACCCTTTGTTGAAGCTTTTCAGCCTCAGACGCCACTTTGTGTCGCTCTCGAGTAAAATTTATAAAGGGATCATCGGTGAATCCTAAAAGACCAGCACTTCGTCGAAGATGCTCGAGTTCAAGCCAAGCTAAACGCGATCCAGGTTTATCTGTTTGCACAGAAAGTTCATAAATGTCTTTGAACAAGGATTGCGCGATTGAATCTTGAAGTAACTGTACTGCACGCAAACGAACTGATTCTGATTTAGCTAAGAATGGGCGGACTTTTTGTTGTATTTGATCCTGATAAAACTTCTTTTGACTCGCATTGAGTTTTTTTGGCGTTGGTAAAGCTAATATATCCTGAGCAATAATTCGATTTTCATTGGAAACATGGGCCAAAGCCACCAACTGAAGGGTGTTGTCCTTACGTTGAATGTACTTTTGGGCTCTTTTGTCCAAAGCCGTTAATAGTTTTATTTTTAAGGCCAAGTTTCTTTGTAAAGTTTTTTCGTTGCTTGTGTTCACATGAACTTTTTTAATACTCAACAACTGTTGAGTGAAGTCTGAGATTTCCAAGGAACGACTTAAAAGAGCTAACTCAAAGCTTCGGTTATTTCTTGTATTGGCAATAATCCTTCTTGCTAAAGAAAAATCACGGGATTTTTCATAAGCCAAGAGACCAGCAGACAAATAAAGCCCTTGGTTTGTTTTTAACTGAGCCCCTTGCTTGATAAAGGCTTTATGAGGATCGTTCGAAAATAAAATTAACTGATGGATTGCATACTGTCTTTTGGAAATGCTTTTTGAAACAGCTAAAAATTCTTGATAATACGCACTTGGATTTTTCTTCATTAATTCCGAAAGAAGTGCCAGTTTAAAATAATATTCCGGCAATTCAGCACGAGAAGGCTTAACCTGTTTTAAAACAGTAAGGGCGGTGTTGAAATCCATTTTCATTTCATAAACCCAAGCTTTTTGTGTCAAAGCACTGTTAATTTCAGCCTGAGTAAATCTTTTCTCGCGGGCAATGTCATCCGCGGCAACAGAAATCATTTCTGCATTCTTTAATTTTAACGCCAATGCCAGTTTGTTTTTCAACAAAACTTTCTTTTGTTCAAAAGGCCAGCTGTCGGTCGCTAAGCTATTGAGTTTTCTCCATTGAGATTCCAGTTCGCCATTTTTTTCTTCTTTATTATTAATAACTTTTGCCGACTGATTTAAAATTGATTTTCTATTGATGTTTGAAAAATAATTTTGTCGTGATTTAAAAATTTCAGCAAATTGAGCAGATATTTTTTCGATATCATCTTCACGTTTAAGAAGAACTAAAGCATCAAGGCACAATTCAGATGATTTTTCTCGAAGCGATGCAGGAGCTTCACTGTCTTTAGCCAGTTCATAAAACAAATTTGAGGCTTTTTCATGTTGATTTGCACTGTAATAAGTTTGTGCAATTTGATATCTGACTTCAAAGCGTTTTGCGCCACGCGAATTTAAATTTAAATACAAATTGTAGGCTTCAAGTTTAGGCTCAGTTTGATTAAGGCTTTCTGCGGCTTCGATAGCACCAAGCAATGAACCTTCCAAAATACGTTGTCCCTTAGGAGTTTTTAATTTCTCGCGATCTTCAGAAATAATGGTCGCTGAAGATTTAAACAATTGGAAAGCCGAGCTGTACATTTTTTTCTTTAAAGCGGCGTGTCCAGCCCATGAGCTCATCTCGTCATCTTTAAAAGCGTCGTTGTATTTTTGGAAACCCAAGATAAGTTCAGAGGAAGGAATTCTTCTCTCGGCATTTCCCCAATCTGTTAAGATTTTTCGTAGGTTTTGCTGACCAATCGCACATTCAGGATTTTTAGGACATGCGCTGTTCTTAAGTAATAAAAGTGAGTTATTAATTTCATGAAGTAACTGAGGTTTAAGTCCCAAATCATATTGTATTTTTGTAATACGGATTTGACCTTCAAGCTGATCTTCAAAAGTCAGATTTTGTTTTCCCACACGCTTCCAAACAGCGATAGCACTTTTCTTTTTACCAGTTCGATCCAGTTCGGTAGCTAGATAAATTAAGTTTTTTTGTCTGGCGCCTTCAGGGCTTAATTTGAATAAAGATTCGATATCCGCTTCACTCACATCATTTGATGAAAGAAAAGTGGCTAAGTCTCTGGAAACTTCTTCTTTAAATGAATTGTCAATCTCACCCGCTCTTGTGACAAAGAGGTGGGGACTGCTTAGAAGTAAAATTAACTGATCCTTGGCTAATTCTGTACGACCTGAGTTGTAAGAACACCAAGCAATACGGTAAGCAGCATAGGATTTTCGTGGGTTTGCTTTCAAAGCTAAGGACTCTTTTAATATTTTTTCAGAGGCAGCATATTCGCCGCGATAGAACCAAATATCACCTAACTGAACCATAGCTTGCGCCAAAGTCAGTTCATCAACCGATTTTGGATGACGGACGATATTGTTGTAAATTTTAATCGCTTGTTCTGGTTCTGAAGTCAGATTGTAAAGATGGGCTGTTTGTAAAAGAGCATGATTTTTTTGATCGTCTTTTAAAGTAGAAAGAATTTTTTTATAAATTGTGATCGCTTTTTTTCGGTCAGAATTAATTTGTTTCTTATTGAGTTGTTCTCCGCGCCCTTCGCTTTCTAAGGAAAGTAATCGAGAACGTTCCGAATAAAGATCAGCAAGACGATAAAATAATTGTGATTGCTGAAGCATTGAGTCTGTTTTGTCGTTGGCAACAACAGACTCGAGTTTGCTAATAAGGGAATCATGGGTTTTGATATCCATTTTTTCAGCTGCATGAGCTGAAATCCCAAAAGCGATTGATAGTATGTAAAAAACTAATCTGTTTATCATATTTACTCTTAACGTCCTGGTAGGACTGCAAACATATATTTTTCAAAACCAGCAATGCCCGCTGCACGTAAAATTGCACTTACTGCAGAAAAATCGGATTGTCGGTCAGCTTGAATAATGATTGAGTTTTTATTAAGTCCAGTTGCTTTTGCTTCGACCAAAGCTTTTGTCAGAAGGTCTGCAGTTGAGATCTTTTTTTCATCAACAGTAAAACCGTCTTTCTCGAGACGAACAACCAATCCTTGATCCATTAAATCGCTTTGTCGCGACATTGGAAGAACCATCTCCTTACCAATTTGGATATTTTGCAATTGACCGTTCATGTTCGAAAGCAAAAAGATGACTAAGATACAGAAGGCATCAATCAAAGTCGTTAGGTTCAAAGAAAAAATTAAGTTTTTTCTTTTTCCACCACCACCGGCAGCATGAACTCGTTTTTGCTGTAAGAGTGGACTTCGTTCGGCCTGTCTTTTTATAATACTTTGTTTCATACTCAGCCTCTAAATCGGTGAAAGACCGATGTCTTTCACTCCATTTTGTTTTAATACGTCCATTAACTGTATGACTTGATCGTACTTAGTGCTTTTCGTCGGCAAAATATGTGCAGTGACGATTTTTTCATTGGATGCAGAAAGAATCATCGAAGTGATTTTCCTAATGTCCAATTGCCCTTTAAAGTTTGTGATCGAAAATTGTCGATCTGCTTTTTTAGTCGATTTGATCGTCAAACTAATATTGTTAGACGCATCGACAGAAAGCCAGAAGCTGGAAGTTTGAGTCGTTTCGGCGACGCTTTGACCGCCGATAGACTGTTTTGTTTCCAGTGCTTTCACTTCAACCCAAACGACGGTCATCAAAAGAAAGCAAATACACACTGCTAAGATATCAAACACCGGCATCAAATTGAGCTCGAAGTTTAAATCTTTTTTACCATTGGGACCTTGTGCGATAGCCATACGTTCCTCGTGTTCTCAAAAGTTTATACGCGCGATTAAAGAGTAATCTCTTTTGCTCGTGAAGCTTTTCTATTCATTGGTTCATAGCTGTATGTAAGCCAGTTAAAAACCATCAAAGCCGATTGATTCATGTCATCGCTTAATGAATTTGCACGATTTTGTAGAACGGCAAACATCACAAGAGCAGGAATCGCAACTAATAATCCATAAGCTGTTGCATACATCGCCATCGAGATACCTTGAGAAAGCAAAGCTGCTTTTTCCATGGCATTAACATTAGCAACTGCAGAGAAAGAATCGATCAAACCAATGATTGTTCCAAGAAGACCAGCCAAAGTTCCGATATTTCCAATTGCAGCTAAAAATCCTGTGCGTTTTTCTAATACAGAAGATTCAGATAAAAGAACTTCGTCCATTTTAGATTGGATCTCGTCACTACCACCACGATTTTGCGCAGCTAAAGCTCCGGCAAGAATTGTTTTAGCAGTGGAGTTTCCTTTTTTAGCCAAAGACTGAGCCTTGCTGATAGCCTGCTCAAGGCGTCCTTTTTTAATATCCTCTTCAAATTCACGAGCAATTTTTTTGCTATTTGCTGTGCGAGCAACATAGAGAGCAAAAACCCGCTCAAGGATAATAGCTATTGATACAATTTGTCCTGCGAATATAATCCACATAACAAATCCACCGTGACCGAAAGCCTGAATAATGTTTGACAGAAATGACATAACAACCTCTTTTTCTTTTATAGTTTTCGAGATCAGAAATCTCGTATTCGGGGGTCTAACTAGCAAGGTCGGTGCCGGAGCTTCATTGGCCGTTCTATTTCATTTGAGTAGTCATTTTAAATTAAATTAGATCTAATCGATTTGAGACTGACGAAATTTGTTACAGTGTAACAATCTTTGATAGGGTTTTAAATTTTTGAGCATGAAATAAATACACGATAGCACTAAGATATTCGGCTAAAAAGTAGTCAGGATTTTTTCTTCGCCGAAAAGAAAACCTTCGGGGACTTTTTCATTTCGTCAATTGCATGTTTGATTTTAAGATGGATGGGATCCTTTTGCTCGGCTTGCCGGCCAAAGAGATACAACTGATGGAACCAAAAACCTCGATCTGAAGAAATGGTTGTGACAAGTCCGCGGTTCATTTCTTCGGCCATATAGGGCGCTGGCAAAAAAGCGTATCCCACGCCGTCGACCACAGCCCTTGCCACGACCGAGATCAAATCGCTCTCGAATACAATCGAGCTCTTAGCTCCAATTTTTTGCAAAAACTGATCGGTTTCATGTCTTAATTTTAGTTTTTCAGACGGAAGGGCAATTCCTAGGTTGGTTTTCTTAAGCCACTCTCGAATGGGCTCACGATGTTCATTTGATTTTTTGGTACCTGAAGCGACAAAGAGGGCCACAGGCATCCTGACTTCCGACAAGGGATATAAATCCACTTCATGAGCCGTACTATTGCTGAAGAGTAAATCAATCTTATGAGTTTTAAGTTGTTCAATCAGTTCTAATTTTTCGCCCGAGGTCACTCGCAATTGAAAATTTTCTGAAATTGAAAAGCTTTGCACCTGGGCGCTTAAATCCGCGATGAAATTATGATCAATTTGTTCGGTGATGCCGACCCGTAAAATGCGTGTCAGCTTTTGTGACTGACCTCGTAAAAAATTTTCCATATCCGCTGCGGCATCAAAAATTCTTTGGGAATACCTAAATAAAATTTGTCCTTCAGAAGAAAGTCTGATTTCTCGACCCACGCGAATAAAAAGTTTCCGACTTAAATTCGCTTCTAACGCCTTGATTTGAGCCGAAAGAGAAGGTTGCTGCAAAGATAAAAACTCTGCTGCCCGCGTTACGCTTTGGTGTCGAGCCACCTGATAAAAGTAATATAAATGATTATAATTAAGCATAGATTTTTCCTATGTATTTCATACTAATTATATATTTTTATTTTTGTTTGTCTAGCCTAATAATCTTTTCAGGAGGACATCATGAGCACAGAGATACTAGTGAAAGATTTTGAAACTACGGAAAGTTTGGAAACTTATCTGAATGGTTATGCGGAAAGTGTTGTTGAAAATGTTTTTCCTCAGAATCATGGTTATACACTGAAGGTAACGGTTGGAGAGAATTCCCATCGTAATCAAGGTCGTAAACCCAATTTTGAATGCTCGATTCATCTCAGGTTTTATGGATTTAAAAAGGTTTATAAGGTCACCAAGCAAGGACCAGATTTTTATGCTGTTGTGAATGACACTGGTCTGGCCTTAAAAAAGATTTTGCGACGTCGACATAATTTATTTTCACATTATGACCGATTAAGGCTACCTGCAGTATTTTCTGAAAAACCACAGGCGTCCTAAGCTTCCAAATAAACATAGGCCCTAATTTGGCTTCCTGGACTTGTAGGGGATGGTGAAAAAGAGCATTCTCGTAGAACTTTACGAGGAGGTATTGTGAAACTTTATTATAGCCCAGGAGCCTGCTCTATGGCTTCGCACATGGTTCTGAATGAAATGGGGATTAAATTTGATCTTGAACAGGTCACTCTCAGTACACACACAACAAAATCAGGTTCAGATTATTATAAGATCAATCCCAAAGGTTACGTTCCCGCTCTGACAATGAGCAATGGTGAGCTCTTAACCGAAGTATCCGTAGTTCTGCAATATCTTGCCGATCAAAAGCCAGAGATTAATTTGATTCCTAAGGCGGGCACTTTAGAGCGTTATCGCTGTCAGGAATGGCTGACCTTTGTTTCGACTGAACTTCATAAAAATTTCAGTCCTTTATTTCGCGAGACAACTCCAGAGGAAACTCGTACGAGTATAAAAAACACTCTTGCAAAAAGATTTGAACTTTTAACAACGCATTTAAAAACGAACCATTTTTTAATGGGTGCTCAATACACAGTCGCGGATGCTTATCTTTTCACCATTTTACGTTGGAGCCATCATCTTAAGGTGGATTTAACTCCTTACCCAGCCCTTATGGGATATGTGGAGCGAGTAAAAGCTCGTCCAGCGACAATGGTGACGTTAAAAAACGAAGGACTTTTGAAATAGCTTCGTGTAACTTCGAAAAATGGCCAATGTAATTAGTGTTCTCGACCTTGAAAAATCTTATGGCCCCCGAACGCTTTTTCGGGGGCTTTCTTTTGGATTGTCAGCTACAGAAAAAGTAGGACTTGTTGGCCCCAATGGAGCGGGAAAATCATCGCTGCTCAGGCTTCTTGCTAAAATCGAAGAGCCTGATAAAGGACAAGTGGTTTGGACTCGCGGTTTGCGTATCGGTTATTTACCCCAAAATCCTATTTTTAATGATGGGAGTATTGAAGAAGAATTGATCCCGCCCAATCTGGCTGGTGATCCGCTCATTCAAGCAAAAGCCGAAGAGTTGATTTCGCGTTTAGGTTTAAATACTTTTGAATTGAAGCGAGATCAATCGGTACAAAAGCTTTCTGGGGGACAAAAGAAAAGAGTGGCTTTGGCTCGCGAACTGATGAAAGAGCCAGATCTTCTTATGCTGGATGAGCCAACCAATCATTTAGATATTGAAAGTCTATTGTGGCTCGAGGAATTTCTTCGAGAGCAAACTTCATTAACATTGTTAACTGTGACTCATGATCGATTATTTTTACAAAATGTCGCCGATGTTATTATTGATTTAGACCCTAGATATAAAGAAGGTCTGCTTCGTATTGAAGGAAGTTATGCAGATTATTTAGAAGCTCGTGAATTGCGACTAGCAGGGCAGCTTTCTCAGGAAGCCAGTCGCTCTAATGATCTTCGACATGAAATGCAATGGCTTCGCCGGGGAGCCAAAGCTCGTCAGACGAAACAAAAAGCCCGACAAGAAGCCACTTATGCTTTGATGGATGAAGTGAAGGAACTCAGAACTTTAAATCGCAAAAGGAATCTGGATATTAAATTGGGCGCTGGCGACTCAGTTCCTAAAAAATTAATTGATGCGGAAAATATTTCCAAATCTTACGGCGACCGAATTTTATTTAAAGATTTTTCTCTTATGGTTCGCAGCCGCTCTCGCATTGCTTTATTAGGACAAAATGGTCGAGGAAAAACCACCTTAATTCGTTGCCTTCTTGAACAAGAAAAAATCGACTCAGGAAAAATTAGCTCAGCCGATAAAATTTCGGTTAACTATTTTGAACAAAATCGCGATTTATTAAATCCAAAATTATCACTCTTAAAAAATCTTTGTCCTGAAGGAGATTACATTCATCTGCAAGGCCAAGCGGTGTATGTTAAAAGCTACCTCGATCGATTTCACTTTCGTCGCGAACAACATGATCTGGCGTTGTCTCGGCTTTCAGGAGGCGAGCAAGCGCGTTTGCTAATCGCAAAGATGATGCTCAATGCGGCTCCGGTCCTGGTGCTGGATGAACCCACTAATGATCTTGATATCGAAACCTTGGATATTTTGCGGGATGCTTTGGTGGATTATTCCGGGGCTCTTTTGCTGGTAACCCATGATCGCTTCTTTATGGAGCAGGTTTGCGACACACTGATCGCTTTTCCGGAAAAAGAGGACCTGGTACCTGGCGAAATTCCCGGCACCCTTTTCCGCTTTGAAAGCTACTTGCAATGGCAAAATTGGAAAATGGATCGCAAAGAGCTGGCTCGTCAGAGGCTTGCAGCTGAAAATAAAAAATCTAAAGCTCATGCCGGCGGAGCAAAAAATAAATTGAGTTTCAAAGAAAAATTTGAACTCGAAAATATGGAAGAAGTTATTCTTGGTAAAGAGGCGGAATTAAGTCGTATTCAAGAGGAAATCAATTCTCCGGATAATGTAAGTAGTCCGACCAAGTTAAAAGAGCTGACAAACCAGATGTCGCAACTTGAAGATAAAATCGCTGAATTGTATTCGCGCTGGGCAGAACTTGGCGCAAAATCTGGCACTAATTAAAAATTATTAGTAAATTTTTTAATATTTTCTCTCTACTCTAACTGATTGGCCAAGGGGCCGGTTTATCCCCACATATAAATTTGACTTATAGGGCAAAAATTTATTTTTTCGTTGTCCGTCTTGCTTCAAAATGATTGATTGCGCCCAGTATTATTCAAGGGGGACAATGTGATACATCGTATTATCGTAAAAAAGCTGCAAAATATATCAACCCAAGCGCGACTCGCGTTTATCTGCTTTTCACTGGTCGGAACGTTTTTTAGTTCAGCCAACGCGCAACAGCCTGCGGTTAAAGAGTGGACGTTTTTAGTTTATATGAACGCAGATAATAATCTGTATAAATATGGCTTCCTGAACATTGCTCAAATGGAAAAACTAGGATCAACAGATAAAGTTAATCTTATTGTGCAAATGGATCATGGGGATAGTGCAACTCCGACAACTCGGTACTATATAACTCGGAATCCAAATCCAGTTACTGGAAAAATCACTTCGCAAGTTTTGCAAACTATGGGCGAAACTAATATGGGTGATCCAAAAACCTTATCCGAGTTTTTAACTTGGGGTGTTCAAAAGTATCCAGCGAAGCGTTACGCTGTTATTATTTGGAATCATGGCAGTGGCTGGGAAGGCGTTTCCTATGACGACAATCCACAAGCTCATTTAACACTTCCGAATGTTCGCAAGGCACTTGAAGTTGGCCAATCGGCAATCGGCAGTCAGCGACGTGGGACCAGGCAAGCTGCGCGATTTGACATAATTAACTTCGATGCTTGTTTGATGTCTGCATTGGAAATCGCTTACGAACTGAAGGATGTGGGTCAATATCTAGTCGGCTCTCAGTTCAACGAACCCGGTGAAGGCGAAAACTACACAACCTTTTTGGCTCCTCTAATAGCTCAGCCTCAGAAATCAGCAAAAGAATTAGCTGAAATTATGGTCTATCAATACGCCTTAGCCTATAAGGGCAGTTCGAGTATTAATTACGCCGCAATTGATCTTAACCGAGTGCAAGGTTTTTCTTCCCTGCTCAATCAAAGCAGTCAAGCAATGGCAGCTTCATCATTGAAAGGTGCTTTGCGGGACAGTTTCGGTGCAGGCTCTTTTGACTTAATTACGGCTTTTACCCGAGCTCAAATGGTCGGCAAGGCAGATCCAAAAGTCCAACAAAGTTTAGATCAGCTTCTTATGGCTTATGGTTATCCTCAAGACTTTCAACAAAGTTTATCTCGAGGAGCTAGCTTAGCAGGTAGAAAAATAATCACGCGTACATTTCCAGGGGTAGTTTATTTTAAAGCAGGCGGTTCAGTTAACCAAGTCGCTTTAAAATTAGACCAAAACAACCTTTATACTGCTGAAATTCCGCAACAAACTACTCAGTACACTGTGCAACGACAAGTTCAGGCTGGTTTGCGCGGTGAAAGCCGTCAGTGGAAGGAATCAACAAGCACGTTCTTAAGACAAGGGAATGATCCTATTGTTTATCATAATGCGTTTCCAGAAACGAGCCCGTTGATTGCCGATGCTTATACCTTTTCAACAAAAGGCGCGCATGGAATGACTTTGTACTCTTTAGCAGGAGCAAGTGCTTCATTGAGTGCGCCGTCTAGAAATATAGGTCGTGGTATTTTAAACGAGTACAAACAATTACTTTTTGCTTCTCAAGGCGCTCCAGCTTGGACAGCATTCTTTGGATTTTAATTTAAAGAGGAGAGCTTAAGATGAAAAAAGTATTTTTATCAGTATTTATACTAGGATCACAATCTTTCGCAGGAACACGAGCGGCTTTCACCGCCGTGTTATCCCTAGCCGAAGTAAAAAACTTAGCGGTGATTGAAAAATTAGAATTAATTAAACCTTTGCGATGTCCTGAATGCTATGAAATTTCAGTGCAAGGAATTAAAAATTTGACGGATCCTACCTCAACACATCTTTTAGTTCAGACCCGCATGGATACAGAAAAGCAGGAAGTTGTCGCAAAAATCATAGAGACCAAATAGTCTGGCGAATCTTACCCAGTATTCATCATTGGTTGTTCATCAGCGCAAAGAGCTTATCGAATTTTTTGGTTTTGAAACACGGAACAAATACGAAATACAAGATTCCAATGGGAATCTTGTATTCTATTGCGCAGAGATGCAGAAAGGCTTTTTGGGCTTTTTGTTTCGCCAGGTTTTAGGCCATTGGCGCAGTTTCGAGCTGCACTTTTTTGACTCTCAAAAACAAACTATCTGGAAAGCTCTCCATCCCTTTCGATTTTTTTTCCAACGTTTAGATGTATTTTCTGGCAATGGTGCTGTCGGTTCAGTCGAGTGGCACTGGGCTCTCTTTCGTAAGAAATATTCTCTTACTGATTTAATCGTTGGACGTGTTTTAAAAGTTGATTCTGGCTTTTTGAGTTTTTGGACTTTTCCGATCACTATTCGCGGTCAAGAAGTGGCCAGCATCAAAAAGAAATGGTCGGGTTTTTTGAAAGAAGCCTTCACCGATACCGATAATTTCCTTATTGAATTTTCCCCATCGCTTGGTGAGAGCGAAAGACAATTGATTTTGTCTGCGGCAATTTTAATTGATCTCAATCACTTCGAACAAAAGGCGCGTAATTAAGTCGTTTTAAAAGCGCGACCCAAAGTGAGTATATTTTTAACAAGCCTGTAATTTATACTCAATTCCAAAAAAAATGTGAGATTTATACTAGCTAAAGCAGATCAATTTGATTTGAATTTAAACTTATTGGCTCACTTTTCGCTTTAGTCGACGGCAATAAGAAATGGAGGGTCTATGAAAAATATAATTATTTCTAGTTTACTTGTGACGAGTTTTACTCAGTCAGTTGCTTTTGCTGATAAGCAAGATCTTGGGACACTACTTGGTGGTGCTCTTGGTGGTTTGTTGGGAAATGAGCTTGGCGATGGAAAAGTGGTACCTACTATAATTGGTGTAGTTGGTGGCGCTGTGATTGGAAATCAACTTGGGAAGGCTTTAGATGACCGTGATCGTTTGGCTTATGCTGACGCACAACGGGTAGCCCTGGAAGGTCGGGTTAATGATCGACACTCTTGGGACGGTTCTATGCGAGGTTCACGTTCTGGTGCTCGCGGTGAGATCATTATTCTTCGAGAAGGAAGAAGTCTTCGTCAACAATCAACAACTTGTCGAGAATACCAATCGGTTATCAATGTTGGCCGACGTCAAGAAGTTAACAAAGGGATAGCTTGTCGACGTTCTGATGGTTCTTGGTATGAAGTAAAAGAACAAGAAGTATCGTTTGGTGGAGTTGTCGTTGAATCTCAACGAACAGAAGAGCAGGGGAATGTTGGGAAGCGCCGAAATAATAATCGAAATGACCGAAATAATCGTCAGCATGATGACAACCGAAATAACTCACCTTACTTGGGTTCTAATCGAAGCGAGTATAAATGTGTAAGTCGAGACAACGACGGTGCTAGACCTTATATTTTGTCAATAAGAAATCGGTCTACGTATGAAGAGACCAAAATTTCAAATCTAGTTTTTTCATCGGTTGCGGATTGTGAAAGAGCCATCAGTGAATCAACTGTAGTAGCAAGAAATACTTTCGTGTGTTCGTCTCGTGACAGAGATGGAAGTAGACCCTACAGCCTTTACACTTTAGATGGAAGTCAGGCATCTAAATTATCTTTGACGTTTTCAACTGTTGAAAGCTGCAAAGAAAGCATAACAAAAGCTCGAACTACTCGCCAAGTAGTTGCACTGTGCTCGTCTAGGGACAACGATGGCTCAAGGCCTTGGTCAATTTATACGATCGACCATGATACGCGTTCTTTAAGCAGAACACCTCAAACATATTCTTCGGTAGAAGAGTGTTTCCGTAATTTGTAATTGGAATTATCTCAGATAATATTGAACGAAATGGGTTTTTTGCCCATTTCGTTTTTTTTTTAGAAGGAATATCTAAAGCATTAGATCAGTCGCTTTTCCATCAGAATTTTCATTCCATCTTTGTCGGTTGGATCTGTACTGATGATTTCAAATCCATTTTTAATATTAAGAAGTAACATGGCTTGAAATCGGTTCTGAGTTTTTGTTTGAATTTTTGTATAATCTTGCTTGCGACACCACTCGTGTTGGGACTGCATAAGATCACTGGCAATTCCCAAGCCTCTAAAATCTGGCAAAACTGCACCAAGCCAACTGTAAAACTCCTGCGGAGTTTTTTCGTAACCAATTTTGAATCCTGCGGGCTGATTTTCAATAGAGGCGATGATCAAATGGAACTTCTTGTGTTTGTTGAAGGTCGAATAGAACCATTTTGAATCCCATTGCCCAAAAGATTTTTCAATGAGAGGTGCGATTATCTGAATATCTGCTTCGGTGATATCAGTTGTAGTATTAATTTTCAGTGGCACTTCAAGAAATCGGGGAGTGGCTTTGCCATTCAGATCAATAGATTCAAAAAACATCTGTTTGGGTCGAACCCATACGCGTCCACCTGAATTTTCGTATCGAGTCTCGTAAATGACCATTTCTTCGAGCGTCTCGCTGTGTCTTGCTAATCCAACATAGGTGTAAGGTTTATTTTTGTAATGACGGTAGAGTTTCATAAGGACGTACAAGTATAAGAGGTTATTCAGATTTTCAAGTTCTTTTTAAAGCTTGATGAATTCACTGTTGATTTTGATATTTAGTTGAGAAAATTTCTGGCTAGGTGAAAGATAAAATTGTAACAGTGATTGTGGTCAGAATTACGGCCGATCACGATTACAAAAAGAAGAGGGAGTGAATATGTCTACTCGCAATTTTTTTGATCTTAAATTTCCCAAGACAACCCCGGGTAAAGTTATCAGAGCATTTCGTAAGAACTTTAATATCACTCAGCAGGAATTAGCTGAAGTCACTGGTATTGCTGAAACCAACTTGAGTGCTATTGAAAATGATAAAGTCGAAATCGGCGTTAAGAGGGCTGTTCAAGTCGCATCCGCAAAAATGATGGCGAAGAAGAAGGTTGGGTAATCTCTACCAAGCATATTTAAGTGCAACGAATGCTCCATCAACATGACCATTATTAAATAATACCGTTGGTTGAACTAGATGATGACTGTAACCAGCGCGACCAAATAATGTACCGATTGTTGCGCCAGCAACAACATCACTAAGCCAGTGAGCATTGTCTGCTAATCGCGTAAGACCAGTGAAGACGCCCATGCCCCAGAAGGGCAGGCCAACTTTCCATCCGTATGATTCTGTCATGCTGGCAGCAATAGAAAATGCAGCCTGGGTGTGTCCCGAAGGCATAGAAGTTTTAGTTGTACTATTAGGGCGCTCGCGAGCAATTGCAATTTTCGCTGTATGGGTAATAAGGCTACCGACAACTAATCCTTCGAGTGCTGCTATTCCATTTTCTTTATCATAATGTATTTGGCCTGCTATAATCAGAGCTTGTGGTATTCCACTTCCCCAGAAATCTCCATACTCACTTGTGGTGCGTGGCATTTTCTGATTATCTTTCCACTCGTCTTTAGTTTGCTGATCATATTGAAAAGAGAGAGCAGTTGCTGCTGTGCCAACTCCAAGAATCCACAAACCTGTTGAATCGAATGCGCCTTGGGTGGTTTTTTTTCCATGCTCTAGCGGAGTGAGCTCTTTGGAAAAACATTGAGAAGAAAATATTATAAAAATAAAAAAAATATTAACTAACGGACGCATGAGTGATTGCCTTAGTCGTTCCAGTAGCCCTGCTTTTTTAAAAACCAAGCAGTGAAAGCCACAGAACCAAACATTAAAAAAAGTGCAAGCAAGAAAAGCTGATTGCTATGGAAAGGTATCGCTTCGAAGTTCATTCCCCAAAAAGAAGCCCAAAAAGTTAAGGGAACAGCAACACTGGCGAGTAGCGATAAATTTTTGATATGTTTATTCAGTTTATGTGACTGATAACCCCAAAAAAGTTCAATCGTGGCAGTAATTTGAGATCTGCAAAGGGAAATACTTCTAAAGACTCTTTCGCAATGATCATGAAGATCTCGCAGTTTCCAGTTGAGGTCAGTTTTGGATCGGGAAAAGTCCTGCAATTGCGTCACAACTGAAGTCAAATGGCCCATAGAATAATCAACTTTTATCAAATGTTTTTTAAGAGCTAAAATTGATTGAGGATCGCTTCCTGTTTGAAAAATTTGTTCTTCAAAATCATCAACTTTTAAAAACAAATTTTTAACTTCATTCCACGTAATATCGGTGGCGTGATCCAGCGCATGGTAAAGTTGATGCCAGACATCTTGATGAGAATCCTGCAGTTTAAAGTACTCTTTCCAGGTGAGTTGTCCATTCGGAGGTGATTCATGTGGAACTATTAAAATAAAATCTGGAAAAATAATAAACTGAATTTCGTAAATACTTCCTTCGGCCATCATAAACCAGACTAAAAACTGATGCGTCCCAAAATCTTCTAACTTGGGCCTTTGATTTCGATTGATACAATCTTCTAGAACTAAAGGATGAATATTGAATTCTTTAGAGACTCGCTCAAGCTCGCTAATATTGTCGCTTCGTATTTCAAGCCATTTTTTCATTTTTTGAAAGTAGCAAAAGGTGGCAAACTTGCAAGGCAATTCCGGTTAGGGTTTCACTTTCGCTAATTCGTTAAAAAAGTGCTCTAAGTGAGCAAGAATCTTTGCTTTAGCTCGTGATTCGATGGGTGTGGTGTTAACTGCATCAAGAACTGTCGCCTTCCGAACTAAAAACTCAGCTGCCATTTTCTGAAATGCGGCATTGAAGTTGAGCTTTTCATTAGGATATTGGTCTTCGCGCCAGGATTTAATTTCGCTGATATTCGCATTGGTTGAAATGAATCTGGCTTGATTAAACTTAGGGTCGGATGAATCTTTCGCCTTGCCAGAAGCTATTCGAGCGATGGTTGTTTGATCAAAATCAAAACCAACAAGAGTTGAGTGTTGCGTTTTTGAATCGACCATTTGAATCGTGTTGTAAGCGGGACCCCAATCCGTATGTCCAAGCATTGCTTGCGCTAAAACTTGACGAGTATATTCTTCGACAGGAAATTTCGCCTGAAGAATGTATTCATCACCATCTTCTGTTTCCCATTTCTTTTCTTTCAACTGGAGGCGTTCTTCTAAGGTTTTGGTGGGCTCAAGAAGAATGCCCGTGCCTTCGGTCAGATACTGACCACTAGAATCGAGGAGCCGCACATGAAGCAAGCGTGTACGAACTGCAGGAATGCCAAGGGCCTCCATCAGTTTGTAGCTCAGCTGCTCACCCGCTACGAGTTGATTGCTTGCTCCACTCGTCATATTTCGAATGCCTGGTGCATCCGATCCATGCAGAACCAACTTAATTTTTCGCGTGAGTCCAGCAAACAAGGGGTCCTTAGACTTTTCTGGAAGACGAATGGAGATCGGAGGGATAGGGTCGTTTCGTCGGCTTCGACCACGGGTCCTCCACTCGATTCCGAGCTCAACTGGTGGCTGACCGTCGATGGTGTACCGTAGGCTAGCACTCTCATAAATATCTTTTGTTGAACCATCTTCCGTTTCAACACTTTCGGTTTGTCGAAACTTAGCATTGATGTCATCAAAGCGCATGTTTTCGCGGTAAGAATTGGGCTCGATGAAGGCCGCTTTTAGTTCAATTTTTAATGGTACATCATTCTGGAATAAAGGAGGAACAGGAATCACGAATCTGCTGCTGTCAAACACGGCAACGCACACGGGGGACCCGCTACTTATAGCAGGAGCCAAGCTCAACAAGATAAGAAAGAGAACAGAGGGAAAAATGGAAAGCATCATGAGTAGGCTATAATTGCAATTGAATTGCCACGATTTATAGTAAAGAAGTTCTAATAGGCCGGAATACAATTGGGCTAGAGATTTCATTTCACCCGCGAAACTGTGGAACTTTTTTACAGGAGTCGACTTTTGTTATAAAAACCGAAGGAGTTCCCAAATTGCGGGAATGCGATCGCTCTCAACTTGACTGTTCCTAAGCAAGAGCGGAATCAAAGTCTCGCGTGCTGTAGGTCCGCCGTGCAAGGCCTCGTAGCCAAGCTTCAATGAAACGCCAGACCGTGCGACGACGATGGCATCGGGAGCTTGTTCAGCATGAAAATAATAGGAAAGGTTGCTTAAAAAATAGGGATAAAATGTTTGCGAAAGTCTTCCTGTGATGTTTTCTGGGCAAGTCCATGGGGACGCATTGGGTTGTGTGAGTCCGCCTTTTTGTTGAATGATGGAAAGAGCAAAATTCCCGTTGGCACAAGTCGCGGGCAGGGTCATCATCATGACTTCTTGCGAGGCTGATTGAACGAAAATATTTTTCTGATCACGCAAAGCAATCAAATCAATATTGGTATTTTTTAAAAAACTTTTAAGAATGGAAAGTCTTTGCTCCGAGTCCAAATTTTTTGGAAAGTAAAGTCCTGCATATCGCCCTTCATTTAAAAGTCGAATTTCTGGATTTTTCTTCAGAATAAGCTCGTCGAAAAGCACGGTTCTTTTATGTGTTTCATCAAAGCCATGATCTGCACTCAACATCGAAATGATCTGTCGTTGTTTTGATTTTTCTGCGTTTAATAAGGTTTGAAAAATTGGCGCCAGCTTTTGATCGAGATTTTTTAAATAAATCGCAACAGCTTTCGAGCGACTTCCTTGTTCATGAGCGGTAAAATCAACTCCAATCAAGTGAATAAAAATAAAATGAGGCCAATCTTCAGGTTTTTTTGTAGTTAAGAGCTTTTGCAAGCCATCAATAAGTTCGTCATCCACAGCTTCGTAGCTTCGATTTAAAATGGCAAGACCTGCTCCTAAGTTTTTTGAAGCGATAACAGGTATTGTGTCCGCATTAATAGCATAGGCAAAACTCACTGCTGTTTCATTTTTTTGTTGAAGCCGCGCAAAGACATTTTTTCCTTCGATCATCTTATTGTAGTCGATGAAATGTGAAGGCGATTCAAAATCAATGATCTGATTTTTTTCATTAATGATTCGATTGCCAAAAATGCCGTTCGTGCTGATCGGCTTTTCAGTCAATAAAGAACCAATGGCAGGGAAGGTCATGCTGGGAAAGCTCGTATGAGCATAAGAAAAATGAGAATTCGAACCACTGAAATAATTTTTTATTGCTGGAGCACGGTTTTGTGTCATTTGCTCGGTCAAAGTCGCAATCGATAGTCCATCGATCAGGAAAAATACGACTGTGCGACTGGAAGAAGGTTTCGAGACAACTCGCGGCGCTGTCGCACAAGATCCTAAAATAGTTGCGATTAATATAAGTCCTAGTTTTTGCATATCATCCAGATTGTAAAGTTAACTTAATTTTAGACTTCATGATTTTTTTTGTCGAGGAATCCACGTTAAGGTCTTGAAATGACCGACGAAAGGCTGATGAGACAAAAAACTTGATATTTTCTAGCTAACATTTTATTAGGTGACCCATGTTTAAAGCGGAAGTACAAAACGGGGATTTTCTGGACCACCTGGCCAAGGTGACGGGTCAAATTCAATCTCTTTGTAAAACAGACGAGTTTGATTTTTTGCCTTTAGCTAATAAGCCTGGGCGGTATTTTTCAGCTTTACCAATTGATTCTCAAATAGACGTTCTCAACCGACTGGATGCGCTTCTTAACGCTTGCCTGAGCTGTCAAAGCGAAGGCATTTCTTTTAAGAACCAAGCCATGCTCAGCTGGAAAATTCTCAAAAGCATGGGTTTTACGCCGACAAGTGATTGTTTCGGTCGACTCAAAGAAGATGATCTCATTCAAATTTATAATCTTCGTAATCAGCTTATTTTTGCCAGTTTAAATTTTTTCAAACTGGTGAGTTATTCTCTTGAGGAGCTGTATTGCTGTTCCTGGATGGAACTCTTCACTCGAGACCCACAAATTACTCAAACACTCTATGAATATGCAATGAAAGTAATGGATCCAAGCTCGGATCGAACCTTGGAAGTTCCAGTTCCTCAGCATCTAGTAACTGAGACTCGAGCTTTCCATCAGTCTGGAATTGTAAAAGGTGGGTTTTTCTCTCCCATTTATGAAAATGGAAAAGTGGCAGGCTTTTTAAGCTCTCAGCAGCTTGCTCATGTGGTAAATCAACGAAGGCCATTGCCCTCTTTAGATAAGTAATTTTTTGAAGGCAGAAGAATTCAGAAAAGAAAAAATTAATTATCTAATCAAAAACATAACCGAATCGCATTTCCATATTTGTATAAAACAGTGATTGGTTTCCGGAATTTTGCGTACTATTTACGTTGTCATAATATGAAAAATTATATTGATTCCATTGTCCGTACCAATAAGCGCCGAGCATGGTGTTTTTCGATAAGTGAGTTGCTATTCCAATGGATCCATCAAAGGCAATTTTTGGTTTAACTGAATAAGTATTTCCTGCCGATGCGTTCGAGGCAATCGGGTATTGATATCTTGCCAAAAATTCATAACGAATATTGTGTTTTGCTCCTAAAATTAATTCAGCACCCACCGAAGCATTGGTAACAGAGTTTTGTCTCACATCAATTGAGCCCGAGGGCTGCGAAGCTAAATAGGGGGTAAAGTGTTGCTGAAATCCAAAACGCAGAGACACTGTTTTATCTAGTTTTGAATTTACGAAAGGATCTTCTCTGAGCATAAATAAAGCTTCTGTCGCAAAAGTTTGCCAAGTGTAATTGCTATTTGTCACTGTCAGGGTTGAGCTACTGGCAATAGACCCCGGAGAGCTTTTATAAGAAAATTCTACGCCAGGAAGATCTTTAGAAACGTATCCACCAGTTTTAATAAAGTAAGAAGAACTTGGAGTGCTTTGAAAATTGAAATTATTTGATTCGCCATCCGCTTGACCTAAATTTAAAAAATTTATTCCACCACCGACCCACAAATAAAAAAGTTGTTTTATCGGATTTATATCTGGTGCATTTTCTACAACTTTGTCTATTGGTCCTGGTGAATCTATGAAGACAATTTTTTCATTGGATTTAACTTGCTGTGGGCTGGGCTCTGATAATTTAGTTTCGACTGATCTGATTTGAGGTTTAGTTACACGACTTGGGCTAACTTGAGATGACGCTTTGACGGGCATTGGAGTTTGAGCCTCTGCTACAGTTTGAGCTGCAGGTTCGGGTTCAGTCTCTACTTGAGGCGGCGTAACTTGGGCTGTGTTTTCAACAACAGCGCTGGGTGTTCTATTGGTTTCTTGATGGGAATATTTATTAACAAGTGCGTAGGCGCCACATATTAATACAAAACTCAAAAGTATGAGAGGTAGCCTTTTTGTAGTCATTTATTTCAGATAAGTCCTCAGCTTAAGTTTAAATAATTTAAACACTGCGTACAAGTATTGAACTCAAAAATACCGATCATAAAAATCTCAATTTGAAACATATCTACTAAAGTCTAAGCTGTTTTTTTCCGATGAATTTTAGAATCAACGGAGGACGTTAATGGGAGTGTTGGTTAGAGTTTTCTCTCTATTATATCTATTCGTTATTCTAGGTGCTTGCTCTGGCGGTGATGGCATACTTAAGTCTGATCGCCCTCCGGAAGCCCTGGATACTTCGACTCCCGTTTTATCCATGGGGCAAATGACACTCAATAGTGACAGTGCCTCTACAATAAATAAAAGTGTGCAAGTGAGTTTGCAAGGTACAGATAATAAATCCAACATCACACATTTTTGTTTACGTTTAAATAGTACTACTGCACCCACTTCCAGTGATAGCTGCTGGAGCTCTGTCAGCGATCCTTCCCCAGGGCTTACTCCAACAAAAAATTTAACATTAACTAATTTCCCATTTTCATTAGGCACGGCTGTAGGTCTTTATACAGTTTTTGCTTGGCTCAAAGATTCTGTGGGAACTATTTCATCTTTAACAAATAGCAGCGAAGGAACTTCAGGAAGAGATAAAGATTCTATTTTTTATGATGTAGGCACCCCACCTTCAATAACTTCATTTACAGTGACAAATGGCACTGCCGGAGGAAATTTTGGGACGACGACATTCGCCGTGGGGAATGTCGTAAATATCAGTTGGACAGTAACAGATACTGAGGGTTTGGCTGATGCACCGATTTCGCTTTATTATTCCACAGATAATGTAACTTTCACGAATGTTATCGCAACCGGAAGTACAGCTGGCACGACAACAGGGAATCCAACAACGTGGTCTTCATCTTACAATTCATTCACAGCTCCTACGGCAAGTTTTTTGCGATTGCGTTTAGTAGCTACCGATGCGGTTGGAAACACGACAACTGTTTTTAGTACTTCACTCAATACTAGCAAGTGGTCAATATTTGCTGGAACTAATACAAGCGGAGATGGAGATTTGGCAACAGCTGTTGAACTCGGCCAAATAGATCAGAATGGTCCCACGCAAAATATATTACAAATGAAAAATGGGGATATGTATTTAGCTTATTTAGCAGGTATACGAAAAATTTCTGCGGCTACAGGAATTATCAGTACCTACCTCACCTATGGTTCAGAACAAAATATTCCTGGCGTAGTTGGTGTCGCACCCTTGCCACGAATTAATGCTATGAGTGTTAGTTTATATGGCAGTAATATGATTAAAGACAATAATGATAACATTTATATTGTGGGACCAACAACAGTTGGTGGAACTAACAATGGAAGAATTTATAAAATAAATACGAACACCAATGAAATCAGTATTTATGCCGGTGGTGGTAGTTCTAACGCGAATGGTATTGCTGCCACAAATGCTATTGTCATGGATTATGCAAAATTGTCGATCAATCCAAGTAATAATGACATCTATTTCATGTCAACATGTGATGTAAATAATCGAGCCACTACTGGTTATATCATACGCAAAGTCGCGCAAAATACAGACGGGACAGCTGGTGCTGTTACAACAATTGCCGGTGATTGCACTCGGGCTTGGCCGGTCAATGGAGCCACTGCACTTTCTTCTCCGCTTGAAAATACGACATACACATATATGCATGGCCTTTTTTATTCACCACAAACAAATGCAGTGTATTACTCGACTATAAGCACCAATGGCATTTACAAAATTGTTAATGGAAAGATTTATAAAATATCTGCTACCTACTATGCAAATTCCTTTGTTTACAAGGATAATGCCATATACGCATCTGCTGATATAGGTCCTTTGATTAAAATTATACCCACAAGCAATGAAGCTGCAGATGATGTGGTGAGCATTTACATTTCTGTTGATAGCGCATCAACAGGTCTTACCTGTAATCAGGATGGAACTCTTGTTACTAATGCCTGCGCTCGCCCATCTGCTCCCTTCATCACTTCCAGTGGAGGTTTGGGTTTTGCTGATGGTCCATTGCGAAACGCAAGGTATACTGTACGCGTACGAATCGTGGATGAAGAAAATAAAATTAGAACAGTTGCTGGCTCAATGGGAATGTCTGGCAGTGGAAAAAATAGTTTACTTGCAAGATTTACAAAAATTCGGCGAGTCTTATTTAAATCTACTGGCGCTGGGAATCAGACTTTATTTCCTGGTGGATTGTATGTTGCTGATGGTGGGGCAAATGCCATTGGTTATATTAATTTAGCCACAAATATATTTACAATTCGGGGCGGAAACATGATTGCGAAGGCTCCGACAGTGGGCTCAACCTTTTCTGCAAACAATTATATTGGTGATATCTATGCAGGTATGTCTGGTGGGGTTGTTGGCTTTGATGCCGCAGGGCTTATGACTTTTTATAGCAGTCAGAGTAGTATTTTAAGAGTAGACAGCGGAGGACAAATTCAATCCGTATTAAGTGGTGCTGGAAGTTACATTACTGCAGCAGATGGGGCGACAGCAACTGCGTTGAATACTGTTGCTTACGGCGCCTGGCAGGGTCTTATTTACGATAACAATGGCAACCTTTATATCGGTCCACAGGCATCGACAACAACTATACCAAAATTTATGCGCGTGAATATCGCTGCTAATAAAATCTATAAAGTCATGGGCGGCACGCTCAACGCTACAAGTGCTGATGATGCGACCGCTGGAAATGCAGTAAATAAAGATCTTACTTGTACCTTTGGAGCTACTAATTCCTGCTTGATGGGTGAGTACGATACGACGAATGATCGACTGCTCTTTGCCGAAGGAAATAAAATTCGCTTTATTACAACACCATACAACACTGCAGCTTCAACTTTGGGTACACTTTTAAATGCAGGAAGAGCTGTTGGTGGATTCTCGTATGTCCCAGGACAAAATTGGGTTTATTATGTCTCGAGCAATAATCTTTACTGTTTTGACTTATCAGCGGCAAATCCTGCGGCTTGTAATAATACTGCGATTACTAAACCGGCACAGCTTGGCTCTATAGGCGTCGAAACAATAACCAGAGATGCCAGCGGCAATATCTATGTAGTAAATACGACAGGAAATGCGATTTACCAATACGTGCCGTAAAAATTTGCCTTTGAAATTTTTACAATATTCTAAGATATTGATATAACTAACCTATATCATATGTTCCCTAAATTGGAACGCATTGTTCCGTAGCTAGTATACATAAATGTCGCAACGCAGTATATTGTGTTCATGATTTACGAACATTTAGATTTTAAAACTTTTTTAAGAGCGGTTCTGGTCGAGAAAATTTCTCGAAACCCCAGTTATTCTTTGCGGGCGATGGCTAAAAACTTAGGTGTTTCGCCATCGACCCTTTCAGAGATGATCAGAGGGAAGCGAAATCTTTCTGTAGAAAGAGCAATGCAGATCGCAGCCAAACTTGGTTTGAACAGCACCGAGTCCGAGTACTTTTGCCTTCTCGTTCAAAGGGGACAGGTAAAAGATCCCGGGATGCAAGAGATCATTCAGAAGCGAATGCAAAGTTTAAACCCTGAAGCTTCTAAAATTAATAATCTCAGTGTGGATCTGTTCCGGATGATTGCAGACTGGTATCACTCGGCCATTCTGCATCTTTGCGATCTTAAAGATTTTAATTTTAAATCGGCAGAGATTGCTCAACGTTTGGGAATAACGGTTTTTGAAGCCGAGGCGGCCATTGAACGGCTGTTACGTCTTGAATTATTGAGTATTGATGAAAATGGTCATGCGGTTCGTACAAATGATTTTTTAGCTGAAGCCACTATTCCTAATGAGTCTTTGCGAAAGTTCCACAAACAAACTCTTGAAAAAGCCATTGACAGTTTGCAAAGCCAAACTCCCAGCGAAAAATTAATGCGCACAGAGACGATCTCCATTGATCCCGCGCTTTTGCCCCAGGCAGATCAGCTGATGGAAGAGTTTATCACAAAGCTGAGTCTGCTTTTCAAAAAAAGTGAAAATAAAACAGATGTTTATCATTTAGGAATTCAATTTTTTAACCTGACAAAAAAAAGGAGTCGGTCCCATGTTTAACAAAAAAAGTATATTAATAACATTGTGTTTGAGTTTATCTCAGGTCGTGTTGGCCGTTGGCACTAAGGGTGGTGGCGACCCTCGTGAAGTCGAATTTATAGCCGCAGCTGAGGACCTCAGCAAGAAGCTGCCAAACATTGGACCGCAATATAAAGAGATCGCGGAAAAATTCAGTTCCGCCGTGGCTTCCACCAATGTGATTTGTGCTTCGGGAGCTCACTTGGATATGTTGGTCAAAGAAAATCAAATGGCTTATTATTTCAACGAGGAAAATACAATTCGATTGCATTGTGACCGTTGGGAAAAAGAAAAAAAGACAGATGGAGCACTGATGATGATTGCTCACGAGTATTTCCGTGTATTAGGAATCGAAGGAAAAGAATACAAACATTCAAAGCGAATTGTTTCGGCACTACGAACCTTGGGAAAAAGCAAGCCCGAGTATGGTCAGTTTCTTAACTATGAGCAGCTTTTACAGAAATTCAATCAATCTCTGAAAGTTAATGATGCAGCGACTTTGGGAATGGTTGCAAGTTTTGTATGTAATGTTGTTACTTATGAAAATCAAGTTTCAACCGTAGTGTATTCATTTTTTAAAATTGCTGGCTCAGGTGTTTACAAACATTACAGAGACTACTCTTATTGCAATAGAGTTGGGTGTCAGGCCAATGAATCTCAAATGTTCATCATTGATCAAAATTCTCAGTTGCGTTCCAATTCGAGTCTTATTAGTCATAGCTACTTGAATGGTACTGAGCTCATTGATTCAGACGAGGTGGTTTTCAGGCAAACCGCTGAAGGAAATTTAATAGGGATGGGAATCAGAACGTCATTCGCTCTGATTGGCGAAGGAAAGAAAAAAATCCAAAAGATGATTTCATGTCAGCGAGAATCTTTGACCACTGAGTGAGAATAGCCTCGCCAGGCTGTGCAAGCGAGGCATAATGCCTCGCACGCTCTGTCCTGCCGCTCTTGATGTTGACATGATTGAACTCTGACCGTTAAACAGAGCCGTCCTGAACAGAAACTTTAGAAAAAGGAGAATCAAATGAAACTGTTTATTACTTCGGTCGGTTTAGCTTTAATGTCTTTTAGTGCCCTCGCCGTCGATAGAGATGTTGAAATTGAATGTAAGCTCACTCCCACTCAGTCAGCAGTGGTTGATAGAATTAATCTTCTCGCTGTGGCAAATGAAATTAAAATTCATTATAGAAATGGTTCCACCGAAACCGTAAAACCTGTTGAGTTAAAAAATGCAGGAATATTTGGAACAGAAAATTTTCCTGCGGATATTGTATGGGATAATGGTCAGGTTGCTGTGTCTCGCACGGCTGTAGGTCCACTTTTTGTCCGATTTGATTGTTTTTTAACCCCTACGATTGCCTTTGAGCGATGTATTTCTCAAGGTACCCTCGAGACTGCGCGTTTTTCGGGTGTTCGTATGAATTTGCAAGGCAAAGTACACACATTCTTTGGTCAAAATATTTGTTCAAGAATTGATCGAAGCCCTCGCTAATCTATTACTTAAGTTGTGAGCGGGACAGCGTCGTCCCGCAAGCATCATCCGCCCAAACTTCTGATGTTGAATTTTCTTGGAACTTCGCTTAAATAAGACCATGAAAAAAACATAAGGAGTTTTCGTGTCTGCTAATAAGACTCATTTCAAAGTTTTAATTCTTGGTGCAGGTTCCGGCGGTGTTTCGATCGCAGCTCGTATGAAAAAGCAAATAAACGCAAAAGAAATCGGTATTGTTGAACCCGCCGATTTTCATTTCTACCAACCTTTGTGGACTCTGGTTGGCGCTGGCGTAGTGGCCAAAGAGAAAACCAAAAGACCAATGAGTGCAGTCATTCCAAGTGGAGTTTCGTGGGTTAAAGATAGCGTTCAAAGCGTCGATGCGTCTGCAAATAAGGTAACATGTACATCTGGAAAAGAAATCACCTATGACTTTTTGGTGGTGGCTACAGGACTGAAATTAGACTGGAATAAAATCAAAGGTCTCGAAGGAAACTTGGGGAAAGACGGGATCTGTAGCATCTATCAATTCGAAGATGCAGAGAAAACAGCGCAGATGATTGCAAGCTTTAAAGGCGGGAACGCTATTTTCACAATGCCCCCAGTGCCAATCAAATGCGCGGGCGCACCTCAGAAAATTATGTATTTGGCAGAAGAGATTTTTCAAAAAAATGGTGTTCGTAGTCAATCACGAGTGAATTTTGCAGTCGCCGGTAAAGTTATTTTCGGAGTTCCAGCCTTTGCTGCACCTTTAATGAAAGTCGCAGAGAGAAAAAAAATTGATCTGCAATTTTCCCATAAACTTGTCGAGGTAAAAGCAAAAGAACATTTAGCGATTTTCGAGAAGACTGTAGAAACTAAAGTTGACGGCGAAGTGAAAACCTCTGTTGAGCGAGTTGAGCAACACTATGAGCTATTGCATGTGGTTCCTCCGATGAGTGCTCATGACTATGTTAGCAAATCAAATTTGGCATTTACTTCGGGTCCACAGACAGGGTGGCTGAAGGTGGATCAGGGAACGCTTCAACATCAAGACTATAAAAATATTTTTGGCATCGGAGACGTGACGGGAGTTCCTAATTCGAAAACGGGCGCAGCCATTCGAAAACAGGCTCCGGTTGTTGCGCAAAACTTGAGTGATGTCATTGCTGGTCGTGCTCCAACAATGAAGTACGATGGTTATTCTTCTTGTCCTTTGATTACCGGAGTGGGCAAAGTCATTTTAGCCGAATTTGGTTATGATGGAAAACTGATGCCTTCTTTTCCCATGGACATGACGAAAGAGCGTCGAAGCATGTGGATCCTGAAAAAAGATTTGCTTCCGCCGATGTATTGGAATGGCATGATGACAGGGCGAATGTGATTAATAGTTTTCGCTCCCAAGAAATTTGGGGGCGCGTGCTTATTCCCCTAGGATTTTTCGCTGCACTTTTGCCAGTGACAACTTCTGCTATGGCTTTGCTGCTGGGGGTTTTCTTAGCTCTTGTCGTGGGTAATCCTTATATTGCAAAGACTCGAAAACTAACCCGGCCTATGTTAGCATGGTCTATTGTTGGGTTGGGGGCCGGGGTCAATTTGTTGGTCGTTTTAAAAGCTGGCCTTGATGGGATTTTTTTTACACTTCTGTCTTTGACTGCTACTTTGTTAGTCGGAATGTACTTGGGCCGATGGCTGAAAATCAATCGCGAAACTTCTGTTTTACTTAATGTCGGAACTGCTATATGTGGGGGCAGTGCCATTGCGGCGGTTTCTTCGGCTATTCGAGCCAAAGATGAATCAACCGCTGTGGCCTTAGGTATCGTATTTATTCTCAATGCCCTTGGTCTGCTTATTTTTCCAAGCTTGGGTCATTGGTTTCAGTTATCGCAGCATCAGTTTGGAATGTGGAGCGCCTTAGCCATCCACGACACCAGTTCTGTCGTCGGAGCGGCAATGCAGTATGGGCCGCAAGCTCTTGAGGTTGGAACCACCGTAAAGCTTGTTCGTGCGCTGTGGATTATTCCCGTATCGATTCTGTTTGCAAAATATTTTCGCAAAGAAACAGGCGCCTCTGAAGTGAAGCAGGCCACTCAGTATCCTTGGTTTATTGGCGGTTTTCTTTTGATGTCTGCCTTGGTCACATGGGTTGAAGTTTTACAACCCTTGGGTCATCAAATAGAGTGGCTCGCCAAGCGCGCTCTGGTGGCCACCTTATTTTTAATCGGCAGTGGATTGACCTTGGCCACTTTACAAAAAGTCGGAATCAAAGCTTTGGTTCACGGCGTGGTGCTTTGGATTTTAGTCGCGAGCACCAGTCTTGTTTTTATTCACTGGGGTTAGCGCATTCCTTGTGTTTTCTACTCTACGTTCAGCATCGGCCCATTGCTTTGAAAGAAAAGGCGACACTTCTCCGATAGCACTTACCTTCTGAAGTAAGGGAAAATGTGTCGCTGGTTGCTTTCGTATCCATTCTCCAGAAGCCGTTGGCAAAATTGTACCAACACCTTCATAGGAAAGACGTTCAGGCTTGAGCATTCCATCAGAGAAACGGTTCGAGAGAAAGCTCATCACATCAACAACAGATTCACGAGGTAAAGCTTGTTTCGTTTTCTCGGCCCATATTGAAAGTGCATTCAGACCGCGCAGAACATCGTATAAATAAAATCTGGGAAAGCAGAGTTTAACCCATTGTTCGGCACTCTTGCGTTCACTAGCGTTGTATTTCGTGGACGAGCCAAGCATCAGTTTTCGATCTATCAAAAATTTTGCACCCTTATCGAGGAACAACTTTTCTTCTGGCGTCCATGGCCTGGGCGTATAAAGCAAAATGGCCTCGAAGGCGGCAATCGTTCCGACCATTGAGCTTGGGCATTCATCTTTGATCAAGTAGGCATTGTTATCACAGTTCAGCCCACCATCAGCCATTTGATAACGAAGAAACCAAGGGCGAATCCAAGCTACCTCTTTATCTACATCAACTCCACACGCGGACAGAACTTGATAAACATTTCCAAGCTGGCAATGACAAGGACTGCCTCTGTAAGGATCAATGCCTTCAGGCATTTCTTCTGGCTGAATCGGAAAAACTTTGAGTGGTATTCTGTTTAGTGAAGCAATGTATCGTTCGATCATAGTTTTAGGAATTTGTTTGGCCTCTCCCATCTCATGAAGGAGAAGCATATGCCACCAAGGGGAATCCCATTTGGGCCAATAAGCATCGGCATCAACAGTATGAAGAGCCTGTTCAGAAGATAAGTATTGAACAGATTTTTGAATTTCGGATTCGTAGTTCATTTGGTCTTTCCATTCTTCATTTATTTCCCTTGCAGAAGATGATTAGACGCAATCCCATAAAATGGTGCATTTTTCCCATCTCATCAGTGAGCGATTCAAATTTTAACAAAAGGTCGTTTCCTAGCTGAACTTGGCGTGCTGGTGACAGCGCTGCCACATCGTACATCAGCATGAAAAAATCCATAAGATTTGCTGGCTGTTCATGGAAGTGAATCGAGAAGTCTTGCACAGTTCCCGGTTGAGTAAATTGATTCCCTGAAAAAAGAGACCGAAGACCCTCTTCGCTGCGCGTCCTCTCGTCTCCCAGATTTGAAAGCCAAGATTTACTCTCTTCTTTGAGGGCCTCATCCAGCAATTGAAGGAAGGCGTCCATCGCTGGAGCTTTTTCGTACTTTCCACCAACAACCGCCGAGAAGGTCCCACCGGGCTTAAGGACTCGATGGATTTCAGAAACAACATTTTCAATTCCGTCCATCAGCATAAAGGCCATATGGCAGAGGACAAAGTCGACTGAATTATCTGGTAGAGGAAGGGATTGTGCCTTGGCTTCCAGGAGTTTGACTTTTGACGAGCTAAGTCTTGTACGAGCAGCTTCGAGCTCGCCGACACTCATATCTACGCCGATCAAGTTGAGATTTTTATATCCGGCCGTAGAAAACCTTTGAAGTAGGACTCCATCGCCGCAAGCCAGATCTAAAACGGTTGCTTGGTTTTTGCTTGCTGGGGCGAGTACGGAGGCAACCATATCATAGGATGTTTTATGATCCTTGGTGAATCCATTTGAAAATGCAGCAGGAGTGCAACCCGGATGCTTTTTATGAAAATCTTGAAGAAAAGTTTCAATCGACGTATTCATGGCTATTCAGTTTGTTTAACCATGCGAATGCCAGAACGTTCCTTGAACTCGCTATCAGGCATTCCCCAGGAATAAGTGTAAGAGATTGAATTGCTATCCCAAATATCAAGAGCAACTTCTTCTCGAAATGCTTTGTGGTCCTGAGGGGAGTTAAATCCAAAGATGAAGGAGTTGAGCGCGCCAGGCTTGGCTATTGCTGACCGTAGTTCATGAGGAACAAGGCCCGGAATATTTGTATTAAAATTCCACAGCGTTAACTTCTCGGTCATTGCAGGCGCAATAGTGGATGCTTCTTGATGATAGAGCTTTCCGTCTTTTCCAGTTGCAGAAAAATGGATTTGAAAACCACGACCTGCGAGGAGCGGTTGCAGACTGAGGCAACCTGTAAAGGGTTGGCCTTCGTGATTAATTCCCTCTCCAAGATAAGCTCCACAAGCCTTTTTCAAGGTTTCCAAGATTTCCTTCACAAACTTAACTCCTATAAATTATTTTTTTCTGTGAACCGGTGGTTCCGGAGAAATTGGTTTAAGCCCTTGGAATTTCTAAATAAACCATTTTAGAAAAATGGTTGCGGGGGCAGGATTTGAACCTACGACCTTCGGGTTATGAGCCCGACGAGCTACCAGACTGCTCCACCCCGCGACAAAGAAGTCGTACACTAGGTTATAACCGAGCTGAGGTCAAGTCCTCTATCCTGGTTTTGTGCCTTTGTTTTTAAGCTATTTGTTGGAAAAGACTCTGTGGCACATGTTTAAGCCCGCGGACGATGATTGTAGCGTCGCTCGCAGCGTTTTGATAGTTCTTGCGGCGTCGATCAAGGCGTTGCGGAATGCAATGTTCTCTTTCAGCTTTGCGATCTCTTGAACCCAGGGAAGCTCACGCACATTTTCTGGAAGAGTCTCTTTGCCTTCGATGAATTTTGAAAAGACGTAGCTCATTAAATTGATTTGTTGGTTTTTGTTTTCCAACAACTGCTTTTTGAAAGCGGGTTCTAGATTCAATTTCTCGATGTGTGGCCATAGCTTATAAAGGAAAAAATCTTGAGCAAACACTCTCATGTTGTCCACGTACTTTTGGCCGTTAGCTGAGAGGTGCAGTTCTTTTGCATTAAGAGCTTCAATTGCTCCTTTGGCGAGAAGAGAAGTCCACGCACTGCCATCGCTCGAGAGGCTTTTTATTCTTAAATCTGTGGATCTGACCGATTCGCTGACGACGTGAATAAAACGGATGCGGGGATCGTGGCCGTACTTGGCTTTTTGGGCTTCGAAAGTTTTCATGTCGGTGGGGTCGGCACTGACGACGATCATTGCCGTTTTCAGCAATTCTTCTAAGTAATTTTTTTGTTCCCACACTTTCAGAATGTCACTTCCAACCAGATGGGCTTTTCTTTCCCCCGGGAGATTCTTAGTCGCTTGAGATTGGGCTACAGCAGAATTAATTCCAACCATCTCTTGAAGGCCTAAGTGAGTTTGGATGTTGGGATTGTGTTTTGTCGAGGCCTGAATAATATCTATGATTTCGTTGTAGGGTAAAAATGTCGGTTGAAAACGACCGGTTTCTTCCACTCGGGGAGTGTGGGGGGCTCTTTGAATAGGAAGTACTAAGGCCTTCGAACCAGGGAACATTTTCAGAGCGCCTTCGACCTCTTCGGCGTGAGTTCGGTGAAATGCATCGAAGGTTCCGGAATACAAAAGTGTAAAGCTTTCGGCCCAGGATTGGGCCGAAATGGCAAAAACTAGGGTTAGGATCGTAAACTTCAGAGATTTCATCGTTTTATTGAATTGCATCTTGAGGGCCATAAACAGCTTAGTGATGAGCCCCTATCTTGTTGAAATTACGTCAAAATCTTAGCCTCTATTGGGATTCACTAGAGTGCGGGTGTTTTTACGGTCTACAGCTGTTTAGATTCCTAACAGCAGATCACCAAATTTTTACAAGCTTATCCTTCGGTAAAACCATTGGATCGCCTTCTTTGCATTGAAAAGCTTTAGCAAATCCGGGTTGTTGTTTAACTTGTTCATTCACTCGTGCAAAAGCCAATGAATGTGGGTCGGTTTTTAACTGAGTTTCATCGTGTTTTGGTCGAGAAACATCACACCAAACGCGGGCATAAGACAGAAATAATTCTTTTTGCATTTCAGGATTTTTTTGAAACTCACTGTCTTTAGAGGCCAATCGATTAGCTGCTGTAAGGCCAACCAGATCACCGATATTTTCACCTTGGGTCAGTCCACCGTTGTGTCCAATGGCATCGAACTGGGCAATCAATGGTTTAGTTCGCTCCGCGAAGTTTTTCATATCTGTCATCGTCATCCATTGTCTTTGTTTTCCAACAGAATCGTAGCGTGAACCTTGATCATCAATTCCATGACCTAATTCATGACCAATGACTGCGCCAACCGCGCCGGCATTTTGAATATCGCTTAAAGCGGGATCGTAAAATGGATATTGCAGAATTCCGATCGGCATAACGAATTTGTTGTACGAAGAATCATAATAAGCATTCACGGTGAGCGGACTCATCATCCAACGGGATTTATCTGTTGGTTCCCGCAATTCACGCAAAGTTTTTTCTTGATAGACCTTAGAAACAATTTTTGTATTTTCGATGGGATTGGTTGCCGAGTATTTAGCCACGGGTAAGAAATCCCATTCTTTATCATTTTCAGGGGACACCAATTGCAGTCGGGCGCTTTTCATTTTTAAGATGGCCTCGGCCTTAGCTTCTTTGCTGAGCCATTTGTTTTCTTCCAGAGTCTCGATGACGCTCGAACGAATTTTTTCCGCTAGGGAAATAAATTTCTCGCGTGGAAAATTAGGAAAGATTCGTGGCATAAGGATCGCATCGATTTCTTTTGAAAAAATCTCCATCGTTCGTCGTGTACAGCGTTCTTGTCGTTCGGTCCGTTTGTTGGGGCCACCAAAATATTTTTTGTTAAAATCAAAATTAGCTTGGAAATAACGAGGATAAGAATCATCCATGTAGGATTTTAGGGAATTGTAATGATAAATATCTTTTAATTCGTCAACAGAGGCACCAGCAAAGTAAGTATTTAAAAAAGCTAAGGCTTCGGGCATCCAGTGACGAATCACTGTCGAGTTTGGAATGACTTTAAGCAAAGCTTCAAATTTAAGATTAGGATACTTCTGCAAAAGCTGCTCATGAGGAATGGGGTTTCGATTATTTACAATCTGTCTGAATTGCTCGGGGGTAGGATTCACTTCCGCAAGAGCTTTCTCAAACTCCAAAACCGCTTTGGCTGATTTTTCCGGAGTCTTTGATTTTACTTCTTTAAAGAACAGCACCATGACTTTTTCAAGCGCTTTAGTTATTTCTTCATTCTTGTAATAAGACTTTTCTGGCAAACTTAGATAGCTAGTCACAAGGTAAAGGTCATTGTTGTCAGAATTATCTTGATTAGAAGTATCACCCCAATCAATAGGGGAAGAGTCTGTGCTTAAATAACTCTCGGAAATTTGTCTTTGGAAGTCTTCGCGAGTTTTAATTTTAGCTAAGAGGTCTTTGCCCACTCTGCGAACTTCTTCAATCTCAGCTTTTTTTCGATTAGGGATATCCATACATGCTGAATAATATGTTTTGAGTATTTCTTCGCGTTCAGAACTGGGCTTAGATTTTTTTAAATTTTTAAAAAAATCTTTTTTCTTTTCGAGCAATCTTTCCGCAGAATCATTAAATGCAAAAGTATGAGATGAGCGATCTTCACGAAGTTTAAAACTTTCATTTACTTTTGAGCAGGTGTACTTGTAAAAGTCTTGGCATGGATTTAGGGACGTGTTCACTGGAAATTCGCGCCGCTCAGGGATTGCGGAGCTAGGCAAGGCCGCCATCGTTAGTGAAGAAAAGAAAATGGAAGTGATCAGGCAAAATAACAAGTGAGTGATTTTCATAATTTATCCTTTTGATGAGATAGAAAGTCTACCAATGGATAATCACAAACTCACTCACTTTTAACAGAATAGCTGGGCCAGAGTCTTAGCGCGCCGCCAATCCGGTGGAATCTTTATACCAACAGGACGGACGAGCCCCTGGAGCCATTTTATTTACGCATGCTCCTTGATTTGGATTCGTTGCGCTAAAGGGAATCCTTGGATCAGCTGTACAAGCAGCACCAGCAGCATAAGTATCCAATCGACACTGCGCTTTTGGATGTGATTCAAATGTTGTCTCTACCACGCTTTTATCTTTTAAAATAAAGCTCAATTGTCTTGGATCAGTTCCATTCAGAGATCCAAGAACTTGTGCCAAAGAAAGCCCCGCTAAAGAACTTCTCATGCAATAGATTGCCGAGACATTATTTCCAAAACTGTTTAAGCAAGGTTTTTGAACTTCTTGTGGAATTCGATTTTTATTCGCCCAAGCCCAATTTTCGTTCGTCTTTGGAGTTAAGGCGCTGTAAATCAGTCGCATGCATTTCGCCGATGCAAAATAATCTGATTGTCCTTCTGTCGCCATAACACTTGTGTTCTTTTCATATCGTGGATATCCGCCAATGTGATGACCAATTTCATGACAAATGACTAACATCAACCCTTCAGCCGTCATTAATGGATGTCGACCTAAGCCGCCATAAATTTCAACATATCGGTCCGAGTTCCCGGCGGCAGCACTTCCTTTAGAACAAGGAGCTCCGATCGATGCGCAGGCATTAACCGTGTCGTCATTCCAACGGTCGGCAATATAAAATCGACCTGCTCCTAAAGATTGAAAGATCGGTTTATAAACACTTTCAGCCGCATCCAAAATTTTTCTAAATTGAGGACGACTAATTTGTCGGCCGTCATTTTTAATTGGAAAGCGCAGTTTATTCGCAGGGAAAAAATTGCAGAGCGGGCTGTTTTCGTTTTTGCTCTGTAAATAATTGGAAGATACCGTTGAATTTTTTGTTGTCGTTACCGCCATCAGCAACAAAACAGATACAAGTGATACTAATATTTTCATACTCTGCCCCTCCCGAGCTGAGACGGGTCTAAAATGGATAGTAATATGGGGCAACATAATAAAATTTATGCAGTCGATAAGTCAAAACGCCTGACGAGTCTTTTTGCGGAAAAACCGTAGAAAAAATTCATGATTCCAGGGCGTACTGCTCTATTGAAGGCCTTGGACGTGACCATCTACTTGAGAATAATTCAGGCCAAACCATTCCATAACGGTGGGATGAACATCCATATGACTTACGGGGTATTTTAAATTTGATAATTTGTGATCAGAACCAACGACAGCAACAACAAAAGGAATAACTTCATCTTCATCAAACATTCTTCCGTGGTTCCCCCAAAATAAAAGGCGATGCCCCCCGTGGTCTGACGTCAATAGAATAAGCCATTCTTCATTGAAGTTATCTGCTCTTTTTTTAATCGCATTTAAAATTGTTCCAATTTGAGCATCTGCAGTTGAAATGGCTTGAAGATATTTGTCGTTGTTATCGAATCCATGAGAGTGCCCGACCGTATCGATCATATCATAGACGCCCATGGTGATATCAAAGCTGGAATCATTGACCCGATCAGTAAACCATTTAGTCAGCAGATTGTCGCGATTGGGATCCGTGCTGTTAAATGATTGTCGGTTGTCCAAGTTGCAACTTTGCGTGGCCTCGGCCGCTACATTTGGTCCTCGCTGTTGGTATCCGCATTCATAGTCAGTCACACCAAAATAAGATTTATCTTTTTTACGAGAAGTTAAAAAGGCACCCACTCCGGCGGCGGCAGTTTTCAGTCCATTCTTTTTAGCGCGCATGAAAAGGGATGGAAATTGTTTTGTGGATTCACTAAAGGCTCGCAGCGAATCATCGTCATTGTCTTTCACGCCATGCCGAAGAGTATCTACTCCGGTTAGAACAGAAGCCCATCCTGGCCCGGTAAGCCAATAATAATCTAAACCTACACTGTGGCCGCTGTGGGTTCTTGCACAGCGATCATCTTGATCGCTTTCACAGATGGTGAATTTACCCGAAGTCATCAGGTTGCGTAAATAAGGCGCCTTATTTTGCGTCCACACACGATGGTGAAGTTGATTTCCAGTTGTTCCATCTAAGCCGATAATAGCGACACGTCGACGCTTCATCGTATTGGAAAAGATCTCGGATTGCGCGGTGTTTGCAAACGTAATTGATAAAATTATTGCTGCGATCAATCGGATTTTTTTTAAAGTGGGCATTGTTTATATTCGCCGCGGAAAGGGGCCACCAGCAAGAAAAGCAGAAAAAGTAGGCCTTTTGGCTTGTCCTTTGGTCATAAGCTTTGGACCTTTGCCTAGCATGCAAGATTGATTTTCGTTGTTATTGTAATCGCATGAATAAAATATATTTTTTAAATTTCGTTTTTGTTTTATTGCCACTCTCTTGGGCTCATGGGGCCGTCACTGAAAAAGCACAACTTTTTTTCGAACCCGTACTGTCTGTTTGCCAAAAAGAGAATAGCGGATTTTTAGAATGCAAAGTCACTCAAAATGACTTTGAACCTGAGCTCGAAATTTCGCTGGAAAAAATTGGGCAAATTAATGAATTGGAAGTTTGGAAAGGGCAGTACGCTCAAAAAATTTCTTTGGACGCACATAGCGCCGAGTTTCAGGTCATTTTTAAAATGCAACGAGATCTTGAAACGAATCACAAAGAATATGAGTTGGTTTTTCAAATCAATGATCAAGTTGGCGGCAACTCAACCTCTACTGTTACAGTTGATAGTTTAGAAAAATTAAATTTTACAAAAATCAATTTACCCGAAATCAAATCTGATAATAAAGTTTATTTGATTTCTTTAAGCTATGGACCAGCCTCAGAGAGCCCGTATTTAATTGGCGATCTGGCTTTTGACAAAATGGATTTGCCTGCAGATGAGGATATAAGGGCTTCTCGTCCGCTTAAGGTGGATCTTTGGGAGGATGGGGTTTTGCCAATTGTTTTTAAGAAAGGAACAAGCCAAAAAACCATCGATTTAATTTGGGCAGCCTGTAAAGAGTGGAGTGCTGCGGCCAATGTAAAGTGTATTCCTGGTCCCTATAAAAATCGTAAGCTTGTTGTTTCTGGGAAATATTTAGGAATTGATGGTGGTTGCTGGTCGATGTTGGGTCAATCCGCGTATTTTTTATGGGTGAAACGACGTATGAATATCGGAAAGGGTTGTGAATTCTATGCCACTGTCTTGCATGAGCTCGGGCACGCTTTGGGCATCGGTCAATGCTGTCAGGTTAGCGGTTATTTTTTCTTTTTAATCCTCTTCTAAG
>JBBTCO010000010.1:0-73547 GCA_038043185.1 Bdellovibrionota bacterium
AGTATCTGCCTTCCAAGCAGAGGGTTGCGGGTTCGAGACCCGTCTCCCGCTCCAAATTTGAGTTCCAGGGCTGTCGAGATCTGTGCCCGTGTAGCTCAGTGGTAGAGCACACCCTTGGTAAGGGTGAGGTCATCGGTTCGGCTCCGATTACGGGCTCCACTTTACAAAGTGGGATGTTGTTAAGTAAGGTATTTGTTTTAGATTTAAGATTGAGTTTAAGTTTAAGGAAAAGGGAATTAGTTTAAAAAAATTATTAATGAAGAATTATCTCAAACGAGAAATTCGCTTCTGGAGGAACAATGTCAAAAGAGAAATTCAACCGCTCAAAACCGCACTGTAATATCGGAACCATCGGTCACGTCGATCATGGAAAAACCACGTTAACAGCTGCAATCACGTCAACACTTGCTGCTGAAGGAAAAGCAACAGCACTAACCTATGACCAGATTGATAAATCTCCTGAGGAGAAAGAACGTGGTATCACGATTTCTACAACTCACGTTGAGTACGAAACTGAAAAACGTCATTACGCTCACGTGGATTGCCCAGGGCATGCCGATTACGTAAAAAATATGATCACTGGCGCGGCTCAAATGGACGGAGCTATCTTGGTTGTTTCTGCAGCGGATGGACCGATGCCCCAAACTCGAGAACACATTTTGTTGGCTCGCCAAGTGGGTGTTCCAGCTCTAGTTGTGTTTATGAATAAAGTGGACATGGTTGATGACAAAGAACTTCTTGAGCTTGTTGAAATGGAAGTTCGTGAGTTGTTATCTAAATACGAATTCCCCGGAGACAAAATTCCAATAGTGCAAGGTTCTGCAAAATTGGGTCTCGAGGGTAGCACAGCTGAAATCGGTCGCCCAGCAATCAAAAAATTGATGGATGCTTGTGATGCTTATATTCCTCAACCCGTTCGTGCTGTTGACAAACCATTCTTGATGCCCGTGGAAGACGTTTTCTCGATCTCTGGTCGTGGAACTGTTGTTACTGGCCGTATCGAGCGTGGAATTGTTAAAGTGAACGAAGAGATCGAAATTATCGGTCTTCGCCCAACTGTAAAAACAACAGTTACTGGAATCGAAATGTTCCGTAAACTTTTGGATGAAGGTCAAGCGGGAGACAACGCTGGTTGTTTACTTCGTGGAACTAAAAAAGAAGATGTCGAGCGTGGTCAAGTTTTAGCTAAACCAGGCACAATTAAACCTCACAAAAAATTCAAAGCAGAAGCTTACATTCTGACTAAAGAAGAAGGCGGACGTCATACTCCATTCTTCAATGGCTACCGTCCACAGTTTTATTTCCGTACAACTGACGTAACTGGAGTTGTGACTTTGAAAACCGGAACTGAAATGGTTATGCCAGGCGATCGCGTTGAATTGAACATCGAGTTGATTGCGCCGATCGCAATGGAAAAAGAGCTTCGTTTTGCAATCCGCGAAGGTGGACGCACAGTTGGAGCAGGTGTGGTTGTTGATATCGTTGAGTAAACGATTTCGATAGAGATTAATTTAATGAGTTTTGAGGGGGCGCCCAAAGGTCGTCCCCTCTGGTTTTAAAAGACGAACGAAGAAGAGAATAAACAGGGTTGTAGCTCCAGCGGTAGAGCGAGCGACTCCAAATCGCTAGGTCGTGGGTTCGAATCCCTCCGGCCCTGCCAAAACTCCTCTTGAAGTTTTTGCCGATAAGGAATGTAAATTATGGATAAAGCAAATTCAAAAATACTGACTCTTAGTTTTGCCATCGCTGGTGGAATTACCGGTCTTACTGTGCATTTATTGATTAAGGCATTTTCTGGTGCATTTGGTGTGGTGGCAAGAGCCGCTGAAAACGATCTTGTTCGACACGGATTGCCTGTAGTTTCAGGCTTAGGATTATTTCTTTTTATGCAATTTTCTCCGCGAATTTTAACTTGGGGTGAAGAAGTGGTCTCGGAAGTGCGTAAAGTTGTATTTCCCAGTCGAAAAGACACAACTGGAATGACCATTGTCGTTCTTATTTTTGTGTTCATTTCCAGCATCATCGTAACTGTGTTTGATTTTGGATCAGCATGGTTTATTAACGGAATAATTAAATAGGAGCTTAACGGATGGAAAATCTCGATAAAAAGTGGTACATCGTTAATACTCAAACAGGCTGTGAAAACACGGCTAAAACGGCTATTGAAGAACGAATTCGCTCAAACAAAATGGAAAAGTTTTTCGGTGAGATATTGATTCCTGCCGAGAACGTCGTTGAGCTTGTTAAAGGGCAAAAACAGACACGATCGCGTAAATTTTTCCCAGGTTACATCTTTATTAACATGTTTTTATCTGAACAGACTTGGCATTTGGTCAAAAATTCGTCTAAGGTGAGCGGCTTCGTCGGTGGCAAAGTTCGTCCTCCTGAAGTTCCTGAAAGCGAAGTTTTCAGAGTCACTCAGCAGATGGCTGGCGTCGCGGAAAAACCAAAGCAAAAAGTAAAATTTTCTTTGGGTGAAAATGTAACTGTGGTTGACGGTCCATTTTCAAACTTCAATGGAACGGTTGAGGAGATCAATGAAGACAAAGGAAAAGTGAAAGTCCTTGTCAGCATTTTTGGTCGACCAACTCCGGTGGAACTGGATTTTGTTCAGGTTGAAAAGAATTAGTTTTTAAACCTCAGGCTTCGGCCCGAGGAAAATAAAAATCTGTTGAGATGGTCTTAACAGAAAACCCGTGCAGGAGTGGGTCATATGGCAAAAAAAGTCACAGGCATGATCAAGCTGCAGATACCGGCAGGGAAAGCAAATCCAGCTCCTCCCGTTGGACCGGCGCTCGGACAGCATGGGGTAAACATTATGGAATTCTGTAAACAGTTCAATGCCCGAACATCAAAGTTGGGCGATGATATCATTCCGATTATCATCACTGTTTATCAAGACCGATCGTTTACCTTCATCACCAAAACGCCTCCAGTGTCGTCTCTGCTCAAGAAGGCCACTAAAATTCAATCTGGGTCAAAAATGCCTCAGAAAGATAAAGTGGGAAAAGTAAAAATTGCGGACGTAAAAGCGATCGCAACAACCAAGCTCCCCGATTTGAACTGTATCAAAGTTGAGTCAGCAATGTCTCAAGTTATTGGAACAGCAAAATCGATGGGCTTAGAAGTTCAAGAGTAGGTCGGTATGGCAGGAAAAAAATATAAAAAAGCGGCTGAAGGAATTGAACTCCAAAAACGCTATTCTATTGAAGAAGCATTTAAATCTGTTGTGACCTCAGCTCCAGCAAAATTTGATGAAACAATAGATGTGGCATTTCGATTAGGCGTTGATCCTAAACAATCTGACCAACAAGTTCGCGGCGCTATTGCGCTTCCGCACGGTCTTGGCAAAGCGGTACGAGTGATCGTTTTTGCAAAAGGTCCAAAGGAAACTGACGCAAAAAATGCCGGCGCTGATTTTGTTGGCGGTGATGATCTTGTTGCTAAAATTCAAGGTGGCTGGCTGGATTTCGACAAAGCGATTGCGACTCCAGACATGATGGCTACAGTTTCTAAAGTAGCCAAAGTTTTGGGACCTCGTGGTTTAATGCCGAACCCTAAGGTTGGCACTGTAACTATGAATGTAACTGAAGCTGTTACCGCAGAGAAAAAGGGTAAATTGGATTTTCGTGTTGATAAAGCGGGAATTATTCACGCAGGTATCGGCAAAAAATCTATGGGCGACACAAAACTTCGTGAAAACTTTATGTCGATGTTGGGCGCTATAATGAAAGCGAAACCATCGGCAGCAAAAGGGATTTATCTTCGTTCAATCACGCTCTCATCAACAATGGGACCGGGGATCAAGATAGATACTAACGAAGCTTTTGGTAACCCAGAAGAATAATTATTTAATCATTGCGATCAGAGACAGCCGGTCTCTTGAAAAGATTTAATCCTCGCTGAATTTTCTAAATCAGAACAGTGAGGGCCGGCCGAGATGGGCAAGTGGGATTTGAAACTTCCTCCAAACCTTCCTGAACGCACAACTACAGAAAGGAGGTCAGCTTTATGATAACTCGAGCAATAAAAGAGCAAGAGGTTAAGTCTTTAGGAGAGAAATTTGCTAAAGCTAAAGCGGCCTTTATCGTTGATTTTAAAGGAATGAAAGTTGAGCAAGTCACTGACTTGCGAAAAAAACTTCATCCTACAGAGTCAGAGATGAAGGTTGTGAGAAATACCCTTGCGATACGAGCACTCAAAGCTCACCCAGATATGGAGAAAGCCATTGGCTCTTCATTGAAGGGAACGAATGCGCTTGTGTTTGCTTACGGTGATGTCAGTGCTGCTGCCAAAACATTAGCGAATTTTGCTAAAGACGTTGAAGTCTTTCAGCTTAAAACGGGTGTAATGGATGGACGGCAACTTGATGAAAACAAAATTAAATTTTTGTCGACATTGCCAGGGAAAGATCAACTTCGAGCTCAGCTGTTAGCCGTGTTTAACGCTCCAGCATCGAAATTGGTTCGTACAATGAACGAAGTGCCGAGTTCATTTGCTCGTTTGTTGAAAGCGAAAGCCGATCAACAAGGAGCATAGAATTAGGTTTTATTGGAATTTTTTAATTAATTAACTTTTTTTCGGAGGAATAAAATGTCTTTAACAAATGATCAATTGGTACAAGAGCTTTCAAACAAAACGGTTTTGGAAATTGCTGAGCTAGTAAAACTGCTCGAAGAAAAATGGGGCGTTTCTGCTGCTGCTCCTATGGCTATGGTTGCTGCTGGAGGCGCTGCTGCTGCTCCTGTAGAAGAAAAAACTGCTTTTGACGTTATCTTGGTTGACGCTGGTGCAAACAAAATCAACGTTATTAAAGAAGTTCGCGCTATCACTAGTCTTGGATTGGCTGAAGCAAAAGCCCTTGTTGAAGCTGGAAATAAAACAGTTAAAGAAGGTGCTACTAAGGACGACGCTGACAAGATCAAAAAGCAGCTTGAAGCTGCTGGTGCAAAAGTTAGCATCAAGTAATTGTTTAGGATTGTTAGTTTTGAGATGCGGCATTGCTGAGTCTTGCCGCATCACATCAATGCGAGTAATTTAATTATTTAATGTGGGTCCTAAAACTCCTCCCCGAAATGGAGTTTTTATTTCAAACAAAACTAGTCTTTTTGAAAAAAAAGGTCTATGGTCGGCGCTTGCAATAAAAAATTGAGCTTGCAATTTGACGACCAACTGAATGAATTAGCATTCTTCGAAAAATAATTCGAAGAAATTTTGAGGAAAGTAAATGGAACATACTCCCGTTACCGCTTCGAATCTTCGTATCCGCAAATCCTTCGCAAAAAACAAACAAGTCATCGACATACCGAACTTGATCGAATTACAAAAAAGCTCTTACGAAGCTTTTTTGCAAAAAGATGTCGATCCAGATCGTCGTGGTGATCTTGGTTTGAATGGGGTTTTTAAATCTGTATTCCCCATCAGCGATTTTAATAATACTGCAAGTCTTGAGTTCGTTAGTTACACTCTTGAGCCTGCGAAATACGATGTTGAAGAATGTCGTCAACGTGGAATGACATTTGCGGCACCAATTAAAGTGACCTTGCGATTGATCGTCTTTGATGTTGATGAAGAAACTGAAGCTCGTAGCATTCGTGATGTGAAAGAGCAGGAAGTTTACCTTGGTGAAATTCCTTTAATGACTGCAAATGGATCTTTCATCATCAATGGCACAGAACGTGTTGTCGTTTCTCAATTGCACAGATCTCCGGGCGTATTTTTTGATCATGATGGTGGCAAAAATAATGCTTCAGGAAAATTAATTTATTCAGCTCGTATTATTCCTTACCGCGGTTCTTGGTTGGATTCTGAATTTGATCAAAAAGATCTTATTCATGTTCGAATTGATCGCCGTCGAAAATTTCCTGTAACAATTCTTCTTAAAGCTCTTGGTTACAATACCGAACAGCTTTTGGAGTACTTCTACGATCTAGATGAAGTTTACGTAAAAAATTCAAAACTTTATCGCAAACTTGATATTGATCGAATGGCTGGTCAACGAGCTATCGCTGACATCCTGGATCCTAAATCTCAAGAGGTTTTGGTTCGAGCCGGTCGTCGTATTACTCGAGCTATTATTAAAAAAATTAAAGACATCAATCTGACTGAAATTGAAGTTCAGCCTCAAGATTTAGATGGAAAAGTTTTAGCTAAGCCGCTAATTGATGAATCTACTGGTGAAATCCTTGCAGATGCAAATGCAGAGCTTAGCCCAGGACTAATCAATAAAGCTGTAGATGTGGGCATCGAGCGTTTCTTCATGATCTTTTTTGATGGATTAACGGTTGGTCCTTATCTTCGCAACACTCTTCTGGTTGATAAAGTAAATAATAAAGACGAATCTCTGATCGAAATCTATAAACGATTGCGCCCAGGCGAACCGCCAACGATCGAAGCATCGACTGCTTTTTTCCAAAGACTGTTCTTTGATTCTGAAACTTATGATTTATCAGAAGTTGGTCGTATTAAAATCAATCACAAGTTCGGCATATCAATGGAAGAATGCCCTCCTGAGCACCGAACATTAACAGTGAAAGATATTCTTTCGACAATTAAGCATCTTATCGATCTTAAAAATGGTCGTGGCATTATTGATGACATTGATCATTTGGGTAATCGTCGAGTTCGTTCTGTGGGTGAGCTTCTTGAGAATCAGTATCGCATCGGTTTGGTTCGCATGGAAAGAGCCATTCGTGAACGAATGAGTTTGCAAGATGTTGAAACAATGATGCCTCATGATTTGGTTAATGCCAAACCAGTGAATGCTGTTGTGAAAGAATTTTTTGGTTCTTCTCAGCTTTCTCAGTTTATGGATCAAACGAATCCTTTGTCTGAAATCACTCATAAACGTCGTTTATCTGCTCTTGGCCCCGGTGGTTTGACTCGGGATCGCGCGGGATTTGAAGTGCGAGACGTGCATCCAACCCATTATGGTCGAATTTGTCCAATTGAAACGCCAGAGGGCCCAAACATTGGTTTGATTGCCTCGTTAGCAACTTATGCGAGAATCAATAACTATGGTTTCATTGAAACTCCTTATCGTAAAGTCGATGCGGCTAAAGTTTCTTCAGAGATTACTTATATGTCCGCGCTGGAAGAGGCCGGGCATTACATTGCTCAAGCTGCTCGTGAGGAAAAAGGCAGTCGTGAAATCATCACTCCGAACGCCACTGTTCGAAAAGATGGTGAGTACGAGATCGTTGATAAAGACAAAGTTTCTTTAATGGACGTTTCTCCATCTCAGCTGGTTTCCATTGCGGCATCCTTGATTCCATTCCTTGAACATGATGATGCGAATCGAGCCCTGATGGGATCGAACATGCAACGTCAAGCCGTTCCTCTACTTCGTTCACGAGCTCCACTTGTAGGAACTGGGGTCGAGCGTCTTGTGGCGCGCGATTCAGGAACCTCTGTGGTTGCAATAAATGATGGCGTTGTCGAAGAGGTTGATGCTTCGCGAATCGTTATTCGTCGATTTGCAAAAGGTGGCGAACTTGGAGCCAATGTCGATATTTATAATTTAACAAAGTATCAAAGAACAAATCAAAACACATGCTTCAATCAGAAGCCCATTGTGAAAATCGGTGATCGTGTTGCGAAAACTGACATCATTGCCGATGGACCATCTACTGAATTGGGTGAATTGGCTCTGGGACAAAACATCCTCGTCGCCTTCACTCCTTGGATGGGTTACAACTTCGAGGATTCAATCCTCATTTCTGAAAGACTTCTAAAAGAAGATGTTTACACATCAATTCATATTGAAGAATTTGAATGTATAGCCCGTGATACAAAATTGGGCAAAGAAGAGATCACTCGAGATATCGCCAACGTCGGTGAAGAAGCGCTGAAAGATCTAGATAGTTCGGGCATTATCCGTATTGGTGCTGAAGTAAAACCGGGTTATATCTTGGTCGGTAAAGTGACTCCAAAAGGAGAAACGCAACTTTCGCCTGAGGAAAAACTTTTAAGAGCGATCTTTGGTGAAAAAGCCGGTGACGTGCGTGACACCTCACTGCGTGTTCCATCCGGAGTTTATGGAACCGTGATCGATGCTCAGGTTTATAGCCGTGAAGGATCTGATCGTGACGAACGTTTAGCATCTATTATCGAAGATAAAAAACGCAAACTAGAAAAAGATTTATCGGTTGAGCAAAACGTGATCCGAAATAATGCAATTACAAAATTGCGGGATATTTTGGTTGGCAAGAAAACCACAGGTGTTTTGCTTAACGAGGACGGAAGCCAAAAACTCTTGAGCAAAGGGCAAGATATCACGATTGCTGATATTGAAACAATTCCATTTGAATTGTTGAGCTACATTCCTTTGGATCAAGATCTTGAATTTCAAGTAACAAAAATTATTGATGGTGCACGAAATCAGTTGGATGCCGTGAAAATGATTTTCAACGAGAAAATTGATCGTCTTAAAAAAGGCGATGAGTTGCCTCCTGGTGTAATCAAAATGGTTAAAGTTTACGTGGCGATTAAACGTAAACTTCAAGTCGGTGATAAATTTGCTGGTCGTCATGGTAACAAAGGTGTTGTTTCTAAGGTTTTACCTGCGGAAGATATGCCTTATCTTGCTGATGGCACGCCAGTGGACATGGTCTTGAATCCTCTGGGTGTTCCTTCTCGTATGAATATCGGGCAAGTTCTTGAAGTTCATTTGGGTTGGGCAGCTCACAATTTGGGCAAACAAGTTTCCGCTTATCTTGATCAATGGAATGCGGAAAATGCCAGAAAATCTTTGAAAGATATTTTTAATGACACCGAGATCAGCGCGAAAGTTGATAAGGCAGATGAAGCTTCATTGAAACAAATGATTACGACAATGAAGAGCGGGATCCATGTTGGTACGCCAGTTTTCGATGGTGCTCGTGAATCCGATGTTAAAAATCTTTTAGCTAAATCGAACTTATCAGAGCGAGGACAAACAATCCTTTTTGATGGTCGATCAGGCGAGCCATTCACGAATCAGGTCACAGTTGGAATTATGTACATGCTAAAACTGCATCATCTGGTTGAAGAAAAGATCCATGCGCGATCCATTGGACCTTACTCGCTCGTGTCGCAACAACCTTTGGGCGGTAAAGCTCAATTCGGGGGTCAAAGACTTGGAGAGATGGAAGTCTGGGCAATCGAGGCCTACGGTGCTGCTTATTCACTGCAAGAATTCTTGACAGTCAAATCCGATGACGTGGCAGGAAGAACTCGTATGTACGAGAGCATTGTTAAAGGTGAAAATATTCTTGAGCCAGGATTACCTGAGTCTTTCAACGTATTGGTGAAAGAGCTGCAGTCCTTAGCCTTGAATATTGAGCTGAAGGAATCTGATATTCTTACTGACCCAGACGAGGGTGAAGAATTGAATGGTGAGGCCAGTCCCACAGGATTGATCCCACCTCCATCAGAAACGAACCAACACTAATGAATTTGAATTTTAATATTTTAACAACAAGAGGTGACTTTTGAGAGACTTGTTGAATTTTTTCGATAAACCTAAAGATCCATTGTCGTTTGACGCTGTTCGAGTGTCCTTGGCTTCCCCTGAGATGATCAGAGAGTGGTCATTTGGCGAAGTAAAAAAGCCAGAAACGATCAATTACCGAACTTTTAAGCCAGAAAGAGACGGCCTTTTCTGTGCAAAAATTTTCGGTCCGATCAAAGACTACGAATGTCTATGCGGAAAATACAAACGAATGAAATATCGTGGAGTCATTTGTGAAAAGTGTGGCGTCGAAGTCACACAAACAAAAGTTCGCCGAGAACGACTTGGTCACATTGAACTCGCGACTCCAGTGGCTCATATCTGGTTTTTGCGTTCACTTCCTTCTCGTATTGGTAACTTGCTCAATCTGGCTTTAAAAGATGTTGAGAAAGTTCTTTATTGCGAAGCTTACGTTGTTATTGATCCGATGGAAACCACTCTGGAAGAGGGGCAAGTTCTATCTGAAGAAGCTTACCAAGCAGCTCTGAATGAGTTTGGTCCAAGTTTCAAAGCGGGCATGGGCGGGGAATCTGTTCGTGATCTTTTAAGAAAAATTGATCCCGAGTATCTTTCTAAAAAACTCAGAATGGAAATTAAAGAAACTAAATCCGAAGCTCAAATTAAAAAATTGACTAAACGTTTGAAAGTTGTCGAGGCTTTCAAAAATTCAATTAATAAATGTGAGTGGATGATGTTGGAAGCTCTTCCAGTGTTGCCACCGGATCTTCGTCCTTTGGTGCCTTTGGATGGTGGACGATTTGCGACCTCAGATCTAAATGATCTTTATCGTCGTGTTATCAACAGAAATAATCGTTTGAAACGTCTGCAAGAATTGAATGCTCCAGATATTATTATCCGAAACGAAAAACGAATGCTTCAAGAAGCCGTGGACGCTTTGTTGGATAATGGACGTCGCGGTAAAACATTCACGGGTCCTAATAAACGACCACTTCGTTCATTGAGTGACATGCTCAAAGGAAAACAAGGTCGTTTCAGACAAAATCTACTTGGAAAACGGGTGGATTATTCCGGTCGTTCGGTGATTGTTGTTGGTCCAACTTTAAAATTGCATCAATGTGGTCTTCCGAAAAAAATGGCGCTCGAACTCTTTAAGCCATTTGTTTATAATAAACTTGAAGAAAAAGGATTCGCGACAACAATTAAACAAGCTAAAAAAATTGTTGATCAAGAAGCCGTAGAAGTTTGGGATATTTTATCTGACGTTGTTAAAGAACATCCCGTGCTTTTGAATCGTGCTCCTACGCTGCACAGACTTGGGATTCAAGCTTTTGAACCAGTTCTGCATGAAGGAAAAGCCATTCAATTGCATCCGTTAGTTTGTACGGCGTTCAATGCCGACTTTGACGGAGATCAAATGGCGGTCCACGTTCCATTGTCAGTGGAAGCTCAAGTGGAAGCTCGAGTTCTGATGATGTCGACAAATAATATTTTAAGCCCTGCTCATGGAAAACCAATTATCAATCCATCACAAGACGTTGTCTTGGGACTTTACTGGATGACCCGTCTTCGCCCTGGAGCGAAAGGGAACGGAAAGATTTTTGCGAGTGTCAAAGAAGCTCTTTATGCTTATGAAGCGGGTATTGTTGATATTCAAGCGGCATGTAAAGTCAGAATTAAAGGTAAATTGGAAGAGACCACTGTGGGTCGTTCTATTTTGTCTGATGTAGTTCCAGTGGAAGTTCCATTTTCCGAAGTGAATACAGTGATGAACAAAAAAGCAATTGCTGGTTTGATCGATCGCACTTTCCGCCTTGCTGGCGCAAAGCTGACTTGTATTTTGGCTGATAAAATTATGGAACTTGGATTTAAATATTCAACAGTTGCTGGTATGTCGATCTGTTTAGATGACATGGTTATTCCTGAAAGTAAAAGTGCTTTGATTGCAGATGCTGAAAAACAAGTTCAAGAGATTCAGCAACAATACGATGAAGGTCTTATTACTGATGGAGAACGCTACAATAAAGTCGTCGATATTTGGGCTCAGACAGGTGATAAAGTAGCCAAAGAGATGATGAACCAAATTGAAAAACAAAAATTTGTCATAGATGGCAAAGAACTTATTGGACCCTCATTCAATCCTATTTTTATTATGGCTGACTCTGGAGCGCGGGGATCTGCGAGCCAAATTCGTCAGTTAGGTGGAATGCGTGGTTTGATGGCAAAACCATCAGGTGAAATTATCGAAACTCCAATCACGGCTAATTTCCGTGAAGGATTAACGGTTCTTCAATACTTCATTTCAACACATGGAGCGCGTAAGGGTCTTGCGGATACAGCTTTAAAAACAGCGAACTCAGGTTATTTAACTCGTCGTTTGGTGGATGTCGCTCAAGATGTTGTCGTTAGTCAAATTGACTGTGGCACTGAAGATGGACTTGATATCACGCCAGTTTATGAAGGTGGCGAGATTACACAAAACATTGGCGATCGCATTTTAGGTCGTACGCCATTAAAAGATGTTATTGATCCTTATACAAATGCCGTCATTGTTCGAGTCAACGAAGAGATGACTGAAACTCATGTTAAAAAAATTGAAGAACTTGGTATTGAAAAAGTTTCTATTCGTTCCGCACTCACTTGTGAGTCCGATCGCGGAGTTTGTGTTCGTTGTTATGGTCGTGACTTAGCTCGTGGAGCTACCGTCAATTTAGGTGAAACAGTCGGTATTATTGCTGCGCAATCGATTGGTGAGCCCGGCACTCAATTGACAATGAGAACATTCCATTTAGGTGGAGCGGCTTCTCGGTCGGTTGAACAGTCAGTTCACACTTCACGTCATGATGGGGTTCTTAAGCTTCAGAATGTTCATTTTGTGAAAAACAAACAAGGTCGCTTAACGATCATGAATCGTAATGGTGAGGCCTTAGTTATCGATGAAACAGGTCGTGAGCGTGAGCGCTACAAACTTGTTTACGGAACTATTTTGAATTTCAAAGACGGGGATAAAATTCCGAAGGGTGCAACTGTCGCCGAGTGGGATCCTTACTCAAATCCAATTATTTCCGAAGTGACTGCAAGAGTTCGTTACCAAGATATCGACGAAGGTACGACGATGACTGAACAAGTGGATGCCGTTACTGGTTTTGCCACTAAAGTTATTACTGAAAGTAAATCTTCTGATGTAAAACCAACAATTTATTTGGAAGATGCCAACGGTAAAACATTGAATCTTCCAGGTCGCGATATTCCTGCTCGATACTTGATTCCAGTTGGAGCACAGCTCTTGGTTCAAGATGGACAAGAAGTTCATGGCGGTGACATCATTGCAAAAATGCATCGTGAGGCATCGAAAACAAAGGACATCACTGGAGGTCTTCCTCGAGTTGCTGAACTTTTTGAAGCTCGTAAGCCAAAAGAGGCGGCGATCATTTCAGAAATTGATGGTTACGTGACTTTTGGTAAAGACGTTAAGGGTAAACAACGTGTGATTGTGACTCCAGAAGTTGGAGAACAAAAAGAATATCTTATCCCTAAAGGAAAGCACGTTGCAGTCAGAGAAGGTGAATACGTTAAAGCGGGTGAAGCTTTGATGGATGGACCAACGAACCCTCATGATGTTTTGGCTGTACTTGGCGAAAAAGCGCTTGCGGCTTATCTTGTGAATGAAGTTCAAGAAGTCTATCGACTACAAGGTGTTGGTATCAATGATAAACACATTGAAGTGATTGTTCGTCAGATGCTGCGTAAAGTAGAAGTGACGGATGCAGGTGACAGCCGATTCTTGTCAGGAGAACAAACAGAAAAAGCTAATTTCGTGATTGAAAATCAGCGTCTTTTGAAAGAAGGCGGACAAGTTGCGACGAACCGGCCACTGCTACTTGGAATTACAAAAGTTTCTTTAAGTACGGATAGTTGGATTTCAGCAGCTTCATTCCAAGAAACAACTAAAGTTTTGACGGAAGCAGCGATTAACTCTCGAACTGATAATTTGAGAGGTTTGAAAGAAAACATTATTATGGGTCGCTTAATTCCAGCGGGTACAGGCTTAACATCTTACAAGCGTTGGAAAGTGGTTCTTAAAGAGGATGATGACGAAGCGACAAGCTTTGCGGCTTTGCCAGGTGGTATGCCGGTTCAGCCTCAGATTGTGCAAAGATAAATTTTTTAGGGAATTTGGATGCTAAATTCAAATTCCTTAATTTTTAACATAATACTTGACCTGGCGGTTAGCCTTCGTTAGTTTCCAGCGTCTTAAATTGATCACATTGAATATATAATGTTGATCATAAGGAGTAGAGGTAAAAGTTAATGCCTACAATAAACCAGCTTATTAAAAGCGAGCGTACGGTACAGAAAAATAAAACAAAATCTCCAGCTCTTGTTGGATGTCCACAACGCCGTGGAGTTTGTACTCGTGTTTACACAACAACACCTAAGAAACCGAATTCGGCGCTTCGTAAAGTAGCTAAAGTTCGTCTTTCAAATGGATTTGAAGTTATTTCTTACATCCCAGGCATTGGTCACAATCTTCAAGAGCACAGTGTGGTTTTGATCAGAGGTGGCCGGGTGAAAGATTTACCAGGAGTACGTTATCATATCGTCCGTGGAGTCCTTGATCTTCAAGGTGTGAATGGTCGCCTTCGTGGTCGTTCAAAGTACGGTACAAAAAGACCTAAGAAGTAATTGAGGAGTTCAAATGTCGCGTCGTAAAAAGACATTCAAGCGTGAAATTATACCTGATCCAGTTTTTAAAGACTTGGTTGTAGCTAAATTTATTAACCGCATGGTTTATTGCGGTCAAAAAGCTACAGCTCAAAGACTTTTTTATGGAGCTCTAGACGAGCTTAAAGGAAAAGTTGCTGGGGAAGAGCCAATCGCCGTTTTGAAAAAAGCTATTGAAAATGCAAAACCTTCTATTGAAGTGCGATCACGTCGAGTTGGGGGAGCTACCTACCAAGTTCCTGTCGATGTACGACCTTCTCGCAGACTTGCTTTAGCAATGAGATGGTTAGTTGATTTTTCTCGTGAACGTGGAGAGAAAGATTTTTCAAAACGTCTTGCTGCAGAAATTATGGATGCATTTAATAACCGTGGTAATGCGATTAAGAAAAAAGAAGATGTCCATCGCATGGCTGAAGCTAATAAAGCTTTTTCTCATTACAACTGGTAATTAACAGAAACGAAACGCGATGTCGGCGAAAGATCCAAATACAATCGCTGATCTTAAGCTGACAAGAAATATCGGCATCATGGCTCACATCGATGCTGGAAAAACCACAACTACAGAACGAATTCTTTTCTATACAGGAAAAAGTCATAAAATTGGCGAAGTCCACGATGGAAATACCACCATGGACTGGATGGTGCAGGAGCAGGAGCGTGGGATCACGATCACTTCTGCGGCGACCACAGCATTTTGGAAAGATCATCGTATCAATATCATCGATACTCCAGGGCATGTTGACTTCACCATCGAAGTTGAACGTTCACTTCGAGTTTTGGACGGTGCCGTCGCGGTATTTGATGGGGTCAATGGTGTTGAACCTCAGTCAGAAACGGTTTGGAAACAGGCGGACAAACATCATGTTCCAAGAATTTGTTTCGTCAATAAAATGGATCGTGTTGGCGCTGACTTTGTGATGAGTGTTAATTCAATAAAAGAAAAATTAAATGCGAATCCAATTCCAATTCAAGTGCCATGGGGATCTGAAGATAGTTTTCAGGGAGTCATCGACTTGCTTGAAAGGAAGGCCTATCACTGGGCTGGCGACAGTAAAGGCGAAAGTTTTCAGATTCGCGAAATTCCTGCTGAGTACAAAACTGATGTCGAAAAATACAGAGTTGAAATTGTTGAAAAAATTGTCGAGTTTGACGATGCTCTCTTCGAAAAATATTTGAACGGAGAAGAAGTTAGCGTGGCCGAGTTGAAGGCCGCTCTTCGCAAAGGAACTTTGGCAAAAAAAGCATTTCCGGTTTTTTGCGGCTCGGCTTTTAAAAATAAAGGTGTTCAGCCGTTACTTGATGGCATTATTGATTATTTACCTTCACCTTTAGATGTTGGTCCGATCATGGGTCATCATCCTGAAAAACTTGAAAAAGAAATCAGCTGTGAAACGGATTTTGCGGCTCATGTTGCCGCTCTAGCCTTTAAAATTGCTAATGACCCCTTCGCCGGAACTTTGACTTACGTTCGGGTTTACTCGGGCACAGTGAAAGTCGGGGATCAGCTTTATAATCCTCGAACAGAAAAGAAAGAAAGAATTCAAAAGCTTGTTAAAATGCACGCCAATCATCGCGAAGAAATTGAACATCTTAAAGCGGGAGATTTAGGTGCTGTCGTTGGGCTTAAATTTACTGGAACGGGCGACACTCTTTGTGAAACTTCTCATCCAGTTGTCCTTGAATCAATCACTTCGCCAGAGCCGGTCATTTCTGTCGCCATCGAGGCAAAATCATCGGCAGATCAAGAAAAGATGATGCAAGGTTTGCAAAAACTTGAAAAAGAAGATCCATCATGTCGCTTACGAACAGACGCTGAAACTGGGCAAATCCTGCTGTCGGGAATGGGAGAGTTGCACCTCGATATATTAATTGATCGGTTGTTTCGTGAACACAAAGTGCACGCCAATGTCGGCAAGCCGCAGGTGTCCTATCGGGAAACGATAACGAATGCCGCTCAAGCGGAACATGTCTATGAGCGCCAATTGGGAGGGGAAGAGCATTTCGCTAAAGTGACTCTGAAGATTGAACCTATTGGGAAGAACGAGTCCGTGCAGTTTAATCCAAAAGTTGCTTTAACAAATCAGTTTACGGCTCCCTTCCTTAAAGCCGTAGAGAGTGGTTTTCGCGAGTCTGCCGAGGTTGGTCCTCTGGGTAGTTATCCTTTAATCGGTATAAAAGGAACTCTTCTGAGTGTCGAGACTAAGCCCGACTCTTCAAGCGAAATGTCGTTTAAAGCGGCGGCCTCTTTAGCCTTTCGTGAAGCCCTTCTCAAGACAACGGCGGAATTACTTGAACCTATCTTTAAACTTGAGGTTAGCGCGCCCGATGATTTTGTTGGAAGTATCGTCAGTGATTTAAACTCAAGGCGAGGAAAAATTATATCGATGAATGTGAGACCAGGCGGTGGCCAAATCATATCTTCAGAGGCACCCTTAGCAAATTTATTTGGTTATGCTACAGATGTGCGAAGCCTCAGTCAGGGGCGTGCAAGTTTTAGCATGGAGTTTTTGGAGTACTCAATCGTTCCTCCCAAAGTGAAATCCGAGATATTACAAAGACTTGGCCGATTCTAAAGAGCCGGGTTGTAGAGCCCCGATAATTTGTCAATAATATTCAACTTATTTCTTTGACAAGCCCCGAGAATTTAATGCATATTTGCGCACTCGAGTTTAAAGCTTACAGAAAACTCTCAAATCAATGAACCTCCTAGGTTCGCTGGGAAAAAGTTTTTGATGGGGCGATGAACGAAAAGAAACTGAATTAAAAAGCAATTAAGTTACTAAGTAATTGGGAACTAACAAACAAAAGAGAATTCGATATGCAAAGTCAAAAAATTAGAATTCGCCTAAAGGCTTTTGATCATAAACTTCTTGATCAGTCGACTCGTGAAATCGTTGATACCGCACGTAGAACTGGAGCGAAAGTGGCTGGCCCAATTCCGCTTCCAACTCGGATCAATCGATTTACGGTTTTACGATCACCTCATGTGGATAAGAAATCTCGAGAACAATTTGAAATTCGTACTCACAAGAGAATGTTAGATATTCTTGAACCCACTCAACAAACGGTTGATCAGTTGATGAAACTTGATCTTTCAGCTGGTGTTGATGTCGAAATTAAGACTTCGGCGAATTAAAGGGAGTTTATTGTGAGTGAAGCAAGTGCAAATCAAAATCTCAAATTGAATGGACTGTTCGCCTTTAAAGAAGGCATGTCGACTGTATTCAACGAACAAGGTGAAGCTATTCCTGTAACGGTATTGCGATATGAACCTTGGGTTGTTTCACAGGTTAAAACAAAAGAAAACGATGGCTATGAAGCTTTGCAAATGGCTTGTCATCCAAAAAAATCAAAGAATTCAAATAAGGCAGAAAAAGCTCATCTTGAAAAAGCTGGTTTTGAAAATGGAGCTCAATACGTTAAAGAACTTCGTCATGGTTTACCTGACGGCGCTTCTGTTGGTGCTCAAGTTTCAATTGAAAGTTTAACAAAAGGTGATCTGGTAAAATTAACTTCAACCTCCAAAGGTCATGGATTTACGGGTTCCGTAAAACGATGGAACTTTGCGGGTGGACCTGCAAGTCACGGATCGCATTTTCATCGCCGTCCAGGATCGAGCGGTAATAGAACATGGCCAGGTCGAGTTATGCCAGGTAAAAAATTCCCAGGGCAATACGGAAATGTAAATGTAACTGTTAGAAATGTCGAAGTCGTTGAAGTTAATTCGGCAGAAAATGTTTTGTTGGTTAAGGGACCAGTTCCTGGTGCTAGAAACACTTTAGTAAAATTGGTGAGAGAATAATATGGCGACAGTGAATGTTTTAAACTGGAAAAAAGAAAAAGTGGGTCAGGTTGATTTGAGCCCTGAAGTCTTTGAAACAGAAGTTAAAAAAGACGTGCTTCATACAGTTGTTCGTTGGCAGCTTGCTTGCCGACGTCAAGGGACCAGCATGACAAAAACCAAAGGTTTAGTTGCGGGTGGCGGTAAAAAACCGTTCAAGCAAAAGGGAACTGGAAATGCTCGTCAAGGGTCGACACGTTCTCCTTTGATGCCAGGCGGGGGAACCATTTTTGGTCCACAGCCTCGCAGTTACTCTTACGTTCTTCCAAAAAAAGTTCGAAGACTGGGTTTATCCATGGCTTTGTCTCATCTTCATAAAGAAGGAAAATTATTTGTTATTGATCAACTGAAATCTGACGGCAAAACCAATGAACTTAATAAAAAATTAAAAGCTTTCGGTTTGAAGAAAGCCGTTTTGATTGATGCGAGTGTTGACGACAAATTTAGTCGCGCGACTCGAAATATGACTGCCTATAAATACTTTCCAGTTGAAGGTTTGAATGTATTTGATTTGTTAAAATACGATGCAGCAGTCATCACAAAAGAATCTATAGCAAAAATAGTTGATCGTTGCTTGGTGGAGAATGTTCGATGAAAAACATAATTAAAACTCCTCTCGTTACAGAAAAAAATACCATCCACAATGCGGGTGGTGTGTATGTTTTCGAAGTGGAGCAAAAGTCTGATAAAGTTGAAATAAAAAAAGCAGTTGAAAAGAATTTTTCAGTTAAAGTTGATAGCGTACGAACTGCGGTATGCCGAGGACATTCGAAACAAACAAAATTTGGTCGAACAGCTGCTCCTCGTTGGAAAAAAGCTTTTGTAAAGCTTAAAGCTGGCGAAAAAATCGCACTTTTTGAGGGGGCGTAGTATGGGCATAAAAATATATAGTCCGCGCTCAGATGGTCGAAGAGGTATGACTGGTTTTGATTTCTCTGAAATCACCAAAACTAAACCTGAAAAATCATTGACTGAGCCAGTACGAAAAAATTCAGCTCGAAACAATCATGGTCAGATCACAGTACGTCACATCGGTGGCGGCCATAAACGTCGATTTCGGATTATTGATTTTAAACGTAATAAAACTGAAGTTCCGGCAAAAGTGGTTTCGATCGAGTACGATCCTAACAGAACTTGTCGAATTGCATTGATCGCCTACGCTGATGGTGCAAAAGCCTACATTGTGGCTCCCATTGGTTTAAATGTTGGTGATGCTGTATTGTCGAGTGAAAAAGCGGATATTAAACCTGGAAACTCATTGCCTCTTTCTGCAATCCCAGTTGGTACAACAATACACAATATTGAAGTTCGTCCTGGCAAAGGAGCGCAGTTGGTTCGTGGTGCTGGTACGGCCGCAATCCTTGTTGCAAAAGAACAACAGTATTGCCAAGTTCGGCTTCCTTCCGGAGAAGTAAAAAAGATTTTATCTGTTTGCAGAGCATCTATTGGGCAGGTTGGAAATACTGACAACGAAAATATTTCGCTTGGTAAAGCAGGGCGCTCTCGTTGGAGAGGTATTCGTCCTGGAGTTCGTGGTATGGCAATGAATCCAGTTGATCATCCATTGGGTGGAGGAGAAGGCGTTGGAAAAGGCCATCATCCTGTCACGCCTTGGGGACAACCGTGTAAGGGTTTTAAAACAAGAAATAATAAGAGAACAGATTCTTCAATTATTAAGAGACGTAAGTAGGAGTAGATTGTGGCTAGGTCAGTAAAAAAAGGACCGTTCATTGATGAGCATCTTCAAAAGAAGATCGATCATGCGATCCAAAAAAATGATAAAAAAGTAATTAAAACATGGTCACGTCGTTCGACTATTTTTCCAGAATCTGTCGGACTTACGTTTGCTGTTCATAACGGAAAGCAGTTTGTGCCTGTTTATGTCACAGAGAACATGATTGGGCATCGTCTGGGTGAGTTTTCTCCAACTCGTAAGTTTGTTGGACATTCAGAGAAAAAAGCTGCAGCTCCTTCAGCTCCAGCGGCAGATAAGAAATAAGGGGTTGAAAGATGGAAGCCAAAGCAAGTCTTAAATATGCACGAGTTGGAGCCCAAAAGGCTCGATTGGTGGCTGATTTGGTTCGCGGTCAAAACGTCAACCAGGCAGTTAAGACACTGACTTTTCTGAATAAGAAGTCAGCTTTAATTATTAAAAAACTGATTGAGTCAGCGGTAGCAAATGCTGACGACAAAAAAATAATGGATGTCGATAAGTTGTTTGTAAAAACAATTTACGTAGATCAAGGGCCAGTGCTTAAAAGGTTTCGTCCGCGCGCTCAAGGTCGTGCTTATGGGATCAGAAAAAAGACAAGCCATATTAACGTCACTCTAGAGGAGAAATAGAAGTGGGACAAAAAGTAAATCCAATTGGTTTTCGACTTGGAGTGATTCGCACTTGGGATTCTCGTTGGTATGCAAAGGGACATAGCTATTATGAAAATCTTCACGAAGATATTCGTCTTCGTAAATATCTTAAAGATAAACTCAAGCATGCCGGCGTATCAAAAATTGAAGTCGAACGAGCCGCTAAAAAAGTTAAAATTATTATTTCTACGGCTCGTCCAGGAGTCGTGATCGGTAAAAAAGGAACAGGAATTGATTCATTGAAAGCTGATGTTCAAAAGTTAACTCCAAATGAAGTTTTTTTGAGCATTCAAGAAGTACGAAAGCCAGATCTTGATGCGCAACTAGTTGCTGAAAGCATTGCTCTTCAACTTGAGAAACGAATTTCTTGGAGAAGAGCTTTGAAAAAAGCTATTGCCGCTGCAATTAAAGGTGGAGTTCGAGGTATTAAAGTCAGAGTTTCTGGACGATTAGATGGAGCTGAGATCGCAAGGTCAGAGTGGTACAACGAGAAAAGTGTTCCCCTTCATACATTGCGTGCAGATATTGATTATGGAACGGCTGAAGCCTTAACAAGTTATGGAATTATTGGTTTAAAAGTATGGATTTATAAAGGCGATATATTGTCAGCCCGAGAAGTTGAGGAGGCCGGCCGTGTTAAGTCCTAAGCGAGTAAAATATCGTAAACAGTTTGTTGGTCGAGCCACTGGTTTTGCCGTTCGCGGTTGTCACTTGGATTTCGGTGATTATGGATTACAAGCCATTGAAGAAGGCCGCTTGACAGCACGCCAGCTTGAAGCTGGTCGGATTGCAATTTCACGTAGCGTAAAAAGAGGCGGTAAATTCTGGTGTCGTGTTTATCCAGATACTCCTGTTACAAAAAAAGCAGCTGAAACAAGGATGGGAAGCGGTAAAGGAAATCCAGAATATTGGGTAGCCAGAGTATTGCCAGGCCGGATCTTATTTGAAATGAATGGTGTAACTCGAGAGCAAGCTAAAGAAGCATTTGATCGTGCTGCCTACAAGCTACCTTTCAAAACACGTTTTCTGGTTCGGGAGTAGAAGATGAAATTTACTGAGATTAAAGATTTATCAGTGGTGGAGTTAAAAAAGAAAAGAGCGGGATTAAGCGAAGCTCTTTTTCAAGCAAAGATTAAAAATTCAATTGGTCAACTTTCAAACCCAATTGAAATTAAAAATTTGCGACGAGATATTGCAAAAATAAATACGGCTATCGTAAAAAAAGTAGCTCGATAATTTGAGTAGAGGGAAAAAATGAAAACTCAAGAAGAAACGTCTTCCAGAGGACGAAAAGTAGAAGTGACCGGAGAAGTGATCTCTAATAAAATGGAGAAAACAATTTCTGTCTTGATCTACCGAATGGTGAGACACAAAAAATATGGTAAATACGTAAAGAAGACTTCCGTATTTAAAGCTCATGATGAGAAAAAACAGGCAAAGATTGGTGACATTGTTCGAATTTTCGAAACTCGACCGTTGAGCAAAACAAAGCGTTGGGCTTTGAGCGAAATCATCGAGTCGACGAACAAGTAGGAGATGACATGATACAGATGCAAACACGTTTAAATGTTGCAGATAATTCGGGTGCCAAGGAAGTCATGTGCATCAAAGTTCTTGGAGGATCCAAGAGAAGATTCGCGGCGATTGGCGACATTATTGTCGTTTCAATTAAAGAGGCTCTTCCAAATGCTAAAGTAAAAAAAGGCGAAGTCGCCAAAGCTGTTGTGGTGAGAACTGTTCATAAGCTGAGAAGACCAGATGGATCTTATATCCGTTTTGATGATAACTCTGCCGTTTTGATCAATGCAGCAAAAGAACCGATTGGTACACGTATTTTTGGTCCAGTAGCCAGAGAACTTCGCGCAAAGCAATTTGTGAAGATTGTTTCCTTGGCTCCTGAGGTCCTATAGAGGTCATTATGAATCGATTGCAAGAGAAGTACAAAAAAGAAATAGTTCCTCAGTTAGCTAAACAACTGGGTGCAAAGAACGTTATGCAGGTCCCTCGTTTAGAGAAAATTATAATCAGCGTGTGCACCAGCGATGCTGTTCAAAATCCAAAAGTTTTGAATGCAGTTGTGGATGAAATCACTTCAATTGCTGGGCAAAAAGCGGTTATCACGAAATCAAAGAAAGCCATTTCTAATTTTAAATTAAGAAAAGGTCTTTCCATTGGTGCTCGAGTGACTTTGCGTCGGGAAAGAATGTGGTCTTTCATGGATCGTTTGAATACTTTGGCTTTGCCACGTGTTCGTGACTTTCGTGGACTTCCGACTAAAGGATTCGATGGTCGTGGTAATTACAATATGGGTTTGAAGGAACAAATTGTGTTTCCTGAAATCAATTACGATAAAGTAGAAAAAGTACGTGGAATGAACATTACAATTTGCACAACTGCAAATAGTGATACAGAAGGTAGAGCTTTACTTGAGGCTCTCGGAATGCCGTTTAGGAAATAAAGGAAGAGGTGCATCTTGGCTCGTTTAGCTGCGATCATGAAAAATAATAAGAGAAAAGACAAATCTTCTCGCTATTGGAAGCATCGAAAAGAGCTTCGAGAAGCGGCTGTTAATTTTAAGTTGTCTGATGAAGACAGAACGACAGCGAGAAAAAAACTACAGAAGTTACCTCGAGACACTTCACCTTGTCGGGTAATTACACGATGTGTGCTTTCTGGACGTCCCCGTGGCTGTTACAAAAAATTTGGATTATCAAGAATTGCATTCAGAGCATTAGCGCTCGACGGTAAATTGCCTGGTGTTACGAAAGCCAGTTGGTAAGAGGGAAAAATGGATACAATTTCACAATTTATTACAGTTATTAGAAATGCGGGCGTAGCGAAACACGAAAAATTGGATGTGCCAGCTTCAAAGTTACGAGCGGGCATTGCGCAAATCCTTGTTAATGAAGGCTACATTCGAAGTTTTAAAATCGCTAAGGATTCAAAACAAGGAATTATGAGAATTTATTTGAAATATGATGATCTTGGAAATCACGTGATCACGGCAATTGATCGAATCAGTCGGCCGGGTCGACGTGTTTATGTACAAAACGATAAAGTACCGAGTGTTCGGTCTGGTTTGGGTTTCTCGATTTTGAGTACCAGCCAAGGAATTATCGGTTCTAAACAGGCAAAAGACAAGAAGTTGGGCGGAGAAATTCTCTGCTCAGTTTGGTAGGTGTAAAATGTCACGTATAGGAAAAGCACCAGTTTATTTTGATGATAAAGTGCAAGTTTCGGTTTCTGCAAAAAATGAATTATCTGTTAAAGGTGCTAAGCACACTTTGAATATTTCTATGAAACCTGAGGTCTCTGCAAAGGTTGAAGGAAAAAAAGTTATTCTCACTCGGAATTCTGAAACAAAAGAAGCTCGTGCTTTGCATGGTCTTTATCGCGCTTTGCTGCAAAATGCGGTGAGTGGGGTCTCAAAAGGCTTTACAAAAACTCTTGAGCTTCAGGGCGTTGGATATCGAGCCAGTGTAGCAGGAAAAAAATTGGAATTGGCACTTGGTTTTAGCCACCCAATTTCATTTGATATTCCTGAAGGCATCGAAATTAAAGTTGAAAAACAAACGGCGATTATGATTTCTGGTCCTAGCCGAGAATTGGTTGGACAAGTTGCTGCGAAAGTTCGTTCATTCAGACCACCAGAGCCATATCTTGGTAAAGGTGTACGTTATTCGGGTGAAAAAATTCGTCGCAAAGCTGGTAAGTCAGCAGGTAAATAGATTTTATTTGATATTTAAGAGGTATTTTTATGATGAAATTAAAGTTTAGAAAACACACCAGCGAACGACAGATAAATCGTCTAACGAAAAAAATTCGTATTCGTAAAACTGTTAAAGGTACTGACGAACGTCCTCGACTCTGTGTTTTTCGTAGCGGTAGCCACATTTATGCTCAAATTATTAACGATGTAACTGGCCATACTTTGGTTTCTGCGTCTTCATTGACTTTGGAAGCTAAAACCAAAGGGCGGGAATTAGCAAAAATGGTTGGTGCTGAAGTTGCAAAAATAGCAATTCAGAAAAAAATAAAAGACGTCGTATTTGATCGTAATGGTTATATTTATCATGGCCGTGTTCAGTCTTTGGCTGATGGCGCTCGTGAAGCTGGTTTGAATTTTTAAGGAGTGATCGATGGAAAAAGTGTCGACTGAATTTGAAGAACGAGTCGTAGCAATTAACAGGGTCACTAAGGTGGTCAAAGGCGGAAGACGATTTTCTTTTGCCGCTCTCGTAGTTGTTGGTAACAAGTCGGGTGAGATTGGTTTTGGCTCTGGTAAAGCCGGCGAAGTTCCTGAAGCTATTGGGAAAGCTAGCCGCTCAGCAAAAAAAGCATCTCGAAGTATTTCTCTAAAAGATAACCGCACAATTCATCATGAGGTGATTGGTACGTTTGGAGCTGCTAAAGTTATTATGAAACCAGCGGCACCAGGCACTGGTGTCATCGCCGGTGGAGCAGTTCGAGCCGTTTTAGAATCTGTTGGAGTAAAGGATATTTTAACTAAATGTGTTGGAACAAGAAATCCTCACAATGCAGTTCGAGCCACGTTGAATGGTCTTGGACAACTTAAAAAAGTTTAAGGTGTTTTTATGGCAAAAACTTTCAAGGTAACATTAAAAAGATCGTTGATTGGGTGCACGGAAACTCAAAAAGAGACAATGCGTTGTCTTCGGTTGAGCAAGATTCGTCAATCATCAAATATAACAGATACTCCTGCTAATCGCGGGCAAATAATGAAAGTTCAACATCTTGTTGATGTGGAAGTGGTGAGGTAGACAATGAGTTTATTATCGGAATTATCTCCTAAAGCAGGATCGACTCATTATCGTAAACGCGTTGGTCGCGGAATTGGTTCCGGACTCGGTGGTTACTCTGGAAAAGGTGGCAAAGGCCAAACGCAACGCAGTGGCGGAAGTATTCGCCGTGGTTTTGAAGGCGGTCAAACTCCATTGCATCGTCGTTTGCCAAAGTTTGGTTTTTCGAATGAAGCTTTTGCAACTCACTATGAAATTATAAATTTAAGTCAGTTAGCTGATTTTTCAGGTGAAGTGACAATGGAAACTTTGAAAACAGCAGGCTTAGTGAACAAAGGACCAGTTAAGATTTTAGGAATGGGAAAGATAACTAAGGCGTTAACGGTAAAAGCTCATAAATTTAGTGAGTCAGCAAAAAAGGCCATTGAAGCGGCCGGTGGAAAAACAGAAATTACTAAGCTATAAAAAAGGATTTTGAGTGTCTGCTATTGATAGTTTTTCTAAAAATTCGGATCTAAGACGACGCATACTTTTCACTTTGGGAATGTTAGCCATTTATCGAATTGGTGTCCATGTTCCCACTCCCGGGGTAGATGGTGCAGCAGTGCTTTCATTTTTTGAAGCACAAAGCCGTGGAATTTTTGGATTGTTTAATACTTTCAGCGGCGGCGCACTTTCCCAGTTCAGTGTTTTTGCACTAGGAATTATGCCGTACATTTCGGCATCAATTATTTTTCAATTATTAACTTCTGCGGTTCCTTACTTAGAAGCTTTGAAAAAAGAAGGCGAGTATGGTCGTCGAAAAATTACTCAGTATACACGCTACGCTACGGTTGGACTGGCTGTTATCCAAGGTATTGGAATCAGTTCGTGGTTGTCGCATCAAAGTAGCCCTGATGGGAAATTGCTTGTTGTTTCAAGCGTAATTGGTTTTTTACCTTTTCAAGTAATGACGGTGATTACTCTTACAGCTGGAACTTGTTTTATCATGTGGTTAGGAGAACAGATTACCGAACGAGGCATTGGGAATGGTTCTTCCTTGATCATTTTCACTGGGATTGCCTCATCAATTCCTTCCAGCGCTCAACAATTAATAGAATTAATTTCTCAAGGCGAAATGAAGTTTGCCGTAGCTCTGATTTTATTGGCCTTCATGATCTTAACTGTTGCAGCCGTTATCTATATGGAAGTAGCACAGCGAAGAATTACCATTCAGTACTCTCAAAGAGGGCAAGCCGGAATGCAGTCGATGACGGCACCAAGCAGCCATCTTCCAATAAAGGTTAATTTCTCTGGAGTTATTCCACCTATTTTTGCAAGCTCTTTACTAATGTTCCCAGCAACGATTGCACAATTTTACCAAGTTCCTTGGTTGAAGGCTCTGCAAGATTCGCTGAATCCTTCGGGAACGATATTTAATATTTTATTTGTCAGTTTAATTATCTTTTTTGCATTCTTCTATACGGAAATTGTTTTTAATCCCAAAGATGTTGCTGAAAATTTAAAAAAATACGGCGGGTTTATTCCTGGCGTTCGCGCTGGCAACAGCACGTCCGATTATATTCAGAAGGTTTTGGATCGCGTAAACGTGGCTGGATGTATTTATCTGAGTACTGTTTGCGTATTGCCTGGCATTTTATCTAATCAGTTTAATATTCCTTTTTATTTTGGCGGAACAAGTTTGCTTATTTTGGTGGGCGTGGCTTTAGATACGGCTCAACAAATTCAGTCACATATTCTGAGTCAAAAGTACGAAGGCTTTTTAACTAAGACTAAAATTAAGAGCCGGAGGGTTCAATTTTGAACATTATTCTTTTTGGAGCTCCTGGAGCAGGGAAGGGAACACAATCTTCATTGCTCATTGAGAGAAAGAATATGTTTCAGATCAGCACAGGAGACTTGTTTAGATCGGCGATCAAGAACAAGACTGATCTGGGAAAACGAGCTCAAGAATTTATGCATAGAGGGGAATTGGTACCTGACTCTATTGTGATTGGGATGGTTGAAGAGGTACTTCGAGGGCAAAATAAGAATTTTATCCTCGATGGGTTTCCACGAACGGTGGCCCAAGCTGAAGCTTTGGATTTGTTGACTTCGAAGTTGAATATAAAAATCGAAAAATCGATTTTTATTCATGTTCCAAAAACGGAACTTCTTGGACGTCTGACAGGTCGTAGAGTGTGTAAAAATTGCGGGGCGGTATATCACTTGATATCTAAACCCACTCGCAAAGCTGGGATTTGTGATGCTTGTGGTGGTGAGGTTGTACAAAGACCTGATGATCAAGAAAGTGTCATAGAGACAAGGTTAAAAGCTTATGAGGACTATACGAGCCCTCTTAAGGAATATTATAGGAAGTTAGGAAAGTATTTTGAGGTCGATGGGAATAAATCTTCGGAGGAAGTTTATAAGAATGTAGAGTCTCTTTTAAAATAGATTTGACTATCTTGTGGACATGATCATTTTGAAGTGTTAATTTTCCGGACCGCATTTGTAAAATAGGGTGCATTATGAAAGTACGACCATCAGTAAAAAAAATTTGCAACAAGTGCAAAGTCATTAAACGCAAAGGTGTTATCAGGGTTATTTGCGAAAATCCTAAGCACAAGCAAAGGCAGGGCTAGTTATGGCACGTTTGTTAGGAGTCGATCTTCCTCGAAATAAACGAGTGGAAATTGCTTTAACTTATATATTTGGAATTGGACGACCTCGCGCCAAAAAAATCTGTGAAATAGCGCAAATTCCAGCAACTCTTCGTACTGAAGGTTTGACGGATGAACATATTGCAAATATTCGAGCTTACATTGAACAACATTTCAAAGTTGAAGGAGATCTTCGACGTGATGTTGGTTTATCGATTAAACGATTGATGGATTTGAACTGTTATCGCGGCACTCGACACAGAAAAGGTTTACCTGTTCGTGGTCAAAATACGCGTTCAAATGCACGCACAAGAAAAGGCCCTAAGAAAACTGTCGCTAATAAGAAAAAAGCTGTTTAATTCTAGGAGTTAATGTTTCATGAGTACTGAAAATAAAGCCGCAGCATCGGCACAAACTAAGGCTGGTTCTCCAGCAAAGAAAAAAATTAAAAGAAACGTGCCTCAAGGCTATTGTTTCATTCAAGCTGGATTTGGCAATGTGATTATAACGATGACAGATCCAAATGGCGACACAGTCGCTTGGAGTTCCGCAGGACACCTAGGTTTTAAAGGAAGTCGCAAGGGCACTCCATTTGCGGCGCAAGTTGCTGCTGAAGATGCAGCAAAAAAGGCAATGGAAGCTGGCATGAAATCAGTTGATGTGCTACTTAAGGGGCCTGGTGCTGGACGTGAACCTGCCATACGTGCATTGGCAGCAACAGGAATGCGAATTTTATCTTTAAAAGATATAACTCCAGTTCCTCATAATGGTTGCCGACCACCCAAACGTCGTCGAATTTAAGAATACAGGAGAATAAAGTGAGCTGCGTGAACGACAGTGTTTGTAAATTGTGCCGAAGAGAAAATATCAAATTATTCCTTAAGGGAGATCGTTGTTATTCCGATAAATGTTCGTTTGATCGACGACCTTACCCGCCAGGACAACATGGTCAATCTCGATTGAAATTTTCTGAATTTGCACTTCAATTACGTGAAAAACAAAAAACAAAACGTTGGTATGGATTATCTGAAAAACAATTCCGTCGTTATTTCAAAGAAGCCAGTGCTTCAAAAGAACTAACTGGAACGGCTTTGCTTAAATTTTTAGAAATGCGATTAGATAATGTCGTTTACTCTTTAGGTTATGGAGCTTCACGACGTGAAGCTCGTCAACTTGTGAGACATAACCATATTCTTATCAATGGAAAACGTGCAAATATTCCAAGTATTCTTGTGAATAAAGGCGATGTTATTCAAGTTGATGAAAAAAGTAAAAATCAAACCCGTATTCAGGCTGCTGTACAGTCTGTTGCGCGACGTTCAGTGCCAGCTTGGCTTGAAGCGGATCATGGCAAGTTTTCAGGAACTGTTAAGGATCTGCCAACTCGTGCTGAAGTGACCGTGCCTTCTGAAGAAAATATGATTGTTGAATACTATTCAAGATAAGCGTCAGGGAGACAGAAATTATGCAAGAGCACTATTATAAATTTTGGAGAGAGATGATCAAACCTAAAGGTTTTGAAGTTGATCGTGAATCTCTTCGTACTGATTACGCGCGTTTTATTGTACGTCCTCTTGAAAGAGGATTCGGCGTAACTTTAGGAAACTCACTTCGACGCATTCTATTGAGCTCAATGATGGGTTCGGCAGTATCTGCGGTGAAGTTCGAAGGCGTACTTCACGAGTTCACAACTATTCCTGATGTTCTTGAGGATGTTACGGATATTATCCTGAATTTGAAGGAAGTGCGTTTCCGTCAATTCACGCCTGATACTTTGACTCTTAAGATTTCAAAAAAAGGTCCTGGCAAACTGACTGCTGCAGACATTCAAACAAGCGATAAGATCGAAGTTTTGAATAAAGAGCAGCACATAGCAACCTTGGGCGCGAACGCTAATTTCAACGCTGAAATTATCATCAGTTACGGCCGTGGCTATGTGCCAACTGAAAATCGCGAAGAAGAGATGCCTGTTGGATTTATTCCCGTAGACGCTTTGTACAGCCCAATTCGAAAAGTTAATTACAATGTTTCAAATGCTCGTGTTGGTCAAAGAACTGACTATGATGCTTTAGCTTTAGAAATTTGGACTGATGGATCTTTGAAGCCAGAAGAATCTGTGGCATTGGCTTCAAAAATCATGAAAGAACAACTTCAGATTTTTATGACTTTTGATGAAACAATGGAGCCAGCTGAAGAGAAAAAAGACTCTTCATCTCCTCAATTGAACGATAATTTATTTCGTTCAGTTGATGATCTTGAGCTTTCAGTTCGATCTGCAAACTGTTTAAAAAATGCCAACATCAGATACATTGGCGAATTGGTTGTAAGATCAGAAGCCGAGATGTTGAAAACTAAGAATTTTGGTAGAAAATCATTAAATGAAATTAAAGAAATCTTGTCAGAGATGGGTCTGGGCCTTGGAATGAAAATCGATGGCTGGCCACCTGTAGGATGGGATCCTAATAATCCTCCTCAAAAACGAGAACAACAGTAAGCGGAGTTTGTCATGAGTGCTCATAGAAGAAGAATACAACATTTCTCACGTGCAAGTGGACCAAGAAGAGCTTTGGTTCGTGGATTGGTCATTTCTTTGATCGAGCACGGTCGAATTACCACGACAGTTCAGAAGGCGAAAGAAATTCGTCGTCACGCTGAGAAACTAGTAACTCTGGGGAAAGATGGCGATACGGCTACGCGAAGATTGCTTTTGTCACGATATCCAAATCCAAAAGCCATTGATTCAGTAATTAAAGATATTTCACCTCGATTTAAAACTCGACCAGGTGGCTATACTCGAATTATTAAAATTGGTCGCCGACCAGGCGATACAGCGGAAATGGCTTTCCTCGAGTTTGTTGATTACGATTTCAATGCCAAAGGTAAGACTGCGAAGTCTGACAAAAAAGGCGAGAAAAAAGAAGATAAGACTGCAAAAAAAGAAGCTACAGTTGCTCGAAGACTTAAAATGAGACAGTTGGCGGCTAAGAAAAAATCTGTGAAACAGATGCAGAAACAATCTAGAGTCGAATCCAGATCATAATTTATTTATAATAAACGAGAAATTGAATAAAAAGACTCATCCTATTGAGTCTTTTTGTTTTTCAGGCATAATTTTAGAATGAAATCACATCTTAAAGCATCGGCTGTCGTAGCTATTTTTATTCTAGTTTTTCTTGGTCTGTATTCATATTTGTCGGGTCGACCGGTCGCAAGCAGTTCCCATATAGAAGCCGTACAACAGATGGAAAAAAATGGAGTGCCAACTTTTTCTACCCAAACAATTGAGGGAGAAAAAATTGAGTTATCAGCAAAACCAGGGAAGTTAGTTATTGTTAATTTTTGGGCGTCCTGGTGCGGTCCCTGCATCGAAGAAATTCCGTCACTGGTGAAATTGGCCGAGCATTTTAAAGATAGAATCGAGATTTTGGCAATTTCCAATGATGAAAAAATAGAAGATATTCAAGTTTTTATGAAGTCATTTTCTAAACTTAAGGCAGCAAACATTAAAATAATCTGGGATCAGAATCGAAATATTGCCGACTCATTTAAAGTCCAAAGATTGCCCGAATCTTTTATTGTGAGGACTAGCGGGAAGCTGGAGAAAAAAATCATCGGCTCGATTGGCTGGTATACGCCGCAATCAATTGAATACATTGAGTCTGTGTTGAAGAGGGTTGATTAGATCCTCTAAGAATTAGGGTTTTTCAGTTATCTTAAGATCAATTTGGTATTCCGTAGGCCCATCATGCCCAATCGGAGTTTGGTCTTGAATGACTTTTAAAGAACCATACTTCGGCACACATTCACAAATTCTGCCAAGCTTAAAGTTGTATTCTGTAATATCTAGCCCGCCGGGTTTTATTATTGTGCTGGTAAAATCAAGTACTGATAGATTTTGTGCGTGGATATCTTGTGCCAAAGATGGATTATGAATAAAGATATTTGCAATATTTCTTGCATCTTTTTTAGATTGAGGTTCATCAGCAAATCCAGCTAGCGAAGCGGATAATATCATTAGTGTGGCTAATATGATCTTCATAAATTGGCTCCTATTCGTTAAAGATTCAAGACTCTTGTAGCAAATCGGCCAACTAAAGCAAGTGCTTGTTTGAAAGAAGAATTATAAACCAAATTTCTTTTTCAAATCGTCGACGGCTTTTTTGCCTTCTTCTTCAAGCTTTTTCTTTCCTTGGTTTTCGGCATCTTTTTTGGCTTGATCCGTTTTAGATTCGGCGGCCTTTTTCTGAGCTTCCGCTTGATCTTGAACTTTTTTAAGTTCTTTTTCTACCTGAGATTTGAGTTGGTTTATTTGACCTTCTATTTTTTCTTTATGCTGAGCAATTTCCTTTTGAACATACTGCTCGATTTTCTTTCGGGCTTCATCGATCTTTAGTTGAATTTGTTTTTGAAAACCTTTTTGCAGTTCAGAACCAAGATTGGACTCAATATCAAAATTAATATGTGGAAGAAGGCCGTTGGCCTCGGCCACCAAACTGACCTGAGGAATACCGGCAAAAACATTCTTCAATATTGAATCGGCGACGGCATCTTTCGAAGACACATCGTAGTCGATATTTTTAAATTGATTATCAAGCTTCATTTTTAAATCTTTATAGGCCTCGAGATGGGCATTTACCAACAATGAGCCCTGAGCTTTTTTAAAACCAATTTTTACATCAGGAGATTGGACAAATTCCTTTTCGGCAAGTGGGTAGGAACCCACTTTGAAAGTCAGATCTGCCTTGCTGACCGAGGTGGTATTGTTCAAGACAATTTTTAAATCTGTACCGCGAATATTTTGAGGTGGGAAATCACCGGCGATATCGATAACAGTGGGCTTCCCAGTAAGAACTTGATTCGAAGTGATGTCAGTGATTTGTCCCTTGATGTCTCCAGAATAGGGTGAAGCTCCTGCTTGCGAGCTTATCGAAGTTTTTTTCAACCAAAATAAGGGATAAGAATTGGGCCGACCAAACTCATAAGTCACGCCTTTGCTTCGAGGACGAGGTTGGATCGCTATCTCGGGCTCTTCATTGCTGCCGTCCTTTTTCTTAATTAGATTAGGTGGCGCATATTTTTCATACATGGCTTTATACTTATTAACCTTTTCCATATAAGGTGCCAGGTACTTTTTAAAAACAGACATGCTAATTGATTTGGCATCAATTTTTGGAATCTTAAAGTGTTTTTCAAGATCTTTAATGTCTGCTTTGATTTGTGCATCAAGGTCTTTGAGCCCATCCTGTGCGCCTTTAAGATCAGTGTTGAAATCACTATTTGCAGTCTGAACAACTTTGAGTTTGGCATCCCCTTCCTTAAGGATGGAATCAATTTCTTTCAAAGAATCTTGCAGTTCTTGAGGTGACTTAAAATTACTTGTTTTCACTTTACCAAGGCGATCACCTAACATCTGGAAGTCTTTGCCTTGCGGAAGTTGTTTAATTCGCTCTTGCCATGCGGTTTGCTTTTTTTGGAAATCCGCTTCAAGTGCTTTAGCTTTTTCTTTAGAAATAAGGCTTTGATTTAATTTCTCGAGTTGCATATCCGACGAAGAACCACCGAGCATGGCAACAATATCACCCAAAACATTGTCTTCACCTTTTTTTTCAATTTGGTTTAGTGCCAAGCCTTTGACTTTTTCAGCCTCCTTCGACATGGCGGAGTCTTTTTCAGGAGTAACGGGTTCTGGAGGTTTAACTTTGCCAGGAGTTTTTCTGATTTTATTGAATTCGATTTGCTCAACTGCAACCTCGTTAACAACAATTTTTGCTCTTAAAAGAGCGTCCCATAACATCGAGAAACGAATATCACCTATGCTGATGGAATTCTGTTTAGGTTGATCGGCATCAGTAATATTGACTCCTTGAATGCGCAAGGAAGCCTTAAAAAAACTTGTTTCGAGTTTTTCCACGTCGACTTCGGCGCCGACCACTTGATAGCCAACCCATTCCATAGTTTTTCTGAGGTGAAGATCAAAAAGAAAATGAAAATAAAGGACCATGACCAAAACGATGATGGTGACTGGGACAATGGCTTCCCAACGGATGGGACCTTTTGGTTTCTTGATTTTTTTTGGCTTGTTTTCAGTTTCATTTTTCAAGGTGAAGTCCTTTTTCGTGGTTGTGATGAGAGAAGAGGTGTTTAATTTCCGTGGACGCCGTAAAGGCTATCGTATTTGCAGTACCAATTATAAAATGCGGTTGCTTTGAAAGCTTTCCACATTTTAGTTTCTTTAAATCGAGCCAAGACAGTTTCACGATATTTCAGGATCAGGGCTTTAAAAATAAAGAAAGCAAGAGGAGCAAGCAGAATAGAAACAACCATAGAGCCCATAACAATGCTGTTATTGAAACGTGTCATTGGGACTAAAGGAGCGTTGTAAAGACTGACAAACAGGGGACGCAGAGCTGGGCTTTGAAGAAATTTTTGTCCAAGAACGTCGGCGACAGGGTCAAAAAGATAAGCGACAAATTTAAAGAAGAAGGCGGATAAAAAGGCAGCACCCAATTGAATTCGAAAAATAAAAACTAAAAGAAAAATGAGTAGAGTTTGCAGCGAAATAAAGGGAGCAAAACCCAGAATTATTCCGCAAGTAAGTCCAGCAGCCAAAGGGTTAGTGCCTGTATCGGAATTAAGGAGTTTAAAAAAGGCAAAAATTTGCTTTAAGAGTAATGTCATATGTCCTCATCTAAATTGAAATTAACTAGGGCGTGTCCTCAATAACTTCAAATATTTCCTGTGAATTTGCAAGAGGAGTAGGAATTCTGTGCCGAGTCGAAGTTTTTTGTTAAGATATGATTTATCAACAGAGAGTTTCTCTGTACACTAGGTCTACGAGGTTGCGATGAATTTGAAAGAATACATTCAGAGTAGTTTTAAGGAATCGGCAAACAACCTCGTGAAACTGTCCGAATCAGGCGAAGTCCAAGCTCAGCTGATGACTGCGGCTGAATGGATTATCGAAAGTATAAAGAAGGGTGGTAAACTCTTAACTGCAGGAAATGGTGGCTCAGCAGCAGATGCTCAGCACATTGCTGCAGAACTTGTGGCCAAGCTTTCCAGGGACCGAACCTCGATTGCGGCAATTGCCCTGACGGTGGATACTTCCTTGTTAACAGCGGTCGGCAATGACTATGGTTATGATTTTATTTATGATCGGCAGCTGCAAGGTTTAGCGCAACCTCCTGATATTTTCTTGGCTATTACGACATCTGGAAATTCAAAAAATATTTTAAAGGCACTTGAGCGGGCCAAATTGAAAAATGTTAAATCTATTTTATTAACTGGTTTTGACGGTGGAAAAGCGCGAGCCCTTGCTGATCTTACTATTCTTGCTCCTGGAAATCAGACGGCACAAATTCAAGAAGCCCACATTGCGATTTATCATACTCTTTGTTTTCTAATTGAAAAATCTTTGGTTGAGTCAGGTCATGTCAAGTACTTGGACTGATTTTTCTTTTCTTTGCAAATAAAAGAAAGCTCCGATCAATCCAAATGACATTTGGAAAATTTGCATTGCCGTGATGATAGTTGGTCCTAATTCAGATTTATAGCCAAGATAATTATTAAACAAAAAGTAAAAGGCGGCCTGACCAACGCCAATACCTGCTGGGGAAATTGGAACAGCTGTAGCCATGAATCCCAGTGGAGCAACTAAAAAGTAGGTGGACCATTTGGCGTTTTCCGCTAAACCGGAAACTTGTCCGGCAAGAATAAGAAAAAAGATCCCGGCGATTTGTGCGATTAAACTATAACCAACAACTTGAAGCAGCCGCCAAGGGGAACTGCCATAGAGCTGAGTAGAGGTGTAAAGTTTAATAAATTTTTCTTTTTTGGGTAGGAGCTCTAAAATTTTTTGAATCTTACTTTGAAAAAAATATTTTCGTGTAAATAATAAAAACAAAGTAAGAGTGAAAACAAAAAAGATTAAACAAAAAATAAAGAAAAGTTTATGAAGAATCACAGAAGATTGAATGTGCTGAAAATCATAAATCATCACCACCAGCGCCATTAACACCATCGTGTAAAGTCCAAGAATGCGATCCACCGCAACGCTAGAAATAGCGGCTACTTTCGAATCGGTTTGCTCTTTATAAAAATAAAAAGCTTTAACTAAATCTCCCCCAACTCCGCCCGGCATGGCGTAATTGAAAAAAGTCCCGATCAGAGTCAGCTTTAGCAAAGGCCAAGTTCGAGCTTCAATATTTTGTGTTTTTAATAGAACACCCCAACGAAGAGTAGCAAAGATGAAACTAAGGCCTAAAAGCACAGTACCAAGAATAAAAGGGACTGGGCTCAGCATGCTTTTTAAGGCAGAAAAGTTTAATTTACCTGATTGAACAAGCCAGTAAATAATTCCGGCGGCGATCAAAATTTTAATTAGGGTGCTGAGATGTTTTCGATAGGATTTAGTTTGGTCCATTCAAACACTCAACCAGGATTATGAGTTTTAAAAATATTTTGTAAGTTCATAAGCACTTTTTCTAAGTTTTTAAGAGGAAGCGAGGTCGGTCCATCACACAGAGCTTGCTCGGGACGTGGATGAGTTTCTAAAAAGACGCCATCGACTCCGACAGCCATTGCGGCTCGCGCTAAGGGCCAAACCATCTCGCTGCGGCCACCACTGCTTTCGCCAGTGGCTCCAGGAAGCTGAGTGGAGTGGGTCGCATCCATAATTACAGGAAACCCAAGATTTCGCATTTCAACTAAACCGGTCATGTCATTGATCAAACGATTGTAGCCAAAGGTTGTGCCACGATCACAGAGAAGAATTTTGCTATTCCCGGCTTGTACGGCCTTATTGGCAATGGATTTCATATCCCATGGAGCCAGAAATTGGCCTTTTTTAATATGAATAACTTTGCCCGTTTGAGCTGCGGCGATTAAAAGATCGGTTTGTCGCGACAGAAATGCGGGGATTTGTAAAACATCAGCAATTTCAGCGACTGGCCCCACCTGCTGAGTTTCATGAACATCCGTCAATAGGGGAGCGTCGAGTTTCGTCTTTAGTTTTAAAAGGGACTTAAGAGCTTGATCGACGCCAGGACCGCGAAAACTAGCGGAGCTTTGTCGATTGGCTTTATCAAAAGAGCATTTGAGAATCCAAGGAATGCCTAAAGTTTTGGTGACTCGTTGAATTTCTTGGCCGGTTTCCATTACTAAGCCTTCGTCTTCAATGATATCAGGTCCAGCAAAGAGAACAAAATTCTTTGCATCACCCCAAGTGAAGGTTCTTGAACCGAATTGAAATGAAACTGTCTTTGCGAGCGAATTAAATCCTGTCATTCGGCTGTTATCGCACAGCTTTGATGACGCATTCAATGATTTTATCTTGTGTCGCTCTGTCCATATCAGGAAACATCGGTAGACTAATCACATGTTCGGCGGCCCAGCGCGCTTTTGCTATGTCTGTTGTGGGATTAGCCGTGTGTTCTTTGTACCAGGGCTGGTCAGGCATTGTGCGGGGATAATGAACTGTTGTTGGAACACCCATCTCGGAGAGCTTTTTTTGGAAAGCATCACGATTGTTAACCGTTAAAGTGTATTGAGCCCAAACGCTATCCCGATCTGATTTTATATGAGGGAAAGAAAAATCCGCAGCTTTAATTTCTGCAAAGGCTTGATTGAAGGTTTTAGCAATACGCTGTCTTTGCTCAATTTCCCAGTCGTAACGCTCCATTTTTGCCAAGAGCACTGCGCATTGAATTGTATCTAAACGGCCATTTAATCCTAAGCGGGTGTGATAATAACGGCTTTCAGAGCCGTGATCGCGAATTTCCTTCATCGCCTTATAGAGTTTATCGTCATTCGTAAAAATGGCCCCACCATCGCCATAACAACCTAAGGGTTTGGCCGGATAAAAGCTGGTTCCCCCGACAGTACAGAGGCTGCCGCTGCGTTTATTTTTGTACTTCGCTCCATAACTTTGGGCAAGATCTTCAATGACAAAAAGATTGTGTTTTTTAGCAATCGCATTGATTTCGTCCATATCGGCAACTTGTCCGTACAAAGACACTGGCATGATTGCTTTAGTTTTTGGAGTGATGGCAGCTTCAATTTTTGCTGAATCAATATTGAAGGTCACTGGATCAATATCTACATAAATCGGTTTAGCTCCTGCCAAAACTATGGTTTCTGCTGTCGCAATAAATGAAAATGCGGTGGTAATAACTTCGTCCCCTGCTTTGATTCCCAAAGCCATCATGGGAATCAGAAGTGAGTCTGTTCCACTCGCGCAAGCAATTGAGTATTTAACGCCTGTATGTTGAGCAAGTTTAGTTTCAAGCTCTTGCACTTCGGGCCCATTAATGTAAGCCCCGCTCTCGAGGACTTTAGTGATCCGAGAGTTAATTGATTCTTTAAGTGCATTGTATTGAGTTTTTAAATCGATGAATGGGATAGACATTGAGCCTCCATGAAAAAATACAGAATTAATATTAGTTTCCTTGCTTGGGCAACGGAAAGCAAAGCGAAATTTCTGTGTGTAGAAATTTATTTTTGCATCCATAATCTTTGTGTCTTTCAGTCCTCACGTGGACAAGGCTTGTGTGGTCCAGAGATGACAATCTGAATCATTGCTCTTTTTTTCAGTTCGAGGAATCATCATTTCTATGGACAATAAAACACACATAAATAAAAAAAATCGAATTTTTAGCAAAATGGCTTTTGGTCTGGTGGTGGGTCTATTGCTGACTGGAGTAAAATCGATTGCCGGTTTTTCCAATTACAATTCCATATTGATCGGTGATCTTTCCGCGGGAATGGGCGGAGCGGCTACAGCTGTGGTTGGCGATTCGTCGGGCTCGGCATTTTATAATCCTGCAACTTTGGCGCAACTCGAAGGGGATTCATTTTCTGCAGCGGTGGGAATTTATAAAAAATTCGACACTGTTTTTGGCGAGAACGAGGACTTTACCAAAGCTCCGCTGCGAGTGAATCAAGGCTATTTTCGTTCTTTACCAGCCTCGACAGGTAACGTCCTTCGACTTGGAAAATACAACGTCGCTTTATCCATTCTGGTTCCTGACTTTGAAGAGTTTAAGGGTGATCTTAAAAAGCAAGATGAGAATGCCACAACCTTATCTGTGACTGACGAATCCTTATGGGTAGGTGCGGGTGTTGCTCAAAGTATTTCAGAGACGGAATCTGCGGGAGTCTCTGCTTATTATACGGCAAGAAGTTTCTCTCGTTCTTTAAATGATCGAACTTATCCGTCAGCAACCCGAGCTCAACTTTACACTGAAGAAAAGACATTGGTTGAAAACGCCGTACTTTTTATTTTTGGCTATTATAAAAAACTTTCTGACAAGGCAGCGCTTGGATTGAGCCTAAGATCGCCGGCAGTAAAGATTGCCAGTCATGCAAATGTTTTTCGGTCGAATACAACTGTTGATACCTCGGTTCCTTCAATGACTCGTCCTACAGAAAATTATCCTGATGAAGGTTCGCGGGTAGTCATACCTGGAAAACTTGCTATAGGGCTGAGTTATCAGCAGGATCCAACTTTACTGTGGGCTGCGGATGTCAGTTTGCACGAAGGAATAAGTTACATCGATATCATCAACGAAAGTATTGGTTCTCGAGTGGATCACAAATCGGTATGGAATGCGGCGATTGGAGTCGAGAAAGCATTTCGCGATTGGTTAAAGGTCAGGATTGGCGCTTATACAAACTTTTCATCTCATCACGAGCCCAATCCTGATTTTCAGCAGCTTCAAGAAGATAAGGTGGATATGCTTGGATTTAGTGCGAATGTCGTATTTATTGCTGGTAAAAAAATTAGTTATACTTTTGGCGGCTATTACACAGGCGGTCGTGGACGTTCAATTCAAAGAATTCAGCAGCAATATGAAATCGTTACGAAAAATCAAAATGTCTTTACCATGCTGGTGGGCACTGCCTTTCATTTTTAATCGACACAACGTGAGAAAAGCTTGATTTAAATATCATTCCCCTCTATCGGTTCCTAATTGGAACTCAAAACAAGAAGAGGGAGTTATGAAATCTATATATGCATATGAACTGGGTTTTGTGAAATTATTTGCCATTTTTACTTTATCTTTTTTTACCTCAGCAGCAAATGCCTCTGAGTACGAAGTTGTCGGACACATCAGCACGAAAATATTGACTCTGGATTTGAAAGAAAAAGTGGCAACGAAGGCCGCTTGTGATTTGTATGTTCAAAGATTTGAATATTTGGCCGATCTTAAAATCATCAATATTGATCTTTCCGAAGTGGTGAGTTGTCCATTGGATAATATTGCAGCTAGAAAAGCCCGTTTGGACTGGAGCATGCCATTTAATTTTTCTGCACAAAAAAATGTTTATTTAAGAGTCAACGGACTTGTTTTGGGTACTATCACTATCAACGATCAAAGCGTTTTATTTAAGCCGAGGGGTAAATAATGAATATGAAATTAATCATCATTTTTTCTAGTGTTCTTCTTTTGATTAGCGAACTTGCTACAGCATCCGCTTTTGTTGATCCGCGTTTGCAAAATTTTGTTCGGCAAAGTGGAGTGAAAAAAGCCCGAGTCATTGCTTTAATGAGGAACGACACTGCTGGGTTTGCAGCTCCACAAAGATATAATTTTCGTTCAGTTCATCAATTTTTAACTGCTCGTACGCGAGTTTCGTGGGAACAAGTTAAAGCTGCGGTCGCACGAGCACCTGCTGCTGATATTTCTATTCTCAATGCATTTTGGATTAATAATTCCATTGTTGCTGATGTGAGTCCGCAAGGTTTGCGAATACTTGCGCAAGTTCCAAATATCGAAAAAATTTATTTAAATGGCGAGATCCAATACGTCAGACCTGTTACTGCCGGCCGCCCTTTCCGTGCACAACGAGGGGATCCGACTCAATATCCTTATGATTTGATCGACATTGGAATCGATAAACTCATGGAGAAAAGACCTGATCTTTTAGGTCAAGGAGTCCGTGTTGGTTTGATTGATACTGGTGTGGATGGAAAACATCCAGCTTTAGCAGGTAAGATTGCTTTGTTTTACGATGCAGCTTCAAATCAGATTAAAGAACCTTATGATGCCGATGCACATGGAACCCATACTGCTGGAACAATTGCTGGAGGTGACAGACAAGGAATAAATATCGGTGTAGCTCCGAAGGCTCACTTGGTGGCTTCAGCCGCACTTTCAGGTTACAGTCATATGTTGCGCGCTATGGAATTCATGTTGGATCCGGATAAAAATCCCAACACCAATGATCAACCCAGATTAATAAGTAATTCTTGGAATAGTGGTGGAGCTCCTGATCAGGAACTTTTCTATCGGGCGATTTCAGCTTGGGAAGCAGCCGGAATTTTGCCGGTTTTTTCAGCGGGAAATGCGGGCCCAAGTCCTAAAACAATCACTCGTCCCCACGAGCATCCAGGGGTAATCGCGGTTGCGGCTACTGGTAAGGATGGCAAAGTTGCGAATTTTAGTTCTCGGGGACCTGCAGAGTTTCAAGGGAAGGTCGTGCAGAAACCTGATCTTTCCGCTCCTGGTGTAGATATTATATCTAGTGTTCCAGGGGGAACTCTTCAGTCAATGTCGGGAACTTCAATGGCTTGTCCTCATGCTGCCGGTGTCGTGGCACTGATGCTTCAAGCAAATCCAAATTTAAATCCCGCACAAATTCGTGAAATTTTAACGAAAACTTTAATTCTTGTTAACGAGAATGGTTCACCTAGTCCAACTCAAGTTTGGAATGCCTCGTATGGCATGGGCCGCTTGAATGCTCTGGCTGCCATACAGGTTGTAACTGGTTTGCGTACGATGAATCGAGATCTCGTCATGGCTCAATTTCAACCGACTTCGGCATTTAGAAATATCGTTAGTGCGTTTGATACTTTGGTTTCTCGAGTTTCACGCTTAAATACCGTCGACACGAGCGATCTTACGGGTCAGTTTAGGACAAATCCTTCTCAATGGATGGATGGTTCTCGCCTGTAAATTATCTTGCGAATACCATTGGACAAGTTAACCCCTGAAGGCTTTTGTTTTCAGGGGTTTTGTTTTTTTCGGCGCTTTTTTGTTTTTTATTTTCTTCTTCTTGTTCTTTTTTGAAAACCTCAAGACCAATTTTTATTTGTTCTGGGGTATTGTCTCTATTTCTGCGCTCAACTTCCTTCGATACAGAACGGTCCGGGCTGGAATAAACATCAAATAAATAATCAATCACCGCATTTGCTTTTTTTGTGATGTGCTCACTAAATACAAGCATAATTTGTTCTTGATTGGCCTTTCCAGCTCCGCTGAAATTCACACTGGAGCCAACATTAGACATAAAGTCCTTAAGAAATAGAATCAATTTATTATGCAACTTAACTGCGAAGGGATATTTTTTACCTTGATATTCAAAGCTGGATTCCCTAAACCAAGCCGCATTGATACGAATATTTTCTTGAAAGTTTTCCCATTCAGCTTTGTTTAAAAGGTCTCGAATTGGTTTTGAGATTGGATCGTTGAGATCTTTAATATAAACTTTTACGGTATCTGTTTTATCAGAAGAACCAGGCTCCTCAGGGTCTTTTACTGTATTTCTGACTATTGGTTTCATTGGATCTTTAGGATCGTATTCGACCAATCGATATCCTGATAATCGTAAAAGAATACTAAAATCTCGCATGGCAAATTGAGAGTCACCAATAAATTTTACCAGGTCAGTTGCGGGTTTGTTTTGTTTTCTTCGTAACTTAATTAGTTCTACTATTTTTTGAGTCATTTCAAGTGCTAATGGTTCAGAGGAAATAGAAAAGAACGCACCTCGAATTGGCCCTGTAGAAAGTTCAATCATTTTAGAATAGACATCGCGATTGATATCATCAAGCCCTCCATTCGGAGAGAAAGCCATGATCATCCAATCTTGAGTTTTGTAACCGGCACGTGTTGGTCCTAAAAGTTGGTAAGCACCACCAATAGGAAACTCGTCTTGTCCACGAAGTTTATAAATAATATTTTTTCTGATTTCTGCAGCCGCGATAATTGCGGGTATATCACCTTCAACAATAATCATATTATTGGGATTTGGTATTGAAGTTTTCGGCCTTATATTAGCCGGTATTTCAATAAGATCGCCTTCGGGGCCGCTGCAGGATTGGGTGGGATTTCCTGAGCTCATCAAGGATCGAGAAACACCATTTTTAGAGATAAGGGCCATCATTTTTTGATGATTTAATCCTACAGAATCAACAGCTTCAATTTGGATTTTTGCCTTTTTTAGTTTCGTGTAGACGGCTTTAGCGGCAGGTTTTTCTTCAATAACTTTTTTGTCAACTCCACCAAGAACTTCGACTCCACGTTTTTGGGCTTGAGCGAAAGCTTCTGCAAGGTCTTCCAAATCAAAATCATAAAAGTTAAAATACAATTTATCGCCGGATTTAGCAGAATTAACAAAATCAATCATGATCTGACGATGGTCGTCTGCAAGTGTGAGATGGAGTTTCCCGTCATTGCCCAGTTCTTTTCGTGGGTGATTCGCATAAAACTCCATATCTTTGTAGCTATCTTTAGAGCTTTTATCGACAATCATCAAGGGTTGGGAAGCGGCTCCGGTCGTCCGCATCAGTTCGATCAGTTTTTTATTGCTTATGATTTTATCAAAAATTTCGTGATATTTTTCTCTTATAGCCTCAATATCTGGCTCGGCCACTTTATCTTCTGGAACTTTCTTTAAGTACTGTTCAATAACTGACCATTCGTCTTTTACTTTGGATAAAATAAAAATAATTTTTGACTGTGAAACAAGGTTCTTAGCCGTTGGCGAAGTCTGTATCAAGGGACCAAAAGTATCATTGATTAATTTGTAAAAAGTTTTATGAAGCATGATTCGAACGGAAAGATCCATCATTTTTTCTAATTCTGGTCCCGTGCTCGCAATAGCTAATGTCGAGATATTTTTTTCTTCGATTTCAGCATGAACCGCCGGAGCGCCCAACAACTGTATAGAAATTATACAGCTCAGTAGTCTCAATCCGAATACGTTTAATTTGGCTATGTTCATCTTTGCTCTTTTCTTATAATTATTTAAGAGAGCAAGAGTATAGCCAATTCATTGTCTCAAATTGAGAAAATTCAGCTATACCAGGAGTCGTCTAGTTAGGGTCTTCCCATTGAAATTAGAAACGCATTTTGTTTTTGTCGTTCGGAAAAATCTGTTTTCGATTCGATATTCAGCCATTTATTTTCAACCAAAATTTGTCCGAGGGCTCCTCCCAAAGAATTGCCGGGTCCCAGTAGAATTAATTTGTCGGGACAAAACTCTTTCAAGCTGACAGTAACGGCTTTAGTGAAGTCATAGGCTTGCACAACTTGATGAGCAAAAGTGTAATTATAAATTTCATTTAAATCTGTTGAGTAGGGAGTCCAAATATGACCACGGCCATCGATCAATGGAATTTGTGGTTTGTGAAATAAATCTTGTGATAAAACTTCAAAAGCTTTTTGAGATGTTTCTTGCAGCAGAGGAGTGTGAAAGGCCGCATGGTTTACGAGTTGAAAAGGATAGTTTTCAATTTTTGGTAGTCGCTTTAATAGAACATCCAATGCTTTTTGATTTCCACCGATGACGATGTAACCGCCCAGATGAATTGAAATATGTGCTTCGCAATCTGAGGTCTGATTGACTTCAGCAATGGCATTTTCAACCAGTTGTATACGGCGAGAATCTATTTTCCAGTTTTCATCGGTGATTGGATAAATAATTTGCCCACCAATAATTTTTTCTTTCATCATCGAACCCATGGTGTTGATGACATCAAATGATCCATGAATATCTAAAACACCGGCAACCGATAAAGCAATGTACCAGCCCATCGAATTTCCTGTGACGGCGACAACTTCATAGCGCTCGGAATCTAAGCTTAAGAAATCGGCATAACTACAGGCGTAAATCAGGGGCGAAGCATGTTCACCTTTGGTGTGCATCTGCGGTTTAAAAATGGTTTCCTCATCCAGCTGGGTCAGAGTGGGCATGTTAAGAGCGCTGCGTTTTTCATCGAGCACATTGATGAATTCATTGAAACGAGGACGGAATTTTTTTAAGTAGCCTAAGGTCTCTTTTGTGTAAGTTCCGCGGCCGGGGCAAATAATAACAACTCGTTCTTTCATTTTTTCACCATGGATTTTCCAAGCATATCTAAACAAGATTCAATAATATCATCTTTTGAAGGCAAGCCAGCTGCAGCAGCTACGCCCAAGGTGATAAAACAATCATGAGCCGCTAGAACTTTTATTTTTGGCAAACTGGGTATTTTTTCAACCATCATGGCGACAAGACTTTCACTTAATGAACCCGTTTTACGACACTCATCAACGATTAAAATATTTTTATCATTTTTTATTTCATTAACTAAAGCCACTTGATCCAAAGGTGCGATCCAACGAAGGTCGATGATTTTGCAAGAAACATCATGTTTTTCTTTAAGAATTTTTTCAGCTTGTCTGGAAAAATAAAAACCATTTCCGTAGGTCACTAGAGTGATGTCTTTACCATTGCCATGAACACCAAATTGACCGACTTGGATTTCTTCCTGTGGAGAAGGATAGGGAAAACTCCAGGCTTTATCGTTTTCTTGATGAAGATCTTTAGTCATATACAAAGCGATGGGCTCGATGAAAACAACGACGCGGCCCTCTTCGTAAGCTTTGCGAACACAAGCTCGCATCATTTTTACGGCATCCGCTCCATTGGAAGGAACTGCAACAATAATTCCGGGGATGTCGCGGAAGACCGCTAGGGAATTGTCATTATGAAAGTGCCCACCAAAACCTTTTTGATAGGGAAGTCCGGCGATGCGAATGACCATGGGATTAGTGAATTGACCTTGAGAGAAAAAAGCCAGGGTCGCCGCTTCGCCACGGATTTGGTCTTCGGCATTATGAACATAAGCTAAAAATTGAATTTCAGGAATTGGAAGAAAGCCGTTATGACTTAAACCCATCGCTGTGCCCAGAATTGATTGCTCATCCAGTAAAGAATTAAACACGCGTTTAGCGCCGAACTTGTTAAGTAAACCTTCGGTTACATTGTAAACCCCGCCTTTTTGCGCAACGTCTTCGCCAAAAATGGCTGCATTTTTGTATCGAAGTAAAATATCGGCAAGGCCATAATTAATTAATTTGGCCATGTGTTGAGGCGTGTTTAATCTAGCATACTCACGATCAAATGTTTTTTCGCGTTGGCTTTCTTCGGGAAGTGGCGGTGCTATTTTTCTATCAACACAAGCGGTGACGGCTGAGCTTATATCTTCCGGTTTCATCAGTTTCGGTCTTTGTGTTGCGTACTGACCAATATGAAGAACGCGATCGCGCGTCTGCTCGTAAAGATTTAAGATTTCCTCAGCAGATAGAATTGAGTTTTCAATCAGAAGGCGAGCGGAATGGAGAAGAGGATCGTTAAATTCCAAGGCTTCAATTTTGGCCAAAGTGTGATAATTTAATTCCATATCTGAACCGGCATGGCCTAACAGGCGCACCGTTTCCATATGCAAAAATGCAGGTTTTCGTTTTTGCCGAACAAATTCTTCAGCATTTTTAGTTTGCACATAAATATCGATTAAATTGAGGCCATCCCCTTTGAAATATTTTAGCCCAGGTCTTTGTGAAAAATTATTTTGAATCCAACCCGTTGGAGTCGAAACCGAAATTCCAATGCCATTGTCCTCGCAGATAAAGACTATGGGCATTCGCACATTTTGGTAAGAAGTCCACGCGGCTGCGTTGATCGCACCAATGGCCGTCGAATGATTGGCCGAGGCATCCCCAAAGGTGCAAAAAACCAAACTGTCCGGTTCCATGACCACTTGAAGGCCAAGTTCTTTTGCTTTTTGAATGGAAAGGGCTGCGCCCATGGCTTTTGGCAAATGCGAGGCAATAGTGCTGGTCTGGGGCGGAACCATTAAGGGCAGGCTACCAAAGACCTTATGGCGTCCTCCGGCGATCGGGTCCTCGCTTGAAGCCATAAAAGAAAGCATGGTGTCGTAGATCGGAGTAGAGCCCGGAAGTTGTTTTGCTCTTTCCAACATCAAGGCGCCGCTTCTGTAGTGCAGAAAGGCCATGTCATTCAGGCGAAAGACTTTGCCAAAGACGGCGTTTCCTTCATGGCCAGCGCTTCCGATCGTATAAAAACACAGATTTGCATTTTTAAGAATGCGGGCACGAAGGTCGAGGTGTCTGCAGGTGACCTGACTTTCGAACAGACTTAGCAATTGGTTTGGGCTTAAACCCGAGCCCTGGAGCGGGGTTTGGGAACGTGCGGGAGGAAAACGTCCTTCCGAGACAAATTTGCTAAAATTTTGGTCAACAACTTCTGCGCGATTATACATATATAAATCGCTACCTGATTGCGAATCTACAGGCAATAAATAAGAGGACTGGTCGAGAACGCAGGTGGTGGTACTTTCAACAGGCCTTGCCTAAATCTTTAGGCTTTGTTACTTAGAGATAAGAATGTACGGGAGAAAATATGGCCAGCTATGTATCTTTGAATTACATGGACGAAGACTCGCTTTTTTCTGAAGATGAAATTATGGTGCGAAACACCGTAAGGAACTTTGTTGAAATCGAAGTCCTTCCAACTCTTCAAGAGGCTAATCGCAAAGAAGAATTTCCTAAACATCTGATTCCGCGATTTGCGGAAATGGGCCTTCTGGGCACAACGATTCAAGGCTATGATTGTCCAGGTCTTGGGCACATCGCCTATGGTTTATTGATGCAAGAATTGGAAAGAGCCGATTCAGGAATTCGTTCTTTTTGCTCTGTACAAGGTGCTTTAGTCATGTACCCAATTTTTGCGTACGGATCCGAAGCGCAAAGAAAAAAATACCTTCCTAAGTTAGCGAAAGCGGAATTGATCGGTTGTTTTGGTTTGACTGAACCGGACGCAGGATCAAATCCGGGTGGTATGTTGACTCGAGCAGAAAAAGTTAAGGGCGGCTATAAACTCAACGGCAATAAAATGTGGATTACCAATGGCTGTATCGCAGATATTGCCATCGTTTGGGCAAGGCTTGATGGAAAAGTCCGTGGCTTTATTGTTGAGAAAGGCACTCCAGGATTTTCAACGACCACGATGAAAGGAAAATTTTCTTTGCGTGTGAGTGTCACTTCAGAATTACATATGCAAGATTGCATTGTCCCTGAAGAAAATATGCTACCGAATGGAGAAGGTCTTAAAGCTCCGCTGGGATGCCTTACGCAAGCTCGTTATGGAATTGCCTGGGGAGTTGTTGGAGCAGCTAATGCTTGTTATCACACGGCCTTAAATTATGCCAAACAACGGACCATTTTTGAAAAAGATAAACCTCTTGCTGCTTATCAATTGCCGCAAGCGAAGTTAGTCAAAATGGTCCAAGAAATTACCAAAGCTCAGTTGTTGGCTTTGCAAATGGGCCGATTAAAAGAAGCCGGAAAAGTCATGCCTCATCATGTTTCTTTAGTTAAAATGAACAATTGCCGCATGGCTTTGGATGTTGCTCGGGATGCCCGTGACATGCTGGGTGCCAATGGAATCATCGATGAATATCCGGTGATTCGTCATATGACCAATCTTGAAACTGTGAATACTTACGAAGGAACTGAAGATATTCATCGTTTGGTGGTTGGCCAAGAAATTACAGGCATTGCGGCTTTCCGTTAGAAGCGATCTCATAGTTAGTGATCCTTCGTTGCCTTCGTCGAATTCTCCCTGCGACGCACAGGAAGTGCGCCTCAGTCGAATACTCCTCGTCGCCTCGGCTGACTAACTATGAGATCGCTTCTAAGTGAAGCGTGTTTGAAATTTAAAATTTAAAAATCTCTAAAAAATTGTGCTGATTTAGCGGGTGCCAAAGGTTTCCCATATGTCCCCCGTAAGGATATAAATAAAGTCTTTCGTTGGCCGTGGATGTTAAAGACTCAACGTCTCCGGCGCCCATAAGAAAATCATCTTGATTTGTAATAATAAAAATATTTTTATTATTTTTGATAAAATCGGACTGGCTATAAAAACTTGATTTTTCTAAAAGGGTATTTAAAGCATCATTATTTGCGACTTGTGGTTTTTCTAAAATAGATGGCGCGACGAAATATTTGAAATATGTCGAGAAGCTAACTTTTTTCGCTTCATTTAGGCGCGCACTTTTTCGCGTCGGAGTCGCTTTGATCTTCAAAAGACGAAGGTCTTTTATTTGTTGGCTGGTAAAGATAACATCTCTGAGATTTTCGCGAAAGTCATTGCCAATGACCCATTGTGTTTCTAGCGGTGTTAATTGAAGTTCTTTGATCGCATTGCCAATGATATTAAGATCAAATCCGATTTCACGAATTTTCATGCCGACGTTAATAATCGTTCCAAGGATAACTTGGCGCCGATCTAAGGTCATAAGATGACCTTCTGAATAATATTTATCGAGAGTCTGAATGCTTGATGCAATATTCATTGCCGGGCTAATTATCACGACTCTTTTAAAATCAAATATTTTTTGTTTAAGATCTTCTTCGGCCAAAAAACCAGCTAAGAGGCCTCCATACGAGTAACCCACTAGCGAAAAGTTTGAAATTTTTAAATTTCTTTTTGATTTTAAAAACTGAGTCGTCTTCTCAAGAAATTTATAATACTCAGGAGAATCTCGGAAGGGATAGCCGGGAAGAGTACTTTCGCTGACACCCAAAACATAATGCCAATGTATGGGATTCGGCAAGGTGACGACATGAAAGCCTTTGAGATAAAGTTGGCTTGCCAAATATAACGCTGAACCTGCAAGAGCGGAGCCGCCAGTACCTGCAATAATAAAAGCTAAAGGAGCCGCTCGATTTTTTTGTTCAAAAAGTCCAAGTGGAACTTTATTTCTTCCTTCAGCCAAAGGGACAAGTCGTCGATCTGTGCGTATTTCAATATTAACAATCTCGTATGGGGTCAAAGGCATATTTGCACCGGAAGCAAGAGTTGCGATATTTGCATCTTTAAGTGGGAAATCGTACTCGGCGGTAGTGTAGATTTTCGTCCATGCGGCTGGAGAAATCGATATGATTAAAATAAGAACGAAAAGAAATTTCTTTGAACCGTAGTTATCCATTATAGAGTCCTTTATAGGCGGGCACAATATCAGAAGGTCCACTTGTGTACAACGAGCTGCTCACTTGGACGCGAGAGTGCACCAATTTTTATCTGGTTTCTATTTGGAACCACATGACTCGTGAAATTCACTCGCATAATTAAATGACCCAAAAAATATCCATGTGAAGGTAAAATACCCCAGCATTGATAACACAGACACATCCAAATCAAATATATTCGATTTCGCTCGCGGCCTGCACATTGCTTTAGTGTCATGCGAATCATTTAACCAAAGGAGATGCTATGAGATTAAACGAGGATACTATTAAAGGAAAATGGCTAGAAATTAAAGGCGACATTCAAAAAGCTTGGGGCAAGTTAACAGACGATGAACTTGATAAGACCAAAGGTGATGCTAAGGCCATTGGTGGACTTATCCAGCAACGATACGGCGACGCCAAAGAAAGCTACCAAAATCGACTCACCGATATTTTTCAACGATTTGAAGATAAAAAAGATCAGCGCGTTGAGGATGTAAAAAAATCTTTAAAAAATTAATTTTGCAAAGGTAAACATAACTAAAAAGGAGAATACCATGGCTAATATGACAAGTGATACACTAACTAAATCGAACGGAACAATGCCAGAGTTTAAAAATAAAATGCAAATGACAGAGCAAAATCTCGAGAAACTGTCTCAAGATGTCGGAGAAAGAATCGGGTCGTCAACGGCAAAATTTGCTAGTTCTGCATCTGAATATTTAAAAACAGGTCGAGAATACGTTCATGCTAATCCAGTTAAAGGTGTGGCTATCGCAGCAGTTGCTGGTGTGGCTTTAGGAAGTTTAATCGCAGTGACTATGGGTCGACGACATTAATAAATAAAAATATTTTGATGAAGAGTTTCGAAAGAAACTCTTCATATTTAGGAACGTATGCAAGCAAAGTATTTAATGTTAGCAATTTCATTTTATAAACTACTGAGTAAGGAATTTATTTTGAATCCACCGATTGAATATATAAAAAAAACAATTCGTAACGAAATCCATTCTGTTTTATTTAAACTTTTAGTGGGTGTCGTGTTGACGTCGACAATTATTTTTTCAATTTTTCATTTGGCCAATGCGATTCACAATTTATTAATTCCGTACCAGTATGGACTTGCTATTGAAGCTGCTCTATTTGGAGGTTTAGTTATTCTTGGTTTAGGAGCTCTTTACAGTATATTTAAAACCGACGAGATAATAAAGGATAGCCTTGAAAGCAATATCGGCTTGCCTTTATTGAACGAGGCATTTTTTAAAAATGTAATGCAACGATTTGCTGAAGGATTTATGGAAGGTGCAGAGTCGAGTCAGGTTGCGATCAAAAAAAGTGATGAACAAACAGAGATGAATTTACAACAGAGTTAGTCATTAACCGAATTTAACTAATTTACAAAAGGACACTTATGAAAATTCTTTTAAAGAAAATAAAAATTGTATTGGGCTTTAGTAGTGTTTTGGTACTGTCTCCCCTGGCCATGGCAATTTCAACCGCTGGGCTTTTTGTCGAACCAGCAGTGACCTATGAAATAGGGAATACCGCCACCAATTATCCTTCGCCACTTTCGGATTCTACCGGAACTGCAGTGGGACTTGGTCTTGGCGCACGAATTGGGTTTCACATAAACGAATCTTTTTTTCTTGGCGCTGATGCTCGTTACTCTATGCCTCAGATTAAAGATTCCTCGGTCAGTTACGACGCAAAATCAGTTTCCACCAACTGGGGACCTGTTGTCGGAATGCAAATGCCAGATATGGGCATGAGGATTTGGGGAACTTACATTATGGGCGGCGAATTAAACCCAGATGCCAGTGGAAATTTTGACGTAAAACTGTTAGATGCCACCGGATATCGAGTGGGTGCTGGTTTCAGAGTGTCTTCCGTCAGCTTAAATGTTGAATACCAACAGGTTAAGTATGGTCAAGGAAGATTAGAACAAGTTGGACCCTTTTCTCCTGGAACAGCATTTAGCAGTGTAAATCCAGAAAATAAATCCTGGATTGCAAGCGTTTCTTTTCCTTTTGAGATGTAGTTTAGATGCGTAAATGAAAAATCATAACGGCATCACTGTATTAAGTGAATATACGCCATCCGACCGAGCCAAAAAAATTCCCTATTTTTCTGGCTCGGATTTTCAAATTTTTAAAATCATACTTATTATATCGATTTTGGCATTGGCTGCGCTGTTTTTACCCTTTGCTAAATCTGCGGTTCTTGCCTTGATATTTTCGTTTGCTCTACTTGAGGCCAAAGAACGAGTAAAAAAATTATCAAAAAATAAAAAAATTCTTTTTTTTACAGCAGCTGGAGCACTTGTTCTTGTAATTATAACGGTGGCTACTGCCATGATGAATCGAATCTTAACTGTTGTGGATATAGTGGCAGATCCGGCTGCTTTAGAGAGATATAAATTAAAGATTTCAGAATTGCTTTTGCCGACTCAGCAATTTTTTAAGGGATATGTTTCAGGCTTATTGCAGCGACTTGATAAAACCGGAACAATCGAAACTAAACTTACGGAGTCAGGAAGTCATCTTGGAGATTCGGCCGTGCAATACGCGATCAAATTGCTTTCTGAAATTCCCTACAGTTTAATTCAGTTTTTCTTTTTTATTTTCTTCTTCTTTTTTTTAATTCGGAAATTGAATTCGAAAAATTTATTCGGGGGGCTCCTTTTTTTAAAGAAAAACAGCAGGACCTTGCAGTTTCTAATCACAACCGCGCGAAGCAGTGGCTATAACACAATGGTGTCAATGGTATTAACCGCCTTTGCTCAGTCTTCGCTGTTAACAATAGGCACATTGATTATTGGAATGAATGCTTGGCCTATTGTTTTTGTCGCAGCACTTTTTTCGGCGATGATTCCGCTTGTTGGGTTATTACCGGTTTCAATAATTTGTGTCATTTATGCAGAGTCAGAGTTAGGCATTCAAAAAGCAGTAATCATGTTGTGTTTTAGTTTAGCAGCTTCTGTTGCCGATAATATTTTACGCACGTTTTTAATAAGTGGTAATGATACTTCATTAAATCCCGTGCTTTGTTTTTTTGCTATTGTCGGTTCCTTGCTTACTTTTGGATTTTCCGGGTTGTTTATTGGTCCTTTTATTCTGGTATTCGCGTCCTTAGTTTTTAAAAAGTACAAAACAGTGCAATATCTTTCAAACCTCTAATTTAAATTGTTCAGAATATTTCCTTTAAACTCCCTTTTTTCCCCAACACAAGAGCAAAAAACAGCTGTAATAGAATACTGTTAAATTCACAGCCGGCCCAATCCTTGCTTAAACAATATTCGTTACGATGATGTGGAAAGTTTAAATATAAAAGGAGAACGTAATGAGTTTTAAAAATGAATTGAAAGTAGCTGGATTGACAGTTTTGTTGTGTGCGGGTTGTGCAAATAGACCTCACAAAACCGAAGAGTCAAAAGCTGATGCGGTTATTAATTCTGCAGCAAATGTTGCACAGGCACACAGTTTCGTGGAAATAGAATTTGATAAAGGAAGTGCATCTTTATCTGAAAACGCTAAAACTTCTTTGAAGTCTGTACTTGACCAAGCTCGAAGCGCGGGATCAATAGACGAAGTTCTGGTACTTTCTTGGGCCGATGACGAGTATCCTTCAAAAAATTTGAAGCAGCTTCCAAAAAACCAGCGCGAACTTGCGAAAAACAGAAATAAGGCCGTAGAGACCTATATCAAAACGATGAAAAACGTCGACGTGGATTCTTATAATATGGCTGAGCAGCCAAATCTGTTTTCAAAATGGTTTAATACTTCAGACAACAAATTAAAAAGTTCATTTATCGCAGCTGGCTTACCAACAACTGCCGATGATCCACAAAATCCTAAAAAGGCATCCCACTCGGTTATTCTAGTAAAAGTAGAATAACATTCCCCCAGGCAAGAGAGTTAAATCTCTCTTGTCTTTCTTTTTTGTTATTGGGCTTCGAGCTCTCATTTTTTTCTTGCTCTAAGTCAACGGTTTGACGAATTTATAGTGGCTAAACTCACTAAAGTTAAAGGGTGTCCAACTCATTCATTTGCTGAAAACTAGAGTTAATGAATGAGTTGGGCTCGATGAGGGGTGATTCGAAGTATTCGATAATGCAACTGGTACTCGAGGCAAATTTATGGTCAACTGGGCCTTAAAGACTCATATTCCCTTATAGGGCAATAGCTGGCGAGACAAAATGACTGACATTGTTAATGACAAAATTGAATATCCTATTAAAGGCGAGATCTACAGCGTCGAAAGACTCGAAGAGTATGCGGCGTATTTAGCGACTGAGCTTAAGCTCAGTGATAATCCTAAAATCAGTCAACCGCTTTTGCCGCGAATGCGCGAAAATGGTGTCAAACTTTTGGTTTCCTATCGTGCGTTAACTGAAGCAATTCACAGAAAAGACAGTTTGCCTCCGGCTGCAGAATGGTTGACCGATAATTTTCATATTGTTGAAGATCAGCTTCGTGAAATCCAGGAAGATTTGCCGCCGGCTTTTTACAAAGAGCTACCAAAAATTGCTTTGGGAGAATTGACGGGCTATCCTCGCATTTATGCGATCGCATTGGCTTTAATCGCTCATACGGATAGTTATTTAGAACCAGAAACCATTCGCAGGTTTGTCCACGCCTATCAAAAGATTTCTCCTTTAAATATCGGTGAGCTTTGGGCGCTAGCCATTACATTAAGACTTGTCCTTGTCGAAAACTTACGCCGTATCGCGATTCGTATTGTTGTGGATCATGAACAAAGAAATGAAGCCAATAAGTTTGCTGACCAACTTTTTGAAGCTGTAGAAGATAAAATTAAGTTTCAAGCTTTAGTGTCAGAGCTTCCGCTTGGGCATCGATCAACTGTTCAAGATGATCGGGCGTACGTAGCACAAATTGCAAAACGTCTGAGGGACCAGGAGCCTGAGCTTTGGCCAGCACTGGAGCATTTGGAAAAATATTTAGCTAAGAAAAATTCTTCAACCGAACAGGTGATAGATCTTTCACATCAACTTCAAGCCACAAGTCAAGTCACTGTGGCGAATATTATTACAAGTATGCGTTTAATTTCGGGCTTAAACTGGCGAGATTTTTTTGAAAGTCTTAGCCTTGTAGATCGAGTTTTAGAAAAAGACCTGATCTATGGCAAAATGGATTTCTTAACTCGAGACAGATACCGTCATGTTATAGAAAAAATCAGTAAAAGAACTCATGTTTCAGAAATTGAAATTGCGGAATATGCAGTTCAATTGTCAAAAACAGCACAGGCAAATAATCCTCGGGATATAAAACAATCCCATGTTGGCTATTACCTTATCGGTGCTGGCGCAGAAACGCTCGAAAAGAAATTTAACTATAAAACACGAACTAAAGTTTTGCATTTTGCTCTTTCACATCCCAATTTTGTTTATTTTGGCCTGATGGGAATTTTTTTGTTTATGTCTTGCGCTGGTCCTTTTTATTATTCAGTCACTCACGGGGCGCTTCTTCCATTTCTCATTGTCATAGGTTTACTGATCGTTATTCCTTGCAGTGAGCTTGCTCTCTGTTTAACAAACCTTATTTTAACGTACAGTATTCGTCCTCAGAACCTACCAAAGTTAGATCTGTCATTGGGCATCCCTCAAAAATCTCGTAGCATGGTTGTCATTCCTTGCATGCTTGCTGGTGCTCAAATGATCCAAGAATTGCTAGAAAAAATTGAAATTCATTATCTAGGAAATGCTGATCCTCAACTTTTCTTTGCCTTACTTACTGATTTTACAGATGCACCGACCGAATCTTTATTAGAAGATGATGTTCATCTTCAATTGGTTTTGGATGGCATCAATAATTTGAATCGAAAATATGCGGATAAAGACGGTGATCGTTTTTTTCTTTTTCATCGCCATCGACAGTGGAATGAATCGGAAAAAACATGGATGGGTTGGGAAAGAAAACGTGGGAAAATTCACGAATTTAACCGGCTCCTTCGTGGAGATGAAAAGACAAGCATTATTGTTGCTACAGCAGAAGTTCCATTCTTAGCAACAATCCGTTATGTAATTACTTTGGATGCTGATACTCAGTTGCCCAGGGATTCCGCAAGAAGAATGATTGGAACAATTATTCATCCACTCAATCAGGCTTATTTTGATAAAATCTTGGGACGAGTGACCGAAGGCTACGGGGTTCTTCAGCCTCGTATTGGAATATCTCTCGAGAGTTCTGCGAGATCTTTTTTTGCAAAAGTATTTTCGGGTTATACGGGAATCGATCCCTACACAACTGCGGTCTCTGAGATTTACCAAGATCTTTTTCAAGAAGGCAGTTATACGGGAAAAGGAATTTATGATGTCGATGCTTTTGAAGCAGCACTACAAAATCGAGCACCAGAAAACACTATTTTAAGCCATGATTTATTCGAGGGAATATATTCCCGAGCCGGTCTTTTGACTGATGTCGAGTTATTAGATGATTATCCGCAAAGTTATCACACTTTTTTTACCAGACAGCATCGCTGGACCCGGGGCGATTGGCAAATCGCTGCATGGATTCTTCCTTTCGTCAGAAATACGCAGAAACAATGGATTCGAAATGAAATTCCATTAATTTCGAAGTGGAAGATCTTTGATAATTTAAGACGCAGCCTTGTAGCTCCTTTTACTTTTCTTTGGTTTGTTTTTGCGTGGACTGTATTTCCGGGTTCGCCTCTATTTTGGCTGGGCTATGCGCTTTTCATTGTTATTTTTCCGGCTGTGGTGCCACCGGTGATTGGTGCCCTCTTTCATTATTTTGAAAATCAATCGTCTCGAGTTTCGACGACCGATATGAAAATAAAGGTCAACCTGTTGCAAGTTCTTTTCCATATTGTATTTCTTGCACATCAAGCTTACATACAGTCCGACGCTATTTTGCGTGTGATGTATCGTAAATTTATATCTCAAACTCAATTGCTTGAATGGGTGACAGCGGCTCAAGCCGAGAGTCAAAAAAATAAGTCCAAGCGACCTTTTTGGCAAACGAGTTGGCCCACCGAAATTCTGTTAGTTGGTACACTTTTTTTATTTTTTACCACGGCATCCTCGTTAGTGGGTCTCTCGCTTGTTTTTATTTTTTTGTGGAGCTGTTATCCGCTGATTGGTCACTTGATTAGTCGAAGATTAATTCGCACCAGAAAATCATTAAGTATTGATGATCAATTGCTGATGCGCCAGATTGCGCGACGAACCTGGCATTATTTTGAAACTTTCGTTGGTGCTGAAGACAATTGGCTTCCGCCGGATAATCATCAAGAGCTTCCACAGGCATTAACGGCTCATCGTACTTCACCGACAAATATAGGACTCTATCTTCTTTCCTTAGTTTCGGCTCGTGACTTTGGTTATTTGAGTGCTGCAAAATTTGTTCGTTCCCTTGGATTAACATTAGAGACGCTACAGAAGTTAGAAGGGCATGAAGGACACTATTTTAATTGGTATGATACGAAAACATTGGAACCTCTCAATCCAAAATATGTTTCGACTGTGGATAGCGGAAATCTTGCCGGCTATTTTCTGACCTGCCAACAAGCCTGTCTTGAAATTCCAAATTATTTTTTAATAGAAACAGAAATGCTTGAGGGGCTCAACGATATCATTTTAATTATAGATAGTGAAATTCGGGCAATGGATGAAAATCATCACGAATTGCTTCGTGAGTTTTCTAATTTTCGATTACTTCTTTCACCGCCTCCAAACAATACTTTTTCTAACTGGGCTTCGCTTCTGGAAACTCTCAATAATTCTTTGGGAAATATCAGAAAAAATATTTTAAATTTTAAAAAGAACCAAACTGAAAAAGACTTTAAGTGCATCTTTGAATGGATAGATTGTGCCTTGACCCAAATTCGTGAAGTTCAAAACGACATCACATCTCTTGCGCCTTGGACGATAAATCAATTTCGTGATCTAGGTGCAAAACTTGAAAAAAAATCTGGGCCGCTACTGGGGCAATGGGAAAATTTAGTTAAGCTATTGGATAGAAATATTTCTTTGTCAGCCATCTCTGAGGGCGATAAAAAGGGACTGCTGCAAGTTCAAGATTTGATTCAAGCGCTGCAAAACAAAGAATCAGATTCATCTTTATTATTCAAAGAGCTTTCCGATTTTGCAGAGTCTTTAAATCAGAGAAAACAAACTATCCAAGAGCTTTTAGATAAGGCCGAGGCTGCAGCCCATTTCATGGACCAAAAATTTAAAGATATGCGTTTTGATTTCTTGTTGGACAAGAATCGGGGTGTATTCACAATTGGTTACAGTGTTACAGATGGAAAGTTTGACAGTGGACTTTACGATCTTTTAGCTTCGGAATCCCGCTTAGCCAGTTTTGTCGCTATTGCAAAGGGAGAAGTCATACAAGAGCATTGGTTTCGCTTGGGTCGTCAACTTGTTCCCATTGAAGGTGGACGGGCGCTGATCTCTTGGACAGCATCCATGTTCGAATATCTGATGCCTCTTTTGGTTATGCGTGATTATGAAAACACTCTACTTAATGAAACCCTTCGCACTGTTATTTTGCGACAAATCAGCTATGGTCGGGAACACAATGTTCCTTGGGGCGTGTCGGAAGCGGGTTACAATGCCCGAGATCTTCAACTGAATTACCAGTATGGTCCATTTGGAATTCCCGGGTTGGGATTGAAGCGGGGATTAAGCCATGATTTGGTTATTTCGCCCTACTCTACTTTTTTAGTCGCTATGGTGGATCCTGAAGCAGCCTTAGATAACGCGAAACATCTGATTAATAATAAAATTTTAGCCTCCTACGGATTTTACGAGGCTATCGATTACACTTCCGAGCGTCTTCCAGAAAATCAAAAATTTGCCGTTATAAAATCTTTTATGGCCCATCATCAAGGAATGAGTTTTGTGGCTATTAACAACGTGATTAATAATAATATTATTCAAGATCGATTTCATAATGACACCCGTGTGCGAGCAACGCGGTTGTTGTTGCAAGAAAGAATTCCTCAAAGAGTTGTTCCCGTTTTGCCAAAAGCTGCGGAAATAGAGTTAGAGGGCGAATCTCAATCCGCAATAAATTCTTTTATCCGAACCTACACCAGTGCCAGCAGCGCTACGCCTCGAATTCAACTTCTTTCTAATCGAAATTATTCGATAATGATTTCAACAAGTGGGGCCGGTTATTCGAAATGCGGTGACGTTGCGGTGACCAGATGGAAAGAAGATGCCACTCGGGACAATTGGGGAAGTTTTATTTTTATCAAAGATCTGCTTGAAAAAAATATTTGGTCCGCGACTTATCAACCTTTTACTCAAATTCCAGAATCTTACCAAGTCACATTTGGGGAAGAAAAAGTGGAATTCCAACGTCGTGACGGAGACATTTCTAGCTACACGCAAATTCTGGTGGCTCCCGAAGACAATGTTGAAATTCGTCATGTGACCTTAACCAATCATTCGGACGAACCACGTATCATTGAATTGACCAGTTATTTGGAACCAGTTTTAGGGCCGGCAGCGAATGACCTAGATCACATGGCCTTCAGTAAACTGTTTATTCAAACCGAGTTCTTATCCTCGAGAAATGCCCTTTTAGGGAAACGTCGAAAAAGATCAAGTCATGATAAAGAAAATTGGGGATTGCACGTTGTGGTCAGCGATTGTGAATTAGTTTCAGAAGTGCAATATGAAACAGATCGCGCTCAATTTATTGGTCGCGGTCGTAATTTAAGTAACGCTAGCGCCCTCTTTGAAAGGCAAAAACTTTCAAATGTCTGTGGTGCTACATTAGATCCAATTATGTCACTTCGAGTTCAAGTGCAAGTTCCTGCAAATGGGAAAGCGCAAGTGGCTTTCTCGACAGGAGTAGCTTCGACCCGAGAACATGCTTTAGAGTTAGCTGATCGGTACCATGACATTCATTCATTTGAACGTGAATGTAAATTGGCATGGACAAAATCCCAAGTGGATATGAGACATCTTAATATCGATGCGGAAACAGCCTATCTTTATCAGCGCATTGCCGAACGAATCTTATATTCAGAGCCATCTTTACGACCTCCGGCCCATCAACGAGCATTGAATACCAACGTGCAGTCCAGCTTGTGGCCAAGTGGGATTAGTGGAGATTTACCCATTGTGGTCGTACGAATTGATGATCAAAAAGATATGCTCGTTATTCGAAAACTTTTGCGATGTCACGAGTACTTGCGATTGAAGGGGCTTGTTTATGATTTTATTATTCTGAACGAGCACGAGACAACTTATTTTCAGGGCCTGCAGGATGAACTTCAACAACAGATTCGTTCAACTGGTGTTCAAGGCTGGCTGAATAAATCGGGTGGAATATTTATTTTGCGGAGTGATCTGACGCCGGAAAAAGATATTGCTCATATTCAATCGGTTGCGCGGGTGTCCCTTTCCGCTGACGAACCGTTAAAGGAACAAATCAATCGCAAAGTAGTGGATGAAAAATATGCCCCGGTTCTGTCTTTTGTACGAAAAGATAGAGTTGAAAGTGTTCCGCCTGAACCGGCTTTAGAGCTTGATTATTTTAATGGTATCGGTGGCTTTAGTAAAAATGGCCGAGAGTACGTTATTGTTCTTGAATCTGGTCAATGGACTCCGGCTCCTTGGATTAATGTCATTGGCAACCATCGAGGTTTTGGTTTTCAGGTCAGTGAAACTGGTGCTGGCTTTACTTGGTTTATTAATAGTCAGACGAATCGTTTAACGCCTTGGTCGAATGATCCGGTCTGTGATCCTCCTGGCGAAATTATTTATTTGAGAGATGAAGATACCGGAAAAATTTGGACACCCACACCACTGCCGATTCGCAGTGAAGCAACTTACATCATCAGACATGGGCAGGGTTATTCCACTTTTGAACATTCTAATTATGGAATTAAGCAAACTTTAACTCATTTTGTCCCTAAAGATGATTCAGTCAAAATTTCACTTTTAACATTAAAAAATCAGACAAACCGAAAGCGTCGAATTTCTATCACCAGTTATACCGAACTGGTGCTGGGATCACAGCGTGAGAAAACTTCACCGTATTTAATCTGTGATGTAGATCAAGTCACGAATGCGATTTTTGCCAGAAATCCTCATGACAACGAATTCGCAGAAAAAGTAACCTTTGTTGATATCAATACTCCGAATCGAACCTTCACTTGCAGCCGAAAAGAATTTTTAGGGCGCAATGGAAGTTACACCAATCCGGCGGCGCTGAAGCGAGATGGTCTGTCGAAAAAAAGAGGAACTGGTCAAGATCCCTGTGCTGTTTTCCAAACTTCAATCGAGCTTGAACCTGGAGAAGTGCGCGAAATTTCTATTCTGCTAGGACAATGTGAGAACATTCAAGCAGCGCGTGACCTTACTGTACGTTACAGAGATCTCAAAATAGTAAAAGAGGCTTTGGCGGAAGTGATTGCTTATTGGAATGCTCTTATAAATGTTGTTCAAGTCAAAACCCCCGAACCAGCGATGAACATTTTGATGAACAGTTGGCTTTTCTATCAAACTTTGTCTTGTCGATATTGGTCCAGAACTGCTTTCTATCAATCCGGCGGTGCTTATGGATTCCGCGATCAACTTCAAGATTGCATGGCCTTGGTTTATTCGGCACCGGATATCGCGCGAGAACATATTCTACGGGCTTCTGAACGGCAATTCAGGGAAGGAGATGTCCAACACTGGTGGCATCCGCCCACAGGTCGCGGAGTTCGCACGCGCATGTCTGACGATTTGCTTTGGCTTCCTTTCGTTGTCAGTTTTTATGTGAATGTCACTGGTGATAAAACTATTTTGACCGAAATGACGCCATTTCTAGAAGCGCCTTTACTTAGACCAGAAGAAGAGGATTCTTATACTCTGCCTGGAACCTCGCAAGAAACTGCAAGTGTATTTGAACATTGTATTCGCGCCATCAACCACTCGCTTTCCGTAGGTGAACACAAGTTACCTTTGATTGGCACTGGCGATTGGAACGATGGAATGAATCGAGTTGGCAGTCTTGGTAAAGGTGAAAGTATTTGGCTTGGTTGGTTTCTTTATAAAGTTCTAGCTGATTTTTTACCATTCTGTAATCAGCCCGAGCAGCAATCCAACCGAGAAAAATATGAATTGCATATGAAGAACCTAAAAGTTGCCTTAGAGCAGGACGGCTGGGACGGGGAATGGTATCGACGAGCTTATTTTGATGATGGCACTCCATTGGGATCTTCAACTAGCGAAGAACCCAAAATTGATTCTATAAGTCAGTCGTGGGCGGTTATATCGGAAGCTGCTGATCGAAATCGAGCGAAGCTAGCGATGGAAAAAGTAGATGAGCTTTTAGTTAAAAAAGAATCAAAACTTATTCTGTTGTTAACACCTCCTTTTGATAAGACTCCGATGGACCCAGGTTATATTAAAGGTTATGTCCCTGGTGTGCGTGAAAACGGCGGTCAGTACACGCATGCAGCGACATGGGTGGTTATGGCCTATGCTCAGCTTGGTGATGGAAATAAAGCCTTTAATTTATTTAATATGTTGAATCCTATTCTTCACACTCACAATGAAACAGAATCGAATCGATATAAGGTGGAACCATACGTAGTCGCTGGCGATGTGTACGCAGGTGAACCCTATGAAGGCCGAGGGGGATGGAGTTGGTACACAGGTTCGTCATCCTGGTATTACCGGGTTGGCTTAGAATCCTTGCTTGGGTTTCAACTTCGCGGTGATAAACTTCAAATCAAGCCGTGCATCCCAAGCTCATGGAGTGGTTATGAGCTTTCTTATATTTATGGGAAATCTAATTATTTTATTCAAGTTAAAAACCCGAGAGGCTTAACTAGTACAGGCAGCGTAATTATAAATGTAGACGGAGTTTTAGTGCCAGGCTCTGAAATAAAATTAATCGATGATGGGAAAGACCATCAAGTTGTCGTTAGCCTACAGTCGAGCCAAGTCGAGTTGCATGAGTCTCATTCTTATAGTGACCAATCAAAACTTTAAAATTTTGTTGGAAAGAAGTTTTATTTATTTGATAGTACGCTTCTTCAATGAGGCCTGTTTGAACCCGCGCCTTTGTTGTGTGGACTTTTTCTTTAGTAGAAATGATGGCTTTTCTTAATTTTTCTATTTTATTAGTCATGTCATCCATATACTCCCCTTTAGGCGAATTATAAAGCAAGTTCTGTGCCCTTAATAATTTGACATGAAAAATAGCTGTACTCGCTGTAGTGGCTGCTAATAGGGATTTTTTACGAATTTTATTCAAAAAAATGACAGTTTTGCCCGCGCTGTAGCATTTTGTCTCATTTTTTTATGTCAATACTCGTGGAGTTAATGAGCGGCCTAAATAATTTTAAAAACTATTTTTCCTTTAACTTCCAATTTTTGTTTATTTATTTCTCTGAATCAAGTGGTACTAAATCTGGGTCTCAGGTCGACATTTATGCGAGATGGTTTATGGGATGAATATAACTATTTTGCGGTAGGTAAAGAAGGCACAGAAGTGCACAATAAGGTGCACTCACAATTATCTGCCGAAAAGTCCAGAACAGGTATTTCCAAATCGAATCGAGATTTTTTCATGCTCAAAGACTTCCGGTGATTCGAATTCCAGTAGTTTTGCCAGCGATGAAGTTTCGAATACCACATTGCGATTACGTCCGGATAAGTCCTGCACTGAGCGGCTGCTGAGTCCATTAATTCGACTTGTCGTTACCTTACTATAGGAAGGTTTTGCGCTATGTAAGTCTGCATGAAGTTCAGAAACCGCGGTTGCAATATCTGTTTTCGTGTAACCAGAGGAGCCAAGCAGGGTAAAATCTTTGATTTTACTTCCGACTCGATAGCCGCGAATTTGTCGTAGATCCTCTGTTCGATGGATAGCTTCAACATTCACTCCGGCAATTTCTGGTGAGCTCTCGCCCGCATGTAAATTAATTCCAGAAAAAAGCAGGATCACTCCACCATTCTTAATGAGTTTAGGAGCATCTACAGAGTTAGCATCTGCTGAACTGGTCGAAGTCACGACAACATCGAAGGTATTTGCAAGACCAGAGGTAGAATCAAGTACTGTGGATTCGCCCATAATCTGTTTTGCCAAAGCCCTTCGTACCGGGCTGATATCATAATTGACTACCTTTGCCTTTGGATACTTCATTCGTGCATGCATAGCATGAAGCAGACCCATAGGTCCCGCACCCAGAATAAGAATGCGAGAAACAGATTTGTTCAAAACACCAGGCTGTTTTTCATCCAAAAGTTTAAAAGCACGTTGAACACATGCCAAAGGTTCTGTATTGACCATCTGTTCAAGATAAGGATCTTCTCCAAAATTTTTGACCATTTCGGATGCATTCGAAATCGGAAAAATATTGTACTTTGGAAAATCCATTTGTTCCGCAAATACGCCATTCAGAGAAAACCCAATGTGTTTCATGTTTGGACTTAAATTTGGGAAACCACGTTCAGCAACCGAATCGCCGTTGGGAACAGAGTGAGGAAGAACGACGACGTACGTGCCGACCTTTAAGTCTGTAGCTTTAGCTTCTGGGGAAAGTTGTGAGATCTGACCTACACCTTCATGACCGAGAACAATTTCCCGCAGAAGAGCTTCACTTTTTTTTGTTCCAGTAAGAATTCGCCGGTCAGATTGACAGATTTGTGCGCACTTCATCGCGACGCGAACTTGATCAGCCGGTGGAAGATCGGGGAGGGTAATTGTACCGATTTCTACTTCAGCGCGGTTGCCTTCAGGCGCAGGCTTCGAATAGGCCGCTTCTACACTGATATCAGCATAGGTAGCACTTGCAATCAAAAAGGCGAGGGTAAGAATAAGTACTTTAGCTTTGTTCATCGCTATCTCCACTGGGTACCTGGTTTAATGCAAATCCTGAGTAAGATTTTGTAATTAATAATCGGCTATATTTGTTTTAGGGACTGGCTTTGTACGGGTTTCGTTGGAGTTACCCAATTTTGGTGTTGGATGGCTACTTGTTAAACAACGCGGTTAAAGCGGTACCCCACAAGTCGAATGAATCACCAGTGCTAGAAGTAAAAATTTAAACTCAACATTGGAATTAAAAATGATTTTGATCCAGAATAACTTGTCGCTACAGAGCTAACTTCTTTCTTTATATAACTTGCCTGATAATAAGATATAGCCACACCAATCGATGCTCTTTGTGTAATCATTGGAGTGTATGCAATTTTGAACAGGGTGCTGCTTCCTGTCCATGTTTCAGTTGCTGAACTCCCATTTTTATAGTGGGCGCTAGAAAGAACTCCATACGCTGCAGTCATGTTAAATGCTCTGTCTTTTCCAAAAAAATATTTTGTGCCAATAAGTAGATCCTGAATGCTCATAATTGTTGTTACGCCACTTAGGTTTCTTTCATTGATCTCACTATTTAAATAAATAGTGCCAAAATAAATCTGAGACTTAGAGGAAAGTCCAAGCATAAGTCCAATATCTAAGTAAGTCTGAGTTTGCGTGCTCGTCGTTGTTGACGTTAAGCTTCCTTGTACACTTGTGGCATCGGCAGAGAATAGAAAATCGGCTCGACAATTCAATGAAACAGATAAAAGTATCGAAACTAATAAATACTCAGTTATTCTATATGGGCTATACAAAAATAACATTTTAATCACCGCAGCTACTGACGTAAAGCCAATTTCCAGGTCCAATGAAAGCCATAACGAGTTGATCAATGGCATTTCTTACGGTAGCAACATTCCATCCTGAAACGGCGAAGTTCAACGCCGGCGAGCCACTTAAGTTTGCAGCACTTCCAGATGAAATTTGTGTTGTACTGAACACACCCGAGTTATTGTCTGCTAGAAACAGACTTCCATAAGATCCCTGACCTGTGGGATGAGCTATTTGAGCCACACCTGTTGCAGAAAAAGATAATGATGCTTTCAATAATTGTTCATTGCCTAAGACTAGTCCACTGACTCCTGCCGCTGTGGCAATTTGATTTGCCGACCAGCCACTGCTTGCGCAGCTAGAAAAAGTTCCAGTGCACGCAGCGTAATAGACAGAGTTATTCAATCGATCAAAATAAGACATAGCTGGACTTGAAGTTACAGAATTAATTTTTACGGTGACACCAGCGCCTTGTCCAATTGAACCTACAAGCAGTGGTGCCGTCCATGTTACGCCATTAGAACTATAAGTATATTTTGCCTTGGTTGCAAAATTATCACGATATGCTAAAACTATGTTCCCTGAAGAATCATAATCTGCACTGATATGGGAAGCCCCAGAAACCGTCAAAGTTTCAATGGTAGTAGCAGTTGACCACGTCAAAGTAGCTGGATTGAAAAGAGCCGATTTTACACTGCGACTAGTGGCATTGTTATCGATGGTGATCATGACAGGTGTAATTACTCCAGAATTATTAGCTAAACTCAATGCGACTTGATTGGCCGCAGGTAATGCAGCTGGGGCACCCGTAGGCTGAGATGGAAATTCAAAAGTATTCCAAATTCCAGATCCATCAGGTCGCGAATTTGCTGCTAAGTAAAACCGATTATTGGCGGCATCAAAATATCCTATCCAAGGTAAATTATTTTGATCAAAAATAAGAGCAGGAAACTGTGGACTTTGTGTGCCAGGAATAACTGCGGTGGTCCAAGCGCTGTCAGAGCTGGCATCGACTCGATAAGCATATTTCAGTTTTGCCCCAGCTACTGCTCCAATGGAATAATCCACATAAGCAATCGCGGGAAGACCTGTGCTCGTTTTTGCTGTAGAGATTAAACCCAATTGAGCTGTGGCGGTTGGCATTTGCAAAAGCCCAGTCACGTCGGGAGTGTATCTTACATATGTTGCAGAATTGGAAGCCGTAGCATAATTAATTACTCGACCCAGTCTTAAATCAAACGGCGCTGCATTTGTGCCATATGATACATACATTGTAGTATTCGCAGGATCAAGCGCTGCTCCGCCAGCTGTTGCCGCTGGCGTTGTTATTGTCTCTATGACACTCGAGGCATTCCAAGCTCCATTAAAAGTTGTCGTTTGGCTATTATAATAATTTACACTGGTTGTACTTTCATTAGCGGCAACGTGGAATTTTCCACCTGAATCTTTAAGAACTTTAATCCATTGGGTGCCGCTGTTAGCTCCACCAAGCGTGGCCCCGGCAGTAAATGCCGCTGGAGCCGCTGTACAGGCTGCGCCCATTGTATAGGTTACCATTCCAGCAGCACCTTTTGAAATAACTTTTGGAACATCTCCTGTAATAGTTGAATCCAAAAGTAATTTGCTGGAAAGATTTCCTGTTGCCACGACTGTCTGTGGAGTCCAATTTGTATTTGTTAAGCAATTTGAAAGGGTCGCATTTTGACAAATCGCAAATCTTGTTAAACCAGTCACTGAATAGACTACGGCTGGGTAATACAAGGTACTTGACGACTTACACCAGCCAACACCTGTCGCTACTTCAGCGGCAACAACATTAGTATTTTCAATGTAAGGTGTTGCAACCATAGACTGAAAGTTTGTCGGACTAGAGCAGGGCGCATCACAATACAAAAATTTTACTCTACCAGCAACTGCTGTATCACTGATGTAAGTGACTGCGACCTGATCCAAGGGATTTATTGATACTTCTATCGAACGCGGCGCTGTCGCCGAATCAATCACCCCTGCGACCCATATTCCAAGTGCAGGAGGGGCTGCGCTACGAATAGCAACTTTCACATTTCCACCAAGAGTCCAGAGAACAATAGGAATACCAGTCGACAAATAAGAGAGTCGAACGAATGCTCCAGTGCCGTCTCCCGAAATCACCTCTGTTTGAAAAGATGTACCTGTCCAATAATTAAATTTTAGAGTGGCAGAGCCAGCATCAATATACGCTATCGAAGGTGAAGATGTTCCAGGAATCATTTGTACATCAGAGTACGAACCGCGAGCGACTGCCGCTACTGTGCCCTTCTGTCCATAATCTAAAACACGAGTAGAGCATGTAGAGGCAGGAGTCCAAGCGGGTCCGGTTTGTGATGTGGACTCTGCCGTAGAGCTAGACACTCCCTTTGTGCAACTAATAACTACTGCCAAAAAATAAAAAATAAGTACGCTTGTGCGAATAAATTTTACGCCAGTCATCAAGTGTTCTTTTCTAAGACTATTTTCCAGAAGCATTTACACCTTTCCATAATCTAAAATTTATGCCCACAAATAGAGAAGTCGAAGAGATGTGCCATGACCCAATAGGCGTTACCGGCGATCGGCCAATCTCATAGAGTGCGCCCAATTGCAATTTAGTTGAATCCTCCGGACTACTCACTGAAAATTCAAAACCAGATCTAATGCCAAATGTTGTGTAACTAAAATTCGTAGTCGCAGAACTGGTGGTAATTGTACTGTTATTGGATTGCGCGAAGCTTCCAATAAAAAACCTTCTTAATCTTAAATCAGCCCCAGCCCCGACAATTTGATTTGATTTTATATCTCCAATCGCATTAGCGGTGCTATTTTCCTTAGTTGAGCCTCCAAAAAAAAAAATATTAATGCCTGGCTGTACATCAAGCTTTGAACCAGTCTTTTTCGCCAAATCTGAATCATACAAATGAAATGTAATTTCACCTAAATACCCAGGACCCGAATACGAGGTCACTGTATCTGTGGCCAGTGTAGTGAGATCTGTTTGTCCCTGATGTAATTTTAAACCAAGAGAGGCTTGAAATGATTCTGCTCTACTTGCAGCAATAAGAATAATTGTGGGAAAACCCACAATTAATAAATTCCTAAACTGTAATAGTAGCCTTTTCATTTTCTCATTCACTCATCGTCAGAAATAAAACATTTTATAAAAGCTCTCTAGAAAAATATCTGACCCAATTTTCTAGTGAACGATAGAATAACATCGGATATCCGCTTGAATTTATGATTAAATTTCCATATTGCCCAGCACCCGATACAAAAGAGCTGCCAGAATTATTTGTTTCTAATTGTTCTATCGACCATGATGAGGCACCCGATGCTTTTGTTGAAAGTCGAATCGCGCCATAGGCTTGACCGTAGAAAGAGACCCATCGTTTTCCGCTGGAATCCACTTTAATACTGGGGCGACTAGAAATTACCGTTACGGTGCCAGTCAGTTCAATTTGCTCAGCTGTAAATGCAGAAACACCTGTACTCATGCATGTTGAGATCGCACTTCCACAGGTGATGTATCTCATGCCACCCACTGTACTATCAAAATGCACAATGTGAGGGACGTTGTTTGCGTCTAAAACAAAATCAATACCTTCACCGCGCGCATTAACTCCCTGGCCAGATGTATCAAGGGATAAACATGACCATGTGTAAGTCGCACTTGTTGAGGCTTCAGTAGCATAAGCAATTCTTAAAGTTTTAATCGATCCAACAGTAGCTTGATAAACAATGACAGGTCGTCCATCAGAGGTCCATTTAAAGGAAGAGTATGAACCCGCATCGACAGTTCCAGTGCACGTACCACCTGATAAGCCATCAACAATATATTTTTTCCAGGCGGAAGATGAAGCTCCTTTGCGTGCGAACTTTAATCTTAAGTTACCAGCGGTATAATCATAGTAGGAAATTCCAACCACATCTGTCGAGGTAAGATCTACAGAGTTAAATCTGCCAACGGTCGGTGTTGCGCCAATACCGTCAACGCGATCTACAGAGAAATAAGCGCCTCCACTGGAGGATCGAGCAATCATTAACGCCCCTGTATTAGCCGGAGCTGTTCCAGCATCCAAAAATGTAATAACTGGATTGCTCGCAGAATCATAGGCCAAGGATGGATGCGAACCAATTAAATTGGCTCCAGCTCCCTGAAGAGCATTATAGACTAAATTATCGCCGAAAACTGGCGCCGATACTGGTCCACCCCGAACACCATAGTAAAGATGTGAGTTAACACCGGCAGTGGCCCCAGGTTCATTGTAAAAATAGGCGTATCCAATAGTTCCATTTGGCGCTTTCGCTGCAGAAAGCACCGGGGCTGCTGTAGCAGGAAAAGAATTCAAAGTTTGATCAATAGTCGTCGTACTGATTGTGCCGGTACTCACAATATCAGATGTAAAGGCGACCGCTGCTCTTAAATCACTTCCCACAACTCCTGCGGCTGCTGTCGATAGTGTAGCATAAGTTGCCCAAAGTGAATCCGTCGTTGAATCATACGCAATACCGGCGCCATCAACAGCAGTGGCTGAGGTTTCAACAAGTAAAGTATTACCCGCAGTGAAGGCAGAGGCTAAACTTGCTGATGTCTGAGCTAAACGCGCTGTGAAAGCAGTTCCGTCCATAAGCGCTAAATAAACATTGGAGGTTGATGCAAGTACTTTTACCCCAAAAGATCCATAGTTCACCGCCGCTGCTGTTTGTGCAGACCAAGCCGTCGTTGAAAAAGCTTGGCAATCATTAACCCCTGGTTGGATTGCTGCCACCGCTGTAGTGGCTGGAATTGCTGTTGAGTACATTGCAAAAATAATTTTATTTGTAACCGGATCTATTGTAAGATCGCTACGTTGGCCCGCATTTGTTGTAGCCGCAGCCATTGCGCTAAAACAAGTGCCAGCACATCCTGTAATTAAATCTAAATTAGTCCAAGCGGTACAAGTTCCATTAGCATCAACAGCTGAACACCTTGTTACTTGAGGCTGATAAGATGTAGCTGGAGTTCCATCGGCCACTCCATAAGAAATAATTGTTCTATCGTTAAGTCCGCATTGTACAGCACCTGCTTGCGTGACTCCTACCGGAGCCGCCGCAGCAGCACCTGCTGTTGCAATGGAAATAGTTGTACTCACCGGTGTTGTCCAAGTACCCGCTGATAAGCGCATTGTATAATAAACAAAACTTACTGAGGCCACGGCCACGGGATAACGAGCAAAATAGACATGGGGCCGATCAGAGGCATCGAAAACCAATCGAATCCCTTTAATTGAGTATTCAAGAGTAGCTGTCGCATAACCTGCTAAGGAAGATGTCGGAACAGCATCGGCAATAGTCCACTGACCAGTAGTCATATTTCTTGTAGCAATACGAATACTTTTCGCAGTGGTGGTGCCATAAGCATAGATAATATAAGGCGTTGGTGTTGTTCCTCCTACGCCAGCTGAAAATTGCATATCGAACATTTGTGGCTGTCCATTAGCAAAGGCTGGAGCTGCGACATTAGGCGCGCCAATGCAATATCCAGTTGCAGAGCCACAACCACCCGATCCGGTGTTACCGTCAACAATTTCCACATTCCAATTACCAGAGCTATCCATATAGGCATATTTCAATGCTCCAGCCGGTGAAGTTGAAGTTCCTACTTGTTGAGTTTTATCATAGTAAACAACTGAAGGAAGTTTTGTCGTAGGGTGAAGTTTTATCTCTGAAGGACCGCCGACTTGATTGTTGAAATTCAAGCCCTTACCTGTTGTCACAATTCTTTTCACATCAGTAAGCACACCAGTTGTTCCGCTCCCACTGCTGGGCAAAGTTGTTACGCCACTCACAATTGATTCTTTACTACAAGCCGAGGTTAAGCTCAGAAAAATCGCCGAAACAAAGAGAGCTAGAACTGGTTTTTGGTATTGCAGGTGCTTTTTCATATCAGCCTCTATTCTTAAAATTGAAATCTTAATTCGATTGGCATTGTTAAATTTGTGTAAGTCTCTGAGCCATCAGTTACCGCTCGCGTGCCTGTACCTTTATATGTTGTCATTTCGTAAGTACTATTAAGACCCAAGCTAAAATCAATAAAATGTGAAACATGATAAATAAACATCAATTTTAAACCAAACAGGGCACTGTAATTCTTGTACCCCGTTTTTGTTCCGGATTCTTCAAAGACGAATGGGGTTGTCAACCAAGCCGTCGTTTCCAATTGAAAAATTTTACTAAGGTTTGCGGTTTGTCCCACCGAACCGCGAAAGCCAATTCGTGTTGAAGGAGTCAGGATTACATTTGGACTTGTTTCAATTGCGGTGCGCGAGAGGGAATCAAGACCAAAACCATAGTACAAAGTTTTCTTCCAACCGGTTTCTTCTAGATAGGGATAAAAGTTGGTCTCAATAAATCCAGCATTAGTCTTAGACGTAAGTAGTGATGGCGTTAGTGTACTTGGTGGCTTAAATTCTGTTGATTTAGTGTTAAACTCTGCACGGATAGCCATTTTGTCCATTACATATAATAGTTGCAGCCCAGAGCCTGGAGTTGCCGTAGCATTCAGGTCTCCAGTAAAGCCGGTTCCTGCAAGGGAATAACTTTGCACACCAAAATTCTGAATAAACCTGAGGTTCAAGCCTTTCTCAGGTCCGCCAACGCGAGCAGTAGATTCCGGTTCGGGCACTTCCTGCGCGTGCACATAAGTCGTTATTAAAACTAAAAATAAAACGAGAAAAATTTCAGTTCTAGAATTGTGTTTTTTCATTATCCATTCCAATGCATGATGTTACATATCATTCAGGTATTCGGAGAAATCTTTTAAAACTTTAGAAAAATTAATATTTTAAAATTTTTTTTAGATTTGACTATAAAAGGTCCAGAAACGTCCGATAAACCTTTAAAGTGCTTAAGATATCATAAAAATTTGGTTGTTAACTAAAACGTCACGCATGAGAAAGTAATGAAACACAAATTTAACTACAAATGCTTTTTTCGCCCTAAATCGCTGTTAAAGTTACTATTTGTTGCAGGTGTGGCCTTGAGTATATTTTATAACTATTCTTGGCCGCAGAAAAGATCGACGGCATCTGTAATTAACTTGTCGTTCCGATTGCAAAAAATGAACGCAAGTCGTTATAACACAATCAAAGCTTGGGTCCAGCAAGATGAGTTAGCGGCAATAGAGCACTTCTCAACGAAAAAGCTAATTTATACTTTTGAAACATTAAATAAATATTTAATAAACAACGCTAATGATATTAAGGGCCAGGTTATTATGGCCATTCAAAGTCAGAATATAATCTTCGAATGGCTAGACGAAGCTCCTGGCAATCTGTCTTCCTTTTATAAGAGAATTGAACAAGTGGAACTTTGGAACAACGAACTGATTCAAATTCAGACTCAGGCAAAAGATTTATCGATCGCCCGCGCAAAGTTAAATTTTGCATCGCACTCAGAGAGATTAACATACGACTAAAGTTAGGTTCGCATTATACTTTGGCATCATCATATAATGAATTAAATTACCTTGATTTAGTCGAGGACGTAAAAATTTAGTTATTCAATTTTGCAGACTTAGACTTTATTAAAAAAATTAAATACTCTAAAGTTAAGCAAAGGTAGCAAATGAAAAGAAATAGCATTTTGATTGTTGATGATGAATCTTATATACGAGAATTTTTAGCCCAAGTTTTGTCTGAGCACTTTAAAGTGAGATTCGCAAAGAATAGTGAGGAAGCAGTTAGTGAGGTCAATACGACTCAGCCTGACCTCATACTTTTGGACGTGCTTATGCCTGGTGTTAATGGCATAGAAACTTGCAAGCTTATAAGAATGCAACCTGAATCAAAAAATATTCCCGTGATTATGCTGACAGCCTTAGGAGATATCGAACAGAAAGTTAAAGCTTTTCAGGCTGGTGCCGACGACTATTTAGCTAAGCCCTTTTTACCCGAAGAACTTATAGCTAGGATCCTGCGCAAATTAGAAAGCAAGTCTGATCAAAAAATTTCTAAAAGTGAAACTCAAGTTCAACTTGGAAATTTGAAACTTAAGCTTGATAGTCTTTCGCTAG
>JBBTCO010000011.1:0-28142 GCA_038043185.1 Bdellovibrionota bacterium
AATGGCGGAGAGCGAGGGATTCGAACCCTCGAGCCCCGCGAGGGGCTGCCAGTTTTCAAGACTGGTGTATTCAACCGCTCTACCAGCTCTCCGTCGACCGTTTTATTGGAACTCAAGAGCTGGTTCAATGAATTTTAGAGTTTTTTTAATACTTTGCCGCGCATTATCATTCAAAAGCGAAGTTGAGACTTTCAATTTTAAGAAAAAAATTTCGGGTATTAAACCTTAACAATTTTTTGCAAACCATTCATGTATTTTTGCAAAGCCTGTGGAACTAGCACAGAGCCGTCTTCTTGCTGATAGTTTTCAAGAACGGCGATCAATGTACGTCCTACCGCCAGCCCGCTGCCATTCAAGGTGTGCACGAAGGCTGGTTTACCACCATTGGGTCGGTAGCGAATATTCGCCCGACGAGCTTGAAAATCTTCAAAGTTCGAACAAGAGCTAATTTCGCGATACTCGTTTTGACCGGGTAGCCAAACTTCTAAATCGTAAGTCTTGGCTGAGCCAAAGCCCATGTCAGCGGTACAAAGAAGCATTCGGCGAAATGGCAATTCCAGATCAAGTAAAACTTGCTCGGCATGGGACGTCAGCTTTTCATGCACATCGTGTGATTGCTCTGGCAGCGAGAAAGTCATCAGTTCAACTTTGTTAAATTGATGCTGACGAATTAATCCTTTGGTATCGCGGCCGTGACTGCCAGCTTCAGAGCGAAAGCAGGGCGAAAAAGCACAAAAACTTTTTGGCAAATCACTTTCATTTAAAATTTCATTTCCAAAATAATTTGTGACTGGAACTTCAGCAGTTGGGACTAAATAATAATCACTGCCACTCAAATGAAAAACATCCTCTTTAAATTTTGGAAACTGTCCCACTCCCAGCATGCTTGAGCTGTTGACAATGTAGGGCGGAATCATTTCAGTATATCCGTGTTTTTGACTGTGCAAATCCATCATGAATTGAATCAGCGCTCGTTCCAGTTGAGCAGCAGCACCCTTTAAAAAAGTAAATCGCGTGCCGGTGGTTTTACCCGCTCGTTCAAAATCTAAAATTCCTAGAGCTTCGCCCAAATCCGTGTGTTCTTTGGCTTTGAAAGAAAATTTCTTGGGCTCGCCGACTTTTTTTACCAAAACATTTTGTTCCGCAGATTTACCAACAGGCACACTGCTGTGCGGTTTGTTCGGAATCGTCATCAAAAGCTGCTGAACTTTTTCATCCATTTCCTGTGCTTTTGATTCCATATCTTTTACCGAGCTGCCCAATTGCCCCATTTCAGAAATTCTTTGGCTGGCATCCTGTCCTTGACGTTTCATTTGTGCAATTTCAGCACTGACTTTATTTTGTTGAGCTTTGGCAGATTCTGCTTGATGGATAAGTTCTTTTCTTTTTTTATTTAGATCCAAAATTTCATCTAAAATTCCAGTTGAGGTACCACGATTGATCAGACTTTGTTTGTATTCATCAAAATAAGAAGTTCCGCTCTCCGCTTTTTTTTCGAGCTGTTTAATATCAATCATCTTGTATCCTTAATTAGAGCGTGTACTCATTTGCCTAAACTACTCCTGAAATCAATTTACGGAGCAAGCAGTATATACATTTTCAAAATCTGTCCGACAAGAATACAAATCAAATCAAAGACTAAAATTCTGGATATAGACCAAGTCGATGATATTTTTATAAAGCTTGCCGTAATCACCATAGTAATTAACAGCAATCCAATCAGACCAAACTGGACAAGTTCTTGAGCAATAAACCCAAGGGTGAGTCCAAGAAAAAATCCCGTTATCAACCTTAATCCCACCGTTAAAAAACGATATCCTGTTGATTTCATTGTTTGTTTTACCGCCTCCATCTATCCTCCTAATCGACTAATTTGGCCCCTGATGTCGTTTTTATCCAAAGCATTGGGCGAAAGCTCTAAATACATCTCGTAAGCTCGAATCGCTTCAACGTTTTTACCACGTGATTGAAAAATCGCACCTTGTTCTCGGAAAATTTCCGCAAAGCCGCTTTCCCGTTCTTTAGCTAAGGCTAACATATCTTCGGCAAGATCTAAAGAGCCACTCAGTCGATAACACCGGGCCGCTTTAACATAAATATCTGCCCCTTGCTGGCTAAGGCCTGTCGCCTTCGAGTATTCAGTCGAACAATCGGCATATTTTAGGCGTGCCGAATGAATTTCAGCGGATAAAATATAAGCATCTGAAAGCCGGGGATAAAGCTTTTTTTCTTGATTAGCATAATCCAGAGCTTCAGAAAGATTCCCTGATGAGAAAGACGTCCGCGCCAGATAATAATATGTTCTTGGATAATTCGGATTAATTTTAAGTACTCGTTGAAACTGCTGAAGAGCTTCGCCAAACTTACCAGCCTCTAGATAAATTTTTCCCGTTTGAAAAATAGGTTCCGCATCCGTTGGATCAATAACCGCAGCCCTTAAAAAAGTTGAAAGAGCCCTGTCCGATTGCCCTGTGTATTTATAACAAAGACCCAAAGGTAATAATGCCTTTTTATTTTTATTTTCAAAAGTTGTCACTTGTTCAAGCGCTTCTGCGGCCTGACTGTAGCGCTCTTCATTCATCAAAATTTCTGCTAGCGTTATTCGATATTCCGAAGAGTAGGCGTATTTTTTAATTAACTCGTTGGCATAATTAATTCCCGAATCAATCCCTGAAGTCGTTACAAGCATTTTTGCGAAAGTACTTTGTGACTCTGGCTTTGTCGCATCTAATTCGACTGCTTTCGTAGCATATCTCATCGAATCCCTTACCAGATTATCTCTTTTTTCACGCTCTTTCTCGTCAGCAGGGCGTATTCGTGAAGCCAATTCACGACTGGCATTAGATAAAATGACGTAAACTTCGGGATCACCATCATAAGTTCGAACCGCTCGTTGGCCGTAATTGATCGAAGTCAGATAATCATTTTTTCTAAAAGCCACTAAAGACATCGCGCGGAAAACTTCATAGCTATTTGGTGCAATTCTTGCCGCCATCGCAAGCGCTTGATCGGCATTCATAAAGTCATATCGTTGGGAAAGATAATCTGCCTGCAACGCGTATGATGAAATCATTTTCGAATCAGCGCGAATCGCTTTTGTCAGCCAATCAATAGCCTCACCACTCTGATTCAAAGTCCATAAACATTTTGCCGCTTTCACGGCGGCTTCGGCGCTTCGTGGTTGCAACTCGAAGGCCGCTTTGTATTCGGCTTGGGCTGATAAACAATCACCAGACCGCATATACTGATCACCCATAAAAATCATATCTATATAAAGATTTTTTTTATTGGATTCAATTTTTCCGCCCAGACGAGAACAAATTTCTTTTGCTTCTTTTCTTCCTGGACTGATTTCAAGACTACGGCATGCCAATTTTTGAGCCACCGACTTTTTATTTTTAAGCATATAAATTTCAGCTAAACTTTCCAATCCTTCGCTTTCAATAGCGCGAGGAATTCTTCCCTCATTTTCTATCCCTGCCGTCAGATGATTAAAGGCTAATTCATTTTGATTAAATGCTTTTGCTTCCACAATTCCCAAGCCCACCAATGAAAATTTATGCCGAGGTTGAGTCTTGAGTGCGCTCTGAAAATACTGTGACGCCTTTGTCGGATTTCCCGCATTATAGTGTGTCCAGGCCAACATTGATTTAGGTTTGACCCAAGGGCCCCAAAGTTGTGTGGCTTTTTCAAAGTAAGGAATGGCGTTGGTGTAATCCCTTTCCGATTCCAAAATTTCGGCTTTAATCTCGAACAACAAAGGATAAAGGCTGAACTGCTGGCCTAGCTCAAGCAAACTATCCGTTGCCCCACGAGCTTCCCGCGAGCGACCTTCTGACAGCATTTTCATAATTTCACAAAGAGTCCCATTTGGGTCGACTAAGTTTAATGTCTTTGTGCTTTGGACAATGCCATCGACGGTTTTAATATCTTGAGCATCCTGTTTTGCGAAAGGCCAAAGTTCTTTATAAACGAAACAAAGTAGGCCTCTGGGCTCTAAACTTCGGGGCGATCCCTCGACCGCTGACACTAGCAAGTTTTGCGCTTCTAGATAATTTTCAAAACTATCTTTTTCAAGAGCACGGACTGCAAGCTGAACTCTCTCTTTCACCTGCTGCTCATTCAGTGGCTCGGCTTTTTTTGTCGGTGCTAAAAGATGAATTTTGTCTTCCACTGGACTTGGTTCAAAAAATAAAAGGGCGCCGACAATAGCCGCGACCGTACAAAATGCCAGAATTGGGAGCTTAAGTTTTTCCAACACTAAGGCGTTCTTAATCGGTCCAAATTTTTTTAAATCGATGATCTCTTGGTTGATCCCTTTTGAAGACGTTTCCTTTTTAGCCCCTGGCGAGGAAGCTTTGTTCGCACTCTGTGAATCGATTGCCTTTTTCTTATTTAAGTTTTTTTCGGGGAAAGGTTTTTTGGCATTCGCAGGAGGCGGAATGATCACGGTTTCTTGATCAAAAACTTCGCTTTTTTCAGTGGATGTCGTTTTCGTTGCACCTTGTTTTTCAATTGTTTGCAAAATCTTGTCGTAAAAACTTGGCACACTGGTCATCAAAACCCATTTGCCCTCTGGATATTGAGCCGTGGATTCTTCACCAGTAAAAACACCATCCGTAATAAAATTCATCACTTCTAAGGTTGAAAATGGACCTAGCACTTGGTTTTTTTTATTGCGAACAATCCACTTTGCAGGTGCTGTGGTGGATCGAGCAGGAGGCTTATTCATATGTTTGATTTTACTCAAGAATTCACTAAAACAGGCACTCTTGTTTTCAACTAATTAAGAAACTACTCTTTGGTCCAAAGAAAAAACTCATTTTGGAAAAAGTATGGTTCCAGTTTGGAATCAAGAACCCATATTGGAATTGAATTTTCTTCTACTTTAATCTCAAAACTAATTTATCAGTAACTCTAGGAAGTTTATCGATGGCATAAGATTTGCTTTCTCACACGCTTAACAACTTAGACTCACGAGGGTGAATGATTAAAAATACCCTGATTGCGATTTATATTTTGATAATTTTGGCTATGAGTGCAAATGCACGAGCAAAAGATAAGTCCAGTGAGTTAGTTGATTTTAAGATGTCTAAAAACATCAGATTCGACCTGGCTAAATTCATGGACTGGGCCCCCTCCCATAAGTGAATTCAGGTCGAGATGATGATTTAAAAATTCAAAAAAACTCGGGTCCGATCCCCTCTGATCCGAGAGTCTTTAAAAGCCTCGAAGGCCCCCTCCTGAGAGGCTTTTTTTTTACCTAATAGAGAGACGGCCCTAGTCTGTTTCCAGAAGTTTACTCTTTGCGACTGATTTTAGCGCCGAGCGAGGCCAGCTTTTTTTCAAGATTTTCATAACCACGGTCCAAATGATAAATCCGACCGACTTGTGTTTCTCCCTTAGCGGCTAGACCAGCAAGAACAAGAGAAGCACTCGCGCGAAGATCCGTAGCCATCACCGGAGCCCCACTCAGACCATTCGGTTTTCCACGAACGACGGCGACTCGACTTTTTGGGGTGATATCTGCTCCTAAGCGCATCAGCTCTTGAACGTGCATAAAGCGATTTTCAAAAACCGTTTCTGAAATTACACTTGTGCCTTCGGCTACGGCCATCAATGCCATGAACTGGGCCTGGATATCTGTGGGAAACAAAGGGTAAGGTGCGGTGGTGATGTCCACGGCTTCCCACGATTTATTAGGAAAAACAGTGACGGAGTTTTTATCACTTTCAATACGAAAACCACTTTCCCGTAATTTAAGAATCAAAGATTCAATATGTGTTGGATTACAACTTTCGACAGTAACTTCACCGCCGGTGATCGCACCGGCAATCAATAAAGTTCCCGCTTCGATTCGATCTGGCATAACGGTGTGTTCAGCCGCATTCAGCTTTTCAACCCCTTGAATTTTCATCACGCTGGTGCCATGACCAGTAATTTTAGCCCCCATGCGATTCAAATATTCTGCAAGATCGATAATTTCAGGTTCTTTAGCGACATTTTCTAAAACCGTTGTGCCTTCCGCTAAAGTTGCAGCCATCATGACATTTTCGGTGCCGCCAACAGTTACGTTTTCAAAAAGAAAGTGCGCGCCTTGAAGCTTTTTAGCTTTGGCGTGGACATAACCATCTTTCAAAACAACTTCCGCACCAAGTGCTTTCATTCCCTCAAGATGCAAATCAATAGGACGACTGCCAATCGCACAACCTCCGGGAAGAGAAACGATTGCTTCTCCGTATTTTGCCAACATCGGGCCTAAACATAAAATACTTGCTCGCATTTTTCGAACAAGGTCGTAATGAGCTTCGAATGCAGATAGTTTTTTTGAATGAACGATACATTCGTTACCGGCCCATTCCGTTTGCAAACCCAAACTTTGTAAAAGCGCTGCGGTGGATTCCACATCCTTCAAGCGAGGGACATTTTTAAATACATGACGGCCTTCGGCCAAAATAGAAGCAAATAAAACTTTTAGCGCTGAGTTTTTTGCTCCGCTTGTTTTAACGCTTCCGTTCAGTTGATGTCTTCCCTGTACTGTCATTTTATCCATGGCATTCACCTCTAATAATTCGATCTTTTCCTGCTAAATCTTTGTCAACTTCAACTGTATCGAATTTTCCAATTTCAATGAAATGTTTTTTGAGTTCCGCGCCTTGGAGGTAACCCATTTCCATCAACATCAGACTTTCGGCTGCCAAAAGAGTCGCATAGTTTGTTGACCAGGATTTCAGATGCTTCGTTCCATTTTCATCGGAAAAAAGCGCCCCGTTTGGCTCGTACATTTTTACGTTCACTTCGACTTCAAGATCTTTTTTGTCTATGTAAGGAGGATTAGCTACGAGCAAATCGATTGGTTCTGTAAATATGTTATCAATTTTTGTTTTTACGTTTGAAAAATCAAAGGCGTCCGCACACAACCAGGAAACGCGGTCAGACACTTCTAGATTGTCAGCGTTTTTCTTTGCGATCTGCAGAGCCTCTTCGGATACGTCAACGGCTAAAAGTTGAGCATCTGGAATTTTTTTAAGTAAGCTGAGACCAATACATCCCGAGCCACAGCCTAGATCCAAAATACGCAAATTTGTTTTTTTATTTTTTTTCTGCCAGTTCAATGCGGTTTCAACCAGACCCTCGGTTTCAGGACGAGGGATTAGAACCGCTTGATTTACAATGAAGGTCTCTCCAAAAAAATCTTTTTCACCAAGAATGTAAGCCACCGGTTCGCCTTGGGCGCGGCGTTTCACCAGCGTTCTTAATTTTTGCAATTCTTCTTCTTTGAGAGGCTGTTCAAATTTTAAATAGAGATCGATCCGATTGAGTCCCAAACCGTGTGATAACAAGAGTTCGGCGTCCAAGCGGGGCGAATCCATTTTCTTCTCGCGAAAAAAACCCGTGGTGCGGTCCAAAATCTCTTTTATATTCATGAAGCTCCTGTTTGTTTCTTTAAGGCTTCAGCTTGAAAGTGAGCAATCAAGGGGTCAATCAAATTTTCAAATTTTCCACTCATCACTTCATTCAACTGATGAATCGTTAGACCAATGCGATGATCAGTAATTCGTGTCTGAGGAAAATTATAAGTGCGAATTCTTTCTGAACGATCACCCGTACCAATTTGCTCTAAACGCGCATCTGAAGCTTCTTTTCGCACCCGGTCTTCTTCAATTTGTTGAAGTTTTGCATAAAGAATTTTAAATGCAGTTTCTTTGTTCATTCCTTGCGATTTACCTTCTTGGCAATGCACTGCAATTCCCGAAGGATAATGTGTTACTCGTACCGCAGATTCTGTTTTATTAACGGATTGCCCACCGGCTCCGCCTGATCGCATGACATCAATGCGGATATCTTTCATGTCAATTTTAACTTCATTTTCATCAGCTTCATGAATCACCGCTACGGTGACCGTCGATGTGTGAACTCGTCCCGCTGATTCCGTTTTCGGCACTCGTTGCACACGATGCACTCCGCTTTCATATTTCAATTTACTATAAACTGATTCGCCGGAAATGCTGGCGATAATTTCTTTCGCTCCACCGACGTTTCCGTCGGACCAAGAAACCATTTCCACTTTCCATCCTTGCGCCGTCGCATAATAGCCGTATCCACGAAAAAGTTCTTCCGCAAAAAGCGAGGCCTCGTCACCGCCAGCGCCAGCGCGAATTTCTAAAATAATATTTTTATCATCGTTCGGATCTTTTGGAATTAGCAGAATTTTCAATTGCTGTTCAATTTCTGGGACTTCTTTTTCCAAATCCCGGATTTCTTCTTTGATCATTTCACGCATTTCGTTATCAGATTCAGCAGTGAGCAATTCTTTGTTCTCTTTTAGCGTCGCTTGCTTTTTTTTGTAATCCCGATAAACCGATACGACCCTTTCAAGGTCAGAAAGTTCTTTCATTAACTTGCGATATTGCTTTTGATCCGAAGCTACGTCGGGTTTTTGCAAAGCCAAATTAACTTGTTCGTATCGTGATTCGACTTCATTGAGTTTAGAAAACATATTTTGCGATATCCAAATTTCAAAAAAAATGCGGTCCTGATCAGACCGCATTGAACTAAATTGAACTAAATTCGTCAGCTATTTTTTGCCGTATTTTTTCTTGAAACGATCAATACGACCTTCAGTATCTAAAAGTCGTTGTTTTCCAGTGAAAAAAGGGTGTGAAGCGGAAGAAATCTCAACCTTTACTAAGGGATAAGTTTTTCCATCTTCCCATTTAATCGTCTCTTTTGAATCTAAAGTGGAGCTTCCCAAGAAGGAAAAATCACAAGAGATATCTTTAAAAACAACATTTCTAACCTGTGGGTGCATATCTTTTTTCATAGCTAAATCCTTGTAAACAGTAATGATGGGTCGGTGTATCATAGTGCCCGGCACGCTGTCGAGCAAAATGTAGGCTGCTTTAAGCTTCTACCTTTTGCTGATTGATTTCAAAAAAACAAGTTATTCTAATTGTTTATCTCTTATCCTCGCGGCTTGGTCAAAAAGTGCTAGATTCAAGGCCGCTGCATAAACGCGAATTAATTGCCACCCATGCTGCCGAGGAATTGGGTGTTCGACTTTGTTTTTTCGATTTTATCGATCAAAAACTCCATCGCATCAACAACATTCATAGGAGCCAAAACCTTTCTCAAAATCCATAAACGATTGAGATCAGTTTTTTCAATCAATAGATCTTCTTTTCTTGTGCTCGATTTATTGATGTCCATGCATGGAAAAATTCGTTTTTCCATGAGTTTACGATCAAGGCAAATCTCTGAATTTCCCGTTCCTTTGAATTCTTCAAAGATAACTTCATCCATTCGAGATCCTGTATCGATCAAGGCCGTTGCAATGATGGTTAAAGATCCGCCCTCTTCAATGTTCCGAGCGGCTCCAAAAAATCGTTTTGGTTTATGAAGAGCATTGGAATCAACACCGCCGGAAAGAATTTTTCCAGAAGGAGGAACTACAGTATTATAGGCTCTTGCCAAACGAGTGATGGAATCAAGTAAGATCACCACGTCATGTTTATGTTCAACCAAGCGTTTTGCTTTTTCTAAAACCATCTCGGCAACTTGAACGTGACGAGTTGGTGGTTCGTCGAATGTTGAACTGATCACTTCGCCCTTAACTGTTCTTTGCATGTCGGTGACCTCTTCGGGCCGCTCATCGATCAACAGAACAATTAGTTTTACTTCAGGATGATTTGTTGTAATCGCATTAGCAATATTTTGCAGAAGAACTGTTTTTCCTGTTCGTGGCGGAGCAACTATTAGGGCCCGTTGGCCTTTGCCTAGCGGAGCCATCAAGTCGACAACTCGAGTGGTGTATTCGCCCGGATTGTGTTCCAGCTTGAGTCTTTCATCAGGGTAAAGTGGCGTTAAGTTGTCGAAAAGAATTTTATCTTTACCTTTTTCGGTATTTTCAAAATTCAGAGAGTCCACTTTAAGTAATGCAAAATATCTTTCACCATCTTTTGGTGGTCGCACGGTGCCTGTAACGGTATCGCCTGTTCTTAAACCAAAACGACGAATTTGCGAAGGGCTGACATAAATATCATCAGGACCTGGAAGATAATTATAATCTGGAGATCGTAAAAATCCATAGCCGTCTGGTAAAATTTCCAAGACGCCTGAACCATAAATGTCCGTTCCAAGTCTGGCAGCTCGTTTTAAAATTTCAAAAATCATGTCCTGGCGACGAAGGCCAGCAGCATTTTCAATTTTTAATTTAAGCGCAAGTTCAGTTAATTGAGTGATGCTTTTTGATTTTAAATCTTTTGAGCTGAGCCAGCTTTTTTCTTCATCTGTTAACTGAATATCGGAAATATCGATTTCGGTACTCGCCGCTGTTGATTGAGCATCTTCACTAACTCCAGGATGGTGGTAATCATCACCAGCAGGTGCGGGATTATTGCTACGATTATAATAACGATCTCGATCTCCGCCGCCACCACCACGATCTGGCCTGTCATTGCGGTATTCTCTTCTTTGATTATTGTTATTTTGATATTTGTTACTATATCCACCGCCACCACGCTTATTATCAAATTTTTTGTAACCTTCATGACGACGTGGTTGTTGCTGCTGGTGATGCGGTTGATCGTTAGTTGGAGTTGGTCTTTCCGGAGTGGGAGAGCCTTCATTTGCTGAGGACACCGTTGGTTCAGCGCTCGAGGTTGGAGCGGCTTCTGGGCTCATTTTTTTAGTTTCTACAGATGCTTCTTTTGTCGTCGTATCTGAAGAAGGACTAGTGGTTTCTTCGTTGGCAGAAGCTGTGGTTTTTGTTCTGGTCCGTTTTTTACTGACCTCTACACCAGTTGGGTTTTTAGAATCTGACAAAGGCTTTCTCCTTGTGGATCTTTATAAAAATTAAGAGGGGGAATAAGATAGGTTCGAGATGATTTACTTGATTTATGACATTCCCATAAAAAAAGTCAACTGAAAAGCTGTTTGCTCAAATGAATCACTTTGAGACGCTTAAAGTAGGCCAGTTTTGCAATAAAGCGGACTCATCAGCAATATAAAGTGGGCTGTGGTTAAGGTTTCTACATTTTTTCCGATTAAATGGTATTGAAACCGCCTTTTTATAAAGGAGTTTTTGCTTGGATCAAACTAAAATGCCTTCTCCTCGTGCACCACTGGTTTTGGATGTCAGTTTTAGAAAGAGCTATGCTCGGGATGAGGCTGCCGCAACTTTAAAGAATATCAGTATTAGCGGCGCTTTTTTAGAATTTACTGGCGAGTCTTTGCGTAAGAATGAAAAAATTCAGTTGAAAATTATTGTGAGTGGCCGCGAGAGAAAAGTTCCCGCGGTTGTTGTTTGGTCAAACGCCAAAGGTGCAGGAATTAAATTCGTGCCAGCAAATAATCGCGATGTGCAAATTGTTGATGATCTTATTTATTTCGTTGAAACTTCACGAACAGGTCGACGAAGTGTTTTAGATAAAATTTTCAAAAAAGTTGGCTAACACTTTTCCAAATTTTATTCTGTCGAGTTTAAGTTCCAACCTGAGTTTCATTCATCGCCTGTTCAAATTCTCTTTGGCGACGTTTTTTATTTCTAATAAACATTGAAACCATCAAAATTAAACCCACACCGACAAGACCAATAATCATCATTGTGTCCTGATCCATTCCTTCCAGTGGAGAGCCTGCCAACATGTCAGACGAATGTGGAGCGGCTGCCTCTGGCGGCGGCGGAGGAGGTGGTGGTGCCATCGCTGCTTCTGGTGGTGGAGGAGGAGTATTCATTTCTGCTGGGGCCGTCGTCGCCGCGGCTACTGTCGCCTCGTCAGGCCAATACTTAATCTCGGTTCCTTCTTCAATTTCTGCTTTTGATTCAACAAGATTATATGACCAAACTTCTTTCCAAGCGTTTTTATATCCTAAAAGTTCTTTTGAAACTTTACGTATATTATCGCCAGTTTTTGCAACGTAAGTTTTTGGTGCAATTCCATTGTCTTCAAAATAAGTAATTAGTTTAGATGAATCCTCTGAACGCTTCGGTGAATTGTAATAGACTTTATCGCCAGGTTGAACTTCTCGGCTGGAATAAGTTGGATTTCCTTTTTTTAATTCTTTTACGTGTTTGCCATCACCATAAATTTTGTTGCTGATTTTACTTAAAGAATCGCCGGGTCGAGCAAAATAGACTGTATTATACCAAGTACTTCCAACCTGCCATGGCGCGGTTGCCATCTTTTGCAAAGGTACCGAAGTTTTTGGTTTTTCTTCAGCCGGAGGAATTGCCTCAGTTAAACCTGAGGATGTCTCGACAGGAGGAGGATTATCTAGTGAGGGCGTTGGATTTCCAGCTAAAGTATCGCTCGGAGCGGCGTTGTCAGCGGGAAGTGCTGCGTTTGGGTCCGTTGCTGCGGGCTCTGTATTTTCGGCGGCGATTTCATTTGTACCTGCGGCATCTAAGACGTCCTCAGTTAGTGTATCACTTGTATTCGCTTGATCCGTCAGGCTTGCATCGTCCGCGGGTTTCGCTTCTTCAACACTGCCTTCGAGGCCATCTGGTGAGGCTGCGTTGGCGTCGCCAACATTTTCAAGCTCACCGCCTTCGCTTACAGCTTGTTCGCCTTCATCTTTTGCGTTTTTAGACGTACATCCCGCTGAAGCAATTAAACATAGAATCGTCGAGAGTACCAAAAGTTTTTTTATCATACACTCATCCTTGATGTGTCATTGAAACCTACTATTTCAATTTTCCTAGTCTGATTAGATCACAAGATTTTAGTTAGGCAACGGAAATGTCTTCTTTTAGACTACGAAAAGACCCAACTTCTAGACTAATGTCGTTAGAGAGGACCACTTCTGATAATTTTAAATTTGGCGCCATGTTTTATTTTATTTTTTAAAAACCAACCTCGCGAAACCTCTAGGGCATATTTTGCCGGGCTCTTGCTGGTATAGGTTTTGGGTTGTTCCATGACTGATTTTACTGCCTCCATATCTTGAATATCGACTAATCTTTGTTTCTCATCAAAAAATCCAATAGATAAATCGACAAAAGTATTTTTCATCCAGAAGGTTTGAATCTCTTCTTTTGAAAAAACAAATAACATTCCAAAATCTTCGGGCAAGCTAAGTCTATTCATTAAGCCATAAGAGTGTTGTTCGCTTGTTGTGGCTATCTCTGCATCAATTGTTTTTTCCCCAATAGCGATCTGCGCTTTTTCAAATTCAACTTTTGTTTGTGGCTTCAGTTTGGCGCCAGGACTGTCCGCCTGTAAGATTGAGCAAAAAAAATTAAAACTCAAGATAGCAATGGTGAATTGTTTTCTAAATTTTATTTTTTTCATTTTTATCCTTCAGTTTCTTAACATTTCGACAGCCACACCATATCTAACACCTTTGATCGATACTTTGAGAGAGGGTAGATCTAATTTCTGGACTATTGTCCAAAGGATCAGCGCACCGATATAAATAATGTCCGCACGTCCAGACTCAATTTTAAATTTGGAAATTTTTTCTGACGTACTGCTTGTTTTTAATTTCATCACCCAGTCGTTTAGGTCTTTTACGGAAAAAACATGGCCTTCGACTTGATTCGGGTCAAACTGGCCAATCTGCGCCGCAACTAATGCTGTGGGCGTTCCCGCTACGGCAATAATTTTGTCTAACTTCATTTTTTTAATTTCTTGCAGAGCTGAATCAAGTTCATTTTCAATTTTATTTAAAATTTTTACATGTTCAACGTTCGACACTGGCTGCTGGCTTATCATTTGCTCAGTCAATCTCACACAGCCGATATTGAGGCTTTGTGAAAATAAGATCTGGTCGCCTTGACCCAAAATTAATTCCGTTGATCCTCCGCCAATATCGACAATCAAAATTTTTTCCGTCGTTTGTTGACCTTCTCCAATGTTGGCAGTAGCGCCTTGATAAGTTATTCGCGCTTCATCGGCTCCAGAAATGATGTTGACAGGAATTTTATGTTTTTTGCAAACTTCAAAAAAATCATTTTTATTTTTTGCATCTCGAGCCGCAGAGGTCGCCATCGCTAAAACTTGATCGACTTGATATTTATCAATGATTGATTTAAATTTTTCAAGGCAAAGATCCATCCGCTTAAGTGCTTCTGGATGAAACATTTTTGTTTTATTGATATCTTGACCAAGGCGAACTACTTGCGCACTGTCATGGATAATTTTTTTAATTCCCGTCGAGTCGCCTTCGACAATCAAACAAAGAAAACTGTTTGTGCCCAAATCAAGAGCGGCGACTCGCTTCATAAAATTTTAGCCTTTGAGTTTGTCTTGTAAAATTTTATTTACCAGATCCGGATTAGCTTGCCCCTTGGAAGCTTTCATAATCGCACCCACAAAAAAACCAAAAAGTTTTGTTCGACCACCACGATAATCAGCGACTTGTTGAACATTCGACGAAAGAACTTCGTCAATAATTTTTTCAATCGCCGAGGTGTCGGAAATTTGCACCAAACCTTTTTCTTTAACCACCAGTTCGGGAGCTTTTCCGGATTGCCACATTTCTGTAAAAACAGTTTTTGCAATTTTTCCGGAAATTGTCCCTGCATCAATAAGTTGAATCATTTCGCCAAGATGTTTGGGGGAAATCGGGCAGTTTTGGATTTCTTTGTTTGCTTGATTAAGTTCACGCAAAATTTCCGTCATAACCCAGTTGGAAGAGGCTTTATAGTTTTTACAAATTTTGGCAGTTGCTTCATAATAATCTGCCAGCTCGCGTTCGCTCGTTAAAACCATAGCGTCGTATTCCGGCAAGCTGTGTTCGTTTTGAAATCGAAGCGACCGGTTCCGCGGTAGCTCTGGCAATTCTGCTTTTAGCTTTTGCACCAACGACGCGGGCACAATCACCGGCAGTAAATCGGGATCAGGAAAATATCGATATTCCTGTGCGTTTTCTTTTGTACGCATTGAAAAGGTTCTGTTTTTATCTGGATCATAAAGTCGAGTTTCTTGAATAATTTTTTCGCCACTTTCAACTAAATCCATTTGTCGATCAATTTCATATTCAATTGCTTTTTCGACAAATCGAAAAGAGTTTATATTTTTGATTTCTACTTTTGTTCCAAATTTTTCTACACCAATTTTGCGCACGCTTACGTTGCAATCGCATCGCAAAGAACCTTCTTCAAGATTTCCATCACAAACATCAAGATACCGAACAATTTGACGAATAGTTCTTCCGTACTCAGCCGCTTCTTGCGCTGTGCGAATATCTGGTTCTGAAACAATTTCAAGAAGAGGAATCCCAGAGCGATTGTAATTAATCAACGTAAAGTCACCATGATGATTGGATTTGCCCGCGTCTTCTTCCATATGGGCTCGAGTGATTCCAACTGTTTTATCTTTGCCGTCGACTTTGAAAGTAATCGAGCCCTGTTCGCAAAGTGGCAAGTCGTACTGAGAAATCTGATAGCCCTTTGGTAAGTCTGGGTAGAAATAATTTTTTCTGGAAAAAACTGATCTTTCACGAATCTGACAACCTAAGGCCAAACCTGTTTTTATCGAATATTCCACCGCTGACTTATTAATTACGGGCAGTGTTCCCGGCATTCCAACACTGACCGGTGACGTGTTTTCATTGTCGCCAGCATCAAACTGGGTTGAATCCGAACAAAACATTTTGCTTTTAGTTTTTAATTGAACGTGAACTTCAATACCAATGACAGCTTCAAATCCACGCGCGCTCATATTAGACATTGGGTAGCGCTCCTTTCACAGATGAAACATTTTCCAAAGCATACGCTACATCCAACATTTTTTGTTCTTCGAAAGGTCCTGCCGTCAATTGCACGCCAATCGGCAAGCCAGAGTGCGCTTTCCCAAAAGGAAGGCTCAGGCCTGGCAAGCCGGCAAGGTTTGTCGAGACTGTAAATATATCATTTAAATACATCGCTAATGGATCTGAAATTCGGTCACCAATTTTAAAAGCAGGATGAGTCGTGACCGCCGATAAAATTACATCACATTTTTTAAAAGCGTCCTCGTATTGATTTTTTAATAACCTTCGAACTTGGCAGGCCTTGTTGTAGTAAGCTTCATAATATCCGGCCGATAAACAATAAGTTCCCAGCATAATTCGCCGCTGAACTTCAGAGCCAAAACCTTGTCCACGCGTTTTAGAATAAAACTGATCTAAATCGATCGAGGAAAGATCTTTAAATTCAGAGCGATGTCCATATTTAACTCCATCATAACGAGCCAAATTGGACGAGGCTTCGCTAGCCGCAACTAAGTAATACATTGGAACGGCTTGCGAAGTCAGTGGGACAGAAACTTCGATTATTTCAGCGCCCAACTTTTTCGCGGCATCTAAAGCTTGTTCAACAGTCAGCTGAACATCTTTGTCTAAAGCATCGCTCATGAATTCTTTCATCACGCCGATACGAAAACCTTTGAGATCTTTTCTGAGATTTTTTGTAAATGCAGGAACTGTTTTGGATGAAGTGGTCGCATCTTTTTCATCTTTTCCACAAATCACCTCTAAAGTGAGGGCCGCATCTTCGACTGAACTTACCATGGGACCTGCTTGATCTAAACTTGAAGCGTAGGCGACAATTCCATAGCGACTGACTCGACCATAAGTGGGTTTTACACCAACTATTCCACAAAAGCTGGCCGGTTGGCGGATAGATCCGCCGGTGTCAGTGCCAATCGTCCCGGCTGTAAAACGCGCCGATTGTGCGGCGGCAGAGCCACCACTGGAACCTCCTGGAACACATTCTAAGTTCCACGGATTTTTTACCACACCATAAAATGAAGTTTCATTCGAAGAGCCCATTGCAAATTCGTCTTGATTCGTTTTCCCCAACACGACGACGCCTGATTTTTTTAACCGCTCGACCACGGTAGCATCGTAGGGAGGAATAAAATTATTTAAAATTTTCGAGCCCGCCGTCGTTCTTAAGCCCCGCGTGCAAAGCATGTCCTTTATTCCAAATGGCACTCCGCCAAGAAGGCCCGCGTCTTCGCCACGTGAAATTTTTTGATCAATGACATTTGCTTCGTCGAGCGCTTTATCGTTGATCGTGATAAAACTATTTATTTTTTTATCGTGGCTTTGAATTCGCGAAAGAAAGAATTGAGTAACTTCTTTGGCACTAATTTTTTTTTCTTTAATCGCATTCTTAATTTCTGAAAAAGAGCTTTTTATTAAATCCATAGATTTCCTTTAAACAACAGGTGGTACTTTAAAAAGGTTGCCTGCTCGCGAGGGTGCGTTTGCGGTCATTTCTTCAGCCGTGTAATCTTTTTTAACCTCATCTTCACGCCAAAAACTTTCAATTTCGGAAGGCGTAACAAGCGGCTCTACGCCTTCGGTATTTACTTTTGAGATTTGTTCAAAATAATTCAAAATTTGCGAAAGTTGTTGGCTGTATTGCTTCGCTTGAGTTTCAGAAACTTCCAGTCGTGCGAGCTTGGCAATTTGCTCAATTGTTTTGGCGTCAACCTTGGTGTTCGCATTGTCAGTCGAATTTGACATATAAACCTCTTGCTCGTATGGAAAAATACGGTTTTTACTTCTAACTCAGGCCGGGGATTTCCACAAGAAAATGTATCGCTTGGGATCACGCGATTATTCCTTGGAATTAAGACCCTGAATCCATTTTAACATCTCTTGTGTCACCAGTTCCGTTGTCTCTGGAGACGTTATGGCCCCTGCTAATACATGGTTTTTTGAGGGGATAGAGAGAAGACTTTTCTTTTTGCTCCCCAGCTCATTAAATTTTTTGATAATCGAACTCACCTCAACGACATCATCAAATGGCGTATAAAGTATTAAAACGGGTATTTTTAGCTTGGCCAAATTTATCTCATGGTTCCACGAAACCAGACGCGTTAATGCCGTCAAGCTTTCAGCCCGATATCGCGTGTGCCAATATTTTTTCTGCTCAGGACTGACTGGAGTCCATTCTCGATAAGGACCAACAAGAACTTTTCTGACCAGAGGGCCAAGATATCCTGCTAAAAACCGACTCTGCGCAGGTTTAAGATCAAATGCTGGTGAAACTAAAATTAAACTGTCAATTTCATTGGGAAAGTTGGCAGCGACCCAAAGTGCCGCAAGCGCTCCGGTTGAAGTCCCTATCCAAATTTTCTTTTTGCCAAGCACTCGTGAAACTTGCAAAGCCTCTAAGCCATCCGATAAAAAATCTTCAGCTTTAATATTGGCGAATTCGTCGCCGCTTTGCCCATGGCCCGCGAAGCGGGTCATAAACAAACTGGCCTTTAATTGTTGCGCTAAATTTTCAATGACCGGTGATATTTCCCTTCTCGTCGCTGAAAAGCCTGGGATGTAGACAAGGCCAAGTTCAGCAAATTTATCTTGTGCAAAGAAAAAAAATTTTTTTTCGTTATCTGGTCGCATTTTTAAAAAATTTTGTTCTTGTTTGGTGATTTCGCTTTCCGCCAAGTCAATGCTTGCAAATGATGGGCGGTTTTTAAGCTGGGTCTTATCTATTCCGGGAATAAAAATAAGCCCCAAAATAAGACCCGGTAACAAAATGGCTAGGCCCCCTATAAGCATTTTTCTATTTCTAAGCAGTTGTTTTTTCACAGCCCTGATTGTGCCCTTGGCAAAGGTAAACATCAAACGCTACTTTAGGTCTTGGCTGTTGCTCGCTGGACCAAATTCGTTTAAAACAAGGCTATGAAAATGGACCTCAAACGCTACCAAGAACTCAAAAAAAAAATCGCTCGTCATGACTATCTTTATCACGTCCTTGATCGTCCCGAAATTTCTGACCTTGAGTACGATCAAATGTTGTCCGCACTGGTGAAAATCGAACAGCAAAACCCCGAATGGGACAAGAGCGATTCTCCGACCCAGCGGGTGGGCGGACAGCCACTATCCATTTTTGAAAAAATTCAACATCGCACGCCAATGCTGTCTTTACAAAATAGTTACAGCCCAGAAGACATTTTTGAATTTGATCAGCGTGTAAAAAAGTTTTTGCGAAACGAAAATGAAATTGAATATTTTTGCGAATTAAAATTTGATGGCCTAGCTTTAGAGCTGATCTATCAAAAGGGTCAGTTAGTGAGGGCCATCACTCGTGGAGACGGCGTGATGGGGGAAGATGTCACACAAAATATAAAAACAATTCGTTCAATTCCCTTGGCGTTGGCGAAAGAAGATGCCCCTGCATTGCTGGAAGTTCGTGGCGAAGTTTTAATTTTTAAAAAAGATTTTGCAGCCCTTAATGAAACACAGCAAGAAAGTGGTCAACCTACTTTTGCCAATCCAAGAAATGCAGCCGCAGGAACTGTTCGGCAACTTGATTCTAAAATTGCAGCCCAGCGACCATTAAGATTTTTTGCCTATGCGGCGGGTGTTGTCGAGGGCGCTTCATTTAAGACCCATGAAGATCTGGAAAAATATTTTGATCATTATGAAATTCCAACGGCACTTTCCTTAACAAAAGTTTGCAAAGGCCCTCAAGAAGTCGTTCAGTACTACCACGACATTGAAAAACGACGATCCAAACTGCCCTATGATATCGATGGAGTTGTAATTAAAGTTAATTCTTTGAGATTGCAAGACGATCTGGGACTGGTCGCACGAAGTCCACGATGGGCTACGGCAGCAAAATTCAAACCTGAACAAGCTTTTTCTGTGATAGAAAAAATTCATGTTCAAGTGGGAAGAACGGGAGCACTGACTCCCGTTGCTGTGATGACTCCTGTGCGCGTTGGTGGCGTTACCGTCACAAATGCAACTCTTCATAATCAAGAAGAAATTGAAAGAAAAGATGTTCGCGAAGGCGATACGGTGATTGTCCAACGCGCCGGCGATGTCATTCCTGAAATTGTTTCCGTCGTTTTAGAAAAGCGGCCAAAAAATTCAAAAGCCTTTGTTATCCCCAGTGCCTGTCCAACTTGCGGCTCTAAGGTTCAAAAAATAGAAGGGGAGGTAATCAGTCGCTGTGTAAATCCCTTTTGCGATTCCGTAATTAAAGAGTCTCTTAAACATTTTGTTGGACGGCGGGCGATGAATATCGAAAAAGTTGGGGACCGCTTAATTGAAGCTTTGGTTGATTCGGGACTAGTAAAAAGATTTTCTGATCTTTATCGACTCAATGCTGAATCACTTTTGCAACTTGAACGCCAGGGCGAAAAATCCGTGGAAAATATCATTTCTTCTATCAATGAAAGTCGTCAAACGACTTTACCTCGCTTGATCCATGCCCTAGGAATTCGTTTTGTCGGCGAACAAACGGCGAAACATCTGGCGGAGCACTTTTTAACAATTGAAAATCTAGCAAAGGCCTCTTCCGAAGAGCTTTTACAAGTTCCAGAGATTGGACCGAAGGTGGCCCAGGCTATTCAAACATGGTTTACAAATCCAAAGCTCGCAAAAGAAATTAAAGAACTGCAAAATCTTGGCGTGAAGATTTCTGGGCCAGCGCGAGCAACAACAGGCTCTTTGTCAGGAAAAAGTTTTTTAATTACCGGCTCTTTGCCGGTAGGGCGAGATGAGGCCAAAGATTTAATAGAAAAAAACGGAGGGAAAATTTTATCCTCCGTTTCATCAAAATTAACTTATCTTATTGTCGGTAACGATCCTGGTTCAAAACTTGAAAAAGCTCAAAGCCTTGACGTCGACATCATCGATTGGGATGAGCTACAAAAACTGATCAGCTCAACAAATTAAATGTGATCAATAATGATATCGCGATCCATAACGGTCTTACGACCATCAGCGCGAGCACTCTCAATCCCTTTGATGCAAAGTTTTTCAACGGCTTTACTTAATATTTCAACCGTAGCGGCTGAAGTATTCATTTCGCCTTTTTCTTTGATCAATTTTTTAACTTTGCTTGTTACGACTAATACATCTACATCTGACATTTATGCCTCCAATGCGTATTGGTGATTTGAGCCTGGCATAGGCCTAGTTTTAAGACAATGAATTCTTTAAATGCCGCTATATGCATTTATGGGCGTCGCGTTATTTATTTCTTGGATTCCTGAAAATTTCAGATTGTCCGGAAACAAACTTCCTTAGCTCTGCTTTTCTATGCTGGCTTTCTGAGGGAAAAATCCAAACAAAAGTTTTTTGGTCAACTGGCTTTGCACATTCTATATCTAAAAAAGCTGGGGACCAGCTACCCGAGTTCAAGTGCTCTACGGGGCCAATAATTTCATGCCTCGCGACATGAGTATGGCCATAAACAATACGCTTAACAGAGGTGATCGAACTTGCGATCGCCAATATTCTTTCATCCGGCTCTTTGTAAGTACTCACATTTGAAATGATCGATTTAGAATAAAACAGAAAAAAGGGAATCATCAAAAATAATGGAATAAATCCCCAAAATAAAGACACTCCAAATGCAGCTTTCATGGCCGTAAAAAATTGAAAAATGACAATAAATGCAACCAGAAGAAGAAAAGCCCGATCAAGCCACAGCTCTTTCATAATTAAAAAGGGATTTCGAGTTGATGAAGAAACAAAGAGCTCTTTCATTTCTCGTACTACTCGAGGTTCAACATTCGATCGATCGGCAATTCTTTGAATTCGATCTTCAATTCGCAGAGGATTTCTGAGTGGCACTAAAATGCGATCTCGCATGGTAAAATAAAGTGTCATCAGCGCTCCGCCAAACCAAGTGAAAATAACAAGCGGTTGAGCGCGAGCCATATAGCGAAGGAAAATAGCAATGTAGTCTTTAAAGTTCATAATATAATTAGTATCAACATGCGGATTAAAAAAACCCATTCCGTTCATGATGTAGCGACACGCTAAATTTCCAAAGGGCAGCTTCATTGTTACGTAATTGTAACTTCTCATGAAGGGGTTGATCGGATCTTCAAAAACGCAGTAAGCATCGTACTGATTGCCGTGCTCGACCAAAGTGTCCTGATTGCTCACATAAAACCACTCAACAAAACGAATATTGGACTGCGCCTCTTCGGGCAAATCAAAGGCTTTCCGAATTTCTGCCTGAACCAAGTTATAATGAAGCTCAACATCATGGTTACCAAAAATAAATACAACTTTGTGACCACGAATCATGAATTCACGTAAAGCTGAAAAGAACTCGACGTGATCGCGAAGAATACATTTCATTTTATACAGCGCTCGTTCTTCACGAGGGAAAAGTCCTCGTTTTTTTTCAACCCATGTCACGTGAAATAACGGGTCTTCCGGAATGGACGTGATACTGTCAAAATCAAAAATATCGCCATTCAAAATTAACTCAACTTTTTCACCTGCAGCCATGGACTCGATATGAGAAAGAAATTCCTTAACAACCTCGTCATAAAAAAATTCGCGGGTTTTATATTTTTTCCAAAGAGGAAATTTTTTATTAACAGGCTCGGCCTCGCACAAATGAAGGTCGCTAATAATTGCTGTATATTGAGTTGATTTAAAATCACTATTTAACATTGGTTTATCTTCTCTAATAATAAAGATCTTGGCAAAGATCTCTTTTTCATCGAGACTGGGGTCCATGAAAATTTCTCTTAAAACTCCCATTGCCATTGTGGGGTTAGGTCTTAGCGGTGAATCCGCCCGATCCTTTTTGCTTAGTCTTGGATACCCTCAAAAGGATATCATTACCTTTGATGAAAAATCAGCTCAGGCCCAGGCGTCAGACCCGAATGAGCTCTTCAGGCTTTACCAGCCTCAAACCTTAGTCATTTCTCCTGGTGTTCCGCTTACAAAAGATTGGATAGTTGCAGCGGCAGCCCGAGGTGTCGAAATTACCAGCGAGATTAATTTGGCCTGTTCGATATTGGAAAGTGAAATTCTTATCGGCGTCACAGGTTCCGTAGGGAAAAGCACCACAGTTTCTTTAATAGGCGCCGTACTGACTGCGCTAGATAAAAATACTTTTGTGGGTGGCAATCTGGGCACCGCTTTCTGTGACTACGCACGTGAGGTGTCTACTGGGAAGCGACAGCGAGCCAAATGGGTGGTGTTAGAACTTTCCAGTTATCAGCTAGAAAACTGTAAAAATTTAACTCTGTCTGGCGCTGCTATCACTTCTTTAACGCCGAATCATTTAGAACGTTATTCTTCGCTCGAAGCCTATTATGAATCAAAAATGAAAATTCTTACTTTATGCAAGGGTCCTGTGGTGCTTAATCAAGAAAGTACGGATCTTTTTTCACGTAAAAATGCACTCGAAAAAATTGCTGATAAAAATTGTCCTTTATTTTGGACCACTCCAAAAAATAACTCATTAGAAAATTTAAATCTGTCATCCGCTCGTCTTGTGGGCAAACACAACCTGCAAAATTTGGCCGTCGCCGCAAAGTTGCTTCTGGAATTGGGAATTCCATCGGATCAGATGAAAGCGCTTATTGAATTTCCCGGACTTGCCCATCGCATGGAATTTTTTGGAACATGGAATGAAATTAATTTTATTAATGACAGCAAGGCCACATCTATCGAAAGCGTTTTAATGGCGGTGGACTCTTGTTTGCCAAATGTGACGGGAACTCAAAAAATACATCTGCTTCTTGGTGGTCGAGATAAAAACTTACCTTGGCATGAGTTGTCTCGCCTGGCTGGAAACCCCAATATTTTATTTTATTTTTTTGGCGAATCCAAAGACCTTATCCCGAAATGTTCCGGCTTACTTGGTTCAACCTTCACCAATCTTGATGGTTGCTTTAGCGCGGTGATGGAAAAAGCTCAAAAAAAAGATTGGGTTTTGTTTTCCCCAGGCGGAACAAGTTTAGACCATTTCAAAAACTTTGAAGTTCGCGGTGACTTTTTTAAAAACTTAGTTCAAAAACATTATTCTGTTCGGTAACTTAATACTGTTACCTTCCCGGATTGAGCGGGAATAACACGTGACATGGTTTTTTGGGATTTTACCAATTGGGCCGAAACTTCTAAAACATCCACTGGAGCATTAAAAATAATAAAACCACCGCCGGCTGTGCCAATTTTCGATTTTACAATTTGCCCCTGAGAATCGAAATACACAATATTTTGAGCAGGAATGTCTTCAGAGTTTAATACACTAATTTCAAACTCTTCGTCAGGAACAAAACCAATAATTAAACTTCTTGCCGGACTTTGGCTGATTCTAAGTTGGGATGAAACCCAACTTATCCATTGGTCAGAAATAAGTGGGACATGAATGTAACCCTGAGCTTCATTGTACAAGTAGGTTGCTACTAGATAGCCTTGCGCCGGCGAAGCTTCGAGCAAACTTAATTGCGAAACCTGAGGAAGAAGAATATTTTGATAACCATCTTCAACGAAAATCTTTTCCGACAAACCTTGAATAGTTAATTCGGCTCTTTGCGCTTGGCCAGTAAATGCATCATAGACTTTGACGCTCGCATTTTCTGTTTTAAGACTCGTTTCCAATCGTACAAATGAAGTCACGCCTTCATCAACGATGGTATTTTGGTGAGCGTAATAAACATCTCCTCGAGTGACAAGCAGGGATTGAAAACCCAGAGGAGGATTCAGTATAGCGAAGCCTCCTTGAGTCGATGTCGCCGTTAAGCTTGGATCGGGAAGATGAAGTTCGTTAAAATAAATAATATCTGCAGAATCATACGCTTCAAGGCTAACTTGTAAGCCCGCAACAGGATGACCGTCTTGTAGTACTTGTCCCCAAATCACAGGAACTTTCGGATCATTATAGTTCGCATGTCTTTGCTCACTAACAATATTTTTAAATGAAGAGATCATCGACTCGGGAAATAAAATACTTTGAAAATCATTTCCAGAAGTAACAATTTGTTGAGTTGGCGCAAAGCCTGGGGCCTGCGCCCTTAGCAGCGTCGAAGATCCTCGAATTAAGGAGTCGTATTGAATTTGGCCATCTTTTTTTACATCAAATTCAACGGAGCCATCAAGAAATGTCACTTTTGTTTTTTCGGGCGCGGGTTCTTTGCTCTCGGTTTTATAAGCGCTTAATACTTGTCCTGACATTTCGGACTTTGGAAAAATTCTTATTTTTGGCCCTTGATATGTTTTATTGTCTTGTTGTGCAATTTGAGCAATTCGCACAGCTCCTTCACCAATAATTTGGCCATTTTTACTAACAAGCTGGGCGGTTAAACTTCCTCTTGGTTCTAAGACACGGATAGAATATGTTCCTTTTTGCAAATCAATTTCGCCGCGCTCCTGCGAGACTCCTTCTTCTTTTCTTCTCAGCTCAATATGATGTTCATTTGTAATTGCTAAACCCTTGTGAATTTCAATGTGGCCCATAATCTGAATTTCGTTTTTCAAAAGATTTGTATCAAAATCAGGACTATTGCTTGCGATCATAAGATCACTCGCTTGGGTCGTTTGCGTTGTTCCAATCCCGCTGATTTTCTTTTCAGAAAATTCATTAGCTTTTTGAGCTCGCGTTGATGCTTGACCCGAAACTGCCGCGTAACTGGGTTTATTTTGAAAAGCCCTTGTCGCTTCTGCTTTTTGAAAAATGGGTAATGCGACTTGTGGCTCGCTAACGTCGATCCGCGCCACACGCTCTTTTTGTTCCGGAGTTAAATCATTTTTCCAATCTTCACTGTCTTCGCGAACAATTGGGACTGATATTCTCTTGTTCTCTAATGAGGGATTAAACTGTACTGGTCTAATCGTTTGAATTTCTTTTTGAATAACAACTTCCTGTAAAACAATTTTTTGAGCGAATGGCCGAGGGTCTGGCCCGAAAGTTTTATTTAAAAGTAAGGGCTGTGATGGTTTTTGTGTTAACAGATCCCATTCGCTCTTTTCAGAAGGTATTTGTGACTGCGTGGCTTCATAGGCAATGTAAGGAGGAAGGTTCTTGTTTGTTTTAATTGTCAGAGTTTTATGAATTTGCACAAAAGACATCTGACCCAAGGACGAAGGTCCAATGGTAAAAAAAGCAAATGCCATAATCAACAGAATCGATGGAATGTACAGATTCACCTCAAAAGTTCATACTTTATGTTAATTAGAAAGCCCTGAAATCGTCAATCATGTTGCGCTTGTCGAGACTTTGGTTAAGTGCTTTTTTTATCTTTGTTGCCATTTCTTTCGCTAAAACTTCATCAAGGGCAAAAAAAGCGTAGCCCCCTTCGATTGATTTCTTTTCAATAACAACTTCGATCTGAAGATCAAAGGGGCGGCGATCTCCTAAAATCGTAATGCGCGTGAAGCGACGCTCTTTGTTGTTTTTTATGTCCTCATTAAATTGTCCATCTTTATCGTGATAGCGACTAACGAGTTCTTGCCCATTGCTGCTTGTACTTTTAGGCTCGCCAATAACAGAAACGATGGCTTTTCTGGCATCCGAAGCGCTTCCCGGAACTTCATGCAGAAAAACGCCATCTGTGCGGCAAGAACACAAAAGTCCCGTTAAAAATAAAACACTCATTCTTTGAAAAAGCTTCATGAACTATTCATTAGAGACCACTGTCCGAATTGAGGCAAGACCCCAGGCCTATAGTCCAGATAGCTTACGGGCTTCCTCGAGCAGATTTTGTCCTTGAAATAAAAACTCGCCACGATCGGTTCTTTGGCCATGTCCGACAAGCGATGAAAGCGGTTTTTTATAGATTGGGTGAACATAACCAGGCCAGACTTCGGCCGCGGCTAAAATTGCGATAGGATCACTGTGAAGGTCTGGTGAAGGCAAAGTCATTTCCGGTGTCATGATCACTTCTTTTTCAAAAACCAACAAAGTGACTTGGCCCCTTCGAGATGCAATTTTTAAGTTTTTTTGAGCGTCTTGCCATGGTCCTTCTTGCTCACAACAAATCACTAAAATAAATTGGGCTTCAAGTTCCGCTTGAAAAATTTCTTTTCTTTTATAAACAGATGAAATTGAAAGTATTTTGTTTTTCTTAAGAACTTCGCTCAGAATTTCAGTTAATCCCTGCGAGCCCCTTGTTATATTCAATGAAATTTGTACTAAAAACCGATTCACTTCAGTAAATCTCCAAACACATAAAAGCCGTTTTGCTTTTTTAAAAGTCTTTCAGCAGCCCAAATCGCGCCACGAGCAAAAACCTGCCGCTGAAGCGCGGTGTGCTCAAAACACAGAGTTTCTTCTGTGCCATAAGCCCAAATTTTATGAACTCCGACAACTCCTCCGCCGCGCATGGAAACGGCCGGCGGCAGATTCTTTTTTACAACCTTCTGGAGTTTTTTTTGTAAAGACAAGGCCGTGCCGCTCGGGCGATCTTTTTTAAGTTTGTGATGCGTTTCTTCAATTTGAAAATCAAAGTGAGAGATTAAATTTAAATTTTCTATCGTTTTCATTAAGACAGCTATTCCCAAGCTCATATTTGAAGACCACATCACCGGAGCTGAAGTCGACAATGAATTTAACTTTTTCATTTGTATTTCACTCATCCCCGTTGTTCCTGAAATGATCGGCTTTTTTGAACGTCCTATTTTTGGCAAAGCACTCATCAAGGCTTCCGGCGTGGAAAAGTCTAACCAAATATCAACTTTATCCACTAAGTCTGGCTCGAGCTTGGTCACGCTGTGTTTATAACCAGTTTCTTCTTTCTGGTTTGACCATCCCAAGAAGGCTTCGAACTTGGTTTGACCTTCGAGGCACAGCAAAATTTCCTGCCCCATGCGTCCCGAAGCACCAAGCATGCCGACTTTATTTTTTTTCACGTTAAAACTCCGCAATCTTTCATTTCTGAAAACAACATTTTTGCCAAATCTGCATCCATTTCAACAAGAGGAAGTCGCAGTTCAGCTGTTAAGATGAATCCCATTTTCTGCAAAGCCTTTTTTACAGGAATCGGATTGGCTTCGACGAATAATAATTCCATCAGCTTATTGTACTTTAGGCTATCTTCCACGGACTTGTGCCATTCGCTTCGATTTGCCCAATCCGTCCAGTTGCGCATAGCCTTTGGAATTACATGCGAAGCCACCGAAATAACACCTTGACCTCCGGCTTTTAAAAACTCTACGTAAGTGCCATCATCGCCAGATAAATAAATAAAATTTTTGCGTGTTTTGCTTTTCATTTCTTTTAAAAGATCAACTTTTCCCGTTGCCTCTTTAATTCCGATAATTTGCGGAATTTCACTCAGTCTTTGTAGCGTATCGACGTCAATACTTGCGACCGTACGCCCAGGGACGTTGTAAACAAAAACACTGAAATCACTTTGTTCAGCCACTTGACGAAAATGTTGGTAGATTCCTCTTTGCGGAGGTTTGTTATAATAGGGGACGACAACAAGGGCGGCATC
>JBBTCO010000012.1:0-109169 GCA_038043185.1 Bdellovibrionota bacterium
AAGATCAAAAAATTACTTGCTTCTTCGGCGGGGTCCATAGACGGCTTGGCCTACATGTTTGGCCTTCGTCCTACTGCAAACATGTAGGCCAAACGTTATGTCTGAGCTTTTTCGACAGCTAAAAATTCTCTATTTTCTTCTAAGCTACAACAAAAAAACCTAATGTACTTGTGGATTTTGCAAAGCATTTTGAATTTGTTGCAGTCGTTCCGATTTGCTAATCACTGAGTCGTGAATGGCTTGCAGGCGAACCAAAAGTTTTTCTTTGGCGATTTTAATGGCTTCAAAAATATCGTCAGCCAAGCCTTCATCTTGGATTTTTGTATCACCTTCTTTTAAAATAATCGCAATTCGATACATTTTAGGTAATTTTTCAATCAGCTCAGTTTTTCCTTCTGATTCAAGTTGGAGCATTAATTTTTTTGGATCGCGCGCAATAACGGCAATAACCGTATCCGCAGTTACAAAGGGTTCAAACTCAAGAATCTGCTGATAAATATAGGACTTAACCTCTGGACTCTTTTCAAGAAGTTTAACTGAAGGGCTTCGAAGGTTCGACATAAGGACCTCCTTTGGCTACCTCTTAATTCTAACATTGGGGCTCTTTTCAAGCACGTCAAGCGAGGTCCTGATTCAAAAAAATCGACAAAAAGCCTGTAATTGGCCCCCACGGCCAGTTTTATGAGACAGCGTCTCAAATCAATCCATTTCGCATTGATTTTTTTTAATGGATTAGGTAGCTGATAGTTATGAGTGAAATAAAACTTATTGATTGCTGGAAAACTCGACTAGCCGACGAATTTGAAAAACCGGTAATGAAATCTTTACGCGAATTTTTGTTTAAGGAAATTAAGGCGGGAAAAAAAATTTTTCCTCGAGGCGAAGAGTATTTCGCTGCTTTGAATGCTGTCCCTTTTGAAAAAGTTCGAGTGGTGATTGTAGGGCAGGATCCTTATCACGGTCCTGGGCAAGCTCACGGACTGTGTTTCTCGGTAAAAGACGGAGTCGATTTCCCGCCGTCACTTCAAAATATTTTTAAAGAATTAAATCAAGATTTGGGACTAGCGATTCCTTCCAATGGAAACCTTTCCGCCTGGGCTAAACAAGGCATTTTGCTTTTAAATAGCGTTCTTACCGTAGAGTGCGGCAAGGCGGGCTCGCACCAAAGCAAAGGTTGGGAAGAATTTACTGACCGAATCATTCATGTGCTTAATGAAGAACGGGAAAATCTTGTTTTCGTTTTATGGGGTGCCTACGCTCAAAAGAAGGCAGCCTTTGTTGATCGTAAAAGGCACTTGGTCATAGAAGCTCCTCATCCTTCTCCTTTATCTTCTTATAGGGGGTTTTTTGGTTCAAAACCCTTTTCGCGCATTAATAAGTACTTACAGACTAACCAGTTGCCCCAGATTAAATGGGACCTAACGTAGACCTTCTAATGAAACTTGATTTATTGGGCACTCCGACCTAAGTTGGCGAAATGAAATCCAAAGTTATTTTCAGGAATACCTTAGCTAAACGCTCCAGCTATCCTAACTCAACAGTGCTATTGTACGATCAAGATTTACTTAAATATTCTTTAAGCTTTCGGAAATGGGCTAAAGCCTTTTCCGTCCGCATTGGTTTACCTGCGGGCGAAGCTAGCAAAAGTTTAGAAAACTTTCCTGAACTTGTGCAAACAGTGCTGAAAGAGTCAGAAAATTTTTCTTCTCGAGAAATGACAATTCTGGTGGTCGGTGGCGGAACACTGACGGATCTTGGCGGCTTCTTAGCAAGCGTTATCAAGCGGGGGGTTAAATTAATTTTGGTACCCACCACATGGTTGGCAGCAATGGATAGTTCCCACGGTGGCAAAAATGGTTTGAACATTTCAAATTATAAAAATCAAATTGGAACTTTTTATTTTCCTGAAAAAATTGAAATCGTAAAAGAAATTCTTTTTGTACAGCCCGAACAAAGAGCGGTTGAGGTTTTTGGCGAACTGATGAAAATGGCTTTAATCTCGAAATCCAGTTTGTTTTCTCAACTGAAAAAAATAAAAAAAATAGATAATCAAAAAATATATTCTGCTTTGCCTTTGGCCATCAAAGCGAAGAACGACGTGGTTAACAAAGATCCGTTGGAATTAAAAAAAATTCGACATGTTTTAAATTTGGGACACACCTTTGCTCATGCCATCGAGGGCAGTTTTGATATTTCCCATGGGGAAGCGGTTTTGTACGGAGTTGTGTTCTCTTTGATTTGGAGTCGTTCGAATAAATTTTTATCTGATCGTGAATTTGAAGAAATTATTCAAGCCACAACTTGGCCCATTAGTTTTCAATCCGATATTTATCACCAACTTCTTCAGGCGCCTGTTTCTGATATTAAAAAATCCTTGATGCAGGATAAAAAACGATCGAATAAAGGAAATATCCTTGAGCCCTTTATTTATGGCCGAGGAAAAGTAGTTTTAAAAAGTATCGTTATTAACGATTTTTTATCTGAGTTTAAAAGACAACGAAAGCTCACGCAAAGGGCTGTTCATGCTTCAAAGTATTGAGATTCCCAGTTCAAAATCATTAATGAATCGAGCATTGATTTTACAATCTTATTTTCCAGCGCTTCAGATCCTAGGAAACACAAAAAGCGAAGACGTTCTTTATTTGCAACAATCATTGGCACGAATGTCTTCTGAGCGTGAATTGAATGTAGGTGAAGGTGGAACCACTTTGCGATTTTTGGCACTTCGGATCTCGCGGATACCTGGGAAGTGGATTTTGCGTGGAAAAGAATCCTTGTTCCGTCGTCCTCATGCGGGCTTAGCTGATCTTATGAATCAACTAAATATAAAAAACAACTGGGGAAAAGATTTTGTCGAAATTTATTCCGAAGGTTGGAAAATTCCATCAGAGATTTATATCGATTCCAAGGACAGCAGTCAGTTTGCAACATCCTTATTGTTGAATTCCTGCAACCTCGACAAGGATTTAAATTTTTCCATGCAAAAGGAACAAAATTCTGAATCTTACTTTGATATGAGTTTAAAATTTTTTCGTCAGGTAGGATTTCAAGTCATTGAAAGTTCTAAAACCTCAAATAGACGCTCATTCCGAATTTTAGCTGGACAAAAACCAGCAATCACTGAAGTAAAAATTGAAATTGATTTAAGTTCTGTATTTTCCATGGCTTGTTTAGCAGCTCTTCATCAAAATTTAGAAATTAAAAATTTTCCATTTGAAAGTACACAGCCAGATCTTGAATTTTTAAATTTATTTCAAAAAATGGGAATTTTAACGGAAAAAATAAATAAGTCTTTATTGATTCATCAAACGAAATCTTTGTCGCCTCTCGTAGCTAATTTAAAAAATGGACCGGATCTTTTTCCTGTATTGGCTTGTTTGTGCAGCCAGGCCCAAGGAGTTAGCCAATTGACCGGCGCTTCACAGCTAGCTCATAAAGAATCAGATCGCTTAGCTAAAACTAAAGAATTGCTCGATCTTTGTGGCGTTCCCAATCAGCTTTTAAATGATGGTTTAGAAATTTCTGGTTATTCAAATACGTTTAAAAATACTCAACTCAATTTTGATCCTGCGTCGGATCACCGTATGGCTATGGCCGCTGCTTTAATGAAGTCTATTGGTCATAATATTAAAATTTCAAATCCCAAAGTTGTGGACAAAAGTTTTCCCGAATTTTGGCAACTCAGTGGTTTGCAACCATGAGATTTTTTCTAGTAGGCCATCGTGGTGCAGGGAAAACCAGTTTGCTTTGCAGAATACAGCAAAGAAATTTTTTTAAAGGCCCCAGTTATGATTTAGACGAAGAAATAGAAAAAAAATATGGAAAAATTGAAATCCTTTTCCAAGACAAAGGAGAAATTTTTTTTCGCGAGTGTGAAAATGAAATATTTGAAAATTTAAATCGATCTTCTGACAATTTATTGTGCGTCCTTGGCGCTGGCTTTGATCTTTCCAGAATCTCTGCGAAGGATTTTGTAATTTGGGTGCGAAGAGAAACAGATAGGGCCGGTCGAATTTTTTTAGATCGGCCACGTTTGGAACCCACGCATGATGCCTTGGATGAATTTGAAATTCATCGCTTCAAGCGAGAAGCTATATTTCGACAGCGAGCTAATGCAATCTACACCTTGCCTGAAGGAAAAAAAATATCTGAATCCATTGAAAATAAAATACTTCAAAGTATATTCAATGCTTCGGACAAGAATTTGTTGCATAATAATTCAATTTCCGACATTGGCATTGAAACTTTATCTTCTCTTGATCAGTCGCAAAAATTTTCAGAATCATTTTTAGAAGTTCGCAGCGATCAATGGACAAATGAAGAAATTTTGTTATTACAAAATAATGTAGCATTAGAATATAAAATATATTCCCAACGCCATAATAATCCACCAATTCAGTTAGATTATTCAAAATGGGCTTATTTGGATTGGGACACTCAGTACGGGCGATCGCCCTGGTCTGATGTGAATGCAGAAAAATTAATTTTATCCAGCCATGAAAATGATGTTCGTGATGGAATTAAGTCTTTAGGCGAAGTTGTGACTGATAGGGTTCAATTGAAACTTTGTCCCTTAGTGCAGAACTGGACTGATTTAATGTTGGGTTACGAGTGGTGGTTGCAAGAGCCTCAAAAAAGAAATTTTCTGCCACGTTCGACAGACGGCCGTTGGATTTGGTTTCGCCTATGGATGAAGGGGCGGCAAAAAATAAATTTTTGGCGTCAAGGTCCAGGTGAAATTTCTGATCAACCAACATTGTATCAGTGGTTAAGTGCTTGGTCGAAGACGGCTCGTTTTGCCGCCGTAGTGGGGCAGCCTGTAAGTCATAGTTTTTCGCCAACCTTTCATTTCGATTTTTTTGTTAATAAAAAAAATTCATTTTTTGCTATTCCATTGGAAGAAATAGAATTTGAAGTGGCGTTGTCATTTTTGCAGAAATTGGGATTGTCCTTTGTTGCTGTCACCTCGCCTTTGAAAAAAAAGGCTTATTTATTGAGTCAAAGTAAAGGTGATGCCGAAAAGCAATTTGAAAGTATCAATACTTTGACCTGGAATTCATCTGGAAATTATTGGCAAGGTAACAACACAGATCGGGAAGCCTTTGCTCAAAGCTTTAATGAAGCGATTGCAGATCTTGATAAAGTTAATGAAGAGGAAATTATTGTTTGGGGTGGTGGTGGAACCACGAATATAATCAGGTCGAATTTACCAAAGGCGAAATTCATTCAGGCTCGGGTAGGTGTAGAAACAAAATTAGCAAAGCCAATCGAAAGCCCTGCTGTTTTGATATGGGCCTCGTCTCGATCTGTAGAAACCAAATGGCCGCCTCATTCTTGGTGTCCTCAATTAGTTTTTGATTTAAATTATCAAGAAAATTCAATGGGCCTAGAGGTAGCGCAGAAATATAATGCAAAATATTTTTCTGGAACCCGTCTATTCGAGATTCAAGCTTTAGCTCAACAAAAAATTTGGAGTGAATACTTATGAGTGCAAATAGTTTTGGCGAGATTTTTAAAGTCATCACTTTCGGAGAAAGTCATGGCAATGGGCTTGGTGTGGTCATAGATTCTTGCCCTGCGGGAATTCCGTTTGATCACGAATTATTAGCATCAAACTTAAAACGACGGCGTCCAGGAACAAATGCCAGCGTGTCCCAACGAAACGAAAGTGATGAAGTTGAAATTTTGAGTGGTGTGTATCAAGGACTCACTTTGGGAACTCCGATTGCTATGTTCGTAAAAAATCAAGACGCTCGTTCTGCGGATTACCAAGAAGTAGAGAAAACTCCGCGAATTGGACATGCCGATGATGTTTGGAAAAAGAAATTTGGGCATGTTGATCCTAGAGGAGGAGGAAGAGCTTCGGGTCGAGAAACAGTCGCACGAGTTATGGCAGGTTCTGTAGCGCAAATGTTGATAAAAAAGTTTTCGCCTCAGACAAAAGTTATAGGCTGGTCACAAAACATTGGCCCTTTTGAAATTTCAAATGAGGAAAAGAAAAAAATTGACAGCATGGTCGTGGAAAATTCAAAAATTAGATTTCCATCGGTGCGCTCATCTGAAGTAGAAAAATTTCTTGAATCAGCGATTCAAAATGGTGAAAGCTTCGGTGGAGTTGGCGAAATATTAATTCAGAATCCTCCGGAAAATTTGGGTCAACCGGTCTTTCATAAATTAAAAGCAGATTTGGCAGCAGCGGTGATGTCAGTTGGTGCCACCGCCGCTTTTGAATTTGGTAGCGGCCTTGAATCCAGTCGTCATCAAGGTACAGATTTTCATGATCAAATGGAAAGTTCAAAGTATGGCGGTATTCGCGGTGGAATTTCTACGGGTGAAGATATTTCTGTTCGAGTGCACTTTAAGCCAACCAGTTCAATTAAAGACATAGCAAAGAAGGGACGCCACGATCCTTGTATCGTTCCGCGAGCAGTCCCAGTTCTGGAAAGTATGATTTGGCTTGTGCTTGCGGATCATTTGTTGTGGGCAAGATTAGATCGATGAGATTAAAACTATTTTTGTTTCACCAATGCAGAGTTAAGTCTATCTCGAGCTTGTGCGCAGGTCTCATTCAAAAGATTATGTCCACTATCTGGGTAACTTTCCATTTCTTCAACAGCTCTTGTGCTATCTGAATATTCAGAAGCTTTGAATAATCTATTGCTTCCACCTTCACCAAGTGAAGCTCCACAGCTATAATATGTTTGAACAAGTGTTTTTCCTGGATTTTGATTACATGATTTTTTTCCCGCATTATATCCGCGTTCAAAATCCGATTGTTTTGCGAAAGCCAAAGATCCCGTTGATAATAATAAACTTGCAATAAATCCGCTGAAAATAACTTTATTGTATTTCATAAATTTGTAATGTTGTCGGTACCCGTAGGATTTATTTCCAGGGTTGGACAACTTCCTTTAGAGCTATAGGTTGCGACAAGTATGCCAGCCACCCGAAGATATACTTCCGAATAAAAATGCTGAAATTATGAAGTATCAAGAGAAAAAACCTGTCGAATTTCTGACCAGCAGTGACCTTTAATGCTATTAGCAACCTATTCTCGGTCCAAGCAGAGCAAATATCAATTACAGTTAACGTGTCTATTTAATTTCCGATTCAATTCGCAAAATTAGTTCTATGGCACGCCTTATGAAATCTCAGTTAAGTTATGTGTTTGGGTGATTTTTTGGACATTACTGCGGATCTAGAAAGCTCCGAATGTCTAAAAGATTGACACCTGACTATTCAAATTGGCTACGGAGCATTTATTATGGAAAACGCTGAATTTCATTTTTGTACGAAAGTCTTAACGACCTTAGCCCTTATTTTTTTTAACACAACAATCGCTCTTGCAGCTGGGAAAGAAACATCGAAAAAATCCGCTTCGGATTACATAAACTCCGTCGATTTTGGAGATAGTGTAACAACTTCTCCGACGGAGCCTGATGCCAAAATTCTTCGCCGACATTTCGAAAGCGATGTAGGTGTTCAACTTAATAAACCAGGTCGTAAATGGCATCCATTAATTCAGCAAGCTGACTCATATTTGAAGGAAATTATTAATGACTTAAATAGGAATAATCCAAGTCAGGATGACTTTCATTGGATTGTTGAAATTCGCGAAAGTGGAGAGCCAATAGCATCAGCGGAGCTAATGAGATTAGATAACGGATTAGAAAAAAATGAAAGAGTGACTTATAAAAATCTAAAACTGGCTCATGGTATTACTGACAGTAAACCCCTTGCTCTAATTCACATATCAACGGCCATGTTGAAGCTTGTTCGAACTCGATCACAGTTAGCTTTTATAATGGGACACGAGATGAAACACCACGCAGAAGGTCATAGTAAATCTGCTGGTTCACTAATGGAACTGATTCATTCTCAAGCTAACGAAGTTGTAGCGGATAAAGGTGCTTTGGACTTTATGAGTGGAAAATTCAATCTCGATGCAGGTTACAGTGCCATGGCGGAATTATTAAGTTATCAGAGTAAAAATGCCATTACGATTGAAGAACAAATCAGTCAAATTGAAGAGTCCGTGACGTCATCCCATCATCATGAGGGGTTGCGTTTGACCCTTTTATTGCATTCCATTGTTCAGCGTTTAGATAAAAATCCATCTTTGAGGCAAGTTTCCGATGAACTACTTCCGGGCTTCTTTGATGAGGTAGTTAAAACGTTTCCCGGCAAAATGCCACGGTCAACAAAACGAGACCTTGCTCGGCTATTAAAGGATATAAAAACCATATCTTCTGAAAAAATATTTCAGAAGGAAACTATGGATATGTTTGCAACTTTCTTTAGTAACAATAACGATTTTTGGAAGTATAAGGATGCCTCCCCTGTCTTTAGTAGATTCCTAAACTATCTTTCAAAACAATCTGATGGAGATAAGTCAGCAAGAGTCGCGTTTCTCTTTTTAGTGAGTGAGGACGGGTCGTCTGCTCGGCACTTCTTTGACAAAATCGATGATCAACTTTCAAGCCAGTTGTCTGATGTGCTGATGAAGCTGAATAGCGATGGCCTCTCTAGAAATAAAGTTTGGACCGAAAAGTTAGGTATGCCTACATTGGCGAGATGGCAGTCGGAACTTAAAGACATAAAAAATTTAACAATCTTGCTTGGTCAACTGGCTGAAAAAAATCGCTTTTGGCATAGTACGGTAAAAGACATCCAAGATGTCTATGCTCAGAATCAAAAGTTTAATATTTATATTAATCTCAGTACTGAATGGAGTGTGCGGTCAGCTTTAGCATCACTTGCATGGCTTGAGACAAGAACAGAGGCGCAACTTCGCGATCAGTCAGTAATTTATGAGTTGCCCAAGACAATCGTGAATATAAAAAGTCCAAAAAACAATGCGATACTATCTGCACAATTTGGTCATGACCGTCTTGAAAAATTGATCATGAAACTTGAGACGTCCTGTCTAGAAAATTACAAGACTGCAAAAATTGCAAGTCTGTCAGCTCGTGAAACTGGTGATGAAATAATAATATTTGGTGCGGCTTGGTTGAAATTCATTGGGCTTGGGTTGGATTCAATTAAAAATGATCAGCTCACTTTTCTTCAACAGATTTTGCGGGCGGACACGATACGTCTTTCGCAGATCGCCTCAGAAAATATAGACCTGCAAAAGACATTGGTTGATTTGTATAGCTTTGCATCAGCTTCCAGCAAATTTGATTGGAAGACTCGGATTCAAATCTTTGCAAGACTTGCAATTATAGGAGAAAGTGGAAGATCCTTCAGTCATCTCTTTCGGCAAGATCAGCAGTTTCGGCAGCGAACAATTGAAATTTTAAATAACGATGCCATCCATTATCTTATGTCGATAGACAGACTGCAGATTTTTGGTAACGTAACTTCAGCCAAAATTGCCATTCTCGAAGAATTACAATTTCACGGTCTTTTGAATTCCTATCTTTCCTCCGAAAAAGGACAAAAATCTTTCAATTTGTTTTTAAAAAATGCAGAGGATTACGTTGCTGAGCAGACGAAATCTGGTTATACGAAAAAATCTTTCGATGGTTACCTTCCAAAGGATCGCTTCGCGAAATTTATTCTTGTCTGGTTAAGTGAAATATTAAAGAACAAGCCAACATCTCAGAAAAAATTTCAAGATCTAGCTTTAAAAGCGGTTCGAGTTCTTTCGACAAGATATATTCTTTCCCCCGAAGAACAAGATCTACTGACGCCATTTGTATTAGAAAAACTTAAAGGTTTAACTGGTTCAGAAAAATTGAACATGCTTAAGTTGCTTGAAGTTCGACGAAGTCTTGGGAGGGACGACCTCGTTAATCAGCTTGCGGATGGCATTATGGGTGCCATAAAAGAAGGTCGGAAAATGAATAAGATTTGGGACGAACTTTCGGAAACTTTGGATTTCAAAGTGAATGGCCAAGACCTCGCTTTATCTTTAAGAAATGTCGTGGCTCAAAAGACTCAAGCACAACCCCAAGCCACCAACAGTACGCTTTCTATCCCAGAATCCACTGAAACTGAACGAGCTCAAAATTTTTCTGGTATTATTCGTCTTTGGAGTGGGTTCGCTTCGATGATTCAATCTCAGCCATTTGAGGCGCAAGTTGAAGCCATAGAATATCTTTTGGGACGATCAAAAAATGTTCCTGATTTTTTATACAAAATAAATGAAAAAAACAGAATCGAAAGCGTGAATGTTGTCGAGGAATCGCATAAGTTGAGGAGTCAACTTGCCGATCAAAATGATTATATTCGCGCGACCTTCGTCAATAGTCTTTTAGTCGGACCACAATCGAAAATTTTTAGAAATGAGCACCGAGAAAAGTTAATGGCTTATCTTCTAAGCAAGGTTACTGTGAATAATCGCGTTGTGGCTCGAGACGTAATATCTGCGCTCATAGAAGCGGAAGGAGTGCGAGCTCCAGTTTTACTTTCTCAACTTTTGGCTTCTAAGACACTTGATGAAACAAAGATGATTCAGATTGCTTTAGGAAATTACCTTGTCCCGGGTATGAAGTTTGGTCAGTATTTGGCATTTGTGAGTGAATTTAAGGCATTTGAATCGGCCTTTGCTGACTTCCAGGATGCAGCGCCAGTTCCCGGTTACTATGAAATCATGGTTCATATTTATAAAGAACTGAATGGCAAAGTAGATCTTAACAAAATTAAAGTTTTAGGATTATTGGGCGCAGGTACTGTCAACATGGCCATCGAGTATTTGGATCTGACCGATAATCAAATAAAGGTGATTAACATTTCGAGAGAAAACATTGCTCAAAGAACCGAGGCTGATTTTGCTCGCTTCAAGGAATTCGTTCGTTCTTTGGCCACAAAGAGTTCAAAGGGACGTGACTATAATTTTGTGGTGGGTCTAACTGGTTTGATCGAACGAAGTATAAAGCTTGAGTTCGATCGTCAAGCCGTCTTTCAAAGACAGAAAGAGGCTATTCAAATTTACAACGATCAAAGTTTAGGGGACTGGAAGCTTCAGACAGTCTCAGCTGAGGGTCTTCATGGAACTACGATTCTGATGGGAAAAGCTCCTGGTATTACAGCCAAGAAACTTTGGGAAAAAGATCAAAGACTTTACAAAGATTTGTTGTCCCGCTTATATGTTTTTGAACATAAACGAATATTCCGTTCGCTTCAAGAGGGGCAAATGCGGCTTGCAAATCCTGATCTTCATGATGGCCAAGTGTTAATTGATGAAAAATCTAAAACCATAACCGTTATTGACTTTGGACAAGCTCTGCCAATTTCAAACAAACAGGTAGATATGTCTTTAGAGATCGTATCCATTGTATCAGGCGTAAAATCAAATTCCGCATCTCTTAGCTTTTTAAACGATTGGATAAAAGCCCAAGGTTCAAACCTGTCTCTTTCTCAGAACGAGCTGCAAAATCTTCTTAATCATGAGGACTCAATGGATCGATTTATAAGATTGATTTCGCTGATGAACTTAAAAAAAGCAGAATTACCATTGGAAAGCATCCAGATGGTTCTGCAAATTAACAGGCTTGTTAAACTAGGAGAGAAAACGGGACGCTATCCAAAACTATCAATTGGGTTCCGACTTGTTGGGCGAGAATTATTTTCTATGTTACTACGTCCACGGACGATATTTGCACCTAGTTGTGAGGCTGTTTTTAGGCGTTAAACTAAAGCAAATCCGCTTCTCGCGGTTTCACAATAAAACTTTCAAAAGTTTTTTCTGAATTAGATGCATTTTTTGTCGTTGCCCAAAAGGAAAGTCTATACCGACCGGGCTTGAGTAAGGCCGGAGCCTGCCACTTTGACTCTTTGAAATCTTCGTATTTATCCAAGGGAGACCAGGTTTCAGATAAAAAATTCGCATAGCCCAGCTCGCCTTGAATTAAAATACCAGGAGTCTTTTCAAAAACGATTTGCGGTCGTCCTTCGGGATCTAAAGTTTTGGTGAATTTTGGTTTTTCCAAAGTCGCGGCTTTGACTTGTAAGGTTGCTTGGGACTCAACCTCTTCGGAAGAAACACCATTAGGGGAAATAGCAGTTATGGAATATTTATAAGTTCCCGAACTTAGTTCCAGATTAAAATTAGGCTTAGTCACTTCTTGTTCCTTCAAGATCGTGCCATTTCCATCCTTTAATTTGAATAAATATTTTTTTGCCTGAGGGGAAATAGACCATTTTATTGAGGTTTTTAAAATTAATGTTTTTGGATTGGCATTTAAAATTTTTATTTCAGCTTTATCGCCTTCAATTTTCACTTTATTGGGTGGAATCAATAAATCAGCTTCTTTTGACCACGGACTATAGTTGCCAAGTTTAGTTTTAATTCGCCCTTGAATTTTATAATTATTGACGGGCATTTTTACTTTGAATTGATTACTTTTAGACTTGAGTACTTTTAAAATTTTGCCTTCTTGATTTAAAATTTGAATTTCGTATTCAACGGCTTTAGGATCTTCTTCCCATTGAAATTCAACCGAACTTCGTGTTTCAACCGCAAAGAGAAGTTTGGAAAATAAAAATACATTAAAAAAAATACTGACGGATAATAAAAATTTCATTTTTTAATTGAATCAGTTTCGATCATACTTTCTTCTTTTAAACTGTGTTTCACCAACGCTAGTGCCAAAGATAAGGCCATCGATTCGGAAATCTTGATTGGACCCTTCCCAAGACTGTAATCGATTGATTTTTGAAAATTTTCCGGAGCTTTCGGACCATAACTTAAAATTTGCGAAAGAAGATTCAATGATTCTTCAATAGAAAGCCCAAGTAATTTATGCTGACGAATGTATTTATAAAGTTTTTCAAAGGAAGGAAAAGCCCCATCTTTATACATGGATGTGTATTTAGTCATTTTCACAACCAATTCGGTGCAAGCTTGGAAAGTCAAAGCCATTTCTTTTTCGCTAGTGCAAAATTTTACAAAGGATAAAAAATCTTTGCGAAGAAGATTCGGATCACCAGTGTAATCTTTGGAAAGTTCAAGGCTCAATCGAAACGCCGAGGTAAAATCCAGATTGAGATAATTTTCCAGAAAGGCTTTCTGAAAGATTTCCCGAAAGTTTTGAGCCTTTGCATCCTCAAGTTGAGAAAAAACCATTGCGACTTCGAAACTTTTTCCTAAATCCACTCCGGATTTTTTTAACAGTAAAAATAAAGAAGAAAAACGATCGGCGGCGCCATCACAACCTTTAGAAACAACCAATGCTTTTTCTAAATTTTGAGCCTCGCTCAGATTGAGTTCACTTTTTTTTATTAAAAACTCGAGTGCTTTCTGGAATTCACCAACACTGTCGCAGGATTTATAAGTTTTATTATCTTTGACAACCAGATCAATTTTTTTTGGCTCATAGAGCGCATTGTTCGGAACAGCTGCAGCGATGGAAGCAACTGCGCTGATAATAAAAATATAAAAAAATGATTTCATTAATAATTCCACGTTAACAGCAGACCTGGCGTGTAATTCCCAGAATCACGAAAAAGGGAAGTGGAAACAATCGGTGCATATATTTTTCGTTTGTACTCGAGATGTTTCTCGTAATTTTCTATATATCTGTTTTTAAAAATGAATGGCAAAAATGAAGCAAGCGCACCCAGGGCAGGATAAAGATTATTGTCTTTAGTCGATCGATCGATCAAGTTAGCGGTGACTCCAAAATTTGTAATAAAAGACATCCACGTCAGGGTGCGAATAAGTTCCGCCGGCTTTTGTAAGGCTTCTTCGGCAATTCTTTCCCGAAGCAGATCAGTTCTTTTGTCAGTTCCCTTATACTTTCGAATTTTAGCCAATTCGCTTCCATAAGGTTCAGTGGAAAGAAGGTAATAAGTCAGACCAATCCATGCAGCGCCAATTCCCACGGCCGCGTTGGCAGCGAAATCGGCATCTTTTCGTTCTTGTTCCGTGGCCTCTTCCTTCAGGCGTCCCTTCATCATAAATCCAGTGGCTATTGTTGCTAAACCAGAAAGCTGAAAAGGCCAGAACATCGCTAAACCTAAATCTTTTTCAAGCGGGGACTCCATAGCCAAACGATCACTGGCTCGAGGGACAACTTGTAATTCGGGATAGTCGAGTGAAGAGAAAAAATTCGTATCCGAGTTTTTGATGCGATCCAGAGCTTTCGATGATTCAGATTTACTTGATTCCGGTTTTACGGTTTCGTTCGTTGCACTTTCTTTCACTTTTTGAACCACAGGATGAGCAACCGGGCTTGGGCTTGTCGCTGTTTGTGCAAATGCACTAAAAAAAGAAAAGTGAAATAGACCAAGCACAAATAAAAAACGTTTTAAAAATGTGATTTTCATGATGACTCTCTTTGTTGGCTTGAAGATTCAAGAATTAGTTTAATCCAACAAAAAGCATATAGGTAACAAAGACTTACTTCACGCGACCTTTGTAGATATAGGCAATGCCTCCGGTAACTGGAGTGTAAGTCATTTGATCGAATGTATTGGCTTGTTTCATCAGTTCAATAAAATTTTCTTTACAGGGAAAGCTGGCTGAAGACATTTGTAAGTATTCGTAGGCTTTCTTTTGTCCAGTAACCCATCCTCCAATAAGAGGTAAAACTTTTTCAGAATAAATTTGATAGACTTTACGTAATCCGGGGATGTCAATCTGTCCAAATTCAAGAATGAGCACGCTACCACCAGGCTTCACAACGCGAGACATTTCCCTAAGTGCTTTTATGGGATCCTGGACGTTACGAATGCCAAATGAGATGCTTGCAATATCAAAACTTTTGTCTGGATATTGAAGCTGAGTCACATCAGCGACCTCGAAATGAATATCTAAGTTTTGAGCTGCGGCTTTTTTGGGAGCAGAAGAAAGCATTTCGACACAAAAATCAGTGCCAATCACTTCGCCCTTAAGACCAACAATTTTTTTAAACTCAATAGCCAAGTCACCAGTGCCAGTCGCGCAATCCAGAATTCGGTCACCTGTTTTTGCTTTGCTCACTTCAACTAATTTTTTTCGCCATAGGCGATGGATGCCTAAGGACAAAATAGAATTGGCTTTATCGTAATTGGCTGCAACTTGGCTGAACATACGACGAATTTTTTCTGGTTCAGGTGCTAAATTTGTTTGCGACATAATTTATAGACTCATTTCAGGTGGACGTGAACTTTTCAAAGGCCGATCTAAAGCCGAAAGAATGCGATTTAATTTTTTCATCATAAGTGAAAAGTCACTCAGTGTAAGTGCTTGTTGCCCATCTGAAAGAGCTTCTTCAGGTTGGGGGTGAACTTCGACAATAATTCCATCAGCACCCGCCGCCGCTGCGGCGAAAGCCATGTCAGGAACTAATTCTCGAATTCCAACGGCATGTGAAGGATCAACAATCACCGGAAATGAGGTGTTTCTTTTTATATAGGCCACAGCATTTAAATCCAGAGTATTTCGTGTTGCCGTTTCAAAAGTTCGAATTCCTCTTTCACACAAAACAACCTGGGAATTTCCCCCGTTGGTAATGTATTCAGCAGCTTTGACCCACTCTTCAATAAGAGCCGCAAAGCCACGCTTTAAAAGAATCGGCTTGTTCACTTTGCCAAGCTCTTTGAGTAAAGAATAATTGTGCATATTTCGAGAACCAACTTGGTACATATCGACAACGTCATGAAGGTCTTCAATTTGACGAACGTCGGTAACTTCCGAAACAAGCCCTAAACCGGTTTTCTTACACACATCACGAATAAACTTGAAGGAATCTGAACCAAGTCCTTGAAAAGTGGACGCGGAAGTTCGTAATTTCCAAATGCCCCCGCGAAGCAGGGAGGCGCCATTGGCTTTAACGCCTTCCGCTGTCACCAGAAACTGTTCGTGGCTTTCAATCGAGCAGGGACCGGCAATCACGGTGAAGTTGGCGCCGCCGATTTCGACTCCATTAATATTGACGATTTGGGTTGATGATCTTGTTTTCTTGCTCGAGATCTTCATACGAATTAGTATTCTCGCCTTTAGTTCAAAGAGGGTGATAGATGAGCAAACAACCTAACATAAGCACGGACATGTGGGCAAAGATTTTGCGTGCAGGCGCTTTTCTTCGCTGGCAGGGGAAATGGTGGTTTTATCAGTTGCCAATGTCTGCGGAATCTCGCGAAAAAACGTATAAATATTATATACTTAAGCCTGATTTCTTTGATCTAAATAAGGGTTTTTTAAAAGTGGAATCCATATTTGGCCCACTCAGCACTGATGAATTAAAAACGAGTTTATTAAGTTATTTTCAATCCCAAAAGGAAAATTTTCCAACTTTTTTTTGGCACGAGCATTCAAACCGTGACTTTAACTCATGTTTTCAAAGCATTCACCAAAAAATCATGGACGGAATAATAAACAAAGCTGTGCCGATGAGCTTTCTTGAGGGAAAAGGAAAAGTTGAATCCTTAACGAGAGCGCAATTGATCCTACGTCTGTTAGAAGCACCGGAAACGTTGATACCTTATGGTGTTTGGGACGAAGACCAAGGTTTTTTAGGTGCTACTCCAGAAATTTTATTCGAAAGAAAAGAAGATCAGTTTCAAACCATGGCTTTAGCGGGAACAGCAGTTCAGGATTTTTCTGGCTCGCAGGATTTTTTAACTGACTCGAAGGAAAATCAAGAACATCAATTTGTTGTTCAAGATATTTTGAAGCAACTCAAAGATTATGTGACCTTAATTCCTGAAAAAACTCGAATTCTGGAATTACCACATCTAAGACATTTGTTGACTCCGATGGGGTGTCGAATCAAAAAAAAATTTCCTTTGGACGATCTTGAGTTGATTAAAATAATGCACCCCACAGCGGCCTTGGGTGTTTTTCCACGAAATGCAGGCTTGGTTTGGCTGAAAGAATTGCCTGGCCAAGGACAGAGAGGGTCTTTTGGCGCACCTGTTTCCTTCCCGCTATCAGAAAATCACGTTGTTGTTGTTGTTGGATTGCGTAGGCTCGAGTGGAATCAAGAAAATATTCGGATTGGAGCTGGTTGTGGACTTGTCTCTGAAAGTATTTTCGAGAGAGAATGGGACGAAGTGAATCGAAAGATTGATTCCGTTCGAAAACTATTAGGAATTTAATTATGACCAACATGCAGTTAGCAGAAGAAGTCGTCCGGGAACTCGTCAGCGTTGGCGTGAAAGAATTTTGTCTTTGTGCCGGAGCAAGAAATAGTCCCTTGATCCATTTTTTTGATAAAAATCCTCATCTTAAAGCCTATCATTTTTTTGAAGAAAGGTCGGCTTCATTTTTTGCCTTGGGAAAAATTGCTCAATCTCGTCGTCCGGTAGCGATCATCACAACTTCAGGAACTGCCGCCGCTGAACTTTTACCGGCCACCGTTGAAGCAACTTACTCTTCTTTGCCATTGATTTTAATAACTGCAGACCGACCGAAATCCTATCGTGGAAGTGGAGCTCCCCAAACCATCGAGCAAGTGGGTTTATTTTCTTATTATATCGAAGCTTGTTTTGATTTGGACGAAGAAAATACTCACATCTCTTTGAAAGGCTTAAGCTGGCGAAAACCAGTACATATCAATATGTGTTTCAAAGAGCCTTTACTTGATGGCGAGCCAACGATCGTACAAATTCCTGAAAAAGAACAAAGAATTAAATTTCCTGAATCTTTTCCATTGAGCATGGTTGATGATATTCAAAATTTTTTGGAAAAAAATCGACCTGTCGTGTTGGTCAGCACATTGCCTGAAAAAACAAAAAAATCCGTATTGGAATTCTTAAAAAATTTAAAAGCTCCGATATATGCGGAAGCTATTTCTGGCTTTCGTGGCCATCCTGAATTGCAAGAGGATCTCATTTTATCGGGTGAAAAAATGGTCGCTCGCCTTTTAGATCAAGGACATTGTGATGCAGTCATGCGTTTGGGTGGAACTCCAACATTACGACTTTGGAGGGATCTAGAAACACATCGTGTAGAAACTCCAGTTTTATCGATTGGCTACAATCATTTTACGGGCCTCAGCCGAGAAATTTTACATTTTTCCGATCTTATTGATTTGTCACGGATTCAAGTTAAAACGCAAAAACCCCTGACGAAGGAAGTGAAAACAAAAGACTTGGAACTTTCCACTAAAATGAATGAACTTTTTATACGTTACCCCCGTTCTGAGCCGGCTTTGATTAATGCACTTTCGAAAAAAATTGGGTCCGACTTAGTTTATTTGGGAAATAGTTTGCCGGTGCGCGAATGGGATTTGGCCGCCGATCCAAAGTGCAGGCCAGTGAACTTAGCTGCAAATCGAGGAGCCAATGGAATCGATGGACAAGTTTCTACTTTTTTAGGCTGGGCCTTAGACGGAAAAGAATCCTGGTGCGTGATCGGAGATTTAACAGCCTTATATGATTTATCGTCTTTATGGATAGCAAATCAGCTGGCGCCCTCAAAGTTAAGAATAGTTGTTATCAACAATAAAGGTGGAATGATTTTCAAACGCATTTTCAATAAAGAAATTTATTTAAATCGCCATCAGATTCAATTTCAAAATTGGGCAAAAATGTGGGGCTGGGATTATCAGTCATGGGAAGAAGTGCCTGGGGAAATAAAGCTCAGTGATCGGCAAGTTATTGAAATTTTGCCATCTGACGAGCAAACCGAAATGTTTTGGAATGAATGGGAAGTTTGTTGGAAAAACTGAGTTTTGTTTTTCTTCATGGCTTTCTAGGGCAGCCCAGTGATTGGGATTTGATCATTCAAAATTTACGTACAGAATTTCCTCAGTATAATTATTTAGCCGTTGATTATTTCAATTCCCCTCCGCTTTCCCCAAAAATGGATTTTAAAAAATGGAGCGAAAATTTTGTCGATTTCCTTGGCGCTGAGTTTGGAAATTTCCCCGTGGTTCTTGTTGGATATTCTTTAGGGGGGCGTTTAGCTCTGCAGGCTCTCAAAAATTTTCCAGACAAATTTCCTTTTATTTTTTTAATATCTACAAATCCTGGATTTCAAAGTACCGAGATCGATGAAAGAAAGCACAGACTGCAAGAAGATCAAAAATGGTCACAACGATTTCTGGTTGATGATTGGAAATCCCTTATAAAAGATTGGAATGCTCAACAGGTTTTTCAGGGGTCCATCGAAGAACCTGAGCGCGTAAGTTCAAACTACAAACGTGACTTGTTATCGAAAGCGATCATTAAATGGAGCGTTGCGAATCAGGAAGATTTGCGGCCACTTATGGTCACTCATCAAAAAAAAATCACTTGGATTGTTGGCGATTTAGACAAAAAATATATTCAAATGACAAAAGAAATTTTTAAAGTATGTCCAGATATGAATTACAGCATTTGTCCCAATAGTTCACATCGGGTTTTAATTGATAATCCAACCGAACTTTCACGCTCGATCAATCGAATCCTTAAAAAAGTACTGAAATATTTTCAATAGTTCCTCAATAGGTCGAATTTACGGGGGAATTAGGATAAGTTAGCAAGATGAAAGCTTCTCTTTGTATTTCTTGTCAAAGTCCTAAGGCCCCGCTGAATTGTGGAATATGTGAAGGCGCAATTTGTAAATATTGTGCCCATATTTTTGATGACGAGACTTTTTCATTTTTACCACATAAACCTTCGCATCTTTGCCATACAACTTACTGCAATGTTTGTTTTAACGAAAAAGTATCGGATGAATTGGATCAATACAATCGCACTATGGAACTAGCGAAAGCGGTTCATATTTTTGATCACACACAAGGCAAGGAAACACGATTAATGAAACGTCGTGTGGAAGATAAGATAACAGTGGAAAACTGCATCGATCCCGATGAGGCCGTTTTAAGACTTGCCTTTTTTGCAGTTCAAAAAAACTTCAATGCTGTCATTAATGTTGAAGTGAGCTCTGATAAAGTTAAAGATGGTTCGTATTCAAAAAGAATTTGGCGAGCCACTGGAATTCCTTCTTATTTTAGAAGCGACACTGTGGTTAAAGATAAATCGCTTCGTCACTGGCCAAATTAGTTTAATACTAAGTGAATAAATTTTAAATATTGCAGTTCTTTTGCGCTATGAGGAAACGGGTGATCGGGACCTTGTCCTGAAACTCGCAGAATTCGGCCACGACGTCGTGACTCTGAAAGCGCTTCGGTCATGATCTCGTAAAAATCCTCAAATGAAATATGGCTTGAACACGAACTCAATGAAATTTGACCTTGCGGTTTTACTTTTTTCATCGCCGCCGTGAAAAGCTCGATGTATTTTGCTTTAGCTCGATCTTTTTGGTCTTCAGAATGACCCATCGAAGGAGGATCAACGATAACATGATCCCAACGATCACTATTACTTTTTAAATATTCGAACACATCAACGCATAAGCCAGTATGATCAGCAGGGTTTAGTCCATTGAGCTTCCAGCTTTCGTTGGCTAAATCAATGGCTCCTTGAGCTACATCCAGGCTAGCGACATTTTTTGCACCACCAAGCCCAGCATAGATTGAAAATCCTCCGGTATAACTAAAAAGATTCAAGACAGTACTGTCTTTACTGACCGAGCGAATGTAGTTTCGATTTTCTCGTTGATCCAAAAAAAATCCTGTTTTTTGTCCATTTTCGATATCGACTTTGAATTTGACACCATTTTCAGTAGCGATAATTAAAGGATCAAATTTTTCACCACCTAAAAGTTGAATGCCTCCGTCAGAGTTTCTTCGGAACTTTTCAACAACCGATGTGACTACTTTTGCATTCAATAACCAATTGGTGATTTTTATTTTATCCCAAAATTCGTTAGATCCTTGTCCATCAAACTGGAGCACGGCAATTTTTCCATAGATATCACAAATTAGACCGGGAAGAAGGTCGCCTTCACCGTTGAGCAAACGATAGGAATCGGTTTGCTTGGACACCACAGCTTTGCGAAGTTTATAAGCATCTGCAAAACGTGTTTCAAATAAATCAAAATCCGGAATTTTTTTTTCTAAACTAAGAATTCGTAAACTCAAAGGTGAATGAGGATCATACATCGCCCAAGCTAAGGGTTCATTTTTACTATCAATCACCTGGCAAATTTGCGAGTTGGGAAGTTGAGGAGGTTTAGTTATCGACTCTCGGTATATCCAAGGGTGACCTCGCATAACGGTTCTGCGCAAATTACGATGCAAATGGATTTTTAATAAAGCCAAGGGGTTCTCCTTAGCGGAATTTCACATAGAACATGGACAATGGTCAAGGCACTTCAGGACCAGTGTCGCGTCAGCTTAGTGATCACAAAAACCGATCTATTTTGATGATATTTAAGCGGTTAAATTTCGCATTTATTACAAGCATGTACGCTACCGCAGGAGTTATTCTTTTCTACGTTCTGATTAAGAGTTTTGGGGTTATCGAGAAAAGAAATTTTGATCTCAGGCCTATGGCTATGCCCTTTCCTATTTCCTTATCATCAGGTTGGAAAATCCAACCGGTGGTTTCCAGGAACGAATGGTATGATTTTTCGCTGACCAATAACCTGGAATATGCAGATCAAGTGCAGGGACTTTATAAATTGAAAAAGAAATTCCGGTTAGGAATAATCTATCAAAATCCCGCCATTGTTTTAGGAAAAATCCCAGATATTCATCGTGTTTATCTGAATGGGGTCTTCATTGGTGGGTCAGATGATTCAACGGATCTCAATTATTATTCTTTCGACAGAAAAGTTTTAAATAAAAAAAGTGAAAATGAAATTATCGTGGAAATTGAAAGCCGCGCGAATTTAAACCCGGGCATCACTTTGTTGCCCAAAGTCGGTGCTTTTTTAGACGAACTTTCGGAAGTTCAAATGGCAGTCCGAAAACATCAAGTTGAATACCAAATTTTTGGAAGTCTCTATTTTGGCATACTCTTTTTGTGTTTTGCAGCCAGCGTGTTATTTATTTTTATGAGAAGATCGAAAGCAGGGCCCTTTTACAGTTCTTTGATTGTACTTCTTGGCCTTATTCATCTGACTCATTACAATCCTTGGATTCTAAATCACTTTGATTACTCATTTTTACAGTGGCTAAAAATAATGCCCCTCACTTTAACACCGATGTTTTTATTTTCATCTTATTTAAATTTAAACCAAAATTATCGGCTCGAGATGGTGAATAATTTCTTTGCATTTGTATATGCAATTTCAACGATGCTTGTTTTTAATGTAAGCGATGTCGTACCAAATGAATTTGTTTTCGTTTTTGATCGGGTAGCACTGATTGCACTATGTTCGTCTGCACTGTCTTTTTGCTATTTATTGAAAGAAATATTTTTTCAATCTAAAATAAAAAAACGAAAGAAAAGCAAAGTTTTTAATTTTTTAAATCAAGTGTATTTTATATTTGGCTTGCTAAGTATTTTGAGTTTGTATTCAGCAATGAAAACAAGCTCGTATAATTTTTGGATCAATACAGACATTTTAAATTTTTCGTCAAGTATTAGCCTCGCCCTTCCGTTCATTTATTTTGTTCCCTATTTTATACTAAATATTTTTGATATTTGGCAAATTCGCAAGATGAAGGTTAACGAAATGCAACGTAATCAAATGATCATCGATACTCTTCGAATATTTAAAAATTCGAAAGATCCTAGTAAAACCATTTCTACGATTCAGGCAAACTACTGTCGATACTTAAATGCTAAAAGATCAAACTTCTATATTTTTCAAGGATATGATCCAAGTCAGGCTGTTAAGTTTAACTATGATAAAGGGCAAGAACAAATTTTTTGGGAACATTGCGATGTCCATGATGGAAATTACGAAGTTTTATCCAATGTTATCAAAGGAAAATTATCTTTAAACCTGAAAACCACCATTTTGATACCCCTGATTTCGGGACAAGAGATCCTAGGAATCTTATCCTTTTCAGAAAAAGATTCTTCGGGAAATTTCACACATTCGGATTTAAATAACGCGACAGAAGTCAGCGCAAGTTTAGCTTTAATTTTGGACAGTGGCTTATGGCACGAACATATCGCACGACTACAAAAATTATCTTTCGTGTCGTGAGCTACTTGATCGTCCTGGTCCATCACTTCCAAAAGCTTTACGTGGACGAGAATATCGAACACCTTCGCTGACTGGACGTCGCCGCTCATCGCTGTAACGAGAACGAGGTTTTTCTCCCGACGAAGATTCAGCTCGTGGAGCTTCATCCCGAGAATATTCGCGACGAGGGCTTTCCCTACGATAGGAAGAGGCTTCACGTGAGCTACGGCGTGCGTAATCCCGGCGCGGAGCTTCGCCGCTTCTTCCAGTTCCAGAAGCTTCGTCACGTTGCGGTGGTCCCGGCATTCTTGGATTTGTATCCACTTCTGAAAAAAGGACAGGATTCATCATGGCTAAAAATCGAGCCGCAATATCTTCCTTCGTTAAGTTCTCTAAAGCGTCTTTCCAAGGCTGATCTAAAATCTCTTTAGCAAATAAAGAGTTCTTTTCATTTTGGAAATGCGGAAGAACCATTGAAAGTTTTTTTCGACCCACTTCTTTACGAGTAGGGATTAAACCTTCTTGCATACGACTGCGAGTCATCTTTTCAATTCGAAAAACAAGTGTCTTTTGCGCTGGAGTTACCAGACTCATCGCAAATCCTTGTTTTCCACTTCGCGCCGTTCGTCCTATTCGATGAACATAGCTATCAAGTTCACGAGGTAAGGAATAATTAATAACATGAGTGATGTCTTTAACATCCAAACCGCGGGAAGCAACATCAGTGCACACTAAGATCTTTACTTTATGATCACGAAAGGACTGCATCGTGCGTTCACGAGATTTTTGATCTTTATCTCCATGAAGGCAATCAACTCGGTAACCGCGTTGATTCAAATAAGTAGTTAGATCAGCAACCAATTGTTTCGTTTGGCAAAAAATAATTCCATAAAAATCTTCGGCAACATCAATCATTTTACATAATATTTCAGGTTTATTCCCCTCACGAGTCATGTAATACAATTGGGTTACAGTTGAAGCTAACATTTCATTTTTGTTAACCTGAACTTGTTTTGGTTTTTTTAGGTATTTATCAGCAACACCACGAACATCGCGACTCATTGTTGCTGAAAACAACCATGTGTGTGCTTTCTCTTTGGGAATTGCGGCCAAGATGGTCTCTAAATCATCTTTGAAACCCATCGAGATCATTTCATCGGCTTCATCTAGAATAATATGAGTTACGCTTTCAAGTTTCAAAGTTCCGCGTTCGATATGATCAACCACGCGGCCAGGAGTACCAACAACAATTTGAGTGCCTTTTCGTAAGCCATCCAGTTGATCTCGGTAGCTTGACCCACCGTAAACAGGTAAAGCTTGAAGGTTTTTATATTTTCCTAACAAATTAATTTGCCCAGAAACTTGTAAAGCTAATTCACGAGTAGGGCACAAAATCAAACACTGAACTTTGCGTACTGCAGGATCAACTTGCTCTAGCATTGGGACCGAGAATGCCGCCGTTTTCCCAGTGCCTGTTGCAGCAAGCCCAATAAAGTCAGTGGGACCAGCTAAAAGAATCGGCAAAGCCTGAGCTTGGATTTCGCTGGGAGTTTCATAACCAAGATCTTTAATAGCTTTAGATAGTTCAGGACTGAGAGGCAATTCATTAAATGATTTCATTGTTAACCCTTTTCGTGGAGGCAAACTAACACAAAACTTTGAAAAACGGTGATGATTCATAAAAAAGAGTTTTTCCCTGTAAAATTTAGTATCCCTTGCAAAGATTCACCGCTTCTGGCAGCAAATACCCATGTCTAATCTATTGCAGCTGCAAGCCGGATTTAAAGGGTTTGGAGCAAAAAAGATATTCGAACAGGCTCAGTTCGCTTTGAACGAGGGCGAGCATGTGGGTGTTATTGGTCCAAATGGGGCTGGAAAGACGACCTTATTTCGCATTCTAACTGGTGAGGATCACTTAGATTCCGGGCAATTGGTTAAAGCCAAGTCTTTGCGCTTGGGATATTTAGCCCAACATGATCACTGGCCCGAAAATCAAACTATTGAAGAATATCTCATAAACACTTCACGATTCCCCATATGGGAACTCAAAACTTTGGGAAATAAACTGGGTTTAAATGAAGAGATTTACCAAAAAAAAATTCTTTCTTTGAGCGGCGGCTATCGAATGCGATGCAAACTGCTTTCATTGCTGGGTCAGGATCCTAATCTGATGTTACTGGATGAGCCCACCAATTATCTGGATCTTGAAACTACATTGGTCCTCGAAAACTTTCTGCAGTCATATAAAGGAGCATTCCTACTTATCTCTCATGATCGAGAATTCTTACGACGTACGACGGATCATATTCTTGAAGTCGAACAAGGAGAAATCACAAAGTATAACGGGAATCTGGATGACTATTTCGAGCAAAAAGAATTGCTTCGAACTCAGTTGGAAGCTCGCGCCATGTCCTTGGCGGAAAAACGAAAGAACATTTTAGATTTCGTTTCGCGATTTGGCGCTAAGGCTTCAAAAGCAAAACAAGCCCAATCACGTATGAAAAGTCTGCAGCGAATGGAAAAAGTCGAGATCAAAGCACTGCCCTTATCAGCGCGGATTAAAATTCCCTCACCCACGCGAACAGGAAAACAAATTCTTTCCATGAGTGGAGTTGACCTTGGTTACACCGAAAGAACCGTTTTAAAAAATATTGATCTGCAATTTCACAATGGTGACCATATTGCCGTGGTTGGTTTGAATGGGGCTGGTAAATCAACTTTTCTTAAAGCTTTAGCGCAAAAGTTGTCCCCTCAGCGTGGGAAAATTGAACTTGGTTTTGGCGTGACCATTGGGTATTACGCTCAGCATGTCGCCGAGAGCATTCAATCTCACAGTACCGTGATTGATGAAATGACCCGTTATTCCCATCCTGAGGTCACAAGGCAAGAAGCCTTAAATATGGCCGGTTCCCTGCTTTTCGGTGGTGATGATATTAAGAAAAAAATTTCAGTGCTGTCTGGCGGAGAAAAATCGCGAGTGGCCTTGGGCCAGATCCTTTTGCAAAAAAATCCCTGCTTAATTCTAGATGAACCTACCAATCATTTGGATTTTCAAACGGTTGAAGCTTTGACTCAAGCATTAATGTCCTATCAAGGTACGGTTATTGTCGTCAGCCATGATCGAAGTTTTATTGGCCGTGTTGGGACTAAAATTTTAGAAGTCAACCGTGGGCAAGTGCAGCTTTATCCCGGCAGCTATGATGAATATGTTTGGAGTCTTGAAAAAGGAGTTTTGGCCGACCGATTTATCGAAGATACAAACTTTGCTGATTCGACGGAAGTCTTGGCAGATACTGCTGACAATAAGATTAACTCCCAAAGGATAAATAAAACTTTATCGCGTGATGACAAAAAAAATCTTGAAAAGCAACTTCGTGGCACTGTGAAAAAAATCCTTACTCTGGATTCGCAGCTTTCGACACAACAGGAAAAGTTGAAGTCCTTGAATGAAAAAATCCAATCTGGTGCCGGAGAAGACTTAAAAAAATTAAGTGTAGAGCTGGGTCAAGTCCAGGCACTCATTTCTTCATTGGAAGAAGAATGGTTGTCTGCTAGCGACGAACGCGATCAACTACGCATTGACCTCGGATTGGACTCAAGACATGATGGAGTCAATTAAGGATGAGGTGATTTATGTCTGAAGATCTAAAAGCCGAACTCGCTCGATTAAAAGCAGAAAATGAAGTTCTTAAAAATAAAAAAACATCCGGCGGGACATTATCAATGAAGGTGAGTGAAAAAGGAGCCTTGTCTATTTATGGCATGGGCCGTTTTCCAGTGACTCTTTATAAAGAACAATGGCTTAAATTATTAGGCATCACTGACGAAATAAGAAAATTCATCGAAGAAAATGACGGCCGTCTAAAAGCAAAAGATTAGAGAGTTTTCATATCGATAACGAAGCGATATTTAACGTCCGATTTAAGCATTCGTTCATAGGCAATATTAATTTGATCCATTGAAATCACTTCAACATCTGAAGTGATTTTATTTTTAGCACAATAATCCAACATTTCTTGAGTTTCCTTGATTCCACCGATTAAAGATCCTGCAAGCCGACGTCGTTTTCCAATGAGCATTCCGGCTCGTAAGGGTTCTGCTTTTTCTGGGACTCCAAGTAAAATCATCGTGCCGTCTCTTTTTAAAAGATTTAAGTACATATTTAAATCGTGAGGGGCTGATACTGTATCGATAATAAAATCAAAGCTCGAATTAACTGCTTTTAGTGCTTGAGGGTTTTGTGTCGATACAAAATGTTTTGCACCTAGCTTTAAGGCATCATCCTTCTTTTTTTCAGAAGAACTAAGGACTGTGACCTCGGCTCCTAAAGAAGCGCCAAGTTTAATCGCCATATGTCCAAGCCCACCAAGCCCAAGAACGGCTAATTTATGCCCCTTTCCCACTTTCCACTGTCGAAGCGGGGAATAAGTCGTTATTCCAGCGCATAGCAAAGGCGCAGTTTTAGCTAAATCAACTTCGGGCGAAATGTGTAGGACATAATTTTGATCGACAACGATTTGATCAGAATACCCACCATAGGTCAGAGTTTTGCCGTCTTTTTCAAAACTATTATAAGTGAAAGTCGTTTTGACTTCACAATATTGCTCAAGTCCGTCCTTACAAGAAAAACAAGTTCGGCATGAATCAACGAAACATCCAACTCCAACAGGTTCATCAATTTTAAAATTTTTAACTTTTGCACCAAGAGCTTTGATATGACCGACAATTTCGTGACCAGGGACCAAAGGATATGTTCCTTCACCCCATTCGCCGCGCACTTCGTGTAAATCAGAATGACACACGCCACAGTAACTGATTTTAATTAAGATATCATTTTCGCCAATTTCTCGTCGTTGAATTTGAAAAGGCTTTAAATCTTCTTTTGCTTTGTAGGCAGCATAGGCTTTTGTCGAAATCATTTTTAATTCCTTTGAAAATTAGCATTGAACCCGTGCACATCTTAACCTAAGGTTAGCCTTCAATCAAACAAGGAGAGTTTATGAATTTTAATATTAAAACTGCAGTTATTTGCGCTGCATTGCTGTCTTCATTGTCTGTGTATGCTGATAAAAAAGCGAAGGCCGGCATTGACATGATGCAAACCTATAAAATGGATGTGAAAGAAAGTAGCATCAATTGGACAGGCTCAAAAAAAATTGGAAAGACACACACTGGAGCAGTTTCTTTTAAAGATGGTAATATAGAACTTAAAAAGGGCGAGATCGTTGGTGGAACATTTAAGGTTGATATGGCAACACTATCAAATGCTGATTTAGCAGATAGCGCCGAATATCAGAAAAAACTAGAAGGACACTTAAAATCAGCCGATTTTTTTAATGTTGATAAATTCCCAGAATCAACTTTTAAAATTTCAAAAATTGAAAAAAAATCTGATAAAGAAATCGTCGTTAAAGGTGATTTAACTATGATCGGCGTGACTAAACCTTTGGAATTTCCTGCGACAATGTCTATGGAAAAAGATATTCTTAAGGGCGAAGCCAAAGTTAAAATTGATCGTACAAAATGGGGCCTTAAATATGGTTCTGGTGATTTCTTTAAAGAACTTACCGGTGATAAAATCATTAACAACGAATTTGAACTTAATCTAAAAATTGTTGCTAAGAAATAATTCTTTTTAAAGAGGGACAATTTAACTAAGGTCCCTCTTGAGTTTTGCATCGACACTCATTATTAAGAGTATCACGTACTAATTTGGGCTCGAAATTCCAAAGCTTATGTCGACTCATATCTATTTCCTTAGCAGGAATCAGACCACTTTATACAAGTGCTAGATTCATTTTATAACAAATTCATGTCGGGATTCGGATGCTGCGTTTGGACGACGTCAGAGATTAAGCAAGACGTATCTATAACATTGAATATCTTGAAAAAAATCAAACGACAACGATAGTCCCTTAAGACTGTAACAAAGACCTTTGATTCTCGTCTTGAATCAATCTTAGCTCTGTATCTTTAAAGATATTCAAGTCAGAAATTTGTGCCATTATTTCGTTCGCAAGGACAACTTTTTGAATTCCTTGTTTGGTTAAAATAATTCGATAAATTTCGTGTTTATTTTCCATCAAATTATTTTCAAAATTTAAATTAGCGACCAAATAAAAATAATAAACTTTATTTGAAGTGATTCGTGAAAATTCACCGTCTTCATTAAGCAAACAAATTTCTTTTTGCGGATCATCTAAATATTTTAGATAGCGCTCTAGATTGATTCGTAAATTTTCTTGCAAAGACAGCCGTGCTTTTTCGGAAGGTTTTATGCCTTTCAAAGTGAAGGATCTTTTAAAATGAATGACATCTTCGGGAAGAAAGCCCTCGGCTTCGGAAACACAAGCTGATTTTCTGATTCGACGGGTTTTTTCCGACACTTGTGAGTCAGGAATGATTCGAAACCATTCTTTGATTTTTCCGACACCACGATTTTCGGCGTCCAAATTTTCTTCCACATCGGGAAGATAAGAAGATATTTTTTCAGTAAGAAAAGCTTTGCCATGATCCTTGACTCGATCGCGAACAACATAAAGCGCCATCCAAATTAAAATAATATAAACTCCACCCAGGCTTACGCTGCCTGGACGGGAATAGTATTGAGCGATTCCTCCAATAAGGGCGGCGAACGCGGCGGCCATGGCCGAAGCGGGTTCGACAAATCTTTTCAGGGTGTGTTTTTTTGAAACGTTGATAAACATTTCTGACTGAAAAAACTTTTTCATTTGTCCCAAGCGCACAATTAAAAGCTCGCTCTGGGATTTTTCAGACATGTCTTTCAGTGAAGTATGATGTTTTTTTTGATAATAAGATTCTTGATTGAGTAAGGTTTTTAATTTTTCGCTAAAAGCATCCCGACCAATGCGAAAAGTTAAAGAACTTGCATGTTGAGCAGAAACAAACATTCTTTCATGCTCGTCTTTAAGATAAGCCAGTGATTCCACAAAAAGATGATGGATATATTGTTCTAGCAACTGAATCACGGGAATATTTAAGGCTTCTTTAGAATTAGTTATTTCCCGAAGTTGATCGACCAAAGATTTAATTTGATCCAATTTTTTGGTGAACTTATTGTAACTATTTTCTGAAGTTTGTTGGTTTTGAGTCCGAGAATAAAGTAAAAAAAGTTCTTTAGGAATCCTGCGAATTCCTGCTTTAACAACTTCGCCAGTATAGGCACCCAGTGAGCGACATAGAACTACGAGTTCATTCGATAAGGCGCTAACTTCGTCTGCATTATTCTCTGTGGAAAATTGAAGTAGGATATTTTTTAACTGTAGGATTTTTGCAGAAATATCATCTTGATTCCAAGTTTCACTGGGTGGAATTGAAAGACGTTGGCGTGAAAAAAAATCAGAAGTGAGTTCCGTCTTATTCCAAGATTTTAAGTGAACTGTTTTGGGAACAAATAAAAACAAATCTAAATCAGCTTTGATTTTTTTATCCAGAAAATAGAAAGACGACTTCAGTTCAAGATTATGATTATCATGTCGTGATAGTTTTATCTTAGCTTCTTCTGTGTGATCGGCTTCCTGCTCCAACAATTTTCCTCCAGACGTCCATGCCTGCATAAAAATTGTCGGAGATTTGTAAGGAAGATGTCAAGGGCCTATAGGCAAATTGGTGCTTTCGCGCCTTCGGTAAAGCAAGAGACTTCTTTTATGCCAGCTTGGCCAGTTTCGCCGTTATCACCTAGATCTCCAGCAGGTCCCTTTGGACCTTCAGGCATTTTTGGGCAGGGCCCCAATATTTTTTGACCGAAATTATCCATAGTTGAAGTATCGCCGGCTTGGCCACCAGTGCCGCCTTGCCCGCCTGGACCACCTTGTCCGCCTTCGCCGCCAAGACCTGGAATCATGTTTAGATTCCAAATTAAATCGAACTTTTTCGAAACTTTAAAAAGCACAAATCCTGAATTTCCTCCTCTAAGTCCTGTGCCGCCTTTATAACCTTTGCGACCAGGTCCGCCGGAAAGCCCAGCGGTGGCAGGTTTAAGGCAAGTGTAAGTTGGCAAACAAAAACTGCGGCAAGAAGGTTGTTGTGCATGTGTCTCGGCCGCATTTCCTGGCAGGCCCACTAGGCCATCTAAGGAAGGATCGGTTTTACCGATTTCGCCATCAGCACCATTCTCGCCTCTCAGAGTAAGATGAATTTTTCCGCTGGCGCTTTCGGTATTAATGATGACTTGACCGCCCGAGCGACCAATTTTTCCTGGTGCTGCTTTTTGACCCTCGGGCCAAGTTTGCAGTTCGGCTTTTTTTGCATAAAATTCCTCAATGTAAAGATTTAAATTTTCTCCTTCTGTTAAAAAAACGGCGTTTTCCTCAAGGTAAAGTCGACGAAATTTTTTTAAGTGCATTCCTCCGAGGGTGTCGATGGTAAAGTTATTTTTTATTTGTGACCACTTGACCACTCCCGTTAGGACAAGATCGTGGGGGCGTGGAATTGCAATAGCTTCTATCGATTTAAACTCATTTTGTTGAAAATAGCCGAACTCGTAACTGGTTTGGTCACCCAGAGGAACCTTTTGATCAAGCCATTGTCCATTGATATCCAATTGAATACGATCAATAGCACTTCCTTCGGCAGTCGTCTTTTTCACAAATAATTGTGTTTGGTTTGCGCCGACAAGAAATCGGTAAGAGTAAAAATTTGCATCCTCACCAGAAATAATTTCGTAACTTATTTTAAAGCCACTAGGTGCGTTTGTAGAATTGACCCTTGGAGTTGAATCTTCAGAAGTTGTTTTGTCTTTCTTTTTCATGCAGGAAACTAAAATCAACGGAAGCAGACAGATAAGACCAATTTTTTTAAATTTCATAAAACCTCACTTTTATTTTGTGAGTAAGCAATTATTAGGACTTAGCTTCGTTGAATTCAGGTCCAGAACAGATCGGTGTTAGGACATTTCGTCCGGCAATAAGGGTCAATTGACAAGTATTGAAAAGAAGTCAAAACTAATGAAAAAGAAGGGGATGTCAGTAAATGAAAATATCTCTCGTCATGGGGTTGGTTTTATTGCTGCCAACTCTTGTCTTTTCCGAACCGAATGCAAAAGATTCGTTTTCAGAATCACAAATAAACGAAATCGAAGTTTTAGCTCAAAGCCCAAGTTGGTTAAATTTAGGACATTATCATAAAAGTATTTTTGGGAAATATTATTCGATCATTCAAAGTAATGATTTTTTTCTTTCTAAAGATGGAGCTCAGAATCCAAAAAGTGAATTGGAAGAAACACTTCGTCAGATGCGGGATCCCCAAACGCGCAAAGTTCAGTGCCGATATGTGGCAAGAAGAGATCTTTTAAAGAGGCAAAAATTACTTTTTTCAGAAGACTTAATCAAGTGCCCCGATTGGGAAGATTGGATCCGTAAAGTTAATCCCGAAAGTCTGACCCTGGTTTTTGTCTCTGCGAATGTAGAAAGTACGAATTCAATTTTTGGTCATTTGCTATTGAAAGTGAATGGCGGGGGGCGCGCTAAAGAAACAAAGAGCCTATTGTTCACTTATAAAGGTCTCAAGGAGTACCCTAATTTAGATAAAAAAAATATTTGGGAATATAAATTATCTCTGGGCAGAATCGAGATCGAAAGACTTTTCATGCACTTGCGGGAAGTAGAGAACGCCAATTTTAAGTCTAATTTTTTTAGTAACAATGACTCTTATATGTTTTTAAAAGCTTTTGAAATTGCTGATCCCTTTCTTAACTTAACAAATGCCCTACGTCCGTGGACTATTCCATCGGATGCCTTAAGGAAAGTGATGAGTTCCCATGAACTGGTTATTGAATCTCCCCAAGTGGGTTTTGACCGCCCTGACAACTCGCATGATTCGGCATTGGTAAGTGTAGGATTGGGTCGAATTGAAAATAATGATTCTTCATTCTATTTGCGTTTGCGGCCGGCCTTGCAAGGTTGGAGTGAATTTGATTGGGGCTTGGCCCGAGGAAGTGAATTAGAAATTCTTAATTTTGAAGGCGAACAAAAGAGCAGTGAAGGAATGAAATTAAAAAAAATGGATCTGCTTAAAGTTCGTATTTTTAAGCCGGTAGATTTTTTTAAAAGACCTGTGAGCTGGGGATTTGCAACTGGTTGGGAGAAGAGTTTTTATGCAGAAGCAATGATGGGTCCATCGGCGAATTTTTTCGATATGCTGACTTGGTCTGAAAGTATTTTTTTTAGACTGCAACAAGTCCAAGACGAAAGATTCGGTGTTGGTTTACAATCAGAATTTAGTTTTAAACCTCTTGAACGTTTGAGCTTGTCTGCAAGACATCGTTGGATATCGCGAACCTTCATTCCCACACAGGAATTCTTACTAGAGCTTTCTGTTCGTCTTAATCGCAACCAAGATCTAAGCTTCAGGGATCAGCAAGAAAAAGTTGGATCCAATCCAATTAATCACAGCCAATTTGTTTTTTTTCGTCAGTACTTTTAAAGTTGAGCTCGATCTAAATGTTTTTTTTGTCGTTCGGGCGTCTTGAACTGAAGATTCATTTTTTTATCCGGCAAGTTTGAAGATTTAATTTTTTCGATAATATCGACGCTTAAATTAATTTTAAGAAAATGGGGAAGATCTCTTCGTTTCTGATAGGCATAATCCAAAGCTAAAGTTTGAGCTAAAGCTTCAACAAAAGACATGGGATGTTTTTGAAAATAAAGCCACAAAGATTCAAGTAAATTAAGTAATGAAATTCCATAATTTTGCATGTGCCTTGTGCCGAGGAACTGACTAAGCGAAAGGATCTCGTCGAAATAAGAGCCTCCGGAGTCGTGAATATGGGTTTTCCATAGGCTCATCAATCTGGGGAAATTTCCGCTATTGGCGACGAGGTCCCAGGTCTTGGCAAAGCGATTCAAAGTTTGCAAATCCAAAAAACTTAAGTCTTTATTTTGTAAAATTTGATAAGGTGGATGACTTTCGAATCTCATTTGAAAATTTTGATCATGACGGGTTAAGGGGAAACCTTTGAGTCGTTTAAGAATGCCCACTTGAATTTCATGTGGAGAGAGCACAACCAGCTGGTTAAATCCCTGAGCAAAACTTTCAAATGTTTCACCAGGTAAACCAATAATTAAATCGGCATGGGTATGGACCTGAGTTTTTTCTTTTAAATACAAGAAATTCTGGCGAATTTTACCGTAATCTTGGCGGCGACTGACGTTGAACGCAACTTGCGGGTTAAAAGTTTGAATACCAATTTCAAATTGCAAAGAACCGGCAGGAAATTTTTCAATCAAAAGTTTTAATTCTTCTGGAAGTCTATCGGGAACCATTTCAAAATGTAAAAATAAGCCAAGGTCAATTTTTTCCAGAAAAAATTTTAAGATTTGGCAGGAAATTGTTGGACTTAAATTGAAAGTTCGATCAACAAATTTAAATTGGCGGGCGCCCCGTCGAATTAACAGGTCAAGATCCTGTAAAAAATGGGTGAGCTCAAAATTACGAACACTTTTATCTAACGACGAAAGACAGTATTCGCATTTGTAAGGACAACCGCGGGAGGCCTCGACATAAATGATACGATTGGCAATATCCTGATCGGAGTAAAAAGGGTAAGGTGATTTAATTTTTTTAATATCAGGTAACTCGGTAGAAATTATTTTTGTATTGGGCACTTGTTCTGAAATCAAAGTTCGACAAAGTAGCAGAAATGAAAAATCGGCTTCGCCTTTAATAACATAATCTGCAATTTGCACAATGGCTTGTGATTCAGTTTCGTGACTAACTTCAGGGCCACCTAAAATTATTTTAATTTCCGGGGCCACTGACTTAAGGATCTCTAAGAGACGCAAGGTTTCCTGGGTATTCCAAATGTAAACACCAAAACCAATTATTTTTGGGTTTTTTTGTAATATTTTTTCAGCGATGTCTTTGCAATTTTGTGAAATCGTAAATTCCAAGATTTCTGCTCGATCCTGAAGTTCTTCCAAATTGGCAAAAAGGTACCTGAGTCCAAAGGAGCTGTGTTGATAGGTCGAATTAAGGGTGCAGAGCAGTATGTCTTTAGCCACTGCAAGCTTATAGCTGCGCTCTACTTTGGCTTGCAATGAAGCTTTTCTAAAAGCTTCATTGCGTGGCGTTGAGCCTTGCCCAAGGTCTGGCCTATGAGAGGCTTATATTCATTTCAAAAGGGGGAAGTAATGGGGATAGTTAAAATAATTTCAAAAATTTTAGTGGTAATGGCTTTTTCGCCAATGCTGTTGGCGCATGCGCCAATGAGCACAGCAACGGTTCCAGCGATAGCCGATTTACATTTGCTGAAACAAATTGGTGCTTCGGTGATGGTGCAAGACCCTCAAATGAATCTTGGTTATGCTCATTTAACTCCACAAGCACAAAACCAGCTGAGCATTCTTGCTCATAAAGCGGGAAAGTGTGGCGGTTACGAAGTTGTTCAAGAGGCAACAACCAGAGACTTAAGAAATGTTAATTTTAGCTTTCAATTTTTGAAACAGCGTTTGACCAAAGATTATCAGTATTCACGCTCTCCAATGAGAGTTATGGCAATCCCACAAAGACCTGAAATCACGAAAGCGATTGCTTTGGCTGAAGAAAAAAATCTTTTAACTTGGGTTAATTGGTTGAGTGCTTTTCCAAATCGTTACAATAAGGATGCAAATCCAAATAACCATGTTATCCAACTAAAAACTCAACTCGAAAAAATGTTAGGAATGGCGAGGAAGTTTGGTCGCAGCGGAATGGTTGAACTTATTGATCATAAAAGCACGCAGCAAAAAACGCTTCATTTGGTTTTGCCAGGATCAACACGTCCTCAGGAAAGTGTTGTTTTAGGGGCTCATTTGGATTCAATCTCTTTCAGTGGGGCTCGGGCGCCGGGTACTGATGACAATGCTTCAGGCTCTTCAAATTTGATTGAAGCTTTGAGAGTTTTATTGGCTCAACCTCAAGCTGCAAGAACGATCGAATTTTTTTGGTATGCAGGGGAAGAATCGGGTCTTTTGGGATCCGCTGAAATTGCTGCGGCTTACAAAGAACAAAAACGAAATGTGATTGGTGTTCTTCAATTAGATATGACCTTGTTTCCTGGTGAAGGCGAACTTGTCATTGGTAGCATGACGGATTTCACTAGCGCTTGGATGAGAGAAATACTTGGCGATTTGAATCGAAACTATCTCAATATAAAAATTGTTGAAGACAAATGTGGATATGGCTGTTCGGATCATGCTTCTTGGTACCGCCAAGGTTATCCAACTCTTATGCCTTTTGAAGCTACAATGAGTACGATGAATCGCAACTTGCATACTCCGCGCGATGTTGTTAGCCCAGCATTGAGCTTTAAACATTCATTAGTTTTTACAAAACTAGCTATTGCTCTAGCGATGGAGCTTGGTAATAACCCTAATCTTCGCCAACCTTATTAGGCCGGCGGCATTTTTTTAGTATCGAGGAGGTAATCATATGAAAAAAATTATTTTAACGGGACTCGCAACAACTTTGGTTTTTTCTGGATGTGCTTCAGATGAAAAAAATGCCCAAAAGGGAACAGGCATCGGAGCCGCGGCCGGAGCGATTATTGGTGGTGTTATGGGCCATCAAACGGGAAAAAGAAATGAAGGTGCCTTGATAGGTGCCGCGCTGGGTGCGGGACTTGGACGGTATGCTGGTCAACGGATGGATAAACAGGCCAAGGAGCTGGAAAAAATTGCTGAAACAAAAAGAACTGAACAGGGTCTTGTTACAAAATTAAAAAGCGATATCCTGTTTGATACGGGTCAGGCTGATTTAAAATCCACTGCCAAAGAAAACTTAAAGCAAATGGCATCGATCATGAAGAAATATCCCGAGAACGTATTGACCGTTAAAGGTTATACCGACAATACAGGTTCTGCGAAAGTGAATGAAACCCTTTCTCAAAAAAGAGCAGAAGCAGTTAAAGGGGAACTAGTCGCTTCAGGAATGACAGAAGCTGTAGTTTCAACAATTGGGCAGGGGCCTGCTCAGCCTATCGCTGATAATAGTACCAAAGAGGGTCGTAAAAAAAATCGTCGTGTTGAAATTGAAGTGACTGTCGATGAATCAAAAGTTCCAAAAGAAAAATAGGGGCAGTTTTATGAAAAGAATTTTATTAACGAGCTTTCTCCTTTGTGCCATGGCGGTTTTTGCTAAAAATTCCGCATCAACTGCTCAACCGGAAAAACCTCAAGCAAAAGTATTTTTTTCTAATTTAAAAGAGGGGCAGACAATTTCCACTGAGCAAAAAGTTCAGTTTGGAATTGAAGGCATGAGTGTTGGTAAAGCTGGTGAAAAAATGGAAGATAAGAAAGTCGGACACCATCATTTATTAATTAATAAGGGACCCGTTGCTGAAGGAAAAATTATTCCAGCCGATGCGGATCACTTGCATTTTGGACAAGCGCAAACTGAAACTGTTCTGAAACTTAAACCAGGAAATTACAGCCTGACATTGCAATTTGCTGATGGCGCTCATCAATCCTATGGTGAAAAATTAAGTTCAACAGTTAAAGTGACAGTAAAATAATATTTTTAAATTCATCTTTTAAAGAAGTGATTCAGAGATACTGGATCACTTCTTTTTTATCAAAACGAACTTTTTTATTATTCTGAGTTTTATCATCAGCATGACGGTAGCCCAAAGCAACGGCAGCCACACTTAAATAGTCCGTTCCCTCGAGATTTAAAATTTTATCGTAGGACAAGGGATCTAAGCCTTCAAGCGGACAAGTATCAATGCTCAAAAGAGCAGCGGTTTCCATCAGAAAACCCATGGCAATATAGGCTTGTCGATGGGACCACCATTTAATGACCTGGGATCTTGGACCGTGGACGAGATCACTTAGCATGCCTTTTTTAAAGCCCGCAAGGGCTTCATGACTAACGCCACGAACTTCTGCAATTCTTTCTATATGTCTTTGGATATCTTGCTCAAGAATTTCTGAACGAGTGGTGAAAACAACATAGTGAGAACAGTCTTTGACCTGACTTTGATTCCACGAAGCCTCGCAGAGTTTTTTTCTGAGCTCGGAATCTTGCACAATCAAAAACTTCCAGGGCTGAATACCGTAAGACGATGGAGTGAGCAGCAAACTTTGCTCTAATAAATCCCAATCATCAGAGGAAATTTTTTTACTGGCGTCAAATCGTTTGACCGCATAACGCCAGTTGAGTTGTTTTAAGATATCTTCATTTTTAAACAAAGTTTATTTTACTTAAAAATTATTTTTCTTGAGTTTCAAACATAGATTTTTTGAATTCGCTTTTTGAGTAGCTAGCCATATTTCCTGGTTTCACGGCAGCCACTCGCCAGTAATAATGTTTACCAGTTTCGAGATTTTTCAATTCATAGCTTGTACCATTAAAGAGCTGTTCTTCAGCTGTGATCCATTTGTAAACGGGATCAGTCGCGACTTGCAGGTGATAATTTTCGACTCCCTCAACCGGACTCCATTTCAAGGTAACTTCGTTGCCAGAAATTTTTGCCATAAAAGCCGGTGATGCCAGCATTGTAGCCGCAGGAGGTGTCGATAATGTTTTATTTGCTTGTTTAGGCGGAAAAAGCTCGGTGCTTTTGTTGGCTGATTCGCTGGCTAAAGATTGCACCGAAAGGATCGTGGTGATCACAAATGCTAAAAGACTGACTAAAAATTTCATTATTAACCTCGTTGGTGATTTTAAAGTAAAGATAGAAAATAAATGAATTTTGATTCTAAAGGTACCTTTTTTTGACTGTGCTCGAGTTGTGGTCTTGTGTTTTTTGGCTTCGAGTGTTAGAACTCGAGACGGTTTCGTGGATGACTGCTTTTGTGAACTCGCAAGAGTTTGTGGAAGAGGAAAGTCCGGACTTCATCGGGCAGCGCAAGGGGTAACGCCCCTCGACAGCAATGTCAGGAACAGTGGAACAGAGAGAATGTCCAGGGCTTAGATCCTGAAAGCGGGAACGGGAGCTTTCAGGGGAGCTGCTGGAGTGAAAACAGCTAAACTCTGCGTGAAGCAAGATCAAATAGGAGAACGTTTAAGTGTGGCCCACATTTAGGTTCTCGGGTCAGGTCGCTAGAGGGTGGGGGTAACCTCACTCCCAGAGAAATGGTCATCTAAGTTTATCAGGCGACTTTTGGGACCTGATGAATGGGACAGAATCCGGCTTAAAGCGAAACCAAAAGTCCCACTGAGACTGCAAAGTCTCAACGTTGTGAGGGGGTTGGCCCTAAAAGCCAGCCCCCTGTTTTTTTTGCGACAAATTGGCCCCCTTCAACGGGTAAATAGCCTCTTTTTTAAATCTTAAAGCTCCTTTACATCGTTCCCACGCGGACAAAAATTTGCACTCCCAAGTAATGAAGAAGTTAGATTTGCTAACCATTAACAACAGGAGAAAACAATGGGCAACGAACGAAGACCAATGCAACATGATCAAGAAAATTCTAATCAACCTAAAGATAAATCTGGAAAGGATTTTGAAAAGAAAAATTCTGATTCAAGAAAAAATCCAGAAAAAGAAGTAAGAAACCCAAGATCTATGGATAGAGATCAAAAAGAATTTAAAGATTCTCCGCGAGATACAAAAGTATAAAATAAAAGGGCTGTCATAGAAACGAATGTTTCTGTGGCAGCCTCTTTTTTAATTTAAAAAAGAGGAAAAATATGGAAATCATTATTTTTTTAATAATAGGTCTTATCTCAGGTTGGTTAGCCGGTGTATTGGTGCAAGGTCATGGTTTGGGAACTTTGGGCAACATAGTAATAGGAGTCATCGGTTCATTTTTGGGTGGTTACATTTTCAACATGAGCGGTGTAAATACCTATGGCTTATTAGGTTCAATCGCTATGTCTGTTGTTGGAGCCGTAGTTTTTTTACTTATTGTCGGTTTGTTCTCTGGCCCCGGACGCTTGCAAAGACATTAGATTAATTTTTTATCTGAATTATTGCTGTTTCAACAAAGCTAAACTGATTTCACATTGGTTTTGGTGGCCCCGGTCGGTTTGCATTCTTGATGTTAGCGCTGAAAGTGCAGTTACATCAGAGTTTGCAAAAGGAGCTACATTCGGGTTTACCAAAGGCTCATCAAAAATCAGTTCGCGAATTTTTTGTGAATTACAGGTATGTCCATATAAAACAAGCTTTGCATTTGCGTAACTTGCAGAAAGTTTATGTGGGTCATTTAACTTGGAAATCTTGCAATCAACAGGCCAAGGATGACTATCAGAAATGCTCGTAATACTTTCGCATTCAAGATCACTTGAAATCCACAAAACATCACCATTTTTTTGTTTTAATACTGCGAGTCCCGTAGATTTAACGATATCTTTATTGTCTCTTTTCATCCACTGATAATCATGATCGTGTGAGAATACAACCTCTTGATTTTCTTTCGCCAATGCAGCGAATTTTAACATGGCATTTTCATGACCGTAGATTTCTTGTCCTTCTGTTGTGAAAAAAGATTTAAATTCTTTAAGATCGCCTTTAACTGCGGCTTCAACTAATCCGGCTTGTGTGCTGGCAACGTCTTCACAACCTAGAGAGCAAAAAACTAAACATGAAGAAAGACTAATTAACCAAGATTTTATAGACATGGTGTATATCCTTTGCCAGTTCGTTGTAAAAGTCGCTGATCGAATTGAGGAGAGTATTTTAAATTTAACGATTCCGCTAGTGTACAGTATTTAGGCAGGTAAAAATTGTAATGATTATAGGAAATTTGCCTGGTTTATTAGACTTCAGTCGTTATTTTTCTAATAATGATAGTATCATTTGATACTATCATTATTAGGCTATAATATGGCTTTATGGAACGCCCTCCCTATCAAATCACCACGTTTATACTCAACAAAATTGCCGAAATTCAAGAGCTACTGGGTGAAATAAAAACATTTTCCATCAAAAAACCATCAATCAAACTTCGTAAGGAAAATAAAATAAAGACAATCCATCATAGCTTAGCTATTGAAGGAAATTCACTTACAGAGGAACAAATTACGGCTTTATTGGAAAATAAAAGAATTTTGGGACCTAAAAAACAAATTCTTGAGGTAGAAAATGCAATTCGAACCTACGATAAGTTAGCTACTTTAGATCCTTCGAATGAAAGAGATTTTTTGAAGGCCCATAAAATTCTGATGGATGGTCTTGTGGAAAAACCTGGGGTTTACCGACATTCTGCAGTCGGTATTTTTAAAGGATCGCAGGTCACTCGAATGGCGCCATCAGAAAAAATAGTACCTCGATTAATGTCGAATTTATTTAATTTTATAAAAGAAGATAAAGAAACACATGAATTATTGAAGGCCTGTCTGTTTCACTATGAACTTGAGTTTATTCATCCATTTTTAGATGGCAACGGACGCATGGGCCGACTGTGGCAACAAAGAATATTAATGAAGCTTTCACCCAGTTTTGAATATTTACCCGTGGAAACCTTGATTCATAAAAATCAAAAAAAATATTATAAAGCCTTAGAAACAAGTGATAAAAATGGAGACTCAACAGTTTTTCTGGAATTTTCATTAGAGATGATTTTATTATCCCTTAAAGAATTTATGAATAAAATATCTTTCAATAAACTAAAAGCAGTGGATCGAATTGATTATGCCCTGGAACACTTTGGTGAAAATAAATTTTCACGAAAAGAATATCGACAACTTTACATGGGCCTATCAACAGCCAGCGCCAGTCGTGATCTGGCGCTGGCTGTAAGTGAAAAGAAGCTTAAGATTTTTGGAACGAAGGCTTTGGCTGTTTATAAGAGGATTTGACAACAAACGAGAGGGAAAAAATGACAACACTTAAATTGTTTTTATTGGTTATATTTATTTCTGGTTGCAGCTCTTCTTCGAAGGATAAGACATCAGACCAATTAACCAAAATGGCAGAGAAAAAACCCAACTTGGTCGAACAAAAGAAAAAAGATCTTCCCGATAAAGTCGTGCCGCTCAAAGGCAAATTTTTGGACTACGTTAATTTGATAAGTCCAGAGCATAAGGCGCCCGGCTACAGTATCAATACTTATTGGCTCGGCGATGGCTATGCTTATGGCGAAGGTCCTTATGATGGCTGGATGCTCGAGTTTTTTCTATTTCGTGGGAAATCAAAGGACTTGGTTTTTTCGCAAAGAAGTGGCTATGAGACAGATTTAAAAAATAGTTTATATGGCTACGAGATCACACCTTATTTTTTCAAAAATAATAAAATGACAAAGGCCGAATTAAAGGATGTCTTCCCAATAAAAAAAATAGAGCAGCTTTTTGATAAACAAACTAAAATGTTTAAAAGTGTGACTGATCTAACTCATTCTGAACGCGAATGGAAATTTTTTAAACTGATGCGGCTTCCTCTAAAGGGAACAACAATTGAATTAAAAATATGTCGTGATGAAATAGAACCACCTTTCGAAGCGGATTCTCCTTGCGCATTGGTAGGTGTGCTAAAATGGAATAAATCAAATTTCAGACTTGAGAGCGTGGGTTCATTTGAAACTTCACAAGAGCATTACTAGCTGGAAAAATGGGCACTAAAACTCAACTACTTGCTGACGTATAATATTTCAAACAAAATTTCCAATATTTAACCGTTAGAAAAACCAAAAAAGGGCCAAAGAATAAAGCCCAGGCGATCATACCAAAATCGGGGGGATCTAAAATTGTTCGCGCTGGTACGCTGGCGATCAGTCCCACTGGAATAATTGTTAAAACAAGGTATTTCATCCAAGGAAAATAAATCGAATCGGGCCGAGTGCCAAGCTTGTAAATATTGTACCAAACGAACTGCAAATTTTCAGCGCGAGTAAAGATTACCGAGGTCGCCGCAAATGCAAATCGAAAGGCATAAAAAACTAAGAATCCATTTGGGATCATGACGATGAGCCACAAAAGTCTTAACCAAGAAAAATCAGAAAGCTGGGATAAACTCCAGCCGAGCCAACCGACAGCGATCAGCAGATTGCCAATATTTGCGGTACCCAGGCGTTGAAAGCTAACCATGAATTGGGAAGTAACGGGTTTGACTAGCAGTAAATCTAAATCACCTTTTCTGACTTTGTCAGAAAATCGTTCCAGATTGTCCTGAAGCAAAATCATATATAATGCATCGACAACAAAAAGTACGCCTAGAAAAACTCGGGTTTGTTCTAAGGTCCAATGACCAATAATGTTGGTTTGTCGATAGAGCACCTCGAAAGTCAGGATCTGTGCCATATACCAAAAAATATCGGTAATTACTCGCAATAAAAAATTAGCGCGGTATTCGAGGTCGGCAATAAAGCTAGCGCGGGCAAAAGCACAATAAAGAAAAAAATATTTTTTAATATTTAGAAGTTGTGTTTTCACTAGGCACCAGTTCCGACGTAAGCTTTTAAGCCACGGCGCCAAAAAAAATAACCAATCAGATTCACAACAATAATTCCCACTGTTATTGAAACAAATCCACTTTTTATATACTCAAATCCAATCCGGCCGGTGATGTATCCCGTGGGAACATAGACCGCGTTCGCAAATGGCAATTGTATCATAATAGTTTTTAAGGGTTCAGGCAAAAGATCCAAGGGAAAGAGTTCCCCTGATAGAAGCCAAAGACCCAAATTTTTTGCACTTGTTATCCCCTGGATGCGATTCAAAAAAAAGGCGAAACAGGAAACCACAAAACTCATTGAGTGAACTAAAATCAAATAATAAAAAACCATCAGCAAAGAAATAGGCAATCGATCCCAATGAAAAGGCAATTTATAAACTAAAAAAACACTCAGAGGAATTGTTAAAGAAATCACTGTGGTGATAAATTTATAACCTAACAACTGACTCAAATAATATTCATAAAAACTCATCGGCCGTACAATCAGACTATTGATTGTGCCTGATTCGATTTCTTGGATCATGCGAAACTCATACATCCAGCTACTGGAAATACGTGACAAGAAAGTCGCACAAAGAGCGTAAGCGATATAATATTCTTTACCAAAACCGCCGATGGCGGATAGGCCTGCTCCGGCAAAAATCGAGGTCCATAAAACAATTTCGACAATAGTTGATAGGGTTGGTTGCACGATTGCATCCACCAAAAAATTTAATCTGTATTCGAGATTAGAAAGCATCGCGAGTTTAAAGAACGCGAGATTCCGTCTCCAAAAAGTGCCGTATAACGTCTTCAAAGTTGGCTTCCACGACTTTAAGATCTTGAATTTTTCCATTTGCAGAAATTTCAGAGATCAATTTTGGTAATTCATTATTTTCAATTTCAAATGAATGCTCTTTTTGTCCCGAGGTCAGTTGTCGCCCCAGTGAAAGAGCGATATCGCTTTCGGGAATTTGCTCTAAAACGACAACCACTTGCTGTTTGATTGAAGTCTTAGTTATAAAATGTTTTACCGTTCCATTGTAAACAATTTCGCCGCGACTGATTAATAATAATTGATCCGCGAGTTTTGCTATATCGTCCATATAGTGACTGGTCAGAATCACGGTGGTTTTTCTTTCCTTCACATAAGTGGCAAGAAATTCACGAATGGTGGATTGCGCGACAATATCTAATCCAATGGTGGGTTCGTCCAAAAATAAAACTTCGGGCTCGTGCAAAAGAGCGCCGATCAATTCCATTTTCATTCGTTCGCCCAAACTTAATCTGCGTAATTGGGTTTCCAAGACATGGGTGCATTTTAAAAGCTTGGCAAGTTCTTGAACTCGATTCGCCGCTTTTTTGGGATCGAGGTCATAAATACGAGCCAGTAGTGAAAAACTATCTAATGGTGAAATATCCCACCACAGTTGATTTTTTTGTCCTAACAAGAGACTTATTTTTCGCAGATAGCGGTAATCCCTTTCCCAAGGATTAAAACCCAGAACGCTGGCCGAGCCCGAGCTTGGAGTAATAAGTCCAGAAAGAATTTTAAGAAGAGTGGTTTTGCCGGCCCCATTGGCTCCAATTAAGCCAATGATTTTTCCAGATTCAATTTCAAGATTTACATTCTTAAGTGCGGCTTTTTCGATGTATTGGCGTTGCCAAAAACCTTTGAGGGAGTTCATTACTCCCTCGGGTTTTTTGTAAGTCTGATAAATGCGGGATAAATTTTCCGTGCGTATAATAAAGCTCATAAGGAGCTAATTATTAACTAAGGACGGAGCATTTGTATACATTCAGTAAGAGTTGCAACTCCAATACGTCCGACTGCTTCATTTGTGCGAATGTTGTAGGGCTGGAAGCCAGCGCCATTCCAATTGCAAACTAAGTGTCTCGAAGAATTTGAGACGCTTTGACGGCATTCAGTCAGCTGTGAAAAACCAAAATATTCACCATTGGAAATTTTTCCAACATGATCCCCAGAATTTGATGAAAATGGTGACCAGTTAGATCCATTCCAACTGCAAATTAAACCATTTCTTGATTGCTGAATGCTTTCGCGGCAATCGGCAAGTGCTGCGTAACCATAATAAGTTCCGCCTACAACTCGTCCAACAGTTTGGTTGTTGCTAATTTTAAAAAGGGACCAATTACTTCCATTCCAGGTGCACAACAAATTTCGTTCAGACAAACGAACGCTCTCATTGCAATCGAATGAGCTTGCAAAGCCGTATCCGTTGCGACCAACACCAGAGTTGCTCATAATGTTGTAAGGCTGGAAATTATTTCCATTCCAGTTACAAACAATTGGTTCTTGAGTTTGGCTGGTGGCAATAATCGCTGCTTGGCAGTCAACTGACTGGGCATAGCCAAAACCTGACTTTCCAATCAACACATCACGAACCTGATCATAGGGCTGAAAGTTATTTGGGTTAGCTCCACAAATTAATTTATAATAGGGGCGGGCGGGCGGGAGTCTCTCGCCGTCTCCGGGATAAGGTGCTGGTCGATCGCCGCGTTGAGCTTGTGCAGCCAAAGTGACGAAAACTAAAAGTGTTTGTAAGACCACGTAGGTCAACTGTGATTTAAAAAATTTCATTGTTCCTCCTGTATTTTAGTTCAGTTAAAATTTATTCTTCAAGGCGTGTTATTTAGTCTTCTTTTTCGCGAAAACAAAAAACTCACGTCCTTGTCGGCGTGGCAAAGAATGTCTCCAACGGCCCCAAAAAATAAATTCATAATTTTTGTTTAGGCGTTGGCGAAGTTCCCACTCACTACCACCAAAGGGAGGCCCCTGAGGCTTGTCCCAACCAAAAAAGACTCCCATTAAATGCCCGCCTGGCGCAAGAACTCGATTCCAAATTTTTACAAGCTCTTGACGGCGCACCGGATTAATAGCGCAATAACAGGTGTGTTCGAACACATAGTCGAATCTTTCGTTGTATTCCGAACCCAAGGAAAAGATATCTTTCATTTCGAATTTAAGACTACTCACCTGAGCATAATTCTTTTTGACCCGCTTGATGGCCTCTGGCGAAACATCAATTCCGGTAACAATGTGGCCGTTTTGTGCAAAAAAAGCAGCATCGTGACCTTCGCCGCAGCCCAGGACAAGGATACGAGATTTTGGTAATTTCAAACGAGGCAACATGTCTTTAAGAGCTTCGGCAGGTTCGGCCAAATTCCAGCGAGGATTGCCTTCGCTGACGTAAACATCACTCCACCATTTTTCTTGGTCAACTTCAGGAAAACTTTTAAGTAAAAGTTGGACGGGATAATTTTTCCCTTCCCAGGTGATAGAGTCATCATCAAATTCTTCAAGCAAATTAAAAAATTGCATCTGTGCTTTTCGCGAAAAAACAAAAGGAATATCTTCCTTTGTTCGTCCATGAAAACGATCCCATTCATCAACACGAAGGCTATTCAAATTAAAACTAAAAAGAGTTTCGTAGGGACATATAATTTGCCAGCCTGATTTTTCAAAAGAAACAAATTGGGCAATGAGTGGTTCATCAAAAACCTCGACAAAAAAGTAACGACTATCAACATTCGAAACAAAGGCACCATTTTCGTCTTGAGCCATATTTTTAAGCAGAGCATAACCTGTTTTTTGATCATTCAGGCGCATTTCGTCTTGAAGGAAGTAGCCTTCTTCATCAAGCGTAATAAAAGAATCAGGGAGAACTTGGGTCTTTTTCATCGTCACCAGAGTTGTCCGGTGTGACGAGCGAACCGTCAATGTAATTCACGTTGTCACCGGTCGTCTTAAGGCTTTGTAAAGTCCACTTATCAATTGTCGGATCATCTGAAAGATCTCGATAAAGCACGGCTTCACCATCAATTATCGTTTCGAAAGCCTCTTTATTTTTATCTGAGGCAGGTATCGAAAATTTATAGGAAAATACGGCCTTAACTTTTCGCTCGCCCATATTTTCCGTCCAAAGCTTGATAATATCCACTTCCGAAGCCTCGGGCTTTTTATTTTTAATTGTCTTTTGAATAAGATCGGCAAATTTTTGCTGAATGGCGGAGTGCGTCTCGAAGCCAATCGCCGCGGAACTGTGGATCACGTTCCATGACCAAATAAGGGCTGCAGTAAAGACGATTAAGCTAATGATTTTCTTCATAGATTAATTCCTTGTGTGTATGATACGAGATATCTCATGAATTCTGATTGGAAGACAACTCTATTGTCAAAAAGTCTATCATTGAATCAGCGGCTCGAACAACAGTTAGAGTCGCGAGGCCTTCGTTTGAATGCCGTTGATTTCGCAAGTTTCATCGAAAATTGGGCGCCACGAACCTCAAGAGACGCCTTGAGTTACGTCCTTAATTTTATTCGACCAGTGGTTTTGGGAATGGGATTTCGGATTTCGCGACTGAGCGATGAAAAAATCGAAGTTATTATTCCTGAACGCTCGAAAAATAAAAATGAAGAGGGTACAACTCACGAAGCTGTTTTGCTTGCCGCTGCCATTGAAGGGGCAAAGACCCTGTGGCTCAGGCATGCTCCACTTGGCGATTTTCATATTCGCATTGATGAAATCAATATTAAGAACTTAAAAGCAAGCACCTCTGAAATTCGCATGAGAATGGAAATTCCCGAGACAATTCGCCAAAGTATTTTGGGGCAATTGCGAGTCATGAATCGAGCCCAAGTCGAAAATCACATTCAGTTTTTCGAAGAAGGCGATCAATTAATTGCCGAATCTACTTTGCATCTAACAGTTTCAACAACTTCGCTTCTTGAAGCTCCAACCAAAGGTCAGAACGGGTAAGGGATGATTTTAGAAACCCAAATTAATTCACAAGATGAGTCTTTTATTGCCAATTCTGCAGCGATGAAAGTGCTGGTTGAGGAATGGCGAAGTCAGGTACAAAAAACTCAATTGGGCGGCGGCGTGGAAGCTGTCAAAAAACACAAAGCTCGGGGTAAATTAACAGCTCGGGAAAGAATCGAAGGTCTTTTAGATCCCCAAACTTCTTTTCTTGAATTTTCAACTTTAGCTGCATGGGGCATGTACGAAAATCAAGCCCCTTCGGCCGGTGTGATCACAGGTATCGGTCGCATTCAGGGTATCGAATGCATGATTGTGGCGAATGATGCCACGGTTAAGGGTGGTACTTACTTTCCAATGACCGTGAAAAAACATTTACGAGCTCAAGAAATTGCCATGGAAAACGGTCTTCCTTGTATTTATTTAGTGGATAGCGGTGGCGCATTCTTGCCCATGCAATCCGAAGTTTTTCCAGATCGCGATCACTTTGGTCGAATTTTTTATAATCAAGCTCGCATGTCAGCGGAAAACATCCCACAAATTTCTGTTGTGATGGGTTCTTGCACCGCCGGCGGAGCTTATGTTCCCGCAATGAGTGACGAAAATGTTATTGTCAAAGACAACGGCACTATTTTTCTAGGTGGCCCGCCTTTGGTTAAAGCAGCCACAGGTGAAGAAGTGAATGCGCAAGAATTGGGTGGGGCGCAAGTTCATTGTGAAAACAGTGGAGTTACCGATCATTTTGCGGAAGATGACGAACATGCTTTAGAAATCACTCGCTCGATTGTTGCTCAACTTAATCATCGAAAAAAAGTTCAAATGAAATTGCAACCTATCGAGGAACCGCTTTTTAAACCCAAAGATATTTACGGCGTTATTCCTAAAGACACACGCATCCCTTTTGACGTGCGCGAAATTATTGCTCGGATTGTTGATGGCAGTCGTTTTCATGAATTTAAATCTTTGTACGGAAAAACTTTGGTGACAGGATTTGCTCATATATGGGGAATGCCTGTAGGAATTCTTGCGAATAATGGAGTTTTATTTAGTGAAAGCGCCATGAAAGCGGCTCATTTTATTGAACTTTGTGAACAGCGCGAAGTGCCGTTGGTATTTCTTCAAAACATCACTGGTTTTATGGTTGGAAAAAAATACGAAAATGAAGGCATTGCTAAACACGGAGCCAAAATGGTGATGGCCGTAAGCAATGCCCGCGTTCCGAAATTCACCGTTGTTATCGGCGGCTCCTATGGCGCCGGAAACTACGGAATGTGTGGTCGAGCTTATCAGCCGCGCCAATTGTGGATGTGGCCAAACGCTCGGATCAGCGTAATGGGTGGGGAACAAGCGGCTAATGTTTTATTAACGGTGAAGTTGGAACAAATGTCGATTCTGGGGCGAGGAATGAGCGCGGCTGAGCGTGTGGATTTTAAAAAACCAATTTTAGATAAATACGAAGGTGAAAGTTCGGCTTACTTTTCTACGGCTCGGATTTGGGATGATGGCATCATTGATCCAGTCGACACCAGACAAGTTTTGGCTCTGGGAATTTCGGCATCTTTAAACAAAGCTTGGGGAAAACGTCGACAGGGCGTTTTCAGAATGTAGAATCTTTAATTTTTGAGGTTTAGGATATGTCTGAAATAGTCATTTCTGAAATAAATAATGTTGCTTACGTTAAACTGCATCGACCAGACGTTCGAAATGCTTTTAATCCTGAAATGGTAAAAGAGCTGAAGGAAAATTTTTTAGCTTTCGAAAAAAGAAAAGATCTTCGTGCCATCGTTCTGTTGGGTGAAGGAAAAATTTTCTGTGCTGGAGCAGATTTGCAATGGATGCAATCGATGATCAATTTTAATTTCGAGCAGAACAAACAAGATGCCGCGAATTTATTTGAAATGTTTGAAGCCATACTGAACTGTTCAATTCCAGTCATAGGACAAGTTCATGGTGCCGCCTTTGGTGGTGCGTTGGGATTAATTGCTGTTTGTGACGAGGTTGTCGCCGAAGAGTCCACTCAGTTTTGTTTCAGTGAAGTGAAGTTGGGGTTAATTCCTGCGGTGATCAGCGGATTTATTTCGCTGAAAGCATCGCTTTTTCACGTTCGTCCCTTGATGTTTTCGGGTCGTGTATTTGATATCACGATGGCGATGAATGCCAATCTTGTTCATCATCGTGTGCCCAATGGTGAAGCCCATCGTGAAGTGCAAAAACTTTTGCACAAATACATCGATGGAGGTCCCGAAGCCATTCGTGAGACCAAAAAATTAATGAACAGTATTTACTGGTCAACTTGGGACGAACAGAAAGAAAAAACATGTAAGCTCATTGCCGAAAGACGAGTCAGTCGTGAGGGGCAAGACGGTTTAAGAAGTTTTCTTGACGGAAAAAAGCCTGAATGGAAAAGCTAAAATGAAGAAGATCAATCGGCTGGCCATTGCCAATCGAGGCGAAGTGGCCGTGCGAATTATCAAGGCCTGTGAAGAATTGGGTATTGAAACGGTACTGCTTCATTCCGAAGCGGACATGGGATCTCGGGCTTACCGCCTGGCCACCAAAAAAATCTGCATAGGTGGAGCTCAGACCAATCAAAGCTATTTAAATATTCCCGCAAATATTCAAGGTGCTTTGGCCAGTGGAGCCGACGCCGTTCATCCCGGCTTTGGTTTTCTTTCCGAGAACGCTGATTTTGCTGAAGCTGTGGAAAAAGCAGGTTTAATTTTTGTTGGACCTTCGGCTAATTCCATTCGCTTGCTTGGCGATAAAATTAGTTGCAAACAATTGGCAGCAAAAGCGGGCTTACCTTTGATTCCTGGTTATAGTGGCAAGGATCAAAGTTTAGATTGCTTAATTTCAGAAGCTGAAAAAATTGGTTATCCGGTCATTGTTAAAGCAGCCGCCGGTGGGGGTGGCCGTGGCATGAAGTTGATAAAAAATTCGACCGAGGCAAAAGAGCTTATCGAATCTGCGCAACGGGAATCTTTGTCGGCTTTTGGTTCAGAGCAAGTTTTTTTAGAAAAATATTTAGATCGAGCAAAACACATCGAGTTTCAAATTTTTGGTGATTCCAGCGGCCGCGTTGTTCATCTTTTTGACCGCGAGTGTTCGGTGCAAAGACGTCATCAAAAAATTATTGAAGAAGCAATTTCTTCTTCGCTCTCTGAAGATTTGCGAAAAAAAATGGGCGAAGCGGCTGTGTCTTTAGCAACTTTGGGAAAATACAAAGGGGCGGGTACGGTTGAATTTTTACTTCAAGACGGAAAGTTTTATCTTTTAGAAGTTAACACGCGACTTCAAGTCGAACATTCCGTGACTGAAATGGTTTTGGGAGTGGACCTTGTCAAAGCACAAATTTTAACAGCTCAAGGTGATTTTATTTTTAAAACTCAAGATCACAGTCCACGGGGACATGCTATCGAGGGTCGTGTTTATGCAGAAAATCCCTACCAAGGGGGAATTCCCAGCACTGGCCTACTTGGCCATGTTTCTTTTCCCGAGGGCCCTGGTCGTCGTTTTGAATACGGCTTTGAATCGGGCGATCAAATCACTTCGTTTTATGATCCAATGATTGCGAAAGTAATTGTTTGGGATGAGTCCCGCCCCAGAGCTATTCAAAAAATGATCAAAGTTCTTGAGGGCTCGGTGATTTTTGGAGTGCATACGAACATTCCTTATTTGATCGCAATTTTAAAACATCCCGAATTTATCAATGGCACGATGACCACAAGATTCATTGAAAATAATTTTGCTGAAGGTCTGAAGGTTCCTGCTCTTGCTGAAAAAGAAAAAATTCTTTTCGAAAAAGTTTTAAGCGCGCATAAGCCATCCCTTTCTCTTCAAGATGCTCAGGGGGGCATTAAAACAAATTCTCCATGGAATCAATCTTGGAGAATTTTGTGATTGAGGCTAAAAAAATAAAATTTCACTTTGATAATCACGACTATGAAGCCTTGACTCAAAAAATTGGTTCGTCTGTTTGGGTTTATTTTCAAGGAAAAACATACTCCATTCCGGCCACAGATCAAAATTTAAAATCACGACATAAATCAAAAAGCGCGAATGCCGGCGTAACTGCAATTTTGTCTCCGATGCCGGGAAAAATAACAAAAGTTTTACTTTCCGCTGGGCAAAATGCAGAGGTTGGACAAGTTGTGATTGTGATGGAAGCTATGAAAATGGAATACACTCTTAAATCTGAACTCAAAGCTAAAATAAAAAAAGTGATGACCAAAGTTGGCGATCAGGTGGCTTTGGGACAAATTTTAATTGAGTTTGAAAGCTCTTCGAACAAGGCCGGAGAGAAAAAATGAAAACCAAAGTACAGTTAGTGGAAATGGGTCTTCGCGATGGTCTGCAAAATGAAAAAGTCATGTTGGATGTGAATCAGCGTTGTGAGTTGGCGCTTCGTTTGAGCACAGCGGGCCTTAAGCGAATTGAAGTCGGTGCTTTTGTTCGACCCAATTGGGTTCCACAAATGGCTGGGACTGCAGATGTGATCCGTCAGGTGCAGGAACTGGTTAAATCAAAGAAAATTTCTCGTCAGGTGCAATTTTCAGTATTAGTTCCAAATGAAAAAGGCATGGAATATGCTTTGATGTCCAAGGTCTCTGAAATTGCAATTTTTGCATCCTCATCAGAAACATTTTCACAAAAAAATATCAATTGCAGTATTGAAGAAAGCTTTCAAAGATTTGCTCCTGTTGTTCGTTTGGCTAAAGAACACAAAATAAAAGTGCGTTCCTATTTAAGTGTTTGTTTTGGCTGTCCTTATGAAGGAAAAATTTCAGAAACGAAAGTCGTTCAATTGGCGAAAAGAATGCATCGTCTTGGTGTTTATGAAATATCTATTGGTGACACGATCGGCGTAGCCCATCCAGGTCAGGTTAAATCCCTTTTTCAAAAATTAAAAAAAGAAATTCCCGTTGGAAAGTTAGTTGGACATTTCCACGACACCCGCGGCACGGCGCTGGTTAACATCCTGACGGCTTATCAGTTAGGAGTGCGAGTTTTTGATACCAGCATTGGGGGCTTGGGGGGCTGTCCTTATGCGCCTGGGGCTGCTGGAAATGTAGCGACCGAGGATGTTGTCTACATGTTTGACGGCCTAGGGGTAAAAACCGGAGTCGATCTGGATAAGCTTATTGAAACCAATCGTTGGTTATCAGAAACCATGAAAAAAATACTTCCTTCGAAAGTAGGAAGCGTCGGTCGTTTAATTCCAAAAAAATAATACACATGGATCGTCTCTTGCTGTAGAGAGAGGCACGATGTTGATGCGATGGTGGTCCATATTTTCTTTGACCTCTTTTGGGGTACTTATCCTGGTTATTATTTTTGTAACCAGAAAGCCGCTTTGTATTGATTCCAGGCTTGTAGAAAAAATTGACAGGATTTCTGGTTCCACAAGGGACGAAATTTATCGCTGTGACATGAATAAAGCGGTTCGTTTCAGCACTTATTGGACACAGCACAGTCGAGAAGTGACTTTGCGGCTATCAGCGATCGAGCTTGTTCTAGAAAAATTAAATTATTTAAAAACAGAGTCTCCACGAGTAGTTATTTTAAACGACAAGAAACAGCTTGTTTACTTCCATTCATCGACTCTGTATTTATCTGAAGATTTATTTTCCAAACCAGGATGGTTAGAAAGAGAATTAATCAAATTCTGGCTTCGTGAAAAAAATGAAAATATTTTTTCTCAGAATCCTTTGCTTGCCGAAGCCCTCGTCGAAAATATTCTTATGGTTTCTGTGGGAAACTACCAGTTAGCAAAGTATGATATTAAAAATAAAGATTCTTTAAGTTATTTATGGCTACAAAATTTAAGAGCCTCTTCCCTCGAGTGTCGGTATTCAAGAAAATTTTCGGATAGTATTTCATTTTGTTTAACGGATGGTTCAAAAACTCAGCTGCAAGACATGAAAATTTATTTTGTTCGCGCATGGATGGAGTCATTTCGTGTTATAAAATTGCCCGAGCAGTTGATGTTTTTGCGTTCAGTTGCCGAATTGACCCCAGAAGGAATTCAAAAAACAAAGTTCGGGGGGCGATTTTTGATTGAATTGGCCAGTCGACTCGAAAAATATGGCATGAATCAAACGGTGGATAACCCTGAATTTGATTTGGTTTATGCCTTAGATAAAAAACTTGAAAACAATGGAAATTTGAAAAAATCCGTTCAAGAATTTTCCCGAAACAATGAACATCTTCGCATAGCCCTGATGGATCAAGAGAAGGTTTTATTTCTTCCCTCGGGACTATCCTTATCAAAAAAATCTTTAAAATCTTGGAAGGCCCGTCATTTAATTTATCAGAGTTGTTCGGGCATGAGCTTTAAACAGATTAGTTCATTTGATTTAGTCGCAGACAAACTGTTATTGATCCGTTCTTGTGATCAGAGCGAGAGTCGCTCTTTGCAAAAATATTATAAATCAGGCATTACAGGCTTCGCTAGTCAGAATCCATTCTCATCTTTTATTCATTTTCACCTTCCTTCCGTGGCTCTTAAATCAAACGAATTGAACTCACAAAAAGATGTTTTTGAAATGCTTGAGCAAAAAACCATGGACCAATCTGTGGTTCAAAGTTTTGGCTGGCAACAGTTGGTCTGGAAAAAAGATTTGCACGCCTATGCGCCAAAGGCTTATATAGACGCTATTGATTTATTTCGCCTACCAGCTAGGTTATAGTTCATTTTCTTTTAAAATATTTCCCTCCACCGAAAAAGCTCAAACATAACGTTTGGCCTACATGTTTGCAGTAGGACGAAGGCCAAACATGTAGGCCAAGCCGAACTCGTTTTTCGGTGGAGGGAAATATTTTAAAAGAAAACGAAAAGTAGCTGCGTGGTAGGCGAAATAAATCAATAGCGCCATATAAACTTTTGGCGTAGCTCGTTTCTGATTAAAGAATTGCGTTTAGAAAGCCGTAGAATCAACGCATCTAGTTTCTTTAGTTTTGAGTTTCCTTTTTTAAAATCTTTTTGCCTACTCAAAAACGAGTTCGGCTTGGCGTTTGCCTTTGCTTCCCCTGCAAAGGCAAATGCCAAACGTTATGTCTGAGCTTTTTGAGTAGGCAAAAAGATTTTAAAAAAGGAAACTCAAAACTAAAGATCTCGGGTATTAAATTTGTGACTTTCCAAGCGTAATTCTTTAATCCGATTCTGCTGGTCGACGAAAACGACTTGGGGTTTGTGTATTTTTGCTTCGTTGATGTCACAGGTTAAGTAAGAAACAATAATGACCACATCACCTGGCTGAACCAATCGAGCAGCGGCGCCATTTAGGCAAACTTCTTGAGGACGACCTTCGATGACGTAGGTGGAAAATCTTTCGCCATTGTTGCAGTTTAAGATGTCGACCTTTTCATTAAGAAATAAACCGGCGGCTTCAATTAGTTTTGGATCAATGGATACGGAGCCTTCATAAGACAAATCCGCTTGAGTAACGGTGGCGCGGTGGATTTTAGATTTCATTAATGTGATATTCATAAAACTTCCTATTGATTCATTTGTAACGAAATTAATAAACCTTTTAAAACTAAATCTGGAACAATTTGGTCAAATATTTTTTCATTTTCAAAAAGATGAGAAAATCCCCCCGTGCCAATGACCACTGCTTTTTCATCAGGAAAACATTCGCGTTGGAGGCGATTTGAAATCTCGCGAATTGTGCCTAAATGTCCAAAGTATAAACCCGATTGAATACTTTCAACCGTCGATCTTCCCAAGGTTTCGTCTTTAGGAACAATTTCAACTGCGGGAAGTTTTGCGGTTTTATTTTCCAAGGATTCCATAGAAATTCGTAAGCCCGCAACAATGGTTCCGCCCAGGTATTCCTTTTTTTTGTTAATGGCACAAAATGTTGTTGCCGTTCCCAAATCCACAATCACTAAATTTTGATTTGGGTGTATGTGTGTAGCAGCGATCGAATTAGCAATGCGATCAGCACCAACCTCAATGGGATTGCGATATTTAATTTGTAAACCCGTTTTAACTCCGGCCTGCAAGAAAAAGGGATCGATATTAAAATACTTTTGACAGGCACCACGCAAGGAGTACACCACGTCGGGGACAACCGAGCAGATAACAATTCGTCGTATAAAAGCTGGATCAATAGAGTTTTCACGAAGAACCGATCTTAAAAAGACCCCGATTTCATCCGAAGATGAACCTTGCTTGGAATTGCGGCGAAACCCCAGTTTCATTTGGTCGCGCTCGAAAACTCCACCGTAGATTTGACTGTTGCCCACATCTAAACACAAAATCATAAATTAACCCCGCTTAATACGGCCTGCGAAATTTGCAGATTCAATTGATCAAGATCGGAACATTCTTGAAATTTTATTTGTCGAGATTGCTCGGCGGAACAAAAAGAAAAAGCATGAAGCTGTTTGGTTTTATCTATTTTTGAGGTGTCATTATGAACAACAAAATCACATCCCGAAAGTTGAAATAATTTAGCTACTTTATCGTAAATTTCGGATTCAGTTGAATTTGCCGTGAGTTTAAATCCAATAAGTTTAAGGTTTTTATTTTTTGATAAGGATTTTATTGAATCGATAAGCTTAGGATTTTTTTTAAGTTTTAAAACAAGTTCTTTATCAGATGAAATTTTATGAATTCCATTGAGTGGGCCCTGACTTGATTCAATACTGGCTACAGAATAATCACTGACGGCAGCACTGTGAATTAAAAAATCATATTCATGTTCTTGCACTTCTGAAAATAAGGTATTTTTGAAATTTTCATAATCGGTAAATGTTTTTAAGGACAATCCAGAATTAGATTTTCTTATTTCATTTTTATAGGGACTATTTTCAGATAACAGCAGAGTCACGCTGGCGCCAAGCTCTTGCAGTGAATTGGCAATTCCAACGCCGGTGCTGCCCGTGCTCAGATTCGTGATGGCGCGCACGTGGTCGATCTTTTCTTGAGTTCCGCCAGCAGTAATTAAAATTCTTGGCATTTTATTTAAATTTGTAAGTGCAGTTCGGGATTGGTCGTCTATTAAAGATTTTGACGAAGAAAGTTTTTCTAAAACGCATTGTAAAATCAAATCGGGATCTAAAAGTTTTCCATAGCCTTCTTCTTTGCAAGCCAGAATTCCAGTCGCGGAATCTAAAATAGAAACGCCAATCGATTTCAATTTTTTCATCGATTCTTGAGTTAACGGATGATCCAGCATGCTGGTGTTCATGGCAGGAGCAATTAAAAAAGGCTTTTTAAAATCGTGAGCTAAAAATAAGGTGGAAGCTAAATCATCACCGATGCCATGGGATATTTTATTTATATAATTAGCGGTGGCAGGTGCGACCAAAACCAAGTCAGCTTCCCGCACAAGATGAATATGATCCATCATCGAACCGCGCGCATAAATATCACTGATTACTGGATTTCCGGAAAGGCCTTCCAATGTGGCTTCGCCAATAAACTTAAGCGCCGAAGCCGTGGCAACAACTTGCACCGATATATTTTGTTGGCTAAGGCGGGAAATCACTTGGCAAGCTTTGTAGCAGGCAATCGAACCTGTCATAATAAATAAAACTTTTGAACGCGAAGAGTTTAGCATAAGGACTCTCCTTCGATTTCGATATTGTCGATCAAACGTATCTGTCCCAAATTTGCAGCGATAAAACGTCGATTCCAATGGTCTTCGACATAATCCACTTTAAATCCCAATTGATTGAGTTGATATTTTATTTCTTCAGCTGATTGAGTTTTATTTAAGTTTTGATAAATCGAAGCTGCTGTTTTTCTTTGCTCATCATTAAGGCGTAAATTGCGTGAACTCATAGCCAAGCCATCTTGCTCTCGGGTCGTCGCCACTGGAACAATTTCAACTTCCATAAAAAAACTTTTCACCATTCCTTGAATCAGTTTAAGTTGCTGAAAATCTTTTTCTCCAAAATAAGCTTTTGTCGGTTTAACCAGTTGAAGCAACTTCATAACGATAGTTAAAACTCCATCAAAATGTCCCGGGCGATGAGCTCCGCATAAGATTTTACTTTCAACATTCTCTTGCACACGGTATCGATAGCCATCGGCATAAATATCAGAATATTTCGGTGCAAAGATAAGGTCGACTCCATTTTCAGCAGCAAGATTATAATCTTGTTCCCAAGTTTTTGGATATTTTTCTAGATCTTCAGAATTATTAAACTGAGTGGGATTAACATAAATACTTAAAACTGAAATTTTATTTTCTTTACGAGATTTCACTAGTAAAGAAGCGTGGCCTTGATGAAGAGCTCCCATGGTGGGAACAAAGCCTACAGTGGCAAGGCCTTGTGTTTTTCGCCAAGCGCGAAGTTGTTCAATGCTGTCAATGACAAGTGGCGATTTCATGATTTTGCGGTCTCCTCATAAGAGTGTTGCAGAGTTGGAAATTCCTGCTCGACAACCTCGCTATGAAATTCATTAACGGCATCACGAATTAATTCCATGCCATCTAAATATTTTTTCAAAAATTTTGGTGAAAATCCGGTGTTCATTCCTAGCAGATCTTGCAACACCAGGACTTGGCCATCGACTTCGGATCCAGCGCCAATGCCAATCACTGGGATGTGTAATGATTTTGCAATTTCTGCAGCTAGTGATGAAGGCACGCATTCTAGCACCAAAGAAAAACATCCAGCCTCTTGAAGATCCAAAGCTTGTTTTTTAATTTTCTCTTGTGCGGATTTTTCTCGTCCTTGAATCTTAAAACCACCCAACATATGAACAGATTGAGGAGTCAGACCAAGATGTCCCATGACGGGAACTCCCGACTGAACAATGTGATGGACCAATTCCAAATGTCCATCGGCACCTTCCAATTTTACTGCATGAGCTCCGGCTTGCATGAGTTTTTCTACGGCGTTCATGTTTTCACTCAAACTTTTACGAAATGAAAGGAAAGGCAAATCCGCTATGATAAATTTTGTGGGGGCCCCCCGTGATACAGCCGCGGTATGCAAAGCCATCATGTCCACGGTCGCATTCAGTGTGCTGTTGTGACCATGCATGACCATTGCTAAGGAATCACCGACTAAAAGACAATCGATCTTGGTTTGATTTAAAATTTTGGCAAAAGTCGAATCGTAACAAGTGATCATGGAAATTTTTTTATGAGCTCGCTTGTGTTCGATGAAATCAAGAATTGTCATAAATCCCTCGTGTTGATGTTTTGTGATTCAGCAAAGGCGGAATAAATTTTTTGAAATGAGTCGTCTTGCAAAGCCATAAGATTTTTTTTAATAGTGACCAGATCTTTTCGTTTCAAGGGGCCTGTCAGGGCCTTTTCCCGATGAAGCAAATAATTTTGTAAGATGGTTTGTAAATAAATATCGGTTGCTGCGGGCGGAAGACCCATTTCGTTTAATCCTTGATTCATTTTTTCCCAAAGCAGGATGGGCATCGTTCCGCCAAGAACACAGAGACTGTGATAAAGAGATTTTTGATGGGCAGGAAGTGTCGAAAAAGAATTTTCAAATGAAGGAAAAACTTCTTTTAAAGAGGGAATCCCTGTTACAACAAAGTGTATTTTTTTATAAACATCTAATTCATACAGATCGGGTCCAAAACTCATTAAGGGATGAATTGATGCAAGATCTGCAAAATTGTTAGCTCCAGAAAAGTGAATCCACATGGATTTATCTGAGGCCAACAGACGATGTGCTTGAAAAAAATCTTCAATAGAAGAATCAGAGATGGCTAAAAGGATATGGGTAGCTTTGCTTATTTTTGAATGAAGATCCGCGATGGAATTGTCTTTGCGGTTCCATTGAAGAATTTCTGTCGAAGGCAATTTCAGAGAGCTTAAATAGAAATAGAGATGTCTGGCCAAGGCGCCAGTGCCTATTAATGCATATCGATGTGTTGGTACCTGTCCCATAAGTCTCCGGATCAAGTCCTAGTCACAGCAATCTAACATTTCTTTACAAAAAAACAAGATGTCTTGATTGCTTGCAACAAATAGGGCATCTGAATGAGTATGAAATGGTTTTACTGGTCTTTAATCTCTGTTGTTTTGCTATCAGGCATTGGAATCTCGGTTTATTTTGGTATTCAGCCAAAACCAGTACCTAAAATTAGTTTAAGTGGCTTTGAAAATCCCGAAGAAATGGGAAGTTCGCTATTTAAGCGCTTGCGTTTAGAAATTCAATCGATGCCGATTGTATTTTTGGGGGTTAGCCCCGAGCAAAAGACTCATTATGAAATTTGGCAAGAATTATTACTTTCAGCCAACGAGCCAGGCTGGAAATACGACCTGATCGTCATTGAAAAAAACTTACCTTACATTGAAATTTTTCAAAAAAATCCTGCATTTCAAGTTGAAGCCATGGATTTAAAAGAAGATTTTGAACGATTAGCCGCTGGCTTAAAAAAGGCAGCAGCAGAAAAAAAACGAATCGCGGTGCTTGCACCTAGCATTTACATTACTAGTATACTTAAAGGTAACATTGCTGATCGCTTAAAAAGCGAACTCGACATCAAGGGCGTTAGTTTTTCAGCCTCGACTTTCCCCTTAAGCGCCGACCAGGAAAAAAATATGGATATTCCATGTATCCTCAATCAAGCAGATCGCACTGGAGTAGGACAATTTGGTTGTTTTGTCGTTAATTCTGCACGGCCATTGTATCGTAAGAAAAAAGTAGTGGGGAAATATCCGGGTGCGGTTAATCAAATTGGGGCGCATGAGTATTTGGTGATTTTTAATCCGGAAAAAATATTTTAATTGAGTTGGATGGCTTCATTGAAGCGCAAAATAAACTAACTGCATCCACATCAAAACAACAATCACCCAACCAGCCGCAAATGTAAGAACTCGTTTTTCCAAACGGTTGCTGCCCAAATGAACCCATGAGTGACAAAGGCGGCTAACGACAAAAAGCCAAGCCAAAAATATCGTCGCACTGTTGGTTGAACCAATAGAAATAGAGAGCAGACAAGTAATAAAGAATAAAAGTGGCACCTGGAATTGATGGTCATAGTGACGTGCAACCAAAATGGTTCGGTCTGAGGGGCCCTGACCAGTGTAAGCTCTAAAATATTTTGCTGCTACTTCGCCGGATTTTATAGCGCGAAGACGAGTGCGAAACGTCAATAATGCAAGCAACCACATATAAAAAATATAAAAGGCCATTGGAAAAATAAGTTGGTTTTTCATAGGGAAGAGATTAGCAATCGGCGGTCTTTCAGTCACGCATGAAAGCTGCTACCAATACTGATTGCTTGATCTCGAACGTTATCACGTCGCAATAATTTTACTATAATTAATAACGCATTCGACCGATGTTCGATATTCAGCAACACGTGTCTATCTTAGTTTAATCTCATTAATTAATCCGAGCACGACCCTTACTCTTGGAGCCAGAAGTCGGCGACTTGGGATGACCGCATACACATTTCCAAAGGCGCCTAAAGGATAACTTTGAAGAATTGGGACGAGTTGGCCAGATTTTATTAAAGGACCTACATCAATTGTAGAACGGATCAAGATGCCAAGATCTTTGCGAGCAAGTTGGCGTAGAAACCAGCCGCTTTCACATGAAACTAAATTGGAATTGATAATGTCACCCACTTTAACATTCGAATTTCCGAATCGGCATTTGTTATGAATTTTCATGGCTAAGACCTTGTGATGAATTAGATCTTTCGGTGTTTTGATGGGTTTACTCATCGACTTGAGATATTTCGGAGATGCGCAACAAACCAACTCATTGGGAAATAGTTTTTTATAGACAAGATTGCTATCCACAGGATCACTGTCAATTCTAAGGGCGATATCGATATTGGAATCCACTAAATCAACGAATTTTTCTGACAGATCCAACTCAATAAAGATCTCAGGGTACTTTGTCTTCACCATCTGGATTAAGGGCACCAAAATTTGATCAGCTAAAAATGGAACTGCGGAAATTCTAACCGTACCTGTTGGCTTTTCTTTCTTACTATCAAAAAGATTTTCCATACTGGCAGCATCGGAAAGAAGCATCTCGGCTTTTGGAAGGAGAGCTTTCCCCTCTTCAGTTATTTTCACAACTCTTGTCGATCTTTGAAAAAGACGGACGCCTAGGGCTTCTTCCAGGCTCGAGATCCGCTTGCTTATTTGAGGCAAGCTTAGATTCAAGATATTCGCGGCTTTCGAAAAATTACCGAACTTTGCGACACTGATAAAAGCTTGCCATGAATTTAAATCCTCAATTTTCAAAATAGGTCCCTTTATATAATTTCTTTATAAGAAAGAATGTATTGAAATAATAGCATATTATTAAATTATAAGAAATAATCTATAAGTGGTCAAACAAACAATTCCAAAGGAGGAATTATGAAAATGGCCACTTTTTTAGTAATGATATCGTCTGTAATAGGTTTGAGTGCAGGAGCGCAAATCTCGCAGAAAAGTCCACAACGGACTCTGATTGCTTATATGAAAGTTGTACCTGGTACCCAAGGCAGGTTCTTGCAGTCTGCTCAAAATGTGATCATCAAATCAAGGCGCGAGCCAGGTAATTTGATTTACATACTTCAGCAGTCAAGCAAAGAACCAAATCAATTCGTGTTTTATGAAGTATTTAGAACAGAGGCTGATCTTGAATACCATAGAAACTCGCCCCACGTTAGGGCCTTCCTGGAAGAGACTAAACCCATTTTGCTTCCAGGCAAATTTACTTTGGAAAAATATGAGAATCTCATGACCATAAATTAGGGACGTTTACTTTTCTTACGGTCCGACTTATCCTCGCAGCTGTTGATCCCTACAGTTGGACTTAGGAGAACTTAAATGATTCAAATATTTTTTAGCTTTTTACTGTTTTCATCGGTGCTCAACGCTCAATCTGTTGAGCCTGGAATTTGGCAGGCAGATTCGAGTTTCGAAATAAATGGGATTCCTTTGCCTGATTCTCAGGAAAAAGAATGTATTACTGCAGATGAAGCGAAAGACATCAAAAAAACCATCACTATGGAATTAGGAAGGCACGGCTGCGCTTCTACAAAGTGGGTTGTGAAGGACAAGAAAGTTGAAGTTTCATTGAAATGTACAAAGTCTGGTTTGGAAGCTACTGGAAATCTGCGTGGAAATGTAAGCGCGAAAAATTACAATTTAAAAGGTGAGGCCGAAGGCACTTACAAAAATATTCCTTCTGAAGCAAGCATTGTGCTTAAAGGTAAATGGATAAAAAGTTGTGCAAAGTGAAATGTCTATTTTTTTGACGATCGGTGCCCAGAAATGATGTTCCCTGCCTAGGACTCTTCTTTTTTGAATTCAAAATCTGTTGAGTGCTTACTCGCCTTCGAAAAAGGGGCTCTAGTTTTGCATCTTATTGGCTCATGAAAATCATCTTTGGATTGTTGTTACCCAGTCTTTTAATTTTGTCGATCACTACTCATGCTGTAAAGACTCCATTGCGAAATAGCCAAGATCTGTGGGAGGCCGTTGCCGAGGAAGTTTTGCATGTGAGCACGGCGCGAGTGATGCTAGCCGACTATGATCTGATTCGCCAAGATTTTCCAGAAGTGAAAACATTTTCAAATGATAAAATCGATGCATGGTTGATTGCCAATACTGCTTTCATTTCCAAGGAGCAGGCTGCGCAAGAAGTTGTGAACACGCCTATTAAGCTTGATGGTGTGAAGAAAAAAGCTTTCAGGCCTCGTGAGTACCGAAGAGCTCATGTATTTCAAATGGACACAGGTGGTTTGATCGATGCAAAAGGCACGGGCTCTGTTGATCCCCATCAAGGTAACGAACGAAATGGTCTGGCTGCTTTGGCTGACGTGATCCGCGAATTTATGTTCGAAAAGATGGTGAAGCGAATTTTTAATAAGCTTCAACGTTTTGATACTGTAGGGACTTATGCTGCAATCGATTTTGGATTTGATGTGAAGTGGTCACATGGTGGTCGAAGCCGAGCCGGAGCAGTTTTGCGTCAGGCGCATACACGTTATCATCTTGGCCCTATAGGGGATCGTCAGCGTGAAGACCCCGTAGTTCTTCCGAATAAATATCAACTTGAAGTTGAAATGGCATTGAGACCTTTTGGCTTGAGCTCTGCTATACATGTTCATCCTGGATTGTACGCAGTCACTCAACAAGGAGATCAATTGAATTTGCAAGGGGCCACAGATGGTTCGATTGTGGACTTCGGTGGCTTTCGCGCACGCAAAAATTTTACTTTACCCCTTTACAATCCCTATGACTCCCAAGGAAACGCCAATGTCACTGATGCAGATATTGTGTTAAAGCCAAGTGCTGCTCGTTATGTGCAACCCGATCTGAAATTGGCCGTGCCTTTTGAACTCTGGGGTAACACCGTTACAGGTGGAGGACTCGACAATCCCTACATTTGGTCCGATCATACAGCCACGGCCATTGCAGAAGGTCGCGCTGGTCGCGAAGCAGTTGAGCAGCATTTTAAAAATCTGATGGAACCGGTCGACAAAAAACTGGCTTCTTACACTGGCAAGCTTCCAGTCGAAGCCGGAGACGCTTGGTCTCGATATCGTAATGCTTCTATGGGTAGAAGCGCTTCTACGAGTTCTTTGCGCAAAGAAGCGCTTCGATGTTTATCGGTATTCCAATAGCTTGAACCGAACCATCTTGTTCTAGGATAGGACGCTTAATAGCTGTTTCAGTAGGTGGCTGTTTTTTGAAATCTATAAATTCGTAGACGATCTTATTCTTCTCTAAAAGAGTTCTAACTTTTTTTACGGTATCACAGTTTAGAATTCCAAAGAGTCGATAACTTGAATTATTTTTCATATTAAAAACCTCATGATTCAGAACTTTTTCTACTGTTTTGTTGCAAAATAGATTTTCCAACATAAAACAAGGATATCAAAAGTAGAACGAAGGTACTACTAAATAGTACGAGTGGCATACTCACTTAAGCCAGCCTCTTCAAATCGGTTCAGTTGCTGAATGATTGGGTTTAAAGACATATTAAAATCTTTCGCAATCCCGGACGCATACGATTCGCCATAGTGAAAAATATGAAGCAAAACCTTTTCGGCGGTTTTGTTACCGAATATTCCTTCTAACATGATTTTTATTATTAACCAGATTATGGTTGAATGGCTGGGCAAAGGGGAAGTATCAAACTTATTTGCGTGTTATGCTTGTCGCTTAAATGTCAAAGTCCTGGAACTCAGCGTTTTTTCATACAGCGCCTGCACGCTTAACAAGGTTTATGGTCGTTACCTCAGTGTGAACCGGCAAATATTACTAGATTTATTTCCGCTAACAATAATGTTGTAACGATCTTTCCATTTGTGCAAATCGTAATCATTTGGACCGATAACTTCAAAAATAATCATCTTACGAAAATTGAGAGGTTCATCTTCACCAGATAATGTTTCGGGTAAGCTTTGAAACTCAGGAACTAAAACAGGAGTGCCTTTATCAAACTTAAGCTTTAGATCTGTCGGCGATTCGAAGTCTAAAGCCTCGATGTCTGCGTAGGTTAAAGTTCTAATAACTTCTTTGGCTTTTTGGTGAGAAGTCTCATGTTCTTTTTGGGTTGAAAATTTAGCACTCAAAAGTCTTCGGACTTGTAGGATGTCTTTTGCATGAGGCCCAATTTTTTGATCAAATGGAGAGTAGGTGGAATTTATCAACTTCCATTTTTGATCTGCCTTAATCAATACGAATACATGGCCTGAGGCACCACCCTTATAAGCAGGATTTAGTTTTTTACCCTGCCCCTGCGGACACATTTTATTATAGTCCTGTACTGTAACTGCACTAACTATGCGAATATCATTTTCTGAAATATCTAAACGCTCAAGCAAATGAGCAAAAACTCTAGCCTTTGTACCGCATGTGCCTCCGATCCTCTGACTCAACATTTCGTCAATGGTTCTAACTGAATCAAGATCATAAGGAGCATAGGGCCCCCCAGAAGAATTCTCGCTGTATTGATGTAACAGTTGATTAGCTTTATTTTTCGGGGTTGAAGTAAAACGGGCCGAATTTTTATATTTTGGATTGGGATTGCTCTCTGACAAGTAGTGCTCGTCATTAAGAAGATGTAGCAAAAGAGAAATTTTAGTTGCGAGTGTATCTGACTGTTTGGCGTCAGAAACTTTGATGGCCTTTTCAATAACAGTTTCGCCAAAAGTGGTCAATGCGAGTAAAAATATGAATGCAAATATTAAAGATCTCATGGGATTAATTCGCACTTGGTATGATTAGCGGTCAACAACCAAATGTTTTATGACTAATTATTGGTCGCCATTCTACAGAGTTCGCAATCATAGAAGATCCAATCAGACAAACAGGACCTGGTGCCTAAAGTTCGTGCGACAACGGCCGTCTCGGTGCCCTAAAATAAGTCCTCGGCGAAAGCTCAAGCAGATCTTCGAGCTTAGTCATATACACGCAAGCGTAGCGTTCAATTTGATAAGCCAAGTAGCTTTCTTCGTTGCCTGCGCGCATGAGCTGGCCCCATTGCGGATTGTATAAACTTTGTTGTTTTTTTATTAGCTGACTAATTTGTGAATCTATTTCAGTGATTCGTTTCTGCAAAGAATCAACTTTGCCATCATCAATATTTCTTTTTTCTGTTCGCTCGGTCAGTAAGTTAGTGAGTTCATCTTCGAGCGGTTCTTTGGTTCGCATCAGATTTTCAATTTCAGCGACAAGCGGGTCGGCTTTGCGATTGTTGGCGATCTCGCCTTCGAGCTCTTCCAGAACCATGGCGGTTCTCCAGTTACAGTCTTTTTTCAAACGAAGAATATCTCCGTAAATGTGATCGCCAATATAAAGAATGTCATCCCCATCCAGTCCTAAATCCCGAGTAAACTGCTTGGCATTTCCACCTTGATAGAGGCCAGGAGCCAAAGGAGTTTCAATATTTTGCATGCTTCCATCCGCGGGATTCACCTGAAGGTAGCGGTGGTTTTCGTAGAAGAATTTTGGTTTTTGCGCAAAAGTGATAACGATTTCAAAAAGATCAATCCAAGATTTGTGCTCTTTAAGAAAAGGATTAACCGCGTAGTCTAAAAGCAATTTCGTGTAATGATAATCCGAATTGGTCAGAACAAATATTTTTTTTCCATGCTTTTTAAATTTTTCGAGTCCGCGCACAACATCGGGTTCTTTGATAATGTAACGATCTAAGTTTTTCTTAACTTCCTCTTTCAGTGAACCATCGCGATGGGCTTCATCCAAAGAATCTAAAATATCATCAGCAATTTGAGCATACTCTGGATATTTGACGGTGGTGTCAGTGTCTTTCAAATCAACAATTTGTGAAAATAACACAGCTAAAGAATATGAAAAGAAAGTATCCACGGCCATGTATTCGCCATCGCTCAGATCAATGTAAGTGCTGCGATAAAGTTTCTGATGAGTTTTGAAGTCCAGAGGTTGCAATCCGTGATACGAAGCACGAATAGCCGCATACCGGTTCAGCTTAAGCAGATTGCCTTTTTGACGATCAACCACCAATCCGCGGACCGCTAAGTTATGATCAAATTGAAGCTTGCGAACTTTTTCAGGATAATTTTTTCGAGAAATTAACTTTTCAATTATTTTTGAATGAGAAAGTCTTTCGAAATTTTCAGAATTATAACGGATCAAGGTGTGATCCATATCAACGCCGATATATTTAATTTTTTTTAAATTCAAAGTTCGATTTACATAAACGCGAGCGGGCACGGTTCACCTCAAGATTTATTTACGGGAAAGCCAAGTTGAGTCCACAACAACATGCCTCCCTTCATATTAAAAACTTTGTTAAACCCTTGGTCAGCAAGAAAGGCAGCGGCGCGAGCAGACCGTCCGCCACTTTTGCAAATCATAACAGTTTCTTCAGAGGTTTGAATTTGCTGAAATTTTTCGGCCAGTTGATCAAGAACAAGAAGCTCTGCGCCAGCGATGTGGCCAAGCTCACCCGTGTATTCATCGGGCTGGCGTACGTCAATCATCTTTATTTTTTTGCCAGAATTAATAAGTTCGTTAAGCTCCTGTGGCATAATATCTGTAACAGAATCAAACATGGGATTGGGATTTTTCGTTTTAAACATAGCGTTTGATCATATCTAAGGGTCCTTCTTCATTGCAAGGAAAATGAAATTCAAATGGCCTAGAAGCTATAAATGAAAAAAGTGATTATTTCAACGAAACTAAGTGTTTTTCTTTATGAATTCGCATAAAACAAAAATGGAGGATCTATTGAGCCACCGACAGAATATTGAACAGGCAAAAAACAAAAAAAATGCGTCTCTAACGCAGCCACTGCAAATGGAATCTTTCGCGCTCTCAAAAGATCAGGAAATTGCCTTGAACTGGCTTCGCTCGGGCGAAAATGTTTTTCTGACTGGCGGCGCGGGCAGTGGGAAAAGTTACCTCATTCGTGAATATCGTAAGGAAGTCGATTCAGAAAGCTTACCTATCTTGGCTTCGACAGGCGTTGCCGCGGTGTTATTGGGTGGGCGCACCTTCCATAGTTTTTTTGGTTTGGGCATTATGGAAGGCGGGCCTCGGGCTGCCTTCGAGCGAGCTATTAAAAACTCAAAATTATTAAAAAAAATAAAAAAAAGTGAAGGCGTTATCATCGATGAAATTTCGATGATATCAGGAGCCGCTTTCGAGACAGCCGAAATGATTGCGCGAAAAGCGCGTGAATCGGATCTTCCCTGGGGAGGTCTTCGCGTCATCGCAGTGGGTGACTTTGCGCAGTTACCACCGGTCGGACCTGGTTCACAAAAAGATTGGTGTTTTCGAAGTCCGGCCTGGGAAAAAACCGGATTTCAAGTGGCGTCGCTTAAATACAATCAACGCGTGCAAGAAGATCATTTTTTGGAAGTGCTCAATCTGATTCGCCAGGGAAAAGTGACGCCCTTAGTTCGTGATTTTTTAAATGAAAAATTGCGTGATCATGATGAAGACGCGCCTGGAACAAGGTTGTTCCCTCGAAGAAATCAATCAGAAGATTACAATCAAAAAAAATTGGCTGAGATCAACGAAGAAGAAATACAAATTCCGACAATTTATATTGGCACTGAAAAACATCGGGAACGTTTAGCAAAAAGCTCACCGGTTCCAGAACTTTTAAAAATTAAATTAGGCTGCGAAATTCTATTTTTGCAAAATGATCCGCAGAAACGTTGGGTTAATGGAACGCGTGGAAAAGTTATTGGTATTGAAACTGATAAAATCAAAATTAGAAAAAATCATGGACGGGAAGTCCAAGTTGAAAAAGTCCAATTTTCGATGCTGGATGCCGAAGGGCAAGTGATCGCCTCAATGGTGCAGTTTCCCTTAACCTTAGCTTACGCAACAACTATTCATAAAAGCCAGGGAGCAACCCTAGACGAGATTTGGTGTGATTTGGGCGCTCTTTGGGAGCCAGGACAAGCTTACGTAGCGCTGAGCCGCCTTCGCAGCAGCTCGGGATTGAATTTATTGCGTTGGAATCCAAAATCGGTCTTTGTCGACCCCGTCGTCGAAAAATTTTACCAAGCTTTGTCGCTTGAATTTTGAAAAAAGAAGGACTATTTTTTTCTAAGTTCGAGCTTTGAATTACTTGCTCTTTAATTTGGGGGTTTTGTGCCGGTTTCCATAAAGACTTCAGTCGCTGAAAATACGCCTTCTATAAACAATCCGGTTGGTTTAGATGGAGTCGATTTTATCGAGTACTCTGGAAACTCAGCTAAACACTTTGAAGATCTATTCCCGCGATTGGGCTTTAAGCATGTTTCCACTCACGCAACTAAACAAATTAAACTTTACCGCCAAGATGATATTAATTTTATTATAAATACAGAACCGAATACCTTCGCAGTTCAATTTTCAAAAGCTCATGGTCCTTGCATTTGCTCAACTGGTCTGCGCGTGCACAATGCTGAAGAAGCTTTTCAAGTTGCTGTGTCTCGTGGAGGCAGACCTTTTCTTGGCAAAGACGAAGCAAAGGGTGCGACACCTTTTCCAGCGATTTATGGTATTGGCGAATCTTTAATTTATTTCGTTGATGCTAAAAATTCTAAAACGCTTTACTCAGAAATTTTTAAAATTAAACCAGAAGATCAGGCCCCTGTGGGTCTTGGATTAAATATCGTCGATCATTTCACCAACAATGTGCCTGTTGGTGAAATGCAAAAATGGTGTGATTTTTATGAAAAGGTTTTCAATTTTCGAGAGGCCCGGTATTTTGATATTCGCGGGGCAAAAACGGGACTAATTTCAAAAGTTATGCGTTCTCCGTGCGGAAAGTTTTCGGTTCCGATTAATGAACCTACAGATAACAAATCACAGATTCAAGAATACCTAGAAGAGTACAAAGGTTCAGGTATCCAACATTTGGCTTTAGCTACAAATAATATTATCCAAACTTTAGAGAAAATGAAATCAAGTCAGATTCAATTCTTGAGCCCTCCACCCAAATCATATTATGCCATGCTCAGGGACCGTCTTCCAAACTTGGTCGAAGACGTTAACACTTTGGAAAGTCATGCAATTTTGGCCGATGGTGATCACGACGGATATCTTTTGCAGATTTTTACAAAAAATATAATTGGTCCGATTTTCTATGAAATTATTCAAAGAGAAAATCACTTTGGATTTGGCGAAGGGAATTTCCAAGCACTGTTTGATGCTATTGAACGTGATCAGAAAGAGCGCGGGTATTTGTAATGCATCATTACTCGCAAGGAAAATTCACCACCCAAGGTCATAAAGGAATTCCAGAAGGTCATTTCGAAGAAGAGCAAGGACGAAAAGGTTTTTTCGGCCCTGTATCTCATTTGATTAAACCTCAACCCAGTACTCGTTGGACAAATATTGAAGGCCCATTGAAACCGCATTTATACGATGTTGTAGAAATGTCTAAAAACTATGGTCAGTGGCAAAGAATGTTATTTAATTCCGATGTCACACTTTCCAATTTTTGGCTGAAACCAATTGATCCATCCACAGCGAATGCTTTTCGCAATGCCGATGGCGACACTTTATATTTTGTTCACAAAGGTGAAGGCGAAGTTTTTACCGAGTACGGTCTATTGAAATATAAACCAGGCACTTATATCAATATTCCAAAGTGCATAACTCATACTATTTTTCCTCAACAAGAAAGTAATTTTCTGGTGATCGAATCTCATACCAGTTTTTACCGTGAGCCTGAGCGGGGAATGGTTGGTAGGAATGCTTTTTATGATCCAGCATCTTTTGGCAAACCTGAACTCGATGAAATGAGTGCTCGTAAAAAACAACTTGGATTTAAAGCTCTTGAAATTCAAGTGAAGCGAGCAGGCCAAGTTACTCGTTTTAGTTACAGTGAATGTGTTTACGATACAGTTGGGTGGAAGGGTGATTTTTTTCCGCACACGCTGCACATTAGTGATTTAATGCCCTTGCTGAGTGCACGCGTGCATTTGCCACCTTCAGCTCATACAACTTTTGCCGCTAATGGATTTGTCGTTTGTACTTTTTTACCGCGGCCCTTGGAAACAGATGCTGATGCTTTGAAAGTCCCGTTTTATCATCAAAATATTGATTACGATGAAGTGCTTTTTTATCACGATGGTAATTTTTTTAGTCGTGATAATTTGCATGCGGGGATGATGACTTTGCACCCAGCTGGATTTCCGCATGGCCCTCATCCAAAAGCGGTAAAAAATATTGGTGCAAAGACTCACACTGACGAAGTTGCGGTTATGATCGATACTTGGCAAAATCTGCAAGTTGATCCGCAAATAGAAAAAGTTGAATTGAAAGACTATTGGAAATCATGGATGAAATGAAGTTATGGTCCAGTGGCTTGGGAACTTTTCTTCCGAAAATTCCGGCTCTGCTTAATTTAGCTACTCATGAAACTTTATCTCAATCCGAAATCGACCGTATTGTTTCGAATGGCAACGAGTTGTCGGTGCGCGAAGCAATGATTCAAGCGCTGGTCGAAGCGGCCCGCGGATTTTCACAGGTCAGTCCCAATCCACTTGTTGGTTGCGTGATTTTGGATCGTGAAGGTTTATTTCTTTCAAAAGGCCATCATGAAAAGTATGGCGAAGCTCATGCCGAGATTAATGCTTTGAAGGGACTGACTCACGATCAACTTTTGGGAGCACATGTGATTGTGACTCTCGAGCCCTGTGCTCATCAGGGAAAAACTCCTTCCTGTGCACAGCGACTGGCTCAATTGCCATTGGCCAAGGTGACATATGGAATTCGTGATCCCAATCCTTTGGTTTCAGGAAAAGGGGCGCAGATCATTTGCAAAGGGGGCATCCAAGTTGAGGAATACAGCGAGTTAACTATTGAGTTGTCCGAAATATGTGAATCCTTTCTGTGGAATCAGAGACAGAAAAAGATTTTTGTTGCGGCCAAGGTGGCCAGTACATTGGATGGATTTTTAGCTATGAAAACTGGGCAAAGTCAGTGGATTACATCTGAAGCTTCGCGAGTTTGGTCCCATGAACTTCGCGGTGCTTATGATGCTACTTTAGTTGGTATCAATACTTTGTTGCTGGACAATCCAAGTTTAAATGTTCGTCATCCCCGTTTTGAAAAAAAGAATAAAGTCGTGATCCTGGATTCCAAGGGCCGAGGCTTAAAAAACAAGGACAAGTTAAAACTTTTTTCTGCACATCCAATTGAAGATTTGATTTGGGTTGTTGAAAAAGGTCACGGACATGATCATCAGGGACCATTGATTGAAGTGGATTCAACCCGCGATTTACCTAAAGTCATGTCGGGGCTTTGGGATTTGGGTCTGCGTTCGGTACTGGTCGAAGGTGGCTCAAAAGTTCTTTCCAGTTTTTTGAAACATCAACTGGTGCAGCGCCTTTATATGTTTCAAGCGGCAAGAATACTTGGCGCTTCCGGCGGCAAGTCTTGGACCGAAGATTTAGAAATTTCTTCCTTGAATGAAATGTTAGTTCTTAGAAATGTGAAGACTTCGCCATCGGGGACAGATCAGTTAATTACCGGGATATTTGAGTAAACGAGATGGCAATGACTACTCCAGCCTTACTTATTATCGATATGTGCAGAGATTTTTTCAAAGAAGGTCGCCTGCTGCATGCGAGCGGTCGTCTTTGCAAAGCAACCAATGAGCTGTCTGATTTTTTCCGTAAATCAAAGTTACCTGTTATCTGGGTTCGCCAAGAATTTAAACATGATCTCTCTGACGCCTTCTTATCAATGCGCAAACAAGGAATTCGTATGACCATCGAGGGAACTGACGGCGCAAAACTTCTTCAAGATCTTGAAATTAAATCGGGTGATCTAGAGATTATTAAAAAGCGCTACAGTGCATTTTATAAAACAGACTTAGATTCACTATTGAATAAACTAAACGTCAATTCTTTGATACTTGCAGGCGTTAATACTCACGCTTGCATTAGAACCGCGGCTGTCGATGGCTTTCAACGCGATTTCGAGATTATTTTGGCAGACGACGCAATTGATTCTTACGATCAGAATTTCCATGAAGAATCAAAACGCTATTTAGAAGGACGAGTGGGAACTTTCATGTCGAATGCAGAGATATTTGAAAAGCTAGCCAACATGAAGATTTAAGATCTCCTATAAAAGTGACCAATCACGTGTGCTATTGACGAAATAGTCAGTCTTTTTGAACCACCTAGCAATAAATACCCTACCGACAATGGAATGAATTTGGCATTACAAAAACATATGAATTTTAAAGCCGCCTTCTTTCTAACAGCAATTTTATTTTCATTCACAGCTCAAGCAGAAATTGTGAGATTTGTGGACGTGTCAGAGAAGCTCTATCGTGGCAGTCAGCCCGACTCTGAAGCTGATTACGCAAAGTTAAAAGAAAAAGGCATTGAAACGATCATTAATTTGCGTTGGGACAAATCCGTAGCGAAATCAAAAGAAGCGGCCGAGGCTCTGGGCTTTAAGTTCTACAATGTGCCCATTCGTGGAGATGCGCGACCAACAGAGGAAGATATTCAGAAAGTCTTCAAAGAAATTAATAGTGAACCCAATGGAAAAGTTTACGTGCATTGCACTTACGGCAAAGACCGTACGGGACTTGTTGGGGCTTTGTATCGAGTGAATCAACAAGGCTGGAGTGTTGAAGATGCCAAAAAAGAATGGATCAAGTTGGGATTTGCCCATAAAGTTCTGCACGGCTTAAGCTCATTTTTTAATGATCATGCAGAAGGCAATTCTGCAAAACTAAGCAATTCAGAACATGCAAATTCAGCAAAACTAATTTGCCCGCGCGTATTTAAAGCCGCCTTATAAAAACAAAACTTAAACCAAAGGATCCTGGAATACGGCCTTAAGGCCTAATGCGCTGCGTGGCATGGCCAACCGCATTGTTGAGATTTCGATCTAGTCACCGCTTTTATCGGATCCTGCCCTTACGCCGCTGTGGGCCGATCAACTAGACTGTGTAGATGATTCCAAGCTGCTCGGTCCCTGTGTTAGAATTATTTCTTAGTGGTACTTATGTGCAACAAGGCTCAGGCCGGGAGAGAGATACAAAGTATGGGCGATGGTAGTCATAGCGGCAACCAAGATATTAAAGGTAAAGAATGGTCCCTTTTTTGGGGAAAATTCGTGGAAGATGATGCAAGTGAAACTGTTAATCACACAGTTCAGGTTCAGTTAGAAAAGGCGAATGATATGTCACAATCATTGAGCCTTCATAAAAAACTTTTGGATGTTGAAATTGAAAATATCCATAAAGAAATTGAAGACTTAGCTTTGAAGCTATCACAAGAAAATCGACAAAGTAGTCAGGCTCTGAAAATCCGTCAACGATTGAAAGAGTTATTTCTTGTCGAAGAAAATCTAAATATCCAATTGGATTTATTGCAAAATAGAATGTCACAAACGCAACAACGACAAAATGAGCTCGTTAAAGGCGTTTCTTAGGAGCATCTGAGCTCCTCGATTTCATTTTTAAATTAGAATTCAGTTTGTTGTAGAGCCTCAGTTTTCTGAGGCTCTGTTGCAATACGATCTCTAAAATATTGAGTTCTTTTCGGGTTGGCGTATTTTGCAATAGCAAACGCCGCAATACCGTGTGGGCATTCATTTTGGGTTTGGAAAGATCAAAACCCATTTCGCTGAGCCAGGTTTTCAGGGTTTCATCCGGAAAAACGGATTCGCCTTCGACGGCACGACGGTTTTTAACTTGGCCGTCCAGTTTAGCTTTTTCCCCACCCCAGTTTTGCCGCAGGATAAATAAGCTTAAAAGTACGGCTTGGGCTAAATTCAAGCTTGTGTTGTCCCCATATGTTGGGATCGAGCAACACAGATGAGAATATTTAAGATCATCGGCGGAAAGTCCCCAGTCTTCGGGACCGAAAAATAAATGAACGACTAAGGGTTTAGAGGTTTTTTCTTTCAGTTGCGGGGAGTTTTGCGAAAGTTCCTGAAGAGCTTCTGATAGATCTCGACTGAGGCGACCTCGACCATCTCGAGCGCTGGTGGAAATGCGAAGACTATCAGGTTCATTTTTGAAAAACTCATCCCAAGATTGGTATACGATGCGATTTTGTAAGGCATGTTGGCCAGTGGCTGCCGCTTTTTGAGCCTCGATGGTCAACTCACACTGAGGTTGAATCAAAATCATTCGATGATAACCCATATTGCTCATTGCGCGGGAGCAAGCCCCTACATTTCTTTCGTAGATGGGTCTGACAAGAACCACCCGTAAATCAATAGGACGGGAAGTTCGAAGTTCAGAGTTTTTAGAATTCATGGTTCTTGGGCCAAAGACATGCCGTCTTCAATAAGTATTTTGAATTTTTCACTTTTAATTTTGAGTTGTCCCAATTCATCCTTCAAGCGAGCTGTTAATTCGCTGTGATCTTTTGATTTCAAACTCAATTCATAGAGTTCAAGTTTTAACAACCACTCGTCTGGAAATTTTTCATTTTGAAGTTGCTGAATCTTTGCAATTCCCGATTTTAATGCTGGACCTGAAACTTGATTTTCACGAAGGTAACGGGCTTCGCTGTACAGATGACTAAGTTCTTTTTGACTTTCGGTCATTGGCGGCAGGGAAACTTTTTTGACTATAAAATCTTCAACTTCACCATAGGCTTCGCGATCCGCCGGTCCACCAAAGGCACTGGGGATTGAGGAGCCCAGAGCCATATCAAAAGTTCCCCAAGCCGGGTCGAATAAAATTTGTGAATTGAATTTTACGGTAGCTTCTTTAAGAGTCAGAAGCAGAGTCCGCCCTTCTTTCACCAGACGTCCCATGTAAATACCCTGAACATGAACTCCACTTAAGAAATCAAATTCAATTTTTTTGCCGAGTTCAAGACCAAGTTGGTTGAATTCGGCATCGCTTAATTGGGAAGGGCAGGTTTTCGGAAAAGCCTTTAAAAAACCTATCGGAGTTCCAAACCCATCTTTGTGATAAGATTTTCCATGAGCAGGAATTTCATGATCTTTATAAGAAATCTGACTGGGGCCTTGAAATTGAAGATAGGCCACTTCACCAGAAGAAGCTGTTAGAAAGTTTTTTAGTTCTCCGCTGATTTGCAGACCCGAATTCAATTGAACGGTATTCACCGTTTTTGCAACTTGAATTTTTTTAAGACTTTCCACTCCGCCTTGTCGGTAAGCCATTTGCTGAGCGAATTCTTCCAGAACTTGGTAGAGAGTTTTGAAGTCCGGAGTCACAAAGAGCTGAGGTTGCGGTTCAGTGATATCATAGGTTTGCTTTACGCAGTCTATGGTCAGGGGAATTTTTTTAACTTTGTCACTGAGGTAAAGGCGAGACTCGCCCACCGATGATAAAAGACCTGCACCGAAAATTTTTGGAGATTTCATATCACCAATTAAACCATACTCGGCTGTCCACCAATTCATTCTTCCTAGAAGAGAAGCTTCGGAATGATTTTTAATATTTTTAGATTTATTAAATAAATCTTCTTCAGCATTTTTTATTTCAGTATCTGATGAAATAGGGTTTTCTTTAATATCGGATAAAATGCGAATGGCTTTGTACAATTCTAAATCTTCACTGTTAATAATGGCTTTACGGGCGACTTGAGCATATTGACGAAGATAATGAGCAAATTCTTTATTTGCCAGGATCGGCGCGTGGCCGGCGGCTTCGTGAACAATGTCAGGGGCTGGAGTGTACATCAGGTGATCGACACTTCTCATGTCAGATGCGATTGGCAATACTCCAAGTGATTGAAGCTCCATGAAGGCGGCGGGGGGAATAAATCCGCTGACGGGTAGAGCTCTCCAGCCAAATTTTTCCAATTTTTTACTGATGTCAGAAATTTTTGGAATTCTTTCGATCTCAATTCCCGTGTTTTCTAATCCTTCAAGATAACATGCGTGAGCATGGGTTTTTAAAAAACTTTTGAGCTGGCGCAAAATGTATCGCCATACAGAATGGTCAATGGCGGTGTATTTCTGATCATCTTGGGGAAGAATGTATTTTTTTAAGTGCGAGGGAAGTGCTTCCATATTCAATCTCAGCTATTTTCTAAACGCCGGGGTTCTTGGCTTAAGTAAGTTGTTACATAATTCTTCACTGCGGTTTCAAGTGGCCATTGGGGATCGGAAAGGCCCTGAGACTTCCATTTGCTCATTTTGGCTTCAGTAAAGTATTGATATTGATTGCGAATATTTTCGGGAATATCGATCCAGTTAATTTTTTGAGTTGTGCCCAAGGCATTAAATATTGCGCCAGCTAAATCTAACCACGTACGTGCTTTGCCAAAGCCCATGTTATAAATATCGCTCTTTGGTTTTTTATCCATAAGTTCCATCATCCAACGTGTGACATCTTTGACATACACAAAATCACGCAACTGTTCGCCATCTTTATAATTTGAATCATGAGATTTAAAAAGTGTCAGCGCGTTTTCTTTTTGAATTTGATGAAAGGCCTTGTAAGCCACACTGGACATCGAGCCTTTGTGATCTTCCATAGGACCAAAAACATTGAAAAACTTTAAACCATACCAGTGAAGTGGTTGTTGGTTTTGTTTGACGATCCAGCGATCAAATTGAACTTTCGATTCTCCGTACAAATTTAAGGGCTTTAAAGTTTCAGAATTAGTGCTGTCATCAAAACCCTTTTCACCAGAGCCATAGGTAGCCGCACTACTTGCGTAAATTAAATTTTTCCCATGCTTGGCGCACCACTCGAAAATTTTTTGCGAATAAACGAGATTATTTTCTTTTAAAAATTCCCAATTGGTCTCGGTAGTCGAAGAGCAAGCACCCATATGGATGACCCAAGTGACTTTGGCCTGAGCTTCTGGCGTATCAAGGGCTGCCCAAAGTTCAGTGTGCTTCAGAAAGCGATTGATCTTACGATCCTTTAAAAGATTTCTTTCTATTAAGTCCACCGAATCAACAGCCAAAATATCGGTATGACCGCTCTGATTGAGCTGCCAAACCATCACACTTCCAATAAAGCCATTCGCGCCAGTAACTATGATCATAGTAAAAATGACACTAATAGAAGTTTTTGACCTACTCAAGTCTTCTCAGTGGTTTCCTTTTAAATTTTTGGTTTATCTTTAGATTTGCCTTTCCCTTCACTTAGCACTCACCATCCATGGTTGCCGGCTTTCGGCATCCTGCCTCGCCGAGGTGCTAAGTGAAGGGAAAGGCAAATCTAAAGATAAACCAAAAATTTAAAAACGACACTAATGGCAAGGTCATGAATAAGAACGGGGCAAAAACTTGAGTTTGGGAATAGCGGTATATCGAGTTAGCTATGCAATATTGGGTTTGGGCCCGAACCCTTCTTAATTCTTCAATTTTTTAAACGCTCAAGTTCTTCCCTAGGTGGGCTTGTTAAAGTTCTATTTAAATTTGCCTTCCTTCCCCTTTGGCACCTCGGCGAGGCAGGATGCCGAAAGCCGGCAACCATGGATGGTGAGTGCCAAAGGGGAAGGAAGGCAAATTTAAATAGAACTTTGCACAAATCTCCAGCGAAGAACCTTGAGCGTTTAAAAAATTGACAGCTATGTAAATCATTTATTGGTAAGGGTCCCAAACCTCATAAAGAAGTTAATAAATGGTCCTCCTTTTGCTTTGAGATTAGCCCGTGGGAGGGCTTAGGTGGTACGTTCTCAGGGGAAATTGATCATTTTGATCACAATAGCTGTGGGGATTTTGTGCGTGAGATCTTTCCAAACGAAAGAAACTCAAGCCTTAAAGTCTACCGAAGAGTATTGGCAAGAAACCGGTTTGAAAGCGAGCGAACTCGAAGAGCTTTTACAGCCTGAGCTGTGCCATAGCTCTGAACGCTACTTTTTGTCTTGCGCTAATGCGCTGGTGACCTTGGCTGAGCGTTTCGGTTTGCAGGTGATTCCGCCGGCTCAAATTAAGGAAAATAACAATCAAAGTCTAGAGCGAGAAGGCTCTGAAAAGATACAATTAGCTTCTTGGCTTCAGTTTTACCAAGATCAAAAAACGCCGAAGACTCAAATCCAGTTCGTAGCTCTTTTTCGTGAATTGTTATCACGAATAAAAAATAGGAGCCACGAGGCTTTTTATGTTGGAATGAGTTTAAACGGATTTCTATCGATTTTTAAAGACCCTCACACCTATTTAATACCCATGAAATTCTATCAAGAGGTGGTCTCTCAGCCAGATGGAAAAACATTTTCTTTAGGAATTACTCTTGGTCGTAGCCAAGAGGGGTTTATCTTGCGAAAAATTCAACCTCGCTCGATGGCTGAAGATGTGGGGTTAAAACGTGGTGACCGGATATTGGTTGTTAATTCAAAAAATGTCGAATCTATGTCATTGGAACAAGTTCTAGAGCTTTTGCGCTCAGAGTCCACAGCCGAAATTCAAATTCTTGTGGCTAGAAATAATAAAAAATTAAGCTTCAAGTTGAAACGTCGAGTGAATTCGAACGAAGCTATTGCTTCCAGTCTTATTCCTGGTCGACAGAAGCTAGGTCTATTAACAATAAATAGATTCACTCGTCAATCTTGTGAGATTTCGAAAAAATCAATTATGTCCTTATCTAAGTTAGGCGCTCGTGGCTTGTTGATCGACCTTCGAGATAATCCGGGTGGCTTGGTGGAAGAAGCGGCTTGTGTTGCGAGTTTATTTTTAGGTCCAAAAAAGATGTTTACCTTGAAGTATCTTGATACAAGTAAAAAGGATGAAATTTTTTACGGAGAAGAAGATAAAATATTTGATAAACCAGTGGCGGTGTTAATCAATTCGGGGACGGCGTCTTCGGCCGAGCTATTTGCTGGCATCATGAAGGATTACAATCGCGCCGTTTTAGTGGGCGAGAGAAGTTTTGGTAAGGGTTCATTCCAAGAAGGGGAAGTTTGGTTTAAAAATCCTCGAATTGCTTTGTTTCAAACTCAGGGATTATTTTATTTACCTTCAAGGTTAAGTCCCCAGGCTGCCGGCATTGAACCCGATGTTGTTGTGCAAAGTAGCTCCTTATTTCATGATCGTGAAGAAGATATTTTCATGTATCCCTTGCAAGCTGATAACAAAAACTCGCTCCTCGCTCGAAAGAAATTGGACTTAAAAAAGTGTCTTGATAACCAGTCCAACTCTAAGCAAGAGGACCCAGAGCTGTCTTGGGCGCAACTGGCTTTATCTTGTAAGTCGCTGAATGAAAATTTCAAAGCCTCATTATATGATTCAGACCGATCTTTTTAAAACCAAGTTTATATCTTCATTAAAGAAATCATCCAAACTAATGATTGTGCTTCATGGTCGCGGTGATAGTTTGCGTCCCTTTCGTAGTTTTGATGAAGAGCTGCGCATCCCAGAGATGAATTATTTATTGTTAAATGCGCCCCGTAAATTTATGAATGGCTTTTCTTGGTATGGTGAACCACCCTTTCAAAAAAATGGCGTGCTGAAGATTCGTCAGAAGTTGATTGCCCTGCTTGAACAATTGGAAGCTGAAGGCTGGGAAAGTAAGAATATCTTTCTCTTTGGCTTTTCCCAAGGGTGTTTAGTGAGTGCAGACTTGGCTTTGAATTATCCTAAAAAATTCGCTGGGGTGGTTGGCATCAGCGGATACTTTCATTTTTTTCCTCGTTGGAGGAATCATCTTTCAAAGTCCGCGGTACAAACTCCATGGTTAATGACCCATGGTCATCAGGACGAGATTCTAGATATCAATGAAACCCGCTATGGAGTTAACAAACTTATTGATGCCGGCTTAGATATTAATTGGGTCGAACTCGATAAGAAGCACAGTTTTGAGGAAAATGAGTACCCGCTGATCCGTCGGTGGGTTCGCGAAAAATTAGGTTATTAAAAAGTTGGGTTCTTAACGAAGGTTACTATTAATCCATTTCGCATAAATATTTACACTGGCATAGACGCCCTGGGTATTACACATTCCATCGTCGCTATTGCTGTCACTGTGATCACGATTGGCAATGCCCCAGACATAATAACTGCCGTTTACGAATACGAAGGCTGGGCCTCCTGAGTCGCCAATACAGGCGCCATAGCCTCGAGATTGATCAATTGTTAGTTCCGTTTCAGAGAACTTATCATTGGCAATAGAAACCGTGGCTTGCCTCAATACGCCGGTGCCTTTTTTAGTGACGAGATTAGATATTCCGTAACCTGCGATGATGACCGGAAGTCCTTTTTTCAGTAAACGGGGATCTGGAAGTAGGGAAGCGGCTTGATAGCCTTTTGGAATCGTCCCATAAAATTTTACTAGTGCAACATCGCCTTGGCTTTTTACGAGATGTTCATTTCGTTTCCATAATGGAGAAACTACAGCAGAAAGAACCTGTCGTGTTTCATTTGAGGTTAATCCAGAAAAGTTTGTTTTAAATACAATCCATTGCTTTTTAGGATTAGCATCCACACAGTGAGCAGCAGTAAGAACAATGTTATTTTGAAGCAAAGTGCCAGTACATGTCGATCGAGCAGAGGGATTATAGATCGCAACGATATGACGAGAAAGTGGTTGATTAGGGGTAATTTCAGCACCATTGATAATTTGGTTGGTGGCTGTATCACCTAAGCTCGTATTTATTTGATCTGCTGATGAATCGTGGGAAGACGTGCAGGCTGTAGCTATGGTAGCCAGACCTATTGGTAACATTAAATGCGAAATTAAATTTGAAAGCTTCACCATTTCCCCCGAAATTGAGCATTTCCCCTGAAAGCTCTTGAAGTTCCAGTATCTATAAACGCCTTTTTGCTCGAAAATTCCAGTTTAATCTTTTTGTCTCGAGCCTAAGGCTGTTTTATGGAAAAAAAGAATCGATGATTCGAAAGATTTACACTCGTCTAAAATCGTCTGCGGCTTGGATCAAAGCGGAGCGAATTCCTGGCTCTGTAGCCGAGTGACCACAATCGGCCACCATTGTGAATTTTACATCGGGCCAAGCTTTTTTTAATTCCCAAGCGCTCTGTGAAGGGCAAACGACATCATAACGTCCCTGAATAATTTCCCCTGGAAGATGTTTAATTTTATCAATGTTTTCGAGCAACCAATTGTCTGTAGCGAAGAAGGCATTGTTCATAAAATAATGGCATTCGATGCGAGCAAAAGATAAAGCCAAATCAGGCTCACCAAAATCATCAATTGCTTTTTGATCAACGATCAATCTTGAAGTTGCAGCTTCCCACTGACTCCATACTTTCGCGGCTTGCAAGCGCGTTTCATAATTTTCGGAAGTCAGACGCTGATGGTAAGCTTTTACCATATCATGTTGTTCATTCTTGGGAATGAGGCTGGTGTAGATATCCCAATAGTCAGGAAACAACGCCGAAGTGCCCTTTTGATAAAGCCAAGCGATTTCCCAAGGGCGGCAAAGAAAAATTCCTCGCAAGATAAGTCCTTTGACTCGATCAGCATGTGTGATGGCGTAACTCAATGACAAGGTCGAGCCCCAGCTTCCGCCAAAAACGAGCCATTTTTCTATGTTCAGATGGGTGCGAATTTTTTCGATATCTTTAACTAAATCCCAAGTCGTATTTTCACGAAGTTCTGCTAAAGGTTTGCTTTTTCCAGAACCGCGTTGATCCAATAAAATAATGCGATAATGTTGAGGATCAAAAAAACGACGGTGGTACGGAGATGTTCCTGAGCCTGGTCCGCCATGCAAAAAAAGGACAGCTTGGCCATTGGGATTTCCGGATTGTTCATAATAAATTTCATGAAGATCAGAAACTTTCATCATGCCTTTTTCATAGGGCTCAATTTCGGGATAAAATTCTTTCATTTATTTCTCCACTAGTAAAACTTTAAACTAAATTGCCAATAGGCCAAAATTTGTTTTTAAGATTTTGGGGCAAAAAAGAATGAGCCGCTGCTTTGTTATTTGCGGCTTCGAATTCGGCGCGAGTAAAACCGTGAACGTGATGAAGGATTTCATAATCATCATTTAAGGTGGTGGCGAAAATTCCTGGATCATCTGAACAAAAAGCCATGTCAATTCCGGCGTTCCAAAGTTTGCGGACAGGATGTTCTTCATGACTTGGAAATGCTTGAGTCAGCCAATTGCTGACCGGACAGACTTCCAGTAAGATTTTATTTTTGCGAATTTTTTCCATAACTTCAGGAGAATGAATAACCTGCACTCCGTGACCGATGCGTTCTGCGCCAAGGTATTCAATAGAATCCATAACCCATTGAGGAGCTTGCGGGTGAGGTGATTCGCCTGAATGTACAGTTATATGAAGCCCACTTTTTTTCGCCTTCATAAATAAAGGTGCAAAGGGACTTGGGTTAAAATCAACTTCGCTGTCGGCCAAATCCAAAGCAATGAAACTTCCTTTATAATCGATGGCGAAGTCACAAACCTTTTCCGCTTCAGAAAGGGGGCGATTTCGCTGGATGATGCAAATCAATCCCACAGCCATTGGGTACTTCTTTTGCGCCATCTCGAGACCTTTGATAAAGGAGCGCTGAATTTTCTCGAAACTCAAAGTAGAATGCCCATCAGTAATGTATGTGGGTGCATATCTAAGCTCAAGAAGTTGAATGCCTTCATTAAAGGCATCTTCGCAGGCTTCAAAAGCTAATCTTGTTAGAATTTCTTCGGAAGCCAATACTTTTTGTGAACTTAAAAATTTTCTTAAAACACTGTTTAAGTCTTTCATTGGCTGGGTGATTAAATAATGGGCCCTTTGTTGAGCGGCTGTGGCGGGCCAATCCAGCCCTAATGAGGGAGCGAGCTCACAAAAGGTGCTCCAACGCATTGAGCAGTCAAGATGACGATGCAGTTCAACTTTTGGGAGATCGCGAAACTGCTGGGCAAAAAGAAATTCTGGTGTTTTCATCTAAAAAAAGAGTTAACACCACTCTGACAATCTGTCTTCTGAAAAACTCTTTAAAAAACCAGAAAGGTCTAGAAGTATGACGCCTATGACTGAGACCCAAACCAAACCATTAGTTATTAAGTCAAAATTAGCTGGTAATCCCACTGGAAATTTACGCTACAAACTTGAGATTCAAATTCCAGGGAAGATTGCATTGCAGGTCGCTGATCCTCGAGCGACTCGAGCCTTAATATCTTTGATGGACATGAGTGCGGTGATTGGTGGAGCAGCTTCGCATTATGGTGGCCCTGCGGCATTGGCGGAATTGATGAGCGCGCTTCACGCTTTGGTTTTTGCGGAATCTCAAAATCAAAATAAAAATTGGTTCGAACTGTATCACGTTGTGAATGATGCTGGTCATTGTGAAAATGGTTTGTACGCTTTGAAAGCCAACTACGGAATGGCCGGGCTAAATATAAATTCATTGAAAAAATTCCGCTCGATTGAATCGGGACTCACTGGTCATGGTGAAGTTCATTGTTTTCCCGAAGGAGTTTTTCTAAGTAATGGTCCTTTGGGATCTGCTTTTCCGCAAAGTCAGGGTTTGGCTTTGGGTGATGCTTTGGCGGGAAATTCTCGCACTACAGTTTGTGTGATTTCTGATGGTGCTTGCATGGAGGGGGAAGCGAAAGAAGCGCTTGCGGCAATCCCGGGTCTTGCGGCGGGCGGGAAGATGGCCCCTTTTGTTGCGATTCTGAGTGATAATAACACTAAACTTTCGGGTCGGATCGATAAAGAAAGTTTTTCAATGCAACCAACTTTTGAAAGTTTAAAAGCTTTGGGTTGGAAAGTTTTAACTCTTGAGCAAGGAAATGATTTACAAAAATGCACAGAAACTTTGGCACAAGCGTTGGACTTAGCAAAGTCAAATCCACGAATTCCAGTTTGTGTTCATGCCAAAACAACCAAAGGGATCGGCACTAAAAAAACTTCTGAATCTTCTTCAGGTGGACATGGTTTCCCTCTGAAAAGTGCAACCGAGCTAGCGGCATTCTTAACAGAAATTTACAATGGCGAAAAATATCCTGAAGAATTTAATTCTTGGATTCAAGAATTAATTCAAGTTGAGGAAGCTAAGAAAAAATCCACAGTGAAAGACTCTGGCGAAAAAATTCAAAAAGGAGTTTCTGCTGCGATGATTAAAGCACGCCGCGAAGGGCTTCCCATTGTTTCTGTAACTTCGGATTTGCCAGGTTCAACTGGTGTTGCTGAGTTTCGCAAAGAATTTCCAAAAGATTCATTGGATATCGGTGTGGCCGAAAGCAACATGATTTCCGCTGCTGTCGGACTCTCTAAGTTGGGATTTATTCCAGTCGTCGATACATTTGCTCAGTTTGGTGTAACTAAAGGAGCTTTGCCTTTGATGATGTCTTCACTTAGTGAAGCACCTATGGTTTGTATTTTTTCACACACGGGCTTTCAAGATGCTGCGGATGGAGCTTCCCATCAGGCTTTAAGTTATTTTGCTATGGTGGCTTCAATTCCCCATGTGGAAGTGCATGCGCTAACTTGCAGTGATGAAGCTGAAGCTTTAGTTGCTCAATCCATTCAAAAAATTTCAAATGAGCGTAAAGCGGGCAGAGTACCAAATACGCAAATTTTCTTCTTGGGTCGTGAAAATTTTCCAAAAAATTATGCAAGCAATGTAAATTATCAGTTGGGTAAAGCGCAGATTCTAGTTGATCACACAGCGAGTTTTTCAAAAAAAGTTTTATTGGTCGCTGTTGGCTCAATGATGCCTGAAGCGCTGAAAGCCGCTGAGACTTTGCGAGAACAAAAAATTGGAACAATGGTTTTAAACCCAAGTTGTTTAAATCATTTGGATCGAGACTCATTCGTTGCGGCTATTAAAAAATGTGATGGAAATATTGTGACGGTTGAGGATCATCAATTAATTGGCGGATTTGCTCAGATGATGACCCATCATTTGCATTTAATGGGACTACAATTTCGTGTTAAATCTTTGGGGGTCTGTGGGGCGTTTGGACAAAGTGCTTACAATGCCATTGATCTTTATCGTAAGCATCGCATGGATTCTGTCAGTATAGTGAGCTCAGTTAAGTCTTTGCTTGGGGAATAAGTTTTCATTTGGTTTGGCTTTGAGAGAAATATTTGACCTCGAAAAAGCTCAGACATAACGTTTGGCCCTTATGTTTGCTTTTCCCTGCAAACGCAAAGGCCAAACGTTATGTCTGAGCTTTTTTGGAGGGTCTAAAAACTTAATTCCAAATTCAAGCTAATAGTACTTTTTCAATTTAAATCATAAAAATTTTTAAAATCTTAATTGAGAAGTTTTATTATAAGATTGAGGCGTTTGCGATTTTGGCCAAGGTCGGAAGTCCCTACGCGAGAAGCTGAACGCATGAAAAGTTTGTCCTGGGGAAAATAAAATTCGACATCATCGACAAAGCCAAAGAGAGTAGATTGAAATTCAATGTGCATGTAGTCGGTAGTTTCGGAAATGAGTTTTGCGCTTTTTTGATCGTTAATGATTTTTTTGAGTTTATTTATAAATTCGTTTTTTGGATTTGAAATTGGCAAAGCTTCGATGTGTTTTTCTTTATCGTTTGCAAAAGAAGAAACACAATTTGGTTTTTCTCCACAGCCTTGAAGTGCGCCATTGATAAGGCCAACAGTGGGAGTCATGGTTTGGCTCTTTTTTCCTAAAAAAAAGAATCGAACAATGAAAAAACAAATGATGAGTAAAATTAAGGCGAATAGTATTTTCATTAATTTAAAGTAGAACCAATTTGTAATCTTTCATTTTAGGATGTTTTTTTGGAGGTTCAAATATTTCCCAGTATTGTTCGAGAAATTGAAAATATTCTTCCATAGTCATGATTGAATCTCAGCAAGTTGTTTAATAATTTCCCATTCGTTAAAAAGATCAGCGTATTTTTTTATAAGAGATAAGTCTACATTAGGAACTTGTAAAAGTTTTTGAATATCAGCTTTGTCCTGCAACTCTCGAGTGGGATCATTTTTATAAGCTTGAATTTTTAAGCCTATGATATCTTCAGCTTTCAAAACGTGTACGCCAAGAGCAGAATTTTTTATGGCTTGCTTGAGCATTTCAAGACTAAGAGGACGATTTGCTAATAAAATATCTAAAAAACCTGGACCTGAAAACTGCAATACTTCATCAGATTCATGTTTAAGTGAAAAGCCAGATGAAATAAGAGAGGTTTTAATTAAATTCTTTTTTGCACCATCAGCCAAAAAATCAACATCAGAGGTTGCACGATGTAAGCCGTAAGTGGCCAAGGCAAACCCCCCAATTAAAGCATGAGAGATATTATTTTTCTCTAAAATATCATGAGCTTGAGTTAAAGTTTTTCGTAAATTTATCACCTATTTAATATAACACTTGGTCTTGATTTAAAGAACTAAAAATGGACCTAGCTCAAAATTAAGCTTACCTTTGGCTGGTGCTTCTGGCTCAAGGCTTGCGAAAGACACCCTGCCAAAGTAAAATTTTAATAAGCCGTCAAATACAAGGAGTCTTTAAGTGAAATTTATTTTCTTAGTCACAATTTTATCTGTGCTTACAATCAGCAATTCAGCTTGGTCTTGGGGTGATTTAGGTCACTCGGCGGTGGGTGAAATTGCCGAAAGAAATTTAACTAAAAAAGGAAAAGAATTTGTTCAAAGTATCTTGGGTATTGAGCCTTTAGCTCTTGCCGCGACCTGGCCGGATCATGTTCGTGATGATGCCAGATTTAAAGCGTTTACTCCGTATCATTTTTGGGACATGCCTGCAGGATTTTCTTCATTTACACAACTTTCAGAGGCGACCCAACGTGAAGAAAAAGATGCGCACACAATTATTGGGCAAGCTCATAAATTATTAGTCGGTTCTAAATTAAGCAAAAAGCAAAAAATGATTTTAATGCGGTATTTTATTCATGTTGTAGGTGATGTTCATCAGCCCTTACATTTGGGTAATCCCATTGATCAAGGCGGCAACCTGTGCAGTGTGAAGCTTAAAGGCGAAACTAAGACAATGAATCTTCACTCGTTTTGGGATACTTATATTGTTGAATCAAGCAAACTCACTTGGGGAAAAACAGGTTATTTTACCTATAATGATTTAGTGGGAATGATTTTGAAAGATATTCCAGCTCCAAATGAAATCACCGGTACGCCTATAGAGTGGTATGATGAAACAAGAAAACTTTTATCTGTAGTTTACCCTGATGGTAAAACTCCATTAGCTCCGGAAGAACGTGAGTATTGCCGACGTATTGACCCAACAACACGAATGCGAGTCGATGGAAAATATGACGAAAGTAAAATTAAACCTTTGGATGATGAATATATAGCCATGGCACTTCCCATAGTTAAAAAACAAATTTTACTTGGTGGATTGCGCTTAGCCAGTATGCTAAATAAAATGGGTGAGCAATACAAAGCTCATGATTATATGGATGAGAAAAAAATCATCGACGGAGTTTTAATTAAAAACTCTTCTGATCGTACTCCGCAAAGTAAGTCCAAAAAATAGGGTAGTTTGGCTTAATTATCGCAATTACAATCTAACAACAGCCTGTTACTGGTTCAGATTAATTTGAGGATCAGGAAACTCGCAAAAATTGGCTCACTGTCTAATAATGAGACAGGTGAAGCCAATAAGATCGAATAATTAAGGAGCTTTTATGCGTTTAGCGATATTGGTTTTAGGAATGATGATTTCGACGACAGCGTGGTCTTTGGATCTTCGTGAAGGGGAGCTTTATCGTGGTAAAATTTTGATTGGAAAGCATCCCAATGAAGCCTGTCAGCTTAAAGTTGTAAAAGAAATTATTAGTTCGACAGATCGTTATTTTAGTATTGTCATGTTTAAAAAAAATATCTACGACGGTCGTGGATTTCAAGCGCGACAATATGATGGATTCCTAACGGGCATAGGAAGTATTTACCATGTTAAAAACTCTGAGGGCAAAGTGACGAGAGTAAGAAATAAGAAAGAGTCTTTGCATATTAATTTTCAAAAAAATCAATCTTTGGATAGCGCGCTGATTCTAAATGAGGAGAGCCTTATTGTTAACTGCGTTGGATTAGTCAGAATTGAACCATAATTTGGACTCATTTTATAGATAAAAGATTTTCGTAATTGTCAAGAGTGGGTCTCAAAATAAGTCACTTAAAAACAAATTAAATAGCGTATTTTAAGATATCCAAAATTTCTACAAAAAAACCACAAGTCGTTTAGTTAGCGCTGGATTCGTCCGATAATAATTATATGGGAACATGTGATTTCAAGGTAATTATCAAGAACTTTTGTTTGATTTTATTTTGGGGATATATAGTGGGTTGTGGATACAAAGCAACTGATACCCCCATTGAAGATACAAATACTAATACCGAAGCAGGTTTGAGCCAGTGGACTACTGCAGGATCTGATATTTACTATGATGCAGGCTACGTCGGTATAGGAACGACAAGCCCAGGTTCTGTCCTTGACATCAATGGAGCTTTTTCACAGCGTGGTATGGCTGCTCCAGCTGTTTCCCCAGCTGGCCAAGGCCGAGTTTATTTTGATTCTACTTCTGGTAAGTTCAGGGCTTCTGAAAATGGTGGAGCTTATGTTGATATGATCATTGCTGGTGTTGGTTTATCAACATATCAAGTGCAGGTTGCGACTACGGCCAATATCGCTTTAACAGGCAATCAAACTATCGATGGAGTTGCTGTTGTCGATGGCAGTCGTGTTCTAGTCAAAAATCAAACTGCTACACAAGAGAATGGTGTATACATTGTGGCGGCAGGGGCTTGGACGCGAGCGACAGATATGGATACTTGGACCGAAACAATTGGCTACACCGCTAAGGTTAGCCAAGGTACAGCTTGGGCCGGGATGACATTCTCTTCAATTACCACCGTGGGTGGAACAATTAACACAAATAGTATTACTTGGAATTCAGCAGGTTCAGGTGCTGTAGCAAGTCTCAATACTGCAAGCGGAATAAGTGTATTGAATGCAATCACGACGGGAACTGGCAACACGGCAACTGGAATTTATAGTCTTACTGCGAATACAACCGGAGTCGATAATACAGCGTATGGAGTATATAGTCTTATTGCTAATACAACAGGAAGCCACAACACGACAATGGGCCGCTCTTCAATGAATATAAATACAACCGGAAATTACAACACGGCAATTGGACGAAGCGCGCTTTCTTCAAATACAACCGGAAACAACAACGTAGCATATGGTCGAAGCGCACTTTTTTCTAATACTGCCAAAAATGAAACTACGGCCATAGGCTACAACTCAATGACATATGCCGATAGTACAGCCACAGCCTCTATAACCTACAACACGGCGCTAGGTGCCTACTCTCTACGTGGAAGTCTTACAGCCTCTAACAATACCGGCATTGGAAATACCGCCGTAGGACATTCGGCATTAGTTGCCATGACTTCAGGCTCAAGCAATATCGGTATTGGTTATAATGCAGGAAGCGCAGTAACTACTGGAAGCAACAACGTCATCATTGGATCAAATACGGGGGCTTCGATTGCCACAAGTTCAGATAATATTTTAATTTCTGATGGTGATGGTACTGAACGCATACGTGTGGATTCTGCAGGCAACGTTGGTATCGGTACGACGAGTCCCGATAGTCAGTTTGAAGTAACTGCGGCAGCTACAGTAGCTCCCGATATTAATTTAACCTCGTATGGCACCAATGCGGCCACAGTTGGCTCCTATATCGGTCGTGCGGCCCGCGGAACAGAAGCAGCCCCTACGCTATTCAGAACAACGATCGTCTTGTAAGCTTTCGGGCACATGGCTACGATGGTACAGGTTGGGCTAGCAGTGCAACGGCTGCCATTGAGATTGATGCTGCTGAAAACTGGACTTCGTCAGCCCGCGGATCATATATGAAATTTGAGACAACGCCCACTGGCACTACGTCACGTACCGAAAGAATGCGGATAAGTGCTTCCGGCAACGTCGGGATCGGACTGGCCCCAACAACTTACCAGTTAGAGCTATCTACAGATTCAGCAGCAAAGCCTGGAACAGCCACGTGGACCGTTCCTTCAGATAGTCGCCTCAAAGATATTAGAGCTCCTTTTTCTCGTGGACTAGCGGCGCTTGAAGAACTTAATCCAATTTATTACAGTTACAAAAAAGACAATGCGCTGAAATTACCTTCTGATAAAGAATACGTTGGTATCATTGCTCAAGATGCTCAAAAGGCTATTCCAGAAGCTGTTAAAGAAGATGATAAAGGCTATCTGACGGTGACAACGGATGCAATTATTTGGACTTTATTAAATGCGATCAAAGAACTTTACCATAAGGTCATTGAGCAATTTGCATCTGTGAATCGAGAAATAGATTTATTGAAAGCTGAGAATCAAAAACTAAAAAATGAAAATAACGAAATCAAAAATTATCTTTGCGCAAAAGACTCTAAAGCGCCATTTTGCTCTTTTAGCCAAAAATAAAAATCATAGGTCGGTATTGAACCCTCTTGGTAAGCAAAAATTAGACTTAACGGCAAACACTCGTTCGAAAGAAAAGATTTTTTCCGTCGGTCACCTTTTCGCAGATAAAGATCTTTTCTTAACAAGGATGATTTCAAGTCTAATATTTTAAAAAATAAACTGACTTCCAGTTTAAACATACCCAGCTCATCACGGAAAAATTTTGTAAGAACGGGATTTTCACTTATCGCATCAAGATCTGACCCTTGGAACTCAGGCGCCATGGCGTGCAAATAACAAAAGGCAAGAATTGAAAAGAGCTCAACTGGCTCGGTCAGTTCACGGCAAGATTTTTTCAGATCAATTAGGGTCTGTTCAAAAATCAAAGCTTTTTCTTTATTTTGGTAAAGCTGATGAAGGCTAGGTAAAACCGCCTCTAAAATATTCAAATCAAAAAGTTCGCTAAAGACCAAATGAGGTTCCGCTAACTTCATGATTTTTAAATACTCTTCGCGTCTTCGGGGCAGGGCCGATTTTTTTAATTCTGCGGAACAAGAGGCAGAGGCGGCTCTAAGCTCGTGCTCGAGTGAAAAATTAAGTTTATGGGCTAAACGAATCGCTCGTAGAATTCGAATCGGATCTTCAATGAATCTTTCGGTGGGATTGCCGATGACTTTAATAATTCTTTTTTCAATATCCTCGAGGCCCGCACAATAATCGATCAGATTTTTTTTAATGGGATCATAGAATAATGCATTCAAGGTAAAATCGCGACGTTGTGCATCTTCCTTCGCGGTGCCAAAAAAATTATCCCCAGAAACCGCCGGAAGAGTTTTTTCTTCTGCAATAATTACGGATTCAACGTCGGCATTTTCATCGGCGGAAGGTAATTCAATCGGAGCGTTTCGACGAAATGTGGCGACTTCATACTGAGTGTTTCCTCGTTTAACCAAAACCAGTCGGAAGCGTCGACCAATGATATAGCTATTGGAAACCTTTCGACGAACTTGATCGGGAAGAGCGCTGGTTGCGATATCATAATCTTTTGGATGAATTCCAACCAAAAGATCGCGAACGCAACCGCCAACGAGATAACTTTCATAACCACTTCTTTGCAATCGATCAACGATCATAAATGCCGTTTGATCGATCCAATCTTGGTGAAGGGTAGGTTTGCTTTGTTTTGACACTTAGGAAGTGTACCTAATTTTTTCGACATTTAAAAGTTTCTCGAGCGTGACTTTGAAAAAAGGAACTGGTGAACTTGGACGCATGTCCCATCTTGAACAGTTTCACTACAAACTGACCGGTCCAGAACAGGGAAGGACCTGGGTTTTTTTGCATGGCCTTATGGGTTATTCAAACAATTGGGCGTCGGTGATCAGAGCCATTGATTCTACAGAAAGATGCTTAGTTTATGATCAGCGGGGTCATGGGCAATCCTTTAAGCCGAGGCAAGGTTATTCTAGCGAAGATTACGCGAATGACCTTAAAAATATTATCGATGAGCTGGGTTTTAAGAAAATTATTTTGGTCGGCCATTCGATGGGAGGCCGCAATGCTCTGTGCTTTGCTAGCGCTTACCCTGAAAGAGTCGATAAACTTATCATCGAAGATATCGGCCCAGAAGGGGATCCCAATAACTATTTATACTATGAAAACATGCTGGGCTCCATTCCCACTCCTTTCGCTGGGCGAAAACAAGCTCAGGAGTTTTTTGAACGTCAATTTTCTCAGGTTTTCAGAGTCAAAGAAGACCCAAAAGTCTTGGCGGGTTTTTTAATAGCAAATTTAAAGGAAAACGAAGTGGGACTTCTGGATTGGAGGTTTTCTTCGAAAGCCATGATCGAATCCGTACGCCAAGGCCGATCTAAAGACTCTTGGGAACTGGTAAAAAAATTAAATGTACCGACTCTTTGGATTCGCGGCGAAAACTCGACAGAGCTGAGTTCAGAGACTTTTCAAAGAATTCTTAGCACAAATCCAATAATACAAGGCGTTATAATTCCTAAAGCTGGCCATTGGGTTCATTCGGAAAATAAAGAAGGCTTTGTAGCAGCAATGAAAAGTTTTACAGGCTTTGACATTAAGCAAGGGGCTCAGTAGTTTCAGGTTTTTCTGATTCAGGAGTTTTTTTTGAAGTTTGCCGAGTTAAATTTAGAAGCCTCTCTTTTAAAAAGCATTGAAAATCTTGGTTATAATGAAACAACGCCAATTCAGGCTGAAGCTATTCCCCCCATCATTGCCGGAAAAGATGTTGCTGGATTGGCGCAAACAGGAACTGGAAAAACAGCCGCTTTTGTTATTCCATTGATTGAAAGAATTTTGTTAGGACAGAAAAATCCTGCTGAATTGCAAGGCGCTGACAAAGAAAAATATGACCAGCGAGCGTTCCGAGATTGGAAAAATAATCACTTTGTGATGATTCTTGTTCCGACCCGCGAGTTGGCAGAACAGGTTCAGGAAAACATTCAGAAATTAGCTCAAGATTCAAATTTAAGATCTTTCGCCATCTATGGCGGTACAGGTTACGATCGGCAAAAGGAAGCCTTACGCAACAGTGTGGAATTTATTGTTGCGACTCCAGGTCGATTAATTGATTTATACAAAGAAAATTTATTGGATTTAAAACAAGTCCGAGCCGTCGTATTTGATGAAGCCGATCGCATGTTCGACATGGGATTTAAAGATGATATGTGTTATTTGCTTCAGCGAATTCCGCGTGAGCGTCAGTTTTTGGTGTTCAGTGCGACTTTGAATTTTGATGTACTCAACACCGCCTACCAATTTGGCGCTGATCCAGTTGAATTCAACATCAGTCGTGATCAAACCAAAGCAGAAAATGTGCGGGACGAAATTTTTCATGTGGGTAATGATGAAAAACCTCAGCATCTGTTTTCAGTTATAAAAAAATATAAACCTCAACAGGTGATTGTTTTTACAAATTTTAAAATGAATGTGGAAAAAATTGCTCAGTTCTTATCTGAGAACGATCTGCCAGCGATGGCGATTTCTAGTTTGATCACGCAAGCGCAAAGAACCAAAGTCATGCAACAATTTAAAGCTGAAAATAATTTGAATATTTTAGTTGCGACAGACGTAGCTGCTCGGGGCTTGGATATCAAAGGTGTTGATCTGGTCATCAACTATGAGTTGCCGATGGATTGTGAATCTTACGTGCATCGAATTGGCCGAACTGGTCGCGCTGGGGCTGAAGGCCGTGCTTTTAGTTTGGTCTCGGAAAAAGACATTGATTCACTTTACAGGATTGAAGAGTATTTGAAACATAAGCTGGTCATTGGTTATCTTGAGAACCAGGATTTATTAACTGAATTTAGACCATTTCCTCGTAGTGATTATTACGCCAGACGTCCCTCTGGTCCTCCTCAGGGTGAGAGGGGAAGAGGCGAGCGCAGACCGGAAAGACCACGGCGATCGGCACCGAATGCTAACAGTGGCGGCGGTGGACGAGAGCAAGGTGGCCGAGAACAAAAAAGTCACCAGGGCAATGGCAGACATCATCCAGATCGGCCTCAATCTGGCGGAGCGGGAGCAGCAAGACCAACTCCTTCAGGCCGGGCGGCCCATGCCGGAAAATCGGGCCATTCAGGTCACGGGCGTCCTTCCCACGCTGCAAAAACAGCTGGTTCAGGTACGCACGCTCAAACTGGAAAACCTTCCCATGCTCATAAAGATCATCCTCGCGCAAAACCCGCAGCTGGCGGCGCCCGTCGCACACAGTTTAAAAGACAAGCTCCAGTTGTAAAGAAACAAACTTCCGTTAAACAAAAAGTTGTAGGATTTTTAAAGAATCTGATTGGGAAATAAGCACGCCGACTTAGGACACGCCCTAGTGTTGGAAAAAATCTTCACAGCCAATTAAAATTATTCATCAGTTGATTGCACTGAACCAGAGTTTTTTTGAAATTACTGATTTGATCAGAGCAGGTCATGATTACAATCTTTGACCCTTTTTGCATGATTAATTGGCGCAATTGGTGGTTCTTATTTTTTTGATACAAATCCACAAGTAGAGCGTTGCCACCACCCATTTTTAAAGGCCGTGTGCCTAAAATTTCAAAACCAAATTGGGGATATTCTCGCATCCATTTTTTTGCATAGTTTTCTAAATTTTGTTGCGAAGAAATTTGATCTATACGTAAAGACAACTGCGCTTGATTGGAAAAAGATTTTTCTTTGGCTTTATATTTGTAACTTTGAAAAATCGATTTGTTGCTCTCGGGATCGAGGATCCAATCTGTTCCCGTCGATTTTAAAGAAAAGCCATGAGGTTGAAAAAATAAACCAAAAGAAGGGTCAGTTAAAACTGAGGAACTTGTTACGGGAAAGGGAGCGGCCAGTGCCAGCAGACTTAAACTTAAAAAAAAGCCAATTAAGACAAGCTTCATAACTCTAGCTTAGCTTGCTTTTTGTGTTCTAAGCAAGGCCCTCGGTCCTTCGGCCATTCTAATAGGTAAATATGTGAACTTTCTCCGCGACGAAGAACAAAAACAAACAAGCGTGGATTATTTTGGTTAATAACCGGGTCTAGTAATGACTGACCGGGAACCGAGAATAGAACCTGAGTGCATTGGTTTTTTGAATCATAAAGAATAATGCGATAGTCTTCCGCTCCCAGTGGCTTTTCGCTCATTAGCCACTGGCCGGCTTCTGGCCCCCAACTGACATTTTGCAAGTCACCCTTGGTGGTATAGATCTCTTGCACATTAGCTTTTGGCGTACTCTTTAATCGCAAGGTCTGGGTTTTTGTCGAAGGATCTTTTTCAATCCAAATGACCTCTGTTCCCGATAGCGAAGCTTCGGGGCGGATAATTAAATTTTTTCCTTGAGATTGTACAAGTTTAGGCGTTTGCATCGGAGACTGCACCACATACAGACCAGCGGGTTGTCGACTTTCCGAGATAAAATAAATAGCACCACGTTCAGATTGAGTCTTTGCATGGCTGCTGGGTTCGCTATCAAGTCCTGGGGATTTCGTCCATCGAACGATTTCGTTACCAAAAAGATCGCTGCTGTAAATTTCCAGTCGATTTTGATTTTGCGCAAGATCTTCACGAGTAATTAAAGATTCTTTAATTTCATCCGTTGTCGAACTGTAAATAATTTCATTATCTTTTAAATAATGAGGAAAATACACATCGCCATCTTGAAAGGTGACTCTTCTTTCCGAAAGTTTTTGAAAATTCAATTCGTAGACTTGGCTGTTTTTATGTTGGGGTCGGTTGCGACTAACAAAAAGCAAACGATCACCTGTCGAATTGAATTTGGGAGATTGATTCTGCCCTAGAAAAGTTAAAGGACGAGCGCCAATTCCTAAAAGCGGATCAGGGCCTTGAATCGTCAGTTGATTCGGCAAAATTGATTTTTGTTGGCAAGCTGCAAGTAAAAATAAAACGAAAATAAAGGAAATACTTCCTGATTTGCGTGCCCAATTTAAAATTTTTGGTAATAAAGAAGATGGATTCACTTTTTTTAAGTCCTCGTGAGACACCCATTTGGTTGGAGTCTTTTTGTTGGCCGATGCCACATTGTTTTTTTCCAGCTGAATATAAATATTATATTTAGTGATGCTGTGACGCAAATTATATGTCTTGGGTTTTGTTTTTAATTTTTGAAATTCTCCGGGAAAAATCCAGTGATTTTTTAAAAAGGGCGCGCTTTCATTTTGAACCAATGCAAATTTTTTATTTTTATACATCAAATTGGGTTGCCAAACCCAATGTTCAAATTTTTCCTTGGGTTTGGATAAAGGCAAAGTTGTGGTTAGCTTTTTAGCGTACGCGACACAATTTATTTTCCAGGGACAGTATGAACAATCGGGATTTCGCGGGGTGCAAATCGTTGAGCCCAACTCCATCATAGCTTGATTTACGAAGTGGGAATCTGTGGTGTTCGCAAAATCATCTGCTAAGCTTTGCAACTGATTTCGTTCGGCTAATTTCCACCATTCGATTTTTAAACCTTTGTATCGACAAAGAATTCGAATGACATTTCCATCGAGTACGCCCACCTTTTCGTCGAAAGCTAAGCTCGATACCGCACGTGAAGTGTAAGGTCCAAATCCGGGCAGCTCAATTAGCTCTTCAGCGGTTTGCGGAAAACCTTTTTGCGATAAAATTTGAGCGGCTTTGTGAAGATTTCGTGCTCGGCTGTAATAACCTAAGCCGGCCCATTGCGCGTAAACGTCTTCCAATTGAGCTTGAGCTAGGCTGTCCAAGTTAGGAAATTGGCTTAAAAACCTCTCATAATAGGGAAGCACTGCTTGCACTGTCGTTTGTTGCAGCATGACCTCGGAAATCCAAATGCGGTAAGGATCGCGACTTATCCGCCAGGGTAGAGGTCTGAAGGCTTTTTTATACCAACTGAGCAAATTTTTTCGCGCAGTTGTAGGTGAATTTTCAATTTTGGCCATAGCTCGTCACTCGAATCAGAAAGTCTTTGTTTCTCGAGTCTTTTTCTACAATACTACACCCATGGAATTCAAGCCTTTGAGTGGACGCCTCAGCCCAAGATTTGCTGCAATTAAAACTTTCTTTCGTTTGCCTCATGTTTCCCCAGAAGAAGGCTACGATGTGGGTATTTTTGGTATTCCTTCGGATGTGGGAGTTTCGTATCGCCCAGGGGCGCGTTTTGCTCCAGCTCATGTGCGTGAGTCTTCCAGTTTGGGACGCGGTTTCCATTGGAACCGGGGAGTAAATCTTTTTGAAAAACTGAAAGTCGCAGATATTGGCGATTGCCCGGTAACGCCACTCAGTTTGGACCAAACAATGGCGCAGATCGAAACTTATGTTTTAAATTTGCTCAAGCTTAAGAAAAAATTTATTGCTGTTGGGGGCGATCACTCGAACACACTTCCAATTCTTCGAGCTTTAAAAAAACATTATGGAAAACCTCTGGCGTTTATTCACTTTGATGCGCATTTAGACACTTATCCAGCCGCTTGGGGCTGCGAATATCATCACGGTGCTTTTGCGCGGCATGCGGTTGAAGAAGGATTAGTTGATCCTCAAAAGATGTTACAAATTGGTTTGCGAGGTCCTTTGGCTACGGCTGAAGATTTAGATTTTGTTACCAAAAATAAGATTAAGACCATCACCATTGATGATATTCGTGCGGGTCATCTGAATGATTTTCTTAAAAAATTACCCAGCTTTGATTCAACGCCAACTTATTTGAGTTTCGATGTTGATTGTTTAGATCCTGCTTTTGCTCCGGGAACGGGAACTCCGGTCCCTGGAGGATTGACCACTTATGAAGCGCAAAAAATTTTACAAAATTTGAAAATTCCCAACCTAGTTGGTGCGGATTTGATGGAAATTTGTCCAGCCTATGACAGTTCGGACATCACTGCCCTTGCGGGAGTAGATGTTTTGTTCGAATCGCTGTGCCTAATGGCTCATTTGGAAAAATAAAAGAGGATAATATGAAAAAATTTATTTATTTGAGTTTTTTAATTTCTTTAAGCCTTTTGAATTTTTCTTGTGGACAACCTAAAGAAGCTGCCGATGTAGACAATGCTGCAGATGACAAAATTGATGGAACTTTTATGCAGGCAGGATTTTATGTTTCTGAAGACAATCAAGATATTGTCCGTATGGGACAAGATGGAAGCTTTAAGAAAATCGAAGTTTATAAAGTCGGATTTGGTAAACCGACTGATTGTAAGTACGATTTTGAGGGGGCATATGTTGCTTACAAAAGGGCTGATAAAGCTCGAGAAAAAATATGGAAAGATGCGACTCATGTTTTGCGAGTGAAAATTGATAGAATTACTTTTACCAATGTCAGCGAGTTGGGTTTTGTCCAACAGCAATCCTGCATTGAATTTCAAAAAGCTAAGCTTATTGAAAGGGTTTTAGAAGTAAAGTATTATGCGACTTCGATTGGACCTAATCAGATTCGTATTTTCAACTCTGCGCAAGTGAGTCCATCTTCGACGGCAGCTCTGCCGCCGGGAATGGTTTATCGAAGGTATAATTAGTTAAAAGCATCAAAAGAGTCTTCGCCATTCGCAGGACGTAAGCCCTTCTTTTTTATTTTTTCCACTAAGGTTGTGCGGTTGAGTTTTAACAGCATCGCTGCTTGATTACGATTCCATCCGGTTTTTTCCAGGGCTCTCAGAATGATGGAGTTTTCAAAAGCATCGACAGCCGAATTAAAATCTAAACCGCTCTCGGGAATCTCGACTTGTTCAACAGGGCGATGAGCTAATTTTCCTGAACGGTATTTTTCTGGAAAATCTGTGACGTCGAGCTGACCCTGTCCTTTAAGAATTGTCATTCTTTCGACAAAATTTTCCAGCTCTCGAATATTTCCTGGCCAAGCATAATGCATTAAACATTCAAGGGCTTCAGCGGAAATTCCATTAAGTCCACGTCCCTTGGCTTTGCTAAAGAGTTCGACGAAATGACTAAACAATTGGGGAATATCGGATTTTCTTTCACGAAGAGCGGGTAAAACGATAGGGATTACATTCAAGCGATAATACAAGTCTTCGCGAAATTTTCCATCCTCAACTGCCTTTTCCAAATTGATATTTGTCGCGGCAATCACTTTCACGTTCACTTGCACAGTTTTTGTGCTACCCACAGGCTCAAAACATCTTTCTTGTAAGGCTCGCAGGATTTTAACTTGCATGGCCGGACCAAGATCACCGATTTCATCCAGGAAAAGTGTTCCTTCATCCGCCATTTCAAAACGACCTAAGCGGTTCGAGATCGCGCCGGTGAAGGCACCCTTAATATGACCAAACAATTCACTTTCAAGAAGTTCCGAAGGAATGGCGCCGCAGTTGATGGCCACGAAGGGGCCCGACCGTCGAGGTGAATTATAATGAATCGCTCTCGCCACTAATTCTTTTCCCGTACCACTTTCGCCTGTGATCATCACGGTGGAATCGGAATCGGCGACACGCTCGACCAAACGCAAGACAGATTGAATTTCATTGCTGCTGCCAATGATCTGCGAAAAGTTATACTTTTTATTTAATTCTTGTCTGAGTTGTAAATTTTCTTGTTGAAGATGTTTATGTGTCATCGCTTTTTCGACAAGGCTTAAAAGTTCGTCCAAATTAAAAGGTTTCGTGACAAAGTGAAAAGCCCCTTTTTGTGTGGCGCGAATGGCGGACTCGATGGTGCCATGGCCCGTAAGAATAATAACTTCCGTCGCAGGAGAAAGTCCTTTGAGATAAGACATGAATTCAATGCCGTCTCCGTCGGGTAAATTTAAATCCACAATCGCAAGGTCTACGGGGCTATCACCTTGGCAGAGCATTTTGGCTTCTTCAATGCGGTGAGCGGTTATGACTTTTAATCCTTTTCTGTCGAGGACTCTAAAGAGTGCTGTCCTTAAGCTGGATTCGTCATCTAATATAAGTACGCGATTGATCTTCATGAACCTTCCTTCCTGGTAAGTTCTTGATTGTCAGTGACATCTCTAAGAGTAATTCATTTTTGACAGTACTGTCAAAAAATCCGCGACCAGAGTGGCTTTCAGGACCTTAAAACTGGACGAGAGAATGAAATTTTTGCTGCAGAAACTCGACTGGACATGGAGGAAATTTCCAACTCGGCATTTTGTTCTTTCAAAATTTGCGAAGCCATGGACCAGCTATAATTTTGAGAAGAATTCATAATTGTTAAACTATTTACAAAAGGCATAAAGGTAATTTCGGTACCATTTTCATTGTTAAAAATTTGAATAACAATCTTTCGATTATTCTTTTGATTTTCTGAATCGCTTCGCAAGGTCTCGAGCGCAATTTGCATTAAACTTTTAAAGGCCTGTGCCAAGAGATTCCGATGCCCAACGACTCGTGGGGGTGGCACCGCTTGGATCATTTGAATATCAATCCCTAATGATTTAGTTTGTAATTCCATAATTTTATAGGCGCGATGAAGAACTTCACCAAGGTCAAGTTCTTGAATGGTGTCCACCTCGGGATTACGAGTAAAAACGAGCATGTTTTGAATTATATCCCGACAGCGTTGAGCCCCTTTTTCAATTTCGACGATATCCGGGTAAAGTGGATCCCTGGAATCTAAATCCATCTTGATCAGCTGGGCGAAAGTCAAAATACCACCCAGAGGATTGTTTAACTCATGAGCAATGCTGCTACTGATGGTGCCCAACTCTGCAAGTTTGGCAGTTTCTAAAATTAATCTTTCCATTTTGAGATTGTTGGACACATCTTTGTAAAGATTTACGCTGATCGTTTTATTTTCCCCTTCCAAACGCAGAGTTTGGCTAGTGACTTCGAAGTTTTTTGAATTTTTTTTATCGCTCAAGCGAAAATTTTGACCGATGTGGCAACCGTCACAAATTTTTTCAGAATTAAAAAGTATTTCATGGCACTTTAGTTTTTGTTTAGATTTTTTATTTTCATTGGATGAGCCATGAAAACTTTTATTGGCTTGAATGATCTCATAATTTTCATCAATCAAGGCAATAGGTTCCGCCATAGCATTAAAAGTTGATTCCCATTGATCTTTGATTTCTTCAAGCTCTTCAGTTTTAGAAATGCGGTCCAGGGAAAGTGCGACGGCCTCACTCACGCGAGTTAAAAAGTCAGTCTCTTCGCGAATGAATTTTTGTTCTGGTGCACGCATAAAAAAAACAGAACCAATGCGAATATTTTGTGAAAATAAGGGGATTTGCAATTGGTTGAACTGCAATTGGCTGCTGACCTGTTGGTGAAAAAATTGATCCTGAGGAGTAAATAGAATTCGAATCCACGAAGTTTTTAGACTGCCATTCAAAGAATCATTAAGATATTTTTCAATCTCAGGAACGGATTTAGCTTCGTGAATTGATAATAAAGTTTTGCGAAAGGATTCAATACGAGAATTGGTCACAAACAATTTTCGACGAGCTTCCATTAAAAAACGACTGCGTTTTTCGACCCGTTCTTCCAGATCGCGGTACAGATGGGAAAGATCTTCATTTTGCTCATGAATTAATTTTTCTAGATTTTCTTGTTGTTTTAAATTTTGTGCCTTTTCTAAAGCTAAGTACAAACTATTTTCAATTTGAGCTTCGTTGAAAGAATTAAGCACCGTGAAAAAACGATATTTGCGATGAAGATCTAATAAATCTTTAGAAGAGTAATCGGCTGGTGCAATGGCGATAATCTGTAAAAAAATATTGTTCTGAATCAGGGATTCATAAAAATTTTGAAATTTCTTTTCTCTCAAACTGGTCACAGAGATTCCTAAAACATCCACGGGGGTCGGAACCCATTTTTTAATTGTATGAGTCAGATCACTCTGGATTGTCGCACCGACATCCTGCAATTGAACGGGCCAAGGCCCAACCAGCAAAAAAGAATTTCTTAGAGCTGGCATTTTGCAATCAACTCCGCATGGTGAAGAATTTTATAATCGGCATCTTCATAGTTGTCTTCTGGCAACTCGTCGGCATGCTCGCCAAACTGGATATGGCAAGTTTTAAGCCCAAGTATTTTTGAGACACGAATTTCATCGCTGAGTCGATTGCCAATACTCAAACTTTGTAAAGGATTTATTTTTTTCTCAACTATCCACTTTTCAATGATTTTCTTTTTGCCGTTGTTCAAGGAAGCATCCGCCACTTCAATTTCTTGAAAAAAACCTTGAAGACCTGCTTTGATTAGCTTTTGTTTCTGTGTCGCAAGGTCGCCGCCTGTCAGTAAAAAGAGTTTGTATTTGGACTTCAATTTTTCAAGATTGTGCTGAGCTCCAGGCAAGAGTGGAATAACTTCAGGAAGTGAAGCTTGGTAAAAAGCTTTCAGACAAGAATCAAAGATGTGTCCTTTTGTCTCCATTGAATTTTTTGGAATGAGGTTTTCTATTATTTCTTTTATTATTTCGCGATGGGAAAGCTTTCGCATGTGCTTTTTTCGATACTGTTCAAATTTTTCAAAGCTCCAATCCAGGCCATTGCTGGTTAGAACTTGAAAGACATGCTGCACAGCTCGAGGAATCAGGACCTCTGAGGTCGGAATAAGAGTATCATCAAGATCAAAAATCAAGGTTTGAAAACGAACTGCGGCCATGAGATTATTAGGCCTGATTTTTTGGAAAAAGAAAAGGATGGATCATGAGTTCAAATACCAGTCCAGATTTGACCTGCATCATTTTGGCTGCCGGAAAAGGCACACGAATGAAGTCTCCATTGCCAAAAGTGCTGCACCCAGTGGCAGGACGACCTATGATTGAACTCATCGTTTTGGCAAACCAAGCTGCTGGCTGTGGCGAGGTTCGGGTTGTGGTGGGCCATGGACAAAACCTCGTTCGCACGGTCATTGATCCCATGGGGGTTATGACATTTGTGCAGAAAGAGTCATTGGGGACGGCTCATGCTGTGCGTGCGGCTGACGTTGATACAATCGAAGGCGATGTCATTATCATGAATGGGGATCATCCCTTAATTCAAGCCTCTGATATTCAGAATTTTGCTAGGGAATTTCGTGATCAAAAATGTGATTTGGCTGTTGTGACTGCGCTGGTCAAGCACCCCGGGGAATTGGGTCGAATTGTTAGGCATCATGGCGAGCTTAAGGCTATTGTCGAGGCCAAGGATGCTTCATCCGAAGCTTTAAAGATTAATGAAATCAACACCGGGATTTACATTGTGAAAGCTGAATATCTTAAAGATATTTTGCCAAAAATTAAAAACCACAATGCAAAGAATGAATTTTATCTTACGGACTTGGTCAGTATTGGACTTGAAGAAGGTCTTAAAATTTGTACCATTTCAGCGCCAGCCCATGTCGCTATCGGAGTGAATTCGCAAAGAGAATTAGCTAAAGCAACTCGGACTATTTTTAAACGTAAAATTAATCAGCTGATGGAGTCAGGTGTTGTTGTCATTGATCCGCGTTCAACTTATGTCGAAGAATCTGTAAGCGTTGGACCTGGAAGCGTTCTTTATCCGAATTGTTTTTTGCGTGGAAAGACAAAAATCGGGGCTTTTTGTGTTATTGAGTCGCAGGCTTTTATTTCTGACTCCACAATTGGTGATAGCGTGCAGATCAAAGCGGGCAGTTATGTGGAAACCGTGCAAGTTCATAATAGGTGCAGTGTTGGCCCTTATGCGCGACTTCGCCCTGAAACGGTGATGCACGAAGATTCCCATGTGGGAAACTTTGTGGAACTCAAGAAAGTTCAGTTTGGAAAAAAATCAAAAGCGGGTCATTTGACGTATTTGGGTGATGCCGACATTGGTGAAGGTGTGAATATCGGCTGCGGGACAATCACGTGCAATTACGCTGTGGACCGCAGCAAGTATAAAACAAAAATTGGCGATCATGTTTTCGTTGGCAGTGACACTCAATTTGTTGCACCTGTAACTATCGGCGATCATGCGGTGATTGGTTCAGGTTCAACGATCACTAAAGATGTACCAGCTCGAGCTTTAGCGGTGGCTCGAGGAAAACAAATTGTGAAAGAAAACTATGTTTCAGAAGCAGACAAATCGGAAAAGGAATCTTAAAAGATGTGTGGAATTGTTGGTTACCTTGGGCCGTTAAATCCCAAAGATGTGATTTTGACCGGACTTAAAAAATTGGAATATCGTGGTTACGATAGCGCCGGCGTTGCTATTCTTCATAATGGTAAAACCAAACAAATTCGCGCTCTTGGTAAACTTAAGTCACTAGAGGATAAACTTTCAACCGAAGATTTTAATGGACACCTGGGTATCGGTCACACGCGTTGGGCAACTCACGGTGCGCCTTCGGAACGAAATGCTCATCCCCATCAAGTTGGTAAAATCAGCTTGGTGCACAATGGAATTATTGAAAATTTTGAAGAGATTCGCGAAGAGTTATTAAAACAAGGCGCGAAAATTAATTCGGATACCGACACCGAATTGGTGGCGCATCTGATTTCGAATGAAAGTAACAAAACAAAAAATTTATTAAAATCTGTTCAAACAATTTTACCTCGATTGGTTGGAGCTTTTTCTATTGTTGTTATTTCTGAAGACCAACCTGATGAATTCGTCGCTTTTAAAGACGGACCTCCCCTAGTAATTGGAATTCTTCCAGATCAAATATTTGTTGCCAGTGATGTACAAGCCTTGTTGCCTTACACTCAAAATTTTATTTATCTTGAAGATCGTGAAGTTGTTCATATCAAAAAAAATCAGCTTTTCATTTACGATCAAAAAGGAAAGCCATTACAAAAACAAATTGTTGAATTGAATTGGAGTCCTGAGCTTACGGAAAAACAAGGTTACGCTCATTACATGTTGAAGGAAATTTACGAACAACCTCGTGCGGTGGCGCAAGCTCTTGAGCCCCATTTAGAGTTGGAAAATTTTAGCGTGCGTTTGAATCGAGTGGGATTTGGCACAGATTCAGTGCAAGCACTTGAAGGCTTGAATTTTGAACAGGATTGGAAAAAAACCCAAGATATTTTTAAAAAAACAGAGCGAGTTTTTATCATCGCCTGTGGAACAAGTTATTATGCCGCTACTGTTGGGAAATATCTTCTTGAGTCTTTAGCTAAAGTTCCTGTCGAAATTGATATCGCCAGCGAATTTCGCTATCGAAACCCGGTGATTCCACCAAATTCACTCGTGTGGACAATTTCACAAAGTGGAGAAACCGCTGACACGCTCGCAGCCTTGCGATTGGCTAAAGCCAATGGCGCAATAACGATGAGTCTTTGCAATGTGAAAAACTCGACCATTGATCGCGAAGCTCATGGACATCTGTACATGAATTCGGGCCCTGAAATTGGCGTCGCCAGCACAAAGGCATTTACTTCAACTTTAGCGATGTTAAATATGGTCGCGGTGGCGTGGGGAAGAATCAAAGGTGTCATGAGCGAAGCGCAAGAGCAGGAACATGTTCGGGCCTTGCTTGCGGTGCCCAGCCAGCTGGAAGTGGTATTGTCCTATGATAAGTATTTTGCTAAAGCGGCCGAGCAGCTGAAAGAATTCAAAGGATTTTTGTATATGGGGCGGGGAGTGCAATTTCCTATTGCTATGGAAGGAGCTTTGAAACTAAAAGAGCTCGCTTACATGCACGCAGAAGGTTACGCAGCCGGAGAAATGAAACATGGTCCCTTGGCTTTGATTGATGATCGAATGGCCATTGTTATGCTTGCGCCGAGCGATCAATGGTACGAAAAAACCATCAGCAATTTAGAAGAAGCTCGAGCTCGTGGTGGCCAGGTAATTTCTATTGGCACTGGTGACAATGAAAGATTAAAACGTGTCAGTCGTTATTATTTGTCTTTACCAAAATCGCATTGGAGCACAAGCCCTCTTCTTTCAGTGGTGCCTTTGCAATTGATGGCTTATCACTTAGCCGATAACTTGGGTTATGATGTTGATCAGCCAAGAAATTTAGCAAAATCAGTAACTGTTGAGTAGGCTGGTCTAGGATTCGGCCTGGACTAAAATCGAGTTCACTTGAACTTTGAGCCTAGCGCATCCTGAAATAATCACAAAAGTAATATTAATTCTCGACATAAATGGATGTATTTCTTCACACTCAAGAAGTGAGCTTTTAAACAAAATTTCATTAACTAACGACATGGAGGTTTTTAAATGAAAAAAATATTAGTGGGTGCGATTGCTTTAGCTGGTTTGTTTGGTTGTTCGAGTCATTATAAGAAGGGTGAGGCTACGCCGTCAGCATATGAAAAATCTGAAACATGGCGGGCTCCAGCTGCTGAGTGTATGTTGAAGGGTGATTACAAAGAATGTAAAAATGCTAGAACAAATGATTGGGCAGATCAATATTTGTTAGACAATAAGGGAAATCTTTTCCGAGCAGTGGGTGGTCAAAAATGTCAGGTTACTGACAAAGTAAGTTCATTTAAAATTTCTCAACATCGAAGTGATTCTGCAGTCATTTATTATGAGCGTGAGGACGCTTTATACGTAGTTCACAATCAAGGTACAAAATCTGGAAACTGTCCTTCTGTATCCAAGAAAAAAATTATGGATAACGTGAAAGAGTATAGCCTTGTTCCAAATCCCAACACTTTTATTGTTAATGCAGCACTAGATAAAAATGGATCATTTGTGGCTTGGGAGGATGTGCGGCCAGCTTATTCTGATAATAACGTGACTGATTATGTAATGAACACTTGTTACAAACAGGAAGGTAAAAGCTTTAATACGGTCGTTCTTTTTACTATTGATCGAAGCGGTAGCGTAACAAAAGTCAGAGTGGAAGAGTCTGGTGGTATCTGGGTTTACAATAAATCGAATACTACAAATAAGCGTTATAACAGTCTTAAAGATTTCAAAGAATCTGAAAGAGTTTGTCAGTAAATTTATATATAGATTTATATTTCCAAAAAGGCCGTCAATACGACGGCCTTTTTTTATACATACTGATCTTTATACTTGTGGTGCGGCTGACACAACAATTGTAAGTTATCAACTTCACTTTGGCCGCCTCGGGAAACTGGCAGCCGATGGTCGATTTGTAAGAGATGTTTCGAGGTGCACCGACGCGCAGTTTGTTTATCAATAAAACAACATTGAGATTGGTCGCGCTTGTAAATTGTGGCTTTAAGCTTTGCGGGGATATATCTTGGGTTAGAACTGCGTGATTTCATTTCTATTTTACTCATCGCTACTTTCAAATTCGGATCAATTTTTCTTAAAACAAAATCACACATATCATCAATCAGCTTTACATAGTTCATATTTGGATTTTTATGGGCTCGAAGTTTTCTAATGCGGTCTAACTTACTTAATGTCTCCTTTGATAAACGCAAATGAAGTGAGGCTTCGTCACTATTAAGAATTCGCAGCGATTCTTTTGATTTTTTGGCAAGTTCAGTGGCTTCAGGGAAATAATTTGCCAAAATTTCTTGAGCCTCTCTTTTACTACAATTTTCTATTTTAGCTAAAACTTCCTGCTTCTGCTGAGTATCCATTTTTGCGCTGGAGCTTAAGCTCTGCATCATAGTTAAGTTCGTCAAATTAAGAGCACCAGAAGTTAATTTTTCTTTAATCTCCGGAATTTCTTTAGCTAGCTTAACGGCAGAAATTCTTCGATAAGCGCAAGATTCAGATTAACCTAGAGCTTGTGTGCAATAGGCAAATAGACTGGAATATCCCACGCGTAAGAATAATTTTTGATCTGAAATTTTTTGCAAATTTTCAATCACTAAACCTGTGAGGCGCCTCTCTTCTTTAACTAACAAGACTGTTTCTTCATGAAGTGGATACATAAAATCTCCAAAGTGGAATCTTTATATCATGGATATTTTAAAGTGAATTTTTAGCAAATCTGAGGCCAGTGCTAGGTGTAGTTTTAAACGAATGAATTTGCGGAAGATTAGATTAGTAGAGATGAATGGAGATTCAAAAAGATTTTTTTATTTTTCGTGCGAAGGAGTGGGTATCAAAAAGCGAAAAATCTTGTCAATAAAAACAAATTTAATTTAGCAAAAGAAGCTCAACTGAAAAAGAAGATCGTCGAACTTTTTGAAAAATTTTGGGACATCGACGGGTAAGCAATTAGAGCTGGCAATTTCTTT
>JBBTCO010000013.1:0-64625 GCA_038043185.1 Bdellovibrionota bacterium
GTTGGCTTGATACCCAGGCCGAAGGCCAAATATGGGCTTTGTTTGCCCTATACGCTGGAGACGTATATGAGTAAGGAATTCGAGCGCTTTCATGTTGTCGATCAACGCGGGCGGGAGCTGACTCGTCTCAACACCGATGTCATGTTTTACATCAACGTGCCCCTCAGAGAGATTCGGGATGAAGTACTTGGGATCATGGAACGGTTCTACCAACTCTGTCCCAGGGAAGCGCTCGGCTGGTATGCTACGGAGACGATGAAGCAATTCAAGCCCACCACAAGTCGAAGCTTCACGCTCCCTAAAGTCTGGTGGAAGGACGGATCTCCCAGGAAAAACCTGCGTGAGCTGATGCTCAAGGGAGGGGCAGCGCATGATTCCGTTGGCACGTGCGGAATCTACCTCAGAAGCGCGGAGCGCGAGGATAGCATTTTCAAACTAAAATCCAACTATCTGCGCTTCATGATTCCGGCTGATTTCATGGAGACAGGGTCCCAAGCATTTGTCGATTTCGTCATTGCCGTAAGTAATCGGATCCCGTTTGTGTCGGGGCATGGGGGATTCGTCATAGAATGCAATCAGTACTTTCCTGAAGATGCTCAAGGTGTGGCTTATCCATTGGCGATGCGTTATCAAGCGGTCGATATCGCCACGATGAGTCGCGGGCCATGGGCCGTCCGAGGCGAACGGATCAAAAACGTTGGATGGTTGACGCTGATCGGCTCAGAGTTACTGGAGAAGGTTGGAGGGGGAAAGGCCTTGCAGCACAAGGCAAGCGATCGCTTGAGTCTGGTCGAAACGGCCCATGGTGTGCTGATACAAGCGGGCCAGAAGCCTGTCCTGGGAGACGTAAATCGCCGCGAAGATCTTAGTGCGTTTGTCGATGCCTATCGACTAGTGGAACCTTTGCACAATGGCATTAAAGAGCTTTTTGCCCCCTTCAAGCTACCGGGTGATGCGGACGAAGTCGATGCCACTCAACGGTGGCTCATCCGTTTTCGGAAAAAGGGAGCGTGAGTACAGTGCGCAGCAGTATATCACTCCCAATGGATCGAGAAAGTCAGCATCGCTGGTTCCTTCGCGTCCAGCCGGACTGTCCTGAAGAGTCATTCGGATCTTTCATTTCATTATTGCGTGACTTTGTTGTTCTCGGGAATGCCGGCGCCTTTGTGGCGAGTGATTCGGATGGCACGAGCTGTTTCATGCGCATTGCTCGGGAGGACCGCACGGAGCGAGGCGTACTCGAACTTTTTGTGGACGTGGGGCATTGCGATGTCCGGTATGCTCGCATCCTGCGGAATATCGCTTTCGGAATGGGTGAAATTGTAGAAAACCCCGTTTTAGAGTTTCGGGTTGAGCCTGCTAGTCGGAGCCCTAGGGAAGAACAATTAGTAGCAGAGGTAGACGCGGCAGAGGTAGAAGCAGGGCGTTTCTATCCGGAGGTCTCATCCAGACTGAGAGGCCAGATTCAGTTCCGGCAACCTCCGGACAACATGTCTGGGCGAAGAGTATCGTTGACCGCAGTGGATGAACTTTCTGTGCCGCTAGTAGAAGACTTGACCTTGCTCGTCGAGAAGTGGGGAACCGTGTTGGTTGTGGCATACCCCAGTACGGAGGATGAACTCCGCGAGGGGCAGACGATGATCCTAAATGTTGAAGGCCGGCAACATGACGAGGCTACTTTTGAGGTTCTGATAGACAGTTTCATTGCTTCCGAGGCGGCTTTTTATTCACTCCTAAATCTTCTCGTTATTCGAGCCAGTCTGGATATGCAGGTCCTAAAGGTTGTCGTGGAATGAAAGCTGGAGTCCTCAGGGTTAGACTCCGTTTTCCATCCGCCAAAACTGAGGGCGCGTGATCATGTCACGTGTCAGTACCGGCATCTTTCAAAAGGCAATCGGAAGCAAATGCCTGAGTGCTTATCAGAAATATAACTACAAAAAAATTGCTAAAAGTCATCTCTGTTTAACTCCTATACAAGTTGACAAAATAAGTCCCTATGGATCTATTTGAACCGTACTATTTCGATTAAATATGGCCATTAGAATCTTATTGCAAAAATAATGCTACTGGTTTTGATGCGGCCATTGAACACTTGGATCTTAGCGGATAGGCTTAAAATAACATTCTGGCAAAAAATCGGGAGATTTCTCTCGATTTTAACTCATGCATAATTATACAAGGGCCCCAGCCCATCGCTAAAAAACCATTTTTCTGTTGTTCAAAAAAGCTCTCTGCCTACCTCTAATTTCGCTCTGGCATCTATAGGGCAAATTTAGGTTCATGGCGTCCGCTCTACGGGGTCGTGCCTGCACCCATTCTAATTTTAAATACCGATTTGGCCTAACCCGAACCCACCCCGCCGCTCTCTCTAGAGGAAATCTGTTGGGGTGTCATGTCGGGGTCGACATTTTACGAATTTATAACCCCTTATGAAACTTTTACAGGATGAGTCCACCACCATAGACTTTTGGGCTTCAGTCCCGTCTTTACTAAGCCGCTATGTTTTCATGAACTTATAGTGATTTCTTTGGGTTAGCGAAGACCGGAGTCTTATGGCACGTATCTCGCTTTAGTGATCTGTCATGAGGGGCGCATAATGGAAAAACGGGGAACGATTTTAGTCGTAGATGACAACAAGGCTTTTCTCGAAATCATTGAGAAAAGTTTGGAGTCAGACTACCGGGTAGTAAAAACAAATGACGCCACGGCTGCAGTTAATCTCATCGGACACTACCGACCTGACGTTCTCGTTTTAGATATAGACATGCCTGAGCTTAGCGGCCTTGATATTCTTCGTCATGTCGGCCAACGATCTCCAGGCTTTCCGGTAATCATGCTTACGGCGGAATCAAATGCCTCTGTAATCGTAAAGGCTATACAGTCGGGTGCATTTGATTATGTCGTTAAGGACAGAAATTTTGAGGACCTTCTTCGAGTCAAAATTGCCGCTGCGATGAAAGTTACCACCGTTAAAAAAGAACTTTCTAATAGATTTTCGCGGGACTTTAAAAAACATGAAATTATCGGAATTTCACCGATAGTCACGAAACTCAAGTCAGAAATTACACCCTTGAAAGGCACAAATATAACAGTCCTCATCACCGGAGAAAACGGAACGGGTAAGGAGCTGATCGCGCAGAACTTGCATTTTCAAGAAAATGATCCCACCAGAAAAATGATTGCGGTCAATTGCAGTGGCATTATTTCAACACTTTTTGAGAGCGAAGTGTTTGGCCACGTCCAGGGGGCATTCACTGGCGCTTCTCAAAATAAAAAGGGCTTTTTTATTGAAGCTGATGGCGGAGATATATTTCTTGATGAAATTGGAGAGCTGTCCTTAGAGACACAGGCGAAATTACTTCGAGTTCTCCAAGAAAGAGTTGTTACCCCAGTGGGAAGCTCAAAAGAAATTCCTATAAACGTGAGAATCATTGCGGCTACTAATAAAAATCTAGAGGCGATGGTCAGAATGGGAACATTTCGTCAGGATCTTTATTTTAGGTTGAATCAAATGACAATTCGAGCGCCCTCTCTTCGAGAGCGCCCCGAAGACATTATATTTTTGGCAAAGGCTTTTGCAAATAAACATATTCCTGGCGTGAAGTTCTCAAAAGAGGCTGCGGCTGCATTAGAAAATCATCTGTGGCCAGGAAATATTCGTGAGTTAAGAAATACTATTGAGCGGGCCTGTATACTTCTTCAAAACTCAACGAAAGAAAGAATCGAGCCCGAGCATTTAAAACTTACCGATCAGGGCGTTCTTCTTGGCGATGTAGTTCTTCCATCGGACATTATTCCTAAAAATGAAGAGGATGTATCGCCGTGGTCCTACAAAAAGGCGACAGAATGGATTGAAAAAATTTACTTTCAAAAAAGTATTGAAGTTTTTCGGGGAGATAATCGTAAAATTATTGATCGTCTTGGGGTGAGCCGCGCTTTTTATTTTAAGAAAAAGAAAGAGCTGGGCCTTATTGAGGGCACAGAGGGAGTTACGCGGTGACACCAAGCAGGGCCACATTTCTTTTTTATTCAGGATTACTTTTATCTTCAGTGGGCAGTCTTGCATTTACGACCAGTCTTGTCGCGTTTATGCTTAAGAGCGAATTTTCTCTGGCGTCTATTGGTTTGATTTTGGGACTACAGCGCCTTCTTCCCATTTTGGTTGTGGGTATCTGGGGCCATATTAGTGATTGCCTCAGTCCAAAAATAACGGTGATAGTTTCAGAGATTATTGCAGCGGCAGCATCTTTTGCGCTTTTGCTCCTTTGGAAGGGCCAAGATACGGCTTATACAATGTTCTTAGCCGTGTGTGTGCTTCGATCATTTTTGATGTCATTTCAGCTAGGAAGCCGATCTAAAATCTCAAAATTACTTAGCGATGGACAGTATTCATCAAATTCGAAACATGCTATTTGGCTTATGAAGGCCACACAAGGAGCAACCTTATTTGGTGGCGCCGTCGCATTTGTGATAATCAAAAACTTTAGTTTAGAAACGGCTATTATTTTTGATCTAATAACATTTTTACTTAATGGTTTTATAATCTACACAATTCCTTTAGAGAATTTGGCGCCTGAAGATCAACCTCAGGAGACAGAACCTTGGTATAAGAAATTCAGTGATTTATTTAAGTTTAATAAAGACGCGGCGATTTTAGATATTTTATTGGCGCTTTCGCTATTTGGATGGGCTGCTTTTTCGGCGCGCCTTGCAGGGGCCGACCAATCTTGGAATGCCCTGTTTACGGCGAGCTACGGCTTGGCAGTATGGATTGCTGGGTTTATGGAAAGATCCTTCGCGCAAAAAATTAACAGCACACCCTTTTGGATAGCACTTTCGCTATCTTATTTGGGACTGGCTATATTTAATGGGCCACATTACTCGACGCTCATAATTGTTTTTCTAAGAGACATCTCATACTGGATTATCCTGCACAGAATATCGAGTCACATTCAGCATGACTCTCCGATTAAGCTTATGGGGGGAATTTCCAGTGCCCGCTTTACGATTATGGTTACCATTTTATCTTGCGGTGAAATGATTGTGGGCGCGTGGTCTAAATTTGTTCCGTTATGGGCGGATTCGGGGTTGCGGGCATTTGTGGCGTTAACAGTTGGTTTAGTTTTATTGACAAGAGGATCTCAAGCGGTGGTGGCAAATGACCGGCCAGCACTTTAAAAAGTTAGCGTTGGCGGCCTTAATAGTCGCTGTCGCAGCTTGTACGAAACAGGAAAATAGAAGTATGGATTTAAAAATTAATATACCTGAAGTAAGCATAAACTTTGATCCACAAAAAATGGAAGACATGTTTTCCATGATGATAGCTTTACAACTTTTTCGTGGTCTTATGCGATATGATGCTGCCGGAGAAATTAGGTCAGACCTTGCCGCAAGCTGGGAGGAGTCCACAGACCATCTGACCTATAAATTTAAGCTTAAAGATATGACTTTTTCCAATGGAAAGCCCATTACAAGTCGCAATGTTCAAATGAGTTTTGCAAGAATGTTTTTTCTCGGATCTTCAATGGCGGCAGATATTGACTATATTGTAGGGGCCAAAGACTTTAAATCGACTCAGGATATTTCAAAGCTTGGCGTGCGTCCTATAAATGACAAAGAGATCGAATTCAAACTTAGCCATCCGTCAGCGCTTTTTCTAAAACATATTGCGGTGGTCGACTGCGCTATTCTCCCAATTGATAGCTTCAAAGAAGAATTGGATCTAAGTTCAGGAGGGTCTTTTAGTGGCCCATATCGAATAAAAAACAGCCTTGAAAAGAGCAAATTTCATCTTGAAAAATGGCGACCTGATGCTCTCGATAGCGCTAGCCCGCCTAAAGAAATTGTATTTTTCAAAAGCGCCGCTTCTGGAATCAATCTAGCTATAGACGGAAAAACTGATAGTTTAGACTATCAGCTTGTTACTAAATCGCAGACGGTTAATTTTGAAAAAGACGGTTGGGTGAGCTCGCCGACCGAGCTGACCGGCGAAACCTTCGTGATACTAAATCCTAAGTATGTACCTTTTGAGGTTCGCAAATCTCTATATCTAAAAACGAATCCCAATGAATTGATCCGAATTCTTGGCGAGCCGAAGTTCAAGGCGGCCTTTGGTTTGATACCCACGGGTTTTCCCGGCGAACTCTCTTACGCTGACATTTCTGACCTACATAAAAGTAACTTCGAATACAAAGGTAAGAAAATCAGCTTCAAGCTTGATTTCGAGCCCGAGTCTGAAATGAGCGTCAAGACCGCCGACTGGCTAAGAAAAACTTGGTCCTCAGATAGCATCGAGGTTGTCCTAAACGGGATTTCAAAGGGCGAAAAGCTTCAGCGAATGTTTGAGAAAAAAGCCGAGGCGACAATTGGACGTAAAGGCATTGACTATCCAGATGGCTTTTCTGTCCTGACCTATTTTAAAGGCCAATATGGTTCAAATTATTTTCATGTCGAGGATAAAAAAATTGATGCGGCGATCGCCCAATCGCTTCAGGAAGTTGACGGGCCAAAGAGATCAGCTTTCTATAAAAATATCCAAAAATTAATCCTTCAGCACTATACGAATATTCCTTTGCTTTTCGGATCTCAGGCATCCGGCCTGTGGTCTTCTAAAGTTAAGAGCGTACCATCGCATCCAATGGGCATACACACGATGCCATTTGAAGTCATTGAAATGAGGGCCCAGTGAAATTAGCTAGCCACATTGAGCGACAGTTTAATAAAATTCTTTTTATCAGTATTTTATCGGGCGCGATGTCAGTTCTTGTATTCAGCTATTTCTCGGCGAAAAATGATTGCGAAAACGCGGTTGAGTTTATTGTGGCTCATGTGAGGGCCGTGTCGGAATCTCAAGTTAATGCGCAAAATGTCAGCGAAATAGATAAGGACGTTAATCTTGTCTATGCTGCTTGGAAAAAAACCCAGAATCTAGATTTTAGAATTCGAGTATTTTTAGACGAGACGCTTGTCGCTCATGCCGGTCAATTGGCGCTTTTTTCTGGGCCGTCAAAAGGGATTGCTAAATATGAAACGCTACCATCGGGCCAAAAACTTAGAATAGAGGTACAGGCGTCACTGTTGAATACTATGTTAATTGCATTGGTCGGGCTACTTACCATCTCTGGTTTTTTGTTTTTGCTGCTTGGATTTTTGAAAAAAAATATAACCAGGACTGTGAAGGAAATTACAATGCCACTTGAAATGAGAGTACGGTGGCTTAATTCGGCCTCGGCGACACTACAGGAGTCAATTAAAGGTGGCTACAATGTGGCGACGTCGGATATTACTGAGATGAAAGATTTAGATCGCTCTCTTGAGTGTTTGTTTGGCCAAGTTTTAACCTATGAGAAGGATCTTGCAAAGAAGAGTTTTGACGACGGTCGAATTAGAATTGTTAACACCGTTGTTCATAATTTAAAAAATCTTATTGTTGTGTTTGAGCATAGACTAAAAAGAGCAGAGTCTTTAAGTGACGTTGATAAATGTAAATTTGAAGATGTATTGGCGCAGATCCAAGATCTTTCGTCCAAAATTCTTCTGACGAATAAGCCTATTGATAGCTTGAGCATAAATGAAAAATTTAACCTCGTTAAATCGGTGAGGCGAGTTGTTAGCCAGAAAAAGGAAACACTTAACTACAATGACCAAAAGTCCCTGAGTCTAAATATTGAGACGTCACATCTTGCCGAGATTATCATTGATGGTCCACGAGCAGAGTTTGAGGCCGCCCTAAACAATATAATTACAAATTCATTTGAAGCCACGGTGGGATCAGACCACGTTGTTGTGTCAGTTTCGGTAGAGAAGGGCATTGCAACCGTGAGTGTTATAGATACAGGGAAGGGAATTCCTGAAAACATATTACCGTTATTAGCGTCAGAAGGTAAAACTTTTTCTAAGCCAGGGGGAAGTGGCCTCGGCTTATTTCATGCTCGGTCAACCATTGAGGGACAGATGCATGGTCGCCTAATTATTGATTCAAAAGAAATGAAAGGCACTACGGTAACGCTAACGATTCCGCTTTCTGCAAAAGAAGCGGTCTCGCCTTTTGCGGTCAGAATTTTTCCCGGCATGAATTTAGTTTTAGTTGATGATGACCCATTAATTCATAATACATTTAAAAATATTTTAAACGAAACTATAAGCAATATAAAAATCAGTTCTATTTTTTCAGAAAGCGAGCTCAGTCAATGGTTCAAACAAAATGGCCCCGGCGAAATTGGGTCACGATTTTATTTGTTTGATTACAATCTAAAGAGTGAGACGACAAATGGATTAAAACTTATCGAAAAATATGGTCTGGCGCTAGAGTCTTTACTTGTGACGGGGGACGCCGATAGACCTGAAATTCAGATAGAAGCAAAAAAACTTGGGGTTAAAGTAGTTTCAAAGGACGAGATTGAGAAAATCAAGTTTATGCCTTTGGAGACTCATGAGCTCCAAGATGCGGGATTGATGTGAATATAAATAAACTAAATAATAGGGAGGTGCTATGCAAGAAGTCGTAATTATTAACCTGGATCAACTCGAAGCTGAGGCTGAATCTTATGAAGCAGGCAACAGTTCCGGCGGCTGGTAATCTCATAGACGCTGACCTGCACAATTTTGGTCAGCGCGTAGAGGTTATCGAAAAGGCTTGCGGGCTGTGGTTCCGCAAGCCTCGAACCGCTTTTTGGGAATGGCTTTTCTTTGGAAAAGGCAGTCCCATTGAAAAATACTTTTTTTGGACAGGGCCCAACGGCCACAGTCCTTTAAACGAATTTATCTTTAATCTTGAGGTGGAGTCCACCCATCATTGGTTAGGATTTTCTCGGAAAGTGGAGTCATGCTCAGAGGCAAGCCTCTTAGGTAGCCATTTTTATTCTCTCGGCGTATTGTTGGCCTATTCCTTTATCTTCGGAATTCGAGATCTTCATAGAGGAAATCTAGTGATGACGCCTACTCACCTTCAGGTTGTGGACGTTGAGGTAGTCTTTGCACGCTTAATTTTGCCCAATGAAACTATCCTTTTGCCATTTAAACAGGTTTCTTGGGAGGGATCTGGAGTAGGCGCCTTTTTACCAGAGGGGTTTCAACTTTCACACGACCACGCTAAAGATCTCCTTGGTGGTTATGTCGATATGTTTCAACTCTTAATAAAAAAACGTGTGGAAATATTGGCGGTTCTCCAGAAAATAATAGACCCCACCACGCCCATTAGAGTTCTAGTCAGAAACACCATAGAATATAATTTGTCTCCAAATATCCACCTGAAAAACGATTTGATGGCTGAAGAGCGGGCTCAACTTAGTCGGGGTGATGTCCCCTATTTCTTTAAAACTCTTGGCGGCGAAGACTTACTATGGCTCCAGCAACAGGACAAGACAGCGGTCGTTAAGTCATTGGGTGAGTTTAAATCAGATATTGATCGACATGCTCTTTCCCCAGAAATCCTTTTGGGCGAGCAATTGGTGAACGAAAGTCGGCTTGCTCAAGGGGCGCTATTGATTTGTCGCAAATTAGCATTAAGCGAAGAGTATTTGCTAAACGATAAAACAGTAATCTCCAACAAACTCGTTCGAATTAAATCTGTCGAATATAAAATAAAGTCATAAAAGCCAGACCTCAATTTAAAAATTAATAAATCACACGAAGATTAATTATCTTTGAGTCCACCCTTACAGACTCAAAGTCCATTGTCGCAGACTATTTTTAAGTCCAATTTTTTCTTCAATTTAAAATCTTAAATTTTCCAACTGCTTAGCAGGAGTGTTTGGTTGTCCTCCTTATTGCAATTCTAAAAAGTTATGGGGGCAAGATTGTTTCCCATGAAAGGAAAAAGGATGACCAAAGAACAACTATCAGATTTTCGAGAAAAACTCGACGAGCATCTCAGTCACATTGAAACAGAAGTCACTGAGTTAAGGGCCGATCTCCTAAAGACGGCGGAGGTACAGCCGATGTTTTTTCGAAATTGGATGGACCATGCAAGGATTGAGGGAGATCTCAATACACGAATCGAAATTCACGAACTCAAGCGAGCTTGTCGAAGTCAACTTTACTTTGCTCTGGCAAGGCTCAACGCTGGCACATTTGGACTTTGCCAGAGCTGTGGAGAGCAAATTGATTTTCGAAGACTCAAGGCGCAACTAGCCGCTACTCGTTGTGTCGGTTGTCAAAAAACTGAAGAGGCAGAACAGGTAGTATGCAGACCCGCCGAGGCCTGGATTAAGCCAGCTCAACGATGGAAAGGTTTTAATTGGGCGTCGTAGGTAAAGGCGTTTCTTTTAAAGCGGTACATGAATCCAATATTTAATAAAAAGTTCAATATTATCTCTGAAAAATGATGAAAGGACAGACCAAATGATTTTACTAAAAAGAATTTTGATTGGCATCAGAAAAATATTTTCTCGCTTGCTAGAAAAACTGAGAGAGGCTGATGACCGGGCCTATCTCATTGAAAAAAGATTTTCAGAGATGCGAGATCGTATGCGCGAAAAACATTATTTTGATAGCGGTGGAAGGTGGTGGTTATTCTTGGGAGCTTTATGTTATCGCAATAAACTTTTGACTCACATTGAAGAAAATCGATCTACCTCAGATGGAGAGTATTTTTCGAGTCTGCTAAATAACAAGCCTAATAAAATTTATCGAGATATCGAAGCAGCTGTGAAAAAAATTAAGGACTGGCTAAGCATTTTGGAAGATGCTGGACAACTTAGCGGTAGAACGTCAAGCGCAATACCACATCCTGCGATTCCTCAAGATGCATTTGCGAATTTAATAAAAAGTGCGCCAGAACTAAATTTAGAATAATCTTTTATGTGGACTCACATTTAGTGCAGATCAATAGTAATAAAAATATCTCGACTGTTTAAGGGCGTTTTAATCGACTAAGCTGGTTCTATTTTTTTAAATAGATCATCAAGAAACTCTTTATTTTTTCCATTTATTCTACTAATAATTTCCATATACTTTTTATCATCAAATTCCATGTTTAATTCTGTTCTCGTTAGAAGCAGTACCTTTTGTATCGGCAAAGAAAGCTTAATTGTTGCCTCAATGCTCAGCTTTGATAAGCGCAACATTTCATTTTTCTTTTTCTGTAATAATTCAATTTTTTTATTATGTAGATTAATATCTTTATTTTCTTTAAGTAATAATCCCTCAATAACACTTAAATCATTAACGTACTTATCAAGAACATTTTTTTCAAATAATAATTGAAACCAAATTTGCGTAAAAGCTATTTGAAAATCTCCCAAGGCTGATATGATTTCAATTGATGCGATTAAATGAAGTTTCGATATTGACGGTGTTATTTTTGAATCTATATACTTTTTGTTTAGCTCATCAATTGACAAAAAAGGAATCAAGATAATTATTTGGTTCACCTCTGTAATCGCTTCTGACGCATCCAGAAATAACTGTTTTTTTATGTCAAATTCTCTAGCCGCCTTTGTTTCTTGTTGAGAAAATTCTATATTTTTTTTAAAGTTTTTATTTTGGTAGTATGTGCTAATTATTCCAGGTGCCGCTCCAACCAGTGTTCCAAAAATTAAAAGCAAAGCGTTTATGTATTCAAAGTTAGAATGATTTTTATTAGCTTTATTTGAATCAATTGATTCCTCAAAAAATTTACCTTTTTCTTGTTTTAATATTGATTCTTTTTGATTATCATTCGCATTAGTATGTTGCGCACTTACTTCAATGTGAAAAAAAAATATTAAAAAAATGAAAGTTAATTTTATCTTGTTATACTTCATGCATTACCTTCGCCTTACTTTTCATTCAATTTCATGGGACAGCTAAAACTTATTAAATCTATTTACTTTATTTTCCTAGTCCAGATATATCTGATATCTTACGAAGTTTTCTCGAAAATCATAGTCTTATAAGTATATCTTCGTTCTTCGAACTGCGCCCTCAACCTCCCTCCTTTCGCAAGAGTTAATGGCTTTATCTTCCATGGCCAACAGTACCGATGAAGTCATGCTCTCAAAATCCAAACACCATGATTCAAGCATGTACCGCTTAATCGAACCTACTATCGAACGAACAAACCACTAAAATTCAAACATTCCAAACAAGAATTCGAGAATTCACGTATACATGAATTCTCGAATTCTTGACACCGGTCTCAAAACGAGACGTCTATGAAATGGCACCCGGCCAGCGATTTAAGTCACTCCTCCGGGCTTTTATTTCCAAAATCAAAATTTTTGGAAGTAGGATGGCACTCTTGTTGAAATAGTCATTGAGGCACATGGAGTGGCAAATATGACGATGAAAATATGGGTGATTCAAGTTTTTTGCCTGATGTTAGGACTAATCGCTCCATCAGTGCACGCCGGTGAATGCAAGCACAGGATTGTCTTCTTACCCCAGACTCATGCGGCCGATAAATTAACTGGTGCTCAAACGTCTGAAGATCAGAATAACCAAGTCGCTGCATCTCAATTAAAAATCGCCAATTACATCGAACGCTTTCCTCAAGTTCCCGTTTTCAGTGAACAAGCAGAATCTCGAGATTTCTCCTGGGAAATGCTTCCTCAAGATAAGAGGGCTGCCCTTCGGAGCTATTTCAACCAAATTTTTCCACAAGGCTTGCCAGAGAATCCCTACAGACTAACAGATATTCAGAAGCAAAAGCTGATCAACAATGGCGGAGACTTTGTCCAGCTGATCCGAGGACGCGTAAGTTTTCTTCACCGAGTTGTCGAGAATGAAGAGGCTCTAAATAAAATCTTTGATCCAATTAAAAGTTGGTTCAACACACATCCCGCTCGCTATGTTGCATACCCGCCCGAAATCGCGTCTTTGGTTTATGGAGCGAGAGAAAGAGCCGCTCTGTCACAGGTTCGGAATTATTTCTCGCAAAATCCAACACAAAAAGATGTCGTGCTCATCTACGGTTCAAATCATAATTTTACGTTTTATTCGGAAGATTTTCATTCCGAATGCATAGTCATTCCACCAGAGTTTCAATCAGACTGGAACGGACGCTTTCGCTCAGGCCCTGAAGGTTTTCCGACCAACAAGACCGAAGATTCAAAGCCAATCAGCGGGGTTCGCTAGATTCAATTGTTTCGCGAAATTAGGGACAACTGACTCTTTCAAAAAATTCTATGTATAACACTGTTATACATAATGGTGGAGAACAAGCTGCTGAAACCAGAGCGGCCAGAATTGGAACCTGTCACAACTACATACATAGTTTTTTGGCAAGCAACGCAATCCGTGGGACGGAGCGGCCCAAGATAATTATAGTAAATTCTGAGATTTTTATTCCGAAGCGCTCTCGGAGCGTGTGATCGACGTGCAATAGAATGCTTAAAGATTATTTAAGAGAAAAACGAGGCGATGTCTCAAGATGCTCGGCAAATGAAGTCATCGTCCACTTATGCAAGACCGCTTGAGTAAATCTATAAAGATACCATGGAAGCGTTGGTACGAATTCGTTGATCGAGACGAGCGTAAATTTCCTGTTGGCAACTTGCCGGAACTCAAGCCATCCGCAATCTGACCGCTTCGAGAGAAGTCCGCCAACAATATGAAACTTTGCCCGTTGCATATCGAGTTCGCCGATGATCGGCTTCAAAATCAGCAATGGCCAAGTGAGACCACGAAAACTGAAGGTGACTAGGCCACTCCGAGAGTTCGACTCTACTTTAATCAGGCCAAGCACTGCTTTTGGAAGCCAGTTTTCATATTCACGCGCGATTTCGTCACAATTGACAGATGGAACGGAAGGTAGGCGCTGAATCGACCTAACTGTGTTTGGATGAATGAGTTTTGTTTTCGCTCTCGTTGCTTGCTCTCCGGAAATTTTAAGAATTTTCTCAAGCATCCCGCTAAATGATCGTTCATGAATTAAAGGTGAAATGAGTTCGCTCGGTGGAGCTTGCGGAAGCTCACAAAGCAAACTATCAATCAATGGAGAGGCAAGCTCGTAATTAGTTTTTCCAAATATCGAAACCCAAAGTTTTGAAAACTTCGTGGAATTTATGGGCACGCGAAATAACACTGGCTTTTTTCCCAAAGCTCGACAGGTCGTTCGAATGAGACTTTCGTAGTTTAAACTTTCGCCGTTCACGGCATCGATTGTTTTATTGAAAAAATCTCTATTCATGACTGCCGTGTTGAGGAGGCGCACCAGATCATCGATGTAGATCACTTGAGTTTTGGCTTGGGTCCATTTGGGGAGAATCATCCCCGGTAGATTTATCACCAGATTGCGGAGAATCTCAAACGAAGAGCCGCCTTTTCCAGCTACCATCCCTGCACGAAAAATTGTATAAGGGATTTCAGAAGCCTTAAATACTTCTTCGACCTCCTGCCGACTCGCAAGATGTTTGCTCACATTCCCGGTCGGCATCAAGCCTCCCAAATAAATGATCTGCTGAACGTTGTTTTTTTTGCACGCATAGGCAAAATTGTCTGCGATCAACAGATCCGCATCAGCAAAACTACCCTGAAAAAGTCGAGTCGATGGCAGCATGGAATGAACGAGATAAATTGCAACATCGGTGTCCTTTAGAGCATCGGTTGAGCTCTGAAGAGAAAAAAGATCGGCCTGTCGCCAAGAAATATTTCCTACCCGAGACTTAGCGTTTCCTCGCGAGAGCGCATTGACCTGCCAACATTCAGGAGCGCTGGTAATTAATTGCTGACCTATGAAGCCGCTTGCTCCTGTGATCGTAACTCTTATGTTTTCGTTTGGATTGCTCAAAGTTTACTGCATTTTGAAATGTTGGCCATCTAGGAAATCTATCAGTTACAAGAAAGCCTGTCGCTCGAATACATGCACAATTTCAAACAACACTCATGGACCTAGTGAATGGTCGCGCTGGCTGCAAAGACCTACGTCTCAATTTATCTCTTATAGACATTGATTCTTGGTCTCGATAGAATTGTTCATGGATCAGAAAATATTTTTCCACATCTATTCAAGTTCGGCAGTTAAAACCTTTACAGTTGACGAGCTTGTGGCCCTTCTTAAGAAATCGCAGGACAACAATATTAAAGTCGGTCTTACCGGATTGCTCGTTCATAAAGACGGTCAGTTTATGCAGTTAATTGAGGGACCGGAAGATATCGTACGCATGACCTTAAAGAAAATCGAAGCCGATACCCGACACAAAAATATAGCTACTTTGCTCGAAGGAACCACTGATGACCGCCAGTTTTCGGAGTGGTCTATGGGATTTCGTGACCTCAACTCGCCAGAGATCCGCACACTCAGTGGGTTTAGTGAGTTTCTATATACACCGCTCGACGGTACGGAATTCAAAACGAGTCCAACGCGCAGTCAGCGATTTCTCCTAATGCTAAAGAAGGCATAAAGGGTTGCGACGGAGGGATTTTCAAAACCGAACCCACGAGTAGCCTGTATATCGACAACTCATACCAGTTGAAAAAAAATCAAAGATCCCGCCTTCAGAACGCGAAGTTGTGAGCGTGAGGACAAATTCTGCGATCTGCAAATTGTTGTCTTAACTGTCAGCCATTACGATCATAAAATTTCACGCCACGGTGTTTTTCAAGGAAGCTTCCCATGACATAAAGTGAAATCATGGGAAATCCAATCTGAACTGACTATTACCAACGCTAAGCTCATCAGGAGTCTTCAGTTTCGGATTTATCGTTCCTGTTTGCATTTGTAAACTTTGCAGCCATTGTCGGGTTATTCCTAGTCAGCTTCTTGACGGTCAAATCCTCGGCTTTGTTGTTGGCAAGACGTAAATTGTTTTCCGATCCAAGCAATGCCTCTTTGGTCTTTTGGAGATGTTCGATGGTCTTATCTATCTCCTCGATTGCCGTTTTAAATTTCTTTGACGCTAGCTCGTAGTTTCTTGCAAATCCATCCTTGAAGGCATCGAGATCATTCTCAAAGTTTGTGATGTCAATGTTTTGTTCCCTCACTAGCGCAAGTTCATTTTTATATTTTAAAGAATTTTGAGCAGCGTTTCTGAGCAACGTAATCATCGGTATAAAAAACTGCGGTCGAATGACGTACGTCTTTGGATAACGATGGGATACGTCAACGATACAGCTCTCGACATCAATACTAGTTACGTAATCCTGGCCGGGCTTTGCAACAAGTCCCCAGAAACTTCCTTTACCTGAGCTAGAATCCACTTCAAAGAGGCCATTTGCTGATGTAGTCTCCTTTTCAGGGAAAGTGCAAGAATATGAAAATACAAGTTTCCCGTTCATTCGCAGAACTGTTCGCGGACAATCCTTAGCGGTCGTTGGAAGCCCCAAATCATTTGTACCCCACGCCCACTGATCGGCGACATAGGCAATTCGTTGAAAGTTTCCGCCTGTCGGAGTGACTTCCCAGACAACCTCATTTTTGTCCAAAGTAACTCTGCCCCCGAAGTACTTACCACCTGCACAGTCAGCGCCGATGTAATTATATGCAAAAGCATTCATCGAAAAAATCAGAATCACAAGTCCACTTAATATTTTCATTCCCTACCCCCCCTTAGCATGAGACCTGATCCTGGCTCTATAAGCGGGGACGGTCAATAAACGATTGTCAGCATTATCGATGAAAAAATCTACAGACTTCGTCTGCTAAGTCTTTGAGATTTTTGTGATTTGGACAAAGTTCCACCATCAAACGAGTAGAACCCTACTCTCAAACGAACAAAAAACGAAAATTCAAATATTCGCTATCTGAATTCAAGTATTCCAAACAAGAATTCATGAATTCACGTATACATGAATTCTCGAATTCTTGAGCGTCGCAAGACGCGACTGGTGGAGGCGGGGGGAATTGAACCCCCGTCCGCAAGCGATCCGCGAGAAGGCAACTACACACTTAGTCTCTGTTTTAGTTGGTTCTGAGAACTTCCAAAGACAAAATTTCTCAGGCCCTTCCCCTGGAGTTTTTTAAATCGGCGACCCAGAGAAACCATCGCCGATCGAGGTGACTAAATGACGTTCTTTTCGGGTTCGCCACCACAACCCGAAAGAACGAGCGGCTTAATTAGGCTGCTAGTTGGTAATCGTTGCCAATTACAAAATGCCCGTTTTAACGAGGTCCTCAGGCGCCTCGGTGTGCTCCCTCTGCTTCTGCACCCACGTCGAAGCCATGTCGCCCCCAAATTGTGCACAAAACAGAAAATGAAAAACAGATGAAGTTAAACTCTATTTAAAGAAATTCAATACTAAAATTTTGAATAGGGCTGATTTACTTTTTACCCAAGATCATTCGCCAAAATTAGTGAATATCAGTCCTCATTTTAAGCAAAGCGACGAAGCAGATAAATTCAACGCATTTTCAGAAGTTATCAACGCTCTCCACAGGGTTTTCCACAGACTGGACTAGAAAAATGAGCTTCTATGTCACTTAATTTCGATTTAATGAAAATGCCGCTACGCTTCTTTAAGTTCGTCCAAAGCTGCTAAAGCTTCAATGGCTAACTGCGAAATCCCCGCTTTTTGCGGGTTTGAAAGAATATTTTTCAGCTTCTGCTCATCGCCACTCAAAGGCAAAAGTTCGGAAGCAGAGTTTCCTTCATTAGTCGATTTTGTCACCGCAGCAGAAGGTTTCCCCTCGGTGACTGGAAACAACTGAATATTGAGCTGATATACTTTGTCGCCTTTGGATTTTCCTCGAGCGATAGAATTATCTTTGTGAATGCTTTTTCTCATCTGACGAAGTTTGAATTTTATTTCTTCAAATTCTTCTTTGGTTAAACACATCGTCAGAGTGCCAAACTCTCTTTCATTAGCTTGATCTTCGTACAAAGATTCCAATCCTAAATACATCAATTGAGTTTGCAGTTTTCGAACTAAGGCCACAGGAATATCATCGGCTGCGTCCATCAGTTGGTGCGCCTTTTTAATTTCGCCAGTTGTGGCGTCCTTAACAAGTTCTCCACTATTCAATAAACTCTCAAGAGCCGTTTCAATTTCATTTTCAGAGGCTTTTCCACGCAAAAGTTTTTTCAAAGATGAAATGTTGAACTTAACCCCTTGCATGTCGACCATCGCATAAATAACCCAGGCCGCCCAATTGGGAACTTTGTTCCAAGTTTTCTGATCGATTTCACCGCTACGAAGTTTTTGCACGACTCGCATTTCCGAGATCTTTTTCAAATGCATATTTCGTTCAGCCGGTTCCGAAGTTTGAGTGAAGTTCACCAAGTGAACAAACTCTTCGGTTTGCTCTTTACTCAAGGCTAAAGCCCGGGCGAATTTCAAAATCATATCATCTGACAAATTTCTTCGTCCTTCGATAATCATTTTCAAATAATTCGGCGACTTAATGTCAGCAGCCGCCGAAAACATTTGGTAATTGTAAGGACGAATATCCTTTTTCGTTTTGCTTCGCTTATATTCATAAAAGTCAGCCAAGAATTTGCGGTAGTCCAAGTAATCCGAGACTTGCGGAGATACTAACGAAGAATCTGAATTCTCTTTGCTTTTTGTAAACTCACTTGTTCCCGTACTCATTGAAACCCCCACTTTCTTAGTTCAACCAAGACCCAAGAATTTGTCTAACTTTTATTAGTTTAATCGCAAATTTATTGTAATTCGACCGACGTAAGTCGAACCATTCAACCGCAACGCCAAAGATCCAAGATCATATCCAAAAACATGGCGATAGATTGGGAACAAAGTTGTAAAGCTATTAATATTGTAAGCTGTAGCTTCAACCATTCCATTAACTAGCAATTGCGTATTTGCTCCGTAATTAGACTGACTTAGCTCAACAGTTACGGACTCAAGAGCATAACCTTGCGCCGAGTAACTCAGATTCGCCATCTGATCGATATAAAAAGTCTCATTGATTACATATCGATTAATATAAAGAACTCTTTGGATGTACTGGACTGGGTTTGGGTAAACCGGTGCACCATAAATTGGGCCTGGATAAACTGGACCTGGGCGCACTGGGCCAGGGCGTACAGGACCTGGATAACCTGGATTTTGTCGTCCCGGAGGAGGTCTTCGTCCTCGGCCTTGGTCCCTGTCATTACGTTCATCGTAACGAGGTGGGTTTATGATTTTGAAGGAATTAGCAAGCGCATGGGCGCCTGTTAAAGTAACGATAGCTGCTGTGAGTAAAAGTGTTTTTGGTGTCATCTGTCCCCCGGTATTTGGTTAATTACGTGTTATTCAACGTCAATTACCTAACTGAGCAAGGGACATGCCTATTAATACAGAGTCAAATTGGCTCTAATTTAATTCATTAAGTTCTATTTCATTCAGATCAATTATCGAATTAACTCGACGAGTAAAAGTCAAAGTGAAGGTGTCGACAGGATAATTCGCATAAGACCGTGATGACAGCTGCAGTTTCATCCTACCAATACCATCGTTCATGACCAATCTGACGGTGCCTATCGTGTTTGATAAATTCATATGCAGCTTTTGATTGTTTGCATCGTAGCCAAATCGAGACGCAGTTTTCTTTGCTGGGACATTCATCGAGATTCCTGCTCGAGGAGCTACAAGCTCTCCACCGAAAGCTAAGAATTCTTTATTTAATCCCAAGATTTGCAAATCATATCCCGAGGCGCCGTTCACAACTTCAAAAGTTTGCATTGTTATGGAATCAATTTTTGTTTTTGTGTCGCGGTTCAAAGCGGAACTCATAAAAAAGTCTTTAAGGACTTCAAACTCTGGGTTACCTGAAGAATCCACCATTTCAAAATGCACATCAGCTACTGAATTGCGAACTAAAATTTTAACATTAGATTTAGTGACTCCCTTAAGAAGATCCACAGAAAGAAGAATATTCGAGCAAGTTTTTTTGCCCACATCTAAATCTAGACATTGCATAGTGCCCCGAACATGGCCACTTCCAGTAGATTTTATACCTTGATATGAATTCAGCACATTCAGTTGAGATAAATTATTATCAATCAAAACCCCCAGTACGTTGTAAGCAACTACTGATGATCCTTCTTTGACTTTAATTGTAGCCCCAGCCTCTTTAGTGGATAGGCTTTGAAAAAAATCAACACCAACAACAGATTGAGCTAATCGTTTATTCGCTTCTTGTTCATTCGCAGAAACACCAGCTTCGAGATGGCTCAATAAAGCAAGCGTGTTATCTGGCGAAGAGCTTGTGTAAACTAAATCATTTTGAGCAGGGCCCTTTTTGTGGCCGTTTTTATTGCCATTTCTATTGTCGCTTCTTGCTCCAACATCTCTGTGAGTGCCACCCAATGGTGGAGGTGGCGGTTTTATGGGTCCCTGTGGTTGCTGAGCTGGCTGTTCAACCGAAGAAACTGGTTGAACCGGAGCCGCAACTTCTTTTGGGTCTTCTTTTTTCTTTCCGCAAGCAGATAGCGTCAATGCCCCCACGGCGACCGTTGCTATTAGAAAAGATTTAGAGAAACACATAAAACCTCCACAATTTTCATTTCATGACGTTCGTATCTATAGCAAGGCTGGGACCAAAGGAAATTTGCTTTAAAAGCAAATAATCCACTCGCCACGTAAAGATCCTTTGACTTTGGCTGTAGTTTTTTCACAATCGTTGAGATGTTCAGCGAATTAACGCCCCTGTTACATGATGGCAAAAAATTAACAAGACACCTTTCTTGTCTATTTATATTTGCACTTGTGCTTGGCTTGATTTCGTATTTTTTCTTAGATCAAGACTTAGCGGTTTTTTTTCGTAAAGAAGAAAACATGTCTTTATGGATTTTGGCCCGTGAGGTGACCAACATTGGCTTAGGCCAACATTATTTTATCTTTATTTTTTTATTTCTAGGTTTTCTCTATTATAGAGGTCAACGAACTTGGCTTAAAGCCTGGGCCTGGAACTCTTTGGCTGCTCTAAGCCTTGCTGGCCTGTTCTTGCTTTTAATGAAATATCTTTTTGGCCGCCAACGTCCTCACATTTCGCTGGATTCTTCGCATGGGACATTTGAATTTTTTAATCATCATTGGGACTACCAATCTTTTCCTTCAGGACATGCCCAGGTGTTATTTACCGTGGCCACCCTTGTTGCTGTGCTTGATCCCAAACGAAAATACCTGTGGTATCTATTAGCCCTTCTGTTTTCCTTCACGCGAGTCATTACCTACAGTCATTTCACCAGCGACGTAATTGCTGGAGCCTTCATCGGTGTTGCCGGGTCTCTTTTTGCGCTTTATTTGATGAATCGCTACAGCCGCTTTCCGCTTTTTAAAAAATAAGAATCCATATATTTCATTTTGAGTTCTTTTTCTTGAACTTCAAAATGGGGGCAATATTTTTCGACAAGTTGCCAAAAGGATTTGGAATGATTCAAATGCCGCAAATGAGCCAATTCATGAATAATCACGTAATCAACAATCTGTGAATTAAACACAATGAGTTTCCAATTGAAATTTAAAATTTTTTGACTTGAACAACTGCCCCAACGTGTTTTTGGAGCTCGGAATTTTATTTTCTTTGGATAAAGCTGCATTTGCTGTGACCACACATTTACTTTTTCGTGAATCCAGGCCCTGGCTTCTTTTTCGTAAAATTTTAAAAGTAAATCCGGACAAGGATAAATTTCCTGCCGACTGTTGGCTGACCATTGGGACTGTGGCACATGCAACAAGAGCTGGTCTTCATGGACAGACATAAAGGGCTTTTTATTTAAAGTTAAAACACATTGCAATTTAAGCTTGCGGCCTTGAAATGGAAAAATCTCCCCTTGTTTTAAAACCGGGCTTGGGATTTGGTCTTTCATTTTTTCATAATTTTCAAGATGCTTTTTGAGCCAATTCTTTTTTGATTCTAAAAATGATTCGATGCTGTGTTGTGAGGTTAATATTCCTGTTTTAACAAGTATGGGACCATCTAAACTTAAACTGATCGTCATTCGACGCCGAAAAGCTTTGCGTTGAACCCGCACAGGCCAAGAAGCGAATTTAAATTCCAAAGATTGAGATGACTTCACGTAAAATAGATTAACAGGATTGTTTTGCTGTGTCAGTCTTCAATTGATGAATTTTGAAACACTAGATCCCCAAAATGTTTTGGATGCCGCGGAAGTTTCCGGGTTTATACCCACCGGGGAATTTACCCAGCTGAACTCCTATGAAAATCGAGTGTTTCATATTCGTTGCGAAAATCATCCCGATGTTATTGCCAAATTTTATCGTCCTCAACGATGGAGTAAAAAAGCAATTCAAGATGAGCACAATTTTTTATTGGAATTGCAAAAAGAAGAATTGCCTGCGGTAGCGCCTCTTGTTTTAAAAAATAAAAAAACAATTTTGGATTTTAAAAAATTTCACGTCGGCTTTTTTCCTCGCGTATTAGGAAGATTACCACAAGAACTGCTGGATTCCGAGCGCGCCCAGGTCGGTCGTTTGCTGGCGCATATTCACAATATTGGCTCGCGGAAATCTGCATCCTCGCGACCCTTTCTGGATGCGAATTATCCTGGCGGATGGGAAACCTTAGATCTCTTGCAGGCTTGGATTTCACCCGAAATGCGTGATCGCTATAGCGCAGCAGCAGAGCTTATTTTAGGAGCTCTGGATGAACTCAACCCAAGTGATGAATTCATTCGCATTCATGGGGATTGTCATCGCGGTAATTTGCTTCATAATGGAAAAAGTTTTTTTATTGTCGATTTTGATGATTTTTGCAATGGGCCGGTCATTCAAGATTTTTGGATGCTTTTAAGTGGCGATAAAGAATACGAAGACCAAGAGAAAGAATTTTTCTTACAGGGATACGAAGAACTTCGTGAATTCCCGCACCACCAATGGGAATGGATTCCTCTCTATCGAGGCCTTCGTATTATTTCCTATGCCGGCTGGATCGCCAAAAGATGGGAAGACCCATCCTTTCCGCGAATATTTCCCGAATTTAATTCTTATCGTTATTGGGCCGAAGAAACCGAAGCCCTCGAAAAACTCGCCTGGAGTTTAACTTAGTCGCTCGCCTTAACAATTAGCAACTACTGGTACACCGAAATGTTACTCACAAAGATGGCAACATTTATATTGACAACTTTGTGAGTCCGCTTTTAGATCATAGGTATGAAACAACTCACTGAAGAAGAATTGAAAAGAGCTTTTTATTTTTGGCATCAAACTTATGAGTCTGTGCAAGAAGACAAAGAATTGGCTCCATTTTTAAATGAAGAAATCCAGCCTCGACAAGGCTGGCTAAAAAAGGCGCGAAATGGGCTTTTTTTATCAACGCAAACTGTCGCTTCAAATCTAAAAATCAGTAGAGCCGCCTATGCAAGATACGAAAAAGGCGAAGAAACAGGAGCCATAACCATTGCGACATTAGCGAAAGCCGCAGAGGCCATGGATTGCGAACTTGTTTATGCTATAAGGCCAAAAAACAAAAAGCCTTTCGCGCAGGCGGTGTGGAAAAAACTGTTGGCGGCAGCTCGCAGCCATCCCTGGCTCCAGACCTGTGACCAGAAAAAACGCGCCACAGCTCTTGCGACAATCGCAAAAAATTATATGACTGACGCAAAATTCCGCAGGAAACAATCCTGGTCTCAAAGAGCCAATAAATAGGTGACTGTAAATCAAATACTCATTAAACTTTTTCAACAACCCCAGAGGTACTTATGAAAAAAATTAAAGTAAATCAGCCCGTGGTCGAACTGGATGGCGATGAAATGACACGCATCATTTGGTCATTCATTCGAGAAAAACTAATTCTTCCCTATCTTGATATCGATATTAAGTATTTCGACTTAGGAATGGAATCTCGAGATAAAACTGGCGATAAAATAACCATTGAATCCGCTGAAGCGATTAAAAAATATAACGTTGGAATCAAATGCGCAACAATCACGCCGGATGAAGCTCGAGTTAAAGAATTTAACTTGAAACAAATGTGGAAATCACCGAATGGCACTATCCGAAATATTTTGGATGGAACTGTTTTTCGCGAACCCATCATCATGAAAAATGTTCCGCGCTTGGTTCCGGGATGGACAAAACCCATCATGATCGGTCGTCATGCCTTTGGCGATCAGTATCGCGCCACTGATTTTGTAACTAAGGGTAAAGGTAAATTAACGATTACTTTTGAACCCGAAAGCGGAGAAAAAATTTCTTATGAAGTTTATCAATTCAAAAGCGACGGCGTGGCTATGGCCATGTATAACACCGATGAATCGATTCGAGGTTTTGCAAAATCTTGTTTCAATATGGCTTTGCAAAAAAAATGGCCGCTGTATTTTTCTTCAAAAAATACAATTTTGAAAAAATATGATGGTCGCTTTAAAGATATTTTTGAAGAAATTTACCAACAAGAATTCAAAACAAAATATGAAGCAGCGGGAATTACCTACGAACATCGTCTTATCGATGACATGGTCGCAAGTTCGCTAAAGTGGGACGGCGCTTTTGTTTGGGCCTGCAAAAATTACGATGGCGATGTTCAATCGGATACGGTGGCCCAAGGTTTTGGCTCATTGGGTTTGATGACCTCAGTGCTGATAACTCCCGATGGAAAAACCATGGAAGCTGAAGCTGCTCATGGAACTGTGACCAGACATTATCGCATGCATCAGCAAGGCAAACCCACCTCAACAAATCCGATCGCGTCAATTTTTGCTTGGACTCGGGGTTTAGCTCATCGTGGAAAATTAGATAACAACAATGAGCTCATTCATTTTTCCCAAACCCTTGAACGCGTTTGTGTGGAAACCGTTGAGTCTGGAAAAATGACTAAGGATTTAGCTGTTTGCATTTATGGCGACAAAGTAACTTCGGATAAATACCTTAATACTGAACCCTTCTTAGAAGCCATTAATTCAAATTTACAAAAAGCACTTTCACAGTAGTGAGCTCACCCTGGATTGACATTTTAAGCGAAAAAAATGCCAGGGTGCTGTTTATATCTCAAGCCTTTTCACAAATTTGCGATAAAACAATGTCGATTGGCTTAGTGTGGACTTTAGTTTCAAAATATTCTGCTGAAATTTTACCCTGGTTTTTATTTATTGGATTTTTACCTCATCTTTTGATGTTTCCCTTTGCGCCAGGTTGGATTCACCGTTGGTCTCCGTTAAAAACAATTATCGGCGCTGATTTTTTTCGAGGACTTGTTTTTCTAATACTGCTTGTCAGTCTGTTTTTATTTTCAGAAAAATATTTTTTAATATCGCTGCTTTTATGTAATTTTTTGGTTGGAATTGGCAGCAGCCTATTTAATCCCGCTATACTTTCATTGCCGCCCTTGCTGGTGAGCGAAAAAAATATACTGGGACTGAATGTGTTGATCGATTTGTGTTTTTCACTCTCAAGCGTATTTGCCGCTGCATTGGCTATTTTCTTATTAAATCACACCTCGATTCAGACTCTTATTTTATTTAACACTTTGTCATTTATTTTTTGCGGCTTTTATCAAATGACGATAAAACAAAAACCATCCCTACAAACGGAATATTCGCCGACAAAAACCGACAAAAGCATTCTTATGAAACATGCTGATATAAAAAACTTACTGCTCTTGTTTCTGATGGTTAATATCGTCATGGCTCCTTTGTTTTTATTTTTACCTTGGTATGCAAAAAATATTTTCAGTGGACAAGCCTCGGATTTGGCTTGGTTAGAAATCAGCTGGGCCATTGGATCGGTCATTGGTGGCTTAGGTCTGGTCGTGTTTCAGAAAAAAAATGGTCCAATGAGGATTTCAAAAATATGGCAAACGATTTTAAGTTTTGGAATCATCCTGGTCGCCTTTGCTTTATCAAGCCAATTAATTGTAGCCTGCTTGTGGCTGATTGCGCTCGGCATCTCGCTTTCAGTGCTGAATGTAAATGTCCTGACCTATTTTCAAAAGAAGTTAACCGAAAGAGAGCTCCCCTCGGTCATGACGGCTGTAAACTTAATTAGCGCTGCATCCATACCCATATCCATGTTGATATCAGCTTTTATTATTCCCAAGGTCTACGTGCCAACGATGGCCCTGGCCTGTGGAGGCTTGGTTTTGCTACTTGCCCTTGCCTGTGCCTATTTATTTCAACAAAATAAGGAGACGCAATGAAAATTGGCAATTCGATTGAAATTGGACCAGCAAAAATTTCTGAAGTGGATCAAATCATCCGGATCTACCAGCTGATCTATGGCAAAAACTATCCCATATCTTACGGAAACGATCCCGAGCTTTTAGCGCATGCGATTTCGTCTCCAGAGTCTCACACCGTTTTAATTGCACGCGATTTAAAAAAAGGCATTGTTATTGGCGCTCTTGTTTTGGAAAAAGATCTTTTTAATAAAATTGGACTGCTCTTGGGACTGGTCGTCTTGCCGGAATATCGTAACCACAAAATTGCCAACCATTTGGTTACCCTCCAAACAAAACTTAATCTGGAAGACGATACTAAACTCAATTCCCTTTACGCCACAACTCGTACAGTGAACGTAGGACCGCAGGTTGTTTTTCAAAAAAATAATTTTCTTCCTTTGGGAATATTACCAAATGCTCATCGCTTGGCTCGTTACGAAACAGTCACGGTGTTTGCAAAATATCGAAAAGGTATTTTAGAAGGCAGAAAAAGTGTCGGCAAAATTTCTCCAAAAATTATTCCTCTTTATCAGATTGTAAAAAAACTTGTGCCACAAATTGAAATCCCCGAACCCAATCCTTTAGAGTTGGAAGAACCCTTGATCGAGGAAGACTGGGAATATGAAGTTATTCAAGAGGCCCATTACGTAAAAAGAAAATTTCTTGAAACCTATCCTGAACCCAGCGATCGTTTTTATCCTTTTCATAACCCCAATATTTTGGTTGCCGATAAAAAAGGCCGAGTCGAGATCTTTGCCCATTTCAGCAAACGAGATGGTTATTGCACGATCATTAAGTCTTCAATTCCTTTGTTTTTATTGCATGGACATTACACTAGTTTGTATTTGCAACTTCATGACATCGGCGTGACTTATCTTGAAGTTTTAGTGAATGCCAAAGCCAAACGAAGTATTGAAGCCCTTCTAAAAGGAAGCTTCTTACCTTCAGCAATTTATCCGGCCATGCGCGAAACCATAGATAATTACGAAGATTATATTGTTATGTCGCGAACCATGGAGCCTTTGAATTTTAAAGGCATGGCTATTATTTCCCAATTCAAACCTTACATTGATCAGTATGTCGACCTTTGGAAAAAATTAAACTTGGACAGTCTTGAAATTGTAAACGGAGAATAAGCAAAGATGGACCAGTTGATATCACCCTTAGGAAAAAGTTCAGCTGTACAAAAACTTTGCGACACCCATACTCCATATGAAAAAAGTAAAAATTTAGATTTATTATTTATTGAAGCCATGCAGGAAATTATTTTATGGCACGAATCTCATTGCGATTTTTATAAAAAATTGCTGGTCAAAAATAATTTTCATATTGATCAGCTTAAGAAAATTGAAGATCTTTCTTTAATTCCTGGGATATGGGCTCATTTTTTTAAAACCCACGAAATTCTTTCCATAAAACAAAAAGATGTTTTTTTACACTTAACTTCATCTGGAACTTTAGGACAAAAATCACAAGTGTTTTTTGATGCTTGGTCACTTCAATCTGCTCAACGAATGGTTGATTGGATTTACCAACATTATGGCTGGGTCGATGCTAAAACCAAAACGAACTATTTACTTTACAGTTACGAATCAGAACAAAGCACAAAATTGGGCACAGCCTACACTGATAATTTTCTTTGCAAGTATTCGCCTATTGAAAATGTTTTTTATGCTTTACGCCGTGACGGCCGTGGCGGTCACGAGTTTGATATTTTTGGTACTATTCGAGCGCTTCAAGATTTTGAAAAAGAAGGAAAACCAGTTCGCATCTTTGGTTTTCCCGCCTTTCTATATTTTACCTGCCTGCGCATGAAAGATCTCGGTTTGAAACCCCTTAAGCTAAATCCGCAGAGCTTGCTTTTTTCAGGGGGCGGCTGGAAAAGTCACAATCAGCAGCAGGTTTCCAAAAAGGAATTTTATCAAGTTGTTGAAGATTGGTTGGGTATTCCTAACGAAAGATTGCGCGATGGATATGGTTCCACTGAACACTGCATCCCTTATATTGAATGTAAAAATCATCAATTCCATGTGCCGATTTGGTCACGAGTTCTTATTCGTGACTTTAAAACTTTAGACGTACTTCCTTATGGCCAAAACGGTTTCATTCATTTTGTTTCGCCTTACATCACATCGATGCCAGCCCACGCCGTAACAATGGGCGATATGGCGACGCTCTATCCCGGCTCAAAATGTGGCTGTGGAATTGAAACCGATTATTTTGTTTTACAAGGCCGCGCTGGCCTTTCCAATAATAAGTCCTGCGCCGTGGCTGCTGGGGAATTGCTTAAATCCATGAGTCATCGAGGTTCACCATGAGTTTATTCTGCGGTGAAAAAGTCGATGCTCAACTTTTTTGGAAAAAATTTGATCAGCAAATTCAACACCGATCGGAATGGTCGCTTCCCCCACTGAACCATGAAGTGCTTTTTTCCTGTTTAGAAAAAATGCGCTCACAATTATTAGAAAAATCAAATTTACAAAAAAAACTGAGCCATGATTTGTTGCAGATTGTTCGCGAAGACGAGCTGGCCTCTTACTTTGAAGCTTTGATCAATTTTATTTCCCCCCACCATCTTCGCACAAAACTTCGTCGCGAGCTGGGTACGGATTTTCCATTTGAACTGCGTCGTATTTCCTTACGTGAGAATCATTTTGAGTGTTGGTTTCCTATGGGCACTTTAGTTCATATGACTCCAAATAATTCACCGCTGTTAAATGTTTTTGCTCTGATTGAGGGCTTAATCAGCGGAAATGTAAATTTATTAAAACTGGCCCGCAAGGATACCGATTTTGCAGAAATCTTTTTTGAAGAGCTGGGCGCGCTGGATTTAACCGGCGAACTTAAAAAATACATTTACATTCACAAAGTTTCATCTCAATCGCCGGCTGATTTAAAAAAATTTCTTTCAGTTGCTGATGTGATTTCGGCTTGGGGAAATGAAGAAAGTTTAACCTCGATTAAATCCTTGGCGCCACCGGAAGCTCGTCTTGTTGAATGGGGACATAAAATTTCGGCTTCATACATTGCCCGCTCACAAAGTAAAAATCCCGAGGTTTTAACTCGTCTTGCGGAAGAAATCTGTATCAATGAACAACAATCCTGCTCAAGCCCGCAAGTGGTGTATTTAGAAACCACTGACCCAAAAGAATTGCGCGAATGGGCTAAGTTATTTTCGATAAGCCTTGATCAAGTCAGCAAAAATAAACCGCAAGCGAAGTTAGACTCGCAAGAGCAAGCTGAAATCACCATTCAATGCGAACAAATTCGTTTAAGTGAAGCTCTTGCCGAAACTTTACTCATTAAGTCCCCACGAAATGATTGGCGCCTGTTTGTCGAAGATAATCCTGGCTTACGTGCGTCCCCACTTTTTCGCACTCTTTGGATTAAACCCATGGAAAAAAATAAAATTTTAGAGACCTTGTCACCTCTTCGAAAATATTTACAAACTCTGGGACTGGCCTGCACTTCCCTTGAAGCAATTGAACTTTTACCCTTATTTTATCGCACGGGATTTTTGCGGATTAATCCCATCGGGAAAATGACAGAGTCCTATACTGGCGAACCCCACGATGGTGTCTATGCTCTACAAAGATTCTGTAAAAAAGTGACCTTCACTGATGATTTTGGCTTGAATGGCTACACTTCGCTAGAAATGATCAAGAGGATTGAATCATGAAAAAAATCATGACTAAAAATGATTTTCAATTGCAATTCCCTGCTCCCGAAGATTCCGATTTGTATTTCCATAGTGGTGGAAGCTCTGGCGAGCCGAAAGTTTCTGTTTTTACCTACGAAGACTATCATCGACAAATGGAACTTGCTGCCGAAGGCCTTTTTGCCGCTGGCCTGGAGCCAAAAAATGATCTGGCGATGAATCTTTTTTTTGCTGGCGCACTTTATGGTGGTTTCATTAGTTTTTTTACTATCCTAGAAAAAATGCAATGTCGTCATTTTCCAATGGGCGCTCACACCGATCATCATTTTGTCGCCGAAACCATCGTCAAAAACAAAGTGAATGTTTTGTTGGGTATGCCCTCTTATCTTTTACAGCTCTTTCAAACTGAAGAAACCCTGCTTAAAAAAGCTGCTTGCGTAAAAAAAATATTTTATGGTGGCGAACATTTCAGCCTGTCGCAAATTGATTTTTTTAAAAAGCAATTTAATGTTGAACTGATTAAGTCGGCCAGTTACGGCAGCGTCGATGCAGGTCCTTTGGGTTTTCAATGCCAACACTGCACGGGCAGCGTCCATCATCTTCATCATCGTTTGCATGATCTTGAAATCGTCGAGGTTGATGTCGACAAAGCTGTTAAAGACAATGAAATCGGACGACTGCTGGTCACATCAAAAGTCCGTAAAGGCCAAAAAATTGAACGCTATGAAATTGGTGATTTAGGTCGATGGATTAAAGAACCCTGTCCCTGTGGACGCCCTCAGCCACGTTTTGAATTGATGGGTCGAACAGGAGATGTCTTTCGTATTGGCGCCACTTTTTTAAATTATCAAAGTTTATTAAAATCTTTTTCCAATGAGCTTAACTATGTTGGTGCTTTCCAAATTCATCTTTACCCTGCTGCTGGTTTAAAAAAAGAAAAAATTGTTTTTAATTTGGATGCAAAGCTGATGACCCCGCCCCAAGTAGACCAAGTGGAAAAATTTCTTTTAAATGTAAAGGACTTTAACTTCGTGGTGAAAAAAGATAAACTCTTGGAATATAAAATTGAGCTCATTGATATTTCCCAATTTGAAAAATCTAAAGCTGGCGGTAAAATCAGAAATATCGTTGATCACCGAATAGAAACCAAAAAATAAATAAACAGGATTCGTAGCAATGAAAATCTATTCTCTTTTTGAAATTGTCGAAACAGCACAAAAGAATTCGTCCTACTTTCGTGAAGAGTTTAAAAATATTCAGATTAAAGATTATAAAAATGATCTCGAGCTTCTGCGAAGCTTACCAACGACAAACCACAATAAATTTTGGAGTTCTCATCGTTTTTTTTCGAATCCTCTGACCACAGAGGAAGCTCATGGTATTTTATTCAAGAGCGGCGGAAGCACGGGAAATCCGAAATTTTCCTATTTCACTTCCGAAGAATGGAATACTTTTTGTGAAATTTTTGGCTGGGGCATCGAGCAAGGCATTTTAGCTGAACAAGATCGTGTCGCAAACATGTTCTATGCGGGCGATCTGTATGCATCCTTTCTTTTCATCAAAGATTCTTTTCAGGCCGTTTCAAAAAAGTTTTTGCAATTACCTTTTGGCGGGATCCTGACCGCGCCGGTATTTAAACAGCAGCTGAATGATTTCAAGTTAACTGTTTTGTGTGGAGTTCCCACGGCCATCATTCAATTAATTAATGAACTCAATGAATCAAGCCCCGAATGTTTGAAGTCGATCAAAAAAATCCTGTATGGCGGAGAATCCATGTATCCAGATCAAATGGACTGGCTTAAGTCGGTCATTCCCGATCTGAAAATTGCGTCGGTTGGCTATGCCAGCGTGGATGCGGGTTTGCTTGGATATTGCTCGAAAGACTGTGAAATCGACGAACATCGTTGTTTTGATTCCTCGACAATCATGGAAATTCTTGATGAAGATAATAATGAATCGATTGTTGAAAGCAATAAACCCGGGCGTTTGTACGTAACAAATCTGACTCGAAAACTAATGCCGATCATTCGTTACCCGGCAGGGGACCGTGCCGTTTGGATCGAACCCCTCGGAACCAAAAATCGAAAGTTTAAAATTTTAGGTCGCAGTGAAGAAGCCGCTCGAGTCGGAACTGTCACCGTGGATTTCGAAGAGCTAAGATCCCTTCTACAAAGTATCCTGACTGATCACCAGGGCTTTCAGTTTCAAATGATTTTATCTCATATTGCCAAACGAGATGAGCTTGAACTTAAAATTTCTTTGCTCACTCCTCAGGATGTTGACCTGTTAAAGAAAAAATTAATGACCGAGTTTTTATTACAAAAACCTTCTTTTACAGAGGCTCAAAAAAAAGGCCTGGTTCACCCCTTGAAGATAACTTTCTGCGATCTTCAACACTTCGAAAAAAACGAAAGAACGGGCAAGCTCAAACGAATTGTCGATCGTCGAAAATCACTCTGAAGCGTCTTAATTCATTCTTGATTGCGAGACGCGTTATTTCGTGTATTCAAGGCTATCCTAGGTTAGATCCCTCAGTGGCTGGGTCCTGTACAATTGAGCCTTTGACGAATCCGCTAGGTCCGGAAGGAAGCAACGGTAGTACGAAGGACAATGTGATATGGGGTGCCTGGCCACTTTTTTTTAATTAGGGGATTAAACGTCTGCAGCCAAAGTGAGTTCCATGTCTTATCAAGTGATAGCAAGAAAATGGCGACCACAATCATTTGCCGATATGATCGGTCAGGATCATATCACTCAAACTTTGACCAATGCGCTTAAAAATGCTCGCTTGCCTCATGCTTTAATTTTTACTGGTCCGCGTGGAACGGGAAAAACTTCCAGCGCGAGAATTTTAGCTAAAAGTTTACGCTGTCCCAATGCCGTTGACTTTGTTCCTTGTGATAAATGCGATTCTTGCCAAGAAATCTCGCAAAGTCGCAGTGTTGACGTTATGGAAATCGATGGAGCTTCTAATAACGGTGTCGATTCGATTCGTGAGCTTCGCGATTCTGTGGGCTATCGCCCAGCCAATGGGAAATACAAAATTTATATTATCGATGAAGTTCATATGTTATCGACCAACGCCTTCAACGCTTTACTTAAAACGCTTGAAGAACCTCCGGCTCATGTCGTTTTTATCATGGCAACGACCGAAGTTCACAAAATTCCCGCAACAATTTTATCTCGCTGCCAACGTTTTGATTTTCGCCGAATCGCCACCCGACAAATTGCTCAGCATTTGCTGCAAATTTGTCAGAGCGAAAAATTGGAGATCGACGAGGATGCTCTTTGGTTAATTGCCAAACAAGGCGATGGTTCGATGCGGGATTCGCAAAGTCTTTTGGATCAAGTGATCACTTTCGCCAATGGCCCGATGAATAGCGAAAGTGTAACAAAAATATTAGGCCTGACCGATCGAACTCTTTTAACAGAAGCTCTGAATGCTTTGATTGAAAGAAATGAACCGAAGACGCTAGATTTAATCAAAAAATTAAATCTAGCCGGAATTGAACCTAGCCTGTTTGCGCAAGAGTTATTGGAAACAATTCGAAATCTTTTATTTGTGAAAATTTCTGGATCCGATTTAACTAAATTAGTGGATCTTCCAGACTCTGAGATCCTGAGCCTTGTCGACTTGGGCGCTTCAACTCACCAAGAAGACATCCAACTTCTTTTTGATATGGCTTTAAAGTCTTCTCATGATATCGCAAAGTCCCAGGATGCTCGCTTAGTTTTGGAAATGACTTTAATCCGAATGGCTGCCGCACCAAATTTAATGCAATTAAAAACTTTTTTAAAAGAAGCCCCGGCCACCCCAGTTGTTAAACCCCTCGCAGCCGTTCAACCAACACCAGCAGTTAAGGTAGCGCCATTGGTCAATGCCGCACCAGTAGCTAAAACACCGCCGACGCCACCATCAACTGTAAACTTGTCCCCGCAAGAAAAATGGCTCAAATTTGTAGAAAGCATACGACAATCTGATGCACTGTTTGCCGCTAAGCTTGAAAATATCTTTTTTGTAAAAGAAGAACAAAAAAAATTATTTTTAGGAGTCTCGCCCAAATTGATTTTTTTAAAAGATCAAATGAACGACAATGAGACGAAAAAGAAATTACAAGGAATGATTGATTCGCAATGGGGCCCTGGATATGCTTTTGAGGTCAACGTCTTGAAGGACAAGGCCCAGGGCGAGTCGGCTCAGGCGATGGTGCAAAAAAATCAACTTAAAGCTGATGAAGAGTTGAAAAAAGATTTGGCCCAGCACCCAATGGTTAAGGCTGCTCAAAATGTTTTTAAAGGACAAATTAAAACTGTTACCCAAATGCAAAGCGATGGAAAGGAAAGGGGAAATACATGAAAGGTTTACCCGGAGGCGGAGGAATGGCTCAGTTAATGAAACAAGCCAACCAGATGCAAATGAAAATGAAGAAAGTCCAAGACGAAATGTCTAAACGTGAATTTGAAGGAACTTCGGGCGGCGGGGCCGTCAAAGTTAAAGTCACTGGCGAACACGTTGTCGTGAGCTTAAGTATTGACCCTGAAGTGATGAAGTCCGGCGATGTCGAAATACTTCAAGATATGATCTTAACGGCTACCAATGACGCTATGAAAGTCGCTAAAGAAACAAATAGTAAAGAAATGGAAAAAATTACTGGTGGAATGCCGATCCCAGGTATGTTCTAATTTGAAGAACTTATGCTAAATATTCCCGCGCTTGAAAAGTTAGTTCATGAATTGAGTCGACTTCCTGGAATTGGACCGAAAACGGCTCAACGCCTGGCTTATTATATTTTGCGCACAAAAGTGGATTATTCTGAACGCCTGTCCGAGGCCCTGACTCGAGTAAAATCGGAAGTTCACACCTGTCCCCGTTGTTACAATTATACGGATGCGGATCTTTGCCGATTCTGCACAGACCCTCATCGCACCGATGATTTAATTTGTGTGGTGGAAGAGCCCTCAGACATAACAAGAGTTGAAGCTTCTGGCGCCTTCCGTGGTCGCTATCATGTTTTGCAAGGAACACTTTCCCCGCTGGATGGCGTGGGACCTCAAGATTTGAAAATCAAAGAATTGATCGATAGAATTGAGGCTGGACTTCAGGGGGAATCAACCTTGATCAAAGAAGTTATTTTAGCTTTAGATGCCGATCTGGAAGGGGACACTACGGTTCTGTATCTGACAAAACTGCTGCAAGGAAAAGCAGTCATCTTGACTCGAATCGCTCACGGTGTTCCCATAGGTGGTGACATTGATTTTATCGACGATCGAACAATGGGACGGGCCCTTGAAAACCGTGTGGAGCTTTAATGTCTTTTATTAACTACAATGCTAAAGAAATTCACTGCAAAGTTGTTTATTATGGACCTTCCTTGGGCGGTAAAACCACTAACATTCAATGGGTTTATCAGCAAACGACCGAAGATCAGAAGTCCAAATTAGTCGCCCTGAACACAGATATTGAGCGCACTCTCTTCTTTGATTTTCTTCCCCTGAACATTGGTGATATCCGCGGCTTTAAAACTCGCTTTCATCTTTATACAGTACCTGGCCAAGTAGTTTATGATGCTTCAAGAAAGCTAATCTTGAAGGGTTTAGATGGTGTTATCTTCGTGGCTGATTCTCAGAATGAACGAATGGAAGAAAATCGCGAGGCTTTGAAAAATCTAGAAACTAATCTTGAGCAGCAAGGCTATGATATCAAAGAAATTCCCCTGATCATGCAGTATAATAAACGGGACTTAACAAATGCCGCTTCCCTTTCTGAACTGCGCAGCGCATTGAATTATTACAATGCTCCTGAATTTGAAGCTACAGCTTCAGAAGGCCATGGGGTCTTCGAATCCCTTAAGAGCGTTTCCAAGTCCATTATCAATGTGCTTAAGGGTGGAGCTACTCTGTGATATAAGGTTTCTAAAGAGGGACCATGAGCAGCGCCGTTGCCGAAAAAATTCAAAAACTTAAAATAGAAAAAAATGCTCTGATTTTGGCTCACTATTACGAAGAAGGCGATATTCAAGACATCGCTGATCATGTCGGCGATAGTTTTTATCTGGCCAAGATGGGACAAAAAGCCCAGCAAGATGTGATTTTACTTGCTGGCGTTGTCTTCATGGCCGAAAGCGTGAAGATTCTTAATCCCAAAAAAACAGTTTTAGTTCCTGATTTAGGTGCCGGTTGCTCTTTGGTGAAGGGCTCACCCTTCGGAAAATATCTCGATTGGAGAAATAAGCATCCGGATGGAATTGCCGTGACCTACATTAATTCCAGCGCCCAAGTGAAATCAATTTCAGATGTGATCGTGACCTCGTCGAATGCGGCGCAAATTATCGAGGCCATCCCAAAAGAAAGAAAAATTTTATTTGGTCCTGACCAACATCTTGGAAAATTCTTAAGTAAACAAGTGGGTCGTGAATTTGTTTTATGGCCGGGGGCCTGCGAAGTTCACGTTTTGTTTAATGCAAAACGTTTGCACAGCATGATGTTGGATAACCCAACCGCACGAGTGATTGCCCATCCTGAATGTGACGAAAGTGTTTTAAAAATGGCTCATGTGATTGGCTCGACTTCAAAATTAATCGAAGAAGTTCAAAAAAATGCTTCAACTAAATTTATTGTAGCAACCGAGACCGGTATCTTTCATCAAATGAAAAAACTTCGCCCTGATGTCGAATTGATTCAAGCTCCCGTCGCTGATCAAAATTGTTTGTGCAACAATTGTCCTTACATGAAAATGAACACAATGGAAAAAATCGCTCGAGCGCTTGAAACCTTAAAACCAAAAATTAGCTTTGACGAGCCTTTGCGAGCAAAAGCTCAAATCAGCCTGGACCGCATGATGGCGATCACCGCAGGTCAGTCAGTCACGTGGCCTGAAAAATTTGATTTTTCTCTTCATCTATGATTTTTTCAAAAACGGCTCATGATAATTTAATAAATTTTCTTGGCAATGATTTCATCATTCGATTTTCTGCAGATTACGGCTCGCATTCTTCGGACCACCGTCATTTGATTCGCCAAACAATTGCCACCGAATTCGGTGACAATTGGAGTGCGTTGGAGCGACAAAATTTTTTAGACCTTCAGCAAATTCCAAAAATGCCAAAATTATTCGTAAGCATTTCGCACACTCATGACCACGGTGTTTGGATTGTCGGTCCACGGCCAGTCGGAATTGACCTCGAGCAAACTTCTCGCATTTCTGAAAAAATTATTGCTCGCGTATGCAGTGCTCAAGAAATATCTAACACGACAAAATTTTTTGGGTCCTCTCGAGCACTTTGGACAGCCAAAGAATCCGCGTTTAAAGCCCTCAGCGGAACAAGTCAAATTCGTGTGTTGTCTGAAATTGAGATTCTTTGGGATAAAAAAGGTGAAGTTTCACAGGGTGAGCGCTTTTATTTGTCTGAGTCTGAGACAAATAAAAAAAACTCTTGCAATGGTTTTGCAATCCTCTCTGATTCCTATGGTTTCAGTGTCGCCATTTTGAATTCATAAGTTTTTTAATACAACCGTCTACTAGTTATGCACCTGTTTTTTTATGGTTCTCATTTTAGGTCTTAACTTTGGTCCAGCACTGGCCGAAGAGATTTATGTGAGGAGAAAAGAATGAAAAAGACCAAAGCTGAACGCAAAAAAAGAATAGCTCCGCGAAAGGAAACCACTCCAGTTCACGTCTCCTCGATGAGTGCCTTAAGCGATTTTACAAAAATTTTAAAAAATGGCGAAGTTGTTGAGGCTTCCTCGTCTGGTTTGTTGATTCTAGTCAAACGCGAAGATCTTGTACCGCAAAGCTTACGTAAAAATCTAAATATAGATGTCCTTATTGGTGACCATGTTTTTCTTCGTCTAGATGATATGAACTTAGAAATCTCTGGCACTGTGGCTCGCACTCAGCTGCTGGGCAAAAAAGGCTACTACATCGCTGTGGATTACAGTGACGATGCTCCAGAGTATTGGAGAGAATGCTTAATGGATCTCCTTCCACGTCCGGGCGAGCTCGAATAAAGGTACCAGGTCCTAAAAGTCCGGGCTTCCGCGTCTAGATGTGTAAATTATATGTATATTTATAAGGACAACTCCACCATTTTTTGCTAAATTGAAAAAATGGTGGATTGGCTTTATATCGACTTCAATTCTTTTTTTGCCTCCTGTGAACAACAAGAAAATCCCAGATTGCGTGGCAAACCGATTGCGGTTGTCCCCATGATAACGGATTCAACCAGCTGTTTAGCCGCCAGCTACCCAGCCAAAGCCTTTGGCATTAAAACTGGGACAAAAGTGAGCGAAGCAAAAAAAATGTGTCCAGGTTTAATTCTGGTACCCTGCCATCACGCCACGTACACGCGATATCATCATCGCGCCATTGAAGTGATCGAAAGCTGTCTGCCTATTCACAGCGTTTGTTCCATTGATGAAATTTGTTGTGAACTCACGGGCTCTCATAAAAATTTAGAGGTCGCTAAAGAACAATGTTATAAAATAAAAAATGCTTTAGCCGAAAAATTGGGAATAAGTTTAACGGTATCCATTGGTCTTGGACCAAATATTCTTCTCTCAAAGATGGCCGCCGATATGAAAAAGCCCGACGGTTTAACTTGGATTGAAAGAAATGAACTGCCTCATAAACTTTATCCTTTGAAGTTGCGTGACATTCCTGGCGTCGGTCAAAAAATGGAATGGCGACTGAATCAACAGGGCATTCGCACTATGGAAGAACTTCTGGCCTTGAATGAACAACAAATGCGGGCGGTTTGGAAAAGCATCGTTGGTGCTCGTTACTATCGTTTATTTAAAGGCGAATCTCTTCACACCAAGCGAGGCGAACAAAAATCCTTGAGTCACGAACACGTTCTTCCCCCGATCGAAAGAAACTACAGTTCAGCTGGAATTATTCTCCAAAAGCTTCTTGTCAAAGCGGCCTTGAGATTACGACGTGGCGAGTGGATGACAAAAAAAGTATCTGTTTCTGTCCGCTTCATGAACGGTGAACGCTGGAACGAAGATTTATCTTTTCACGAAACTCAAGACACCAGCTTAATGATTTCCTACCTTCTAAAAGCTTACAAAAAATGCCCCCGTCAACTAAAGCCCATCAAAGTTGGTGTGGCTCTTTTTGATTTCGTGGCAGAAAAAAATCACCAATTATCTTTTTTCGAAAATGAAAAAAAGAGCGCTTTTTTTAAAGTCGTCGATAAAATAAATGATAAGTATGGAAAAAACACTTTGCACTTAGCGTCTTTGCACGAACATTTAGGAGCCGCGCCCACTCACATTGCTTTTAGCCGAATACCTGAGCTGGATGAGCTTGAGGATTAAAGGTACCAGGTCCTAAAAGTCCGGTCAAAACTACAAGCTATAGGAACAAGCTGAAACCCATGTACAAATTATCTCGGAAGTGATTGAGGGCGAATTGGCAACAAAAGAAGATTTTAGGCAATTAAGAAGCGAAATTCTTCAATTAGAATATCGTCTTACTATCAAGCTTGGAACTATAGTTATGATTGGAATAACTGCTTTGGCAACGATTGTAACAATGGTTATAAAATTCACTTAGAGCATATCCAAACTTGCCCATTTTTAAAATCTTTATCATAATTTAAATATGAAAAAATTTATCATGGGAATTACTGTCGGCATTTGCATCAGCTTTGCTTTATCTTCGATGTTTAAATCAAAAACAACGACTCAAACTGAAGATGATTCACTAGGACCAAATGATGAAGTCATTGCAGCACCAATCAAGAAAATGAATCAGACTATTAAATTGTCATCTTCAAAAATTCCAGACACTAAGACCCCAGAGCAAATTCAACAATTAAAACCACAAGAAATTCCAGAGAAAAAAATACTCAATATTAATTTATCCGAAGAACAAGTTTTTAATATAGAAGAACATCTTCAGGATCTGCAAAAAGATCCCTTGACGGTCGACTTAATTTCCCGACTTGAGACAGTTATTCTGACGCTTCAAAGATAGATTCGAGCTGGCAGTAGTGCGTCTAGGCTGCATTTACAACTTTTGTATTCTATGAAAGAATTGAGGTGGGGGATTCCACTATGCGAAGACTTTGGGGTAAAAACCTAATTTTTCTGGGAGTTATGGCTACTGCTGTAATTGTTGCATTTCAAAACTGTTCAAAAGGCTTTGAAGTTCTTCCCGATAATGCGGCCTTAAATCTTTCCAGCTTATCGAGTTCAAATTCACAAGAAAAAGTTAAACGACTTTCTAATTCCGAAATCAATAACAGTTTAAATTATATTTTAGGCGACACAACGGCTCCGGCAACAAAATCTTTGCCGGCAAATGCGATGGCCCCGTTTGATAATGATGTGCTTTCTCAACAAGTATCAACTCCTTTAATTGAAGGAATCGAGCAACTGGCGATTGATGTCAGCAAACGTTTATTAGCTGACACAACTCGAAGGAATCAAGTTTTAGGATGTGTCGGAGCTTCAGTTAATGATCGCATTTGCATGACCAGTATCGTGAATAAATTTTCGTTATTATTTTTTCGACGTCAACAGCCCGCGACCGACCTCGCTGCATGGATTGATCTTGGTTTATCTCAAGCAGCGGCAAACCAAAACTTTTATGACGGAGTCGATACAGTTTTGCGATTGTTCATTATGCATCCTCGATTTACTTATAGAATCGAAAGTGACAGTGACATCAATCTCAGTTATGCCCGAGCCGAACGATTGGCCTTCTTGATTTGGGGATCAACTCCAGATAGCGCATTATTAAGTCTAGCGGCCCAAGATTTATTAAAAACGGCCGAGCAAGTAAAAGCCAAAGCATCTGACATGCTTAAAAAATCCAACGCTTTGCAAAGAGTTCAGCAATTTCATGCTGAATGGTTATCTTACGAACGACTTGGTCATGCGACAAATGTTGCAGCCTCGTTAAAGTCCGAGGCCGATGCCATGGTCGAAAAAGTGCTTTTTACTGATCAACGGCCATGGACTGATATATTTTCTATGAATCAAACCTATATTGATAATACGGTAGCCGAAATTTATGGGCTGCCCTCATTGCGTGCTCCAACTTGGACGGGTTTTCCGTCTTCGCGTCGAGGGATTTTATCGACAGGTGCTTTTCTTTCTGCCGGCGCCAAGTTTGGCGACACCAGCCCTACTCAACGTGGAAAATTTATTCGCGAACGCTTGCTGTGTCAGCGCATTCCGCCACCGCCACCCTCAGTGGACGCCGATGTTCCTCCACCGCCCTCCACTGAAATGAGTGGCCCAGATTGTAAAAAGAAAAGATATCTCAGTCATTCCGTGCAGGGATCATCATGTATTGGCTGCCATGCGCAGATGGATCCCATTGGCTTTGGGCTCGAGCAATATGATGTCGTTGGCCGGTTTCGCAGTTTTGAAAAACTCAGCGATGGAAGTGACAATACAAGTTGTCCAATCGATGGCGCAGGAAGTTTACTTGAAGTCGGCGCTTTCAATGGCCCGGCTGATTTGACAACTCGATTAATTTCTAGCGGAACTTTGCATTCCTGTATGATGAAACAGTATTTTCATTTTGTTTTTGGCAGAACTGTATCTGTTGCTGATGATGGCTTGATATCATCAACGGCTAATCAACTGCAAACCGGAGCCCGATTTAGCGATGTGATTTTAAGCATCGTTGGATCTCAACAGTTTTTGAATCCTTAAGAGATTTTTTGCACAGGGGGAAACGTGGCAATTAAACCGATGAATCGAAGAGCCTTCTTAAGAGGTGTTGGAACCATTGGTATTGCTTTGCCTACCCTAGAAATTATGCTCGAGGAAAAAGCCTTTGCTCAAGCCACAGGGCCGCGTCGTTTTGGTATTTTCTTTTGTGGTCAGTCACTTGGTGCTGATAATGATCGACGAAATTTTTTCGTACCACCCAATGCCGGTTTAAATTACACCACTAGCGTTGGTTTGACACCACTCCAAACTCGCAATGTGAAATCGGATGTTTCTGTAGTTAGTGGTTTATACATTCCCACCGGATTAGGTGCGGGAATGCGAGGACCAGATTTTCATCCTTTCTCCTATTGGCCCATGCTCAATGGAACTTCCAATTGGACAGGAACACCGCAGTCTGAAGGCAGTGTTATTGGCGAGGGTGCAGACCAAATTATTGGACGCACATTCGGTACAGGAACTAAATTTGCCACCATAAACTATCAGGGTCAGCCGCATTTTTATGGCAATGGTGATTTTAATGGACGCGATGTTATTTCATTTAAAAAAAATTCGAATGGATCCATATCGCGAGTTGTAAATCAAGTCTCTCCACAAGCGGCATTTATCTCATTGTTTGGGACCTTTACTCCTCTCGGTGGAGGCCCTGTAGATCCGAAAGTGCAAGCGGAGTTAGTGAAACGAAGAAGTATTTTAGATTCGATCTTAAATGATCGCGATAAATTATTACGACAACTTGGTTCCAGTGACCAGCAACGCTTAACCCAACACTTAGATGAAATTCGTGATTTGGAAAAAAGAATTGTTGCGAGTACACCTTCGTCGGCAAACTCGGCTTGCATAAAACCCAAAGATCCCGGAGCCGATCCAGCAAAAGATTTAAGCGCAAGATACAGTAATGAGAAGGCACGGAATTTAATTTTTATGGATCTTATTCATATGGCTTTTGCTTGCGATCTCACTCGAGCAGCAACAATGATGCTAACCACAGCACAATGTCATATGTCGGCGAAAAGTATTGATTCTGCGTTCGCTGGTGTTGATTCTGGGTGTGAACCTCACGAAATTGGGCACAACGCTCGTGGCGCTCCCCAGCAAGCCCCCACAGGAACACCCGTCTCTATTACGAACCCGAACATCGCCGCAAGCGACAGGAATTCCTATGTGATGTCTTTGATTCACGCTTGGCATGTTGACCAATTTGCGTACCTTGTGCAAAAAATGAAAGCCACTCCTGATGGAACTAAAACATTACTGGATAATTCTGCTTTAATACTTTGTTTTGAAGGTGGCCATGGTCGATTGCTAAACACAGCAACCGATTCCGACAAACTTATTGGAACGCATTCAACGGAAAATATGGCGATGCTTGTAGCTGGAAGAGCCGGTGGATTGATGCCTGGGAAACACATTATAAAAACTGGAATTCATCCAGCTCAAGTCACAATCTCGGCGATGAAAGCTGTCGGCTACAGTGGATCGAGCTTAGGACAAGTTCAAGGTGATGTACCTGAACTTTTCAAGGCTTAAAGGTACCAGGTCCTAAAAGTCCGAGATCCTAAAGCTCAAAAAATTTTGGTAAATCTTTTTCGCTCACCAAGAGCAGCGAGTAATGAGGCGGCAGGAACCAACTGATTACTTCCGCAATACCCTGATGTTCAGACTCCGGAGGATTTCCCAAACACTCTAAAGAAATCGCTAAATCGAAATTTTTTCCATCTTGTGACAACATCAAAACTTTAACGGCAAAAAGACCTTGATCACGAAAAAATTCACGTAAAATTTTTCTTACATATAAAGGCAAGTATTCTAAACTTGGCTCCCCATACTGGTATTTTTCATTAACTTGAATTTCAACAGTTCCCGCTTTGCGATCTTCAGCTACATGATAAAAATATCCGCTCTCTTTAAAATGCCAAATCATCCCGTAAGTGAAAACATAATCTGGATATTCTTTTGTTGGATTAACAACCAGACCAATTCCCTTGTCTGACAACCATTGAATAATTTTTGAAGTAGGTTCCGTCGCTTTTTCAGAAATTTGCGTTAACAAATAAGGTAAACCATCGGGACCTGTTTGTGGCGCTTCAGATAAAATATCTAATGAAGACTGAGTCAAACTATGAAAAAAGAGATTCTCCCATTGAGTGTCCCTTTTCTCTTCAGGCACAGCAATCAGTTGATGAATTTGTGGGTCTTGCAAATCAATCTCCTTTCGGCTCTGGCAAATAATAAGTTTTGTTACCGGTCAGGTGTATAAACACGCCATCACTTTCGTTCTGATCGTTATAGCACTGGTTCCATTGCTGTGGTACCGAGAAATTTTTGTAAGCTCCTATTGGAACATCGATTTCACATTGGCCATAGGTTGCTAAAAATGTTGAAAGACCACTCATAAGTGGAATGTTTGATTGAGATTTAAAACTATAAAGACCACTATGCGTATCGTCATATGCAAAATACATTGAATTTGAATAATTCATAATTCCGTCGCCATTTAATATATGCTTAGTTTTAAAAATGTATTTTAAAGTTTTTAAATCCAAGATCGCCATACCGTCATTCAATTGTATGACCGCATGATCTTTGTATCTAGAAAAGATGTATTCCGAACCTTTCATCACTAAAACTTTCTGAATATTCCCATATCCATCAAATCGATAAAGGTTGGATTCACTTTCTTTATATACATCAAAGTAGTTCGAACCCTTTACAAAGTAGCATTCATTTCCAAGAACTGGCCCGCTCGTTTGAATTTCAAACAACTGGTCAAGTGTTGCCACGACGACTTCGTTGTTAGCATTTAATTTCTTTTGTATCACAAATTTGTTAGTGCCTATTTCGTTCTTAACTTCAAAAGGCAGTTGCGTCACTTTTCCATCAGTTTTATTAACACGGTAAGAGAAAAATGGAGTGTTATCGTAAACGCAATCTTCCGGGTTATCACATCTCGAATTTTTTCTAGCCAACACAAGATAAGCCCTTGGCGAAACCTGTGTCACACTCACCGTGTTATCGGAAAAAAATTGCGGTGGAAAATCTTCACTTAAAAAAACTTTCTTTAAAGATTCGGCAGAAAAATCATAAATTACATATCGATTTGCATCTAAACTTAGAATTAAAATATTCTCTACACCCTCCTTATTTCCATAAAATTGCCGTTTGAAAAAAAACTGATTAATATCTTGGGCCTGTGTCGTTATTTCGGTAACCATTGAAAAAACGCCGTCTTTGTATTTGCTAACAATCATTTGCGTTGAGGAAATTTTAATACCCAATAGATCTGATGACAGCCAATTGACTTCTTCAGCAGCTCGATCTCCAAAAGAAAGTGACGCCAATTTGAAAGAATTGGGATCCATAACCATAAGTTTTTTTCTGTCTGAACTTAATAGAACAACTGAACCACTTTCTTTTTCCAAGTCCTCAGCTGAATAACCAGAAGGAATGGGCAAAGTTCGACGAGAGTTAAGATCAAGAACTTGCCGTTCACTGCGATTCCCGCCAAAAAGAATCTTATTCTTTGAAATAATCGTTTGATCGTTTACCAATCCATGTATTGGCACAGCCAGGCTTTGAAGACTGCCCCACTTTTTATCATTTGCCACACGTGGATCTGAATTAAACCATAAACTTCGTTCCAACCAATCATAACCATTCATTACCAAAGGTCCCGCACTAAACATCGATTCTTTCAATCTCAGCTTAAGTGAATCACATTGCTCGGGTAGAAATATCTGGCAGTACTGAATAAAACCAATTTGATATCTTTGTATTTCATTATCGATTTCATGAGTTTCTAAGTTGGATAGAATCCTCTCGGACCTCTTCATCAAAAGCTCATTTATTTTTGGAATGATTGCTTGCGCTGTCCAGTTACTCTCGATTCCCCAACGCACTTCAGGATTGTGATAGGGATTTGATGAAAAAAAAGTATATCTAAAAATATAAATTAATTGTTTTAAGTTATAGTTTGTCGAGCCCACCTTGACATATCGCTGTTGAAGACCTTCTTGCCAGATTTTTTTTGATTCCGGACTGATCCCACTGAGAAGCTCAGTTATATTTTCTATCGCGCTAATAAATGACAGAATTCCCTTGTCCCGAGACGGCGTGCTCCAAGCCTCGTATCCCTCGGTGCCCTCATCACAATTATTTCTTTGGCAATAATCGTAGCCCTTTAAAACAATATCAGTCCGATTAGTAAATTTAACCTCAAGCTGTTCAAGACTTTCGGTGATTAGTTTTTCTGGTTTAAAACCTGGCGCGACTCTGTCATAAATTGCTAATGTAACGTCTTTAATCACACCGGCAAAATTCGGATCGTATTGTTCCAAAGAATAAAACGGCATATTTTTTTCTGCCACCAGCTCCCACTTACCATCGACTTTAAGTGGCCACAAATATTTAAGTATTCCACTTTCACCAAGCACAACTGGCTCCGCCCAAAATGCACTTTCGTAAAGAGATCTTATTTCTCGAGGTACTGTTGATGAGACCTCACGAATTGGAATCTTCCCACTGTAATCGGAAGAAACAAAATTAACAATGCGAGTATGACCTGATTCACCGGAAAGATTAAGCATATAAGTGCCGGCTTGAAATGATTCTTTAGAAATAGCAATTGGATAACTGTCTCTAAAAAGAGTGTGCGTGTAAGTATTATCAAGCAAGAAATTAAGAGCGGCTAAGAATCGCTGATCTTTTCTCCAATCCTCATTGATGGGCAAATCTTTCCATTCTTTTTTCATCGATTCATTGCTAAATAAAACATTGCTGCCTGCTAAATGATTTGCAGCTGGAAGCTTGTGAATTCGTGAAAAAATCCAACGAATAGCAAAGCCTCCGTCTGCACAATCGGTGGAAATATTATTTTCAAGATAAAAGTCTTTATGAAAGTTTTCCGACAACCACTTACCATAAGCAAGTTCCCACTCCCAGGACCACTGATTTTCTGCTTTCCAAATGACCTCGTCTTTTTCTTCGCTTAAAGTATAACTTAACAACGATTGTTCATTTTCTTGTTTAAAACGCTCAAGATTTTTTAAATCATCCTTTTCTAAATATTTTAAAAGAAAAGCCTGAGCATTTTGAAAGCTAGAAAATTTTCGATGCCACTGAGCCTCTTGAAGTTCATTTGGTTTAACCGTAAATAAACTGACGGACCAATAGGTTGAGTCTGAATAAAGTGAGAATATGTATTCCGTATTGCCATTCATTTTGTGCCAATGATATTCAGCGCTCTCAACTTGGGAGTGTAGGGACGCCTTTGCCAGCGCTATGCTTGTCATCAGATAAAGTGCTATCACAGTTAAAAGCCTTAGCCTCTTCATTTAGCCTCCAAGTACAGAAAAAATCTTAGACACTTCGTCATCAATAATGACCAAAAAAATAATGAAGTGTCTAGAAATTTTACAGGTAGAAATTAATCCTAAATTTTTGTGTGTTCATATCTAAATTCTTTGTCTCAAAATGGGATTACGTCTTAAGTCTTTCGGGGAACTTGACGATCTAAGTCTAGTATTATGAAAACAAACCTTTCGTCCTATTTCATTTTTTTATTTTTATTACTCATGACAGCCAATACACAGGGCGCTGGCAAGGTTGGCTTTGATAAGGCCAAGTTTAAAAAGTCTGTCAGCCTGGCCGAAAGTCAGTTCGCCTATAATGAAAGTGTAAAGCAGAACTGTTATGTTTTTTCCCAACATGCGGTTATTGAATATGTCGACCCAGGCTTAACTGGTTCAAAAATTTCTATTCGACCAAAAGACACCTTGATGACAAGTGACGAGATCTGCTCTGAAAAATACAAGGGACGACAACTTTTTTTAAATAACAAAGCCACTTATTTTTGGGGTTCTTTCAAAAACTTTTTATTTGTGCGAGCTGCCGATGACTTCAGTGATCGCGAACGTTTTGAAGTTTTTGACACACTCACCGGCGAAAATTTATGGAATGCTCACAGAAATAATGGAAAGAATTTTATTTTAAAAATGAAAGCAGGGAAAATTTCTTTGACCTACAATCATCATTTAAAAATATTTTGCGATATTACCCTAGATAAAAGAAATAACTGCTGGAAACGTGTTTATCTTGACTATAAGATTCCGGAAGACATTCCAGTGGCCCACCCTGATTGCCGCTCGGTTTTGAAAAAAGCAAACCTATCGCCAAAAAGCCAAGTTTATGTTTTTTTACCAGTAACCATTTCTGATTTAAAAAAGCCTAAGATTAAATATTTACCTGGATCAGCAATTTGTTCTGTTGCGCCTTAAAGCTGAAAGCGCCTCTAAGAACGTAGGCTTTCCGACTCCATATAATTTTGCATTTTATAAAATCGTGTAAACACACCAAAAATAACCGCTACGACAAGTGCTAACACAGTGTAAAAAACAAAATACATGGTGCTTGCAGTTTCAAAGAAACTCACATGAGCCATCCTTGCTGCCAATAAGTTTCCAATAAAAACAGTGAGCAACCAAAAACTCATGATCGTAGATTTCATTTCTCGAGGAGCCTGAGTATAGGAAAACTCAAGACCGGTAATTGAAACTAGAACTTCTGACATCGTTAGCAATAAATAAGACCAAAATTGAAGGCTTACATTTAAGTTTTGGCCAGACTCAATTAGGCTTTGAAAGAAAGCGACCAGTCCAAACGAGACTGCTGCTAAAAACATTCCCACTGTCATTTTTCTAAGCGGAGTGACATTCACTCCCAGTTTTCTAAAAAATGGATAGACAAAATTTGCAAATATAGGAATCAACACAAGAACCATTATTGGATTCAAAGATTGAATTTGGGCTTCATTCCACGTAATTCCCATAAAATTCAAATCCATTTTTTGAGCTTGAAGAATCCATGTTGATCCAGTCTGATCAAACAGCGACCAGAATACTGAAATCCACACATAAATAACTAAAATTTTTAAAATCGAGCGGTAGCCTTCAACTTTTTCTTTTGAAAATTCAAGCTCAGGTCCATGAAAAAATCCTTTGCCGGTAAGTCCCGATTTAATTGAGCTCAATAAGATATGAAAAAATCCTGTTGGGTTTTTCCCAGTGGGTGGAACATGCACATATTTTTTTCGTCCCATCCAGAAAACAACGGTGGCAATAAACATCAGTATCCCAGGAATTCCGAAAGCCACTTTTGAGCCATATTTTACAAATGTCCACGGGGTTATGATCGTCGCGAAAAATGAGCCAAAATTAATCATCCAATAGAAAAGATTATAGACTGAAGCCATTTTATCTTTTTCACTGGGCTTAAACTGATCGCCCACATGGGCCGAGACACAAGGCTTGATTCCGCCGGCCCCAAGCGCAATTAAAGCTAGACCCAAGTAGAGTCCATTTTGCGATTCATCCATGGCTAAGACGAGGTGCCCTAAGCAATAGACAATTGAAAGCAAAATTATCGTTTTGTACTTCCCCAGGAAACGGTCAGAAATAAAGGCTCCCAGCAAGGGCAAAAGGTAACAGGCGGCACTGAAGAGATGGTAGGTTGAAACCGCTTCACTGTTGCTGAGCAACAGTTTCTGAGTCATAAACACGACCAGTATCGACTTCATACCATAGTAACTATAGCGTTCTGCTGCTTCGTTACCGACAATGTATTTGATTTGTGGAGGATAATTATTCAAAATCATATCTGATCACTATCCTTATTCCTGTCGCGAGCCAATAAAAATAATCGCTGATAAGAATGTTTTTTGAAATGAGGACCTATGGCAAATCATGAACACACGAATACAAATGACCAGGCTGAAGCTGCTAAACAAGCCGCTGTGATGAAGGAAATGCTGCCATTTTTTATAATGGCTGCTATTCCAATTTTCATAACTATTCTTATTGCCTATATTTTTGGTCCGACAGTTTAGAATTTATCCTAAACTTTCAATGACTTCAAAATCTCTTCAGTCACCAATTGAGGATTTTTAGATTTTATTATCGAACGGCCCACGACAAGAGCGGAGGCCCCTTTTGCCAAAGCTTCAGCAGGCGTCATTGTTCGTTTTTGATCTTCATTTTTACTTTCAAACTGAAGGCCTGGCGTAACTACAAAAATTTCTTTAAGATCTAAATACTCGAGTTCATGAGCGGAACACACAACTCCAGTTAATCCAGCACTTTTTGCGTCTTCAACGATGGTTTGCACATGCTTTTTAATTTCCCAATTTTGCAAATTTCGCGGCAAGCTCTGTTGTTCCCAACTTGTTAAAATCGTGACGACTAAAATTTTAAATGGTCTTTGCTTATTGAGCTCAGCCTCTAAATGGGAAAGTCTTTCGGTAGCCGCGGATCCACTTAAACCATGGATCGTCACCAAACTGGCTCCAGCTTGAAAGCTCGAGTTAATTGCGGCCTCCATCGTGCTGGGAATATCAAAGTGTTTATTATCTAAAAATACCGGCGCTTTTTTTGCGATTTGTTCGATTAAATTTTGGCCATAACGAAGACATAAGCGTGGGCCAATTTTGAATGCCCCAGCTAAACTTGCAAGATCTTCAGCAAGCCTAAGAGCTTCTTTATCCGTATCAACATCAAGAGCCACAATAAGAGGATTTTTGATCAGCTTTTTTATTGAAAGACCCTTTTTTTTGGCTGAACTCTCCATGGCTTATCAGATGATCTCTTACCAAGAAAATTAATAATCATCTTTGGAACATGCGTCTGTTGCGAAAGTTCATTGATAAAACCTTCAGCTTTCCAAGCATTATAAAGTTGGCGATCACTCAAATAATAATCCGTCGGCAGATTCGCATACACTGGGTAAAGGGAGTCGGAAAGTATAATGGACATCGGAGAAACCACTAAATTTTCCATATTTGTTTTGTTACCCTGATATTCCCAAGCTTTCAGCATCCAGCCATTAAAGGCACCTACATTTAAAGCTCCTAGTTTTTCAATTTTCCCAACTTCTCTGCCGGCAAAGGCGTACACCGCACGAACAAACTCTGAACAATTCAGTGAATCTAAGTTCATCATTTGTGAATGATTATAAGGAATTTTTTTAGTTACGGCTTCGTTAGCCGCCCAAAGTATTTTTTCCAATTCAGCAGAGGAAAGTGCCTGCTTCGGTCGCATGATTGAAGCCAAAATCTTTTTCGTTACAGGATTTTTTCCGGCGGTACCTAAAAAGGAGTCAAGTTTGGTTTTTTGAGCATAGGGATCATTTTCTTCAAAAACGTAAACTCCGTCAGTTTCAACGGAAACTATTCCAACATGACCATAACGACTTCCGGTCGCAGCTTCGAAAAAAAAGGTCGACCAATCCGTAAATAATTCGCTGATGCCAATGACGTCGCCAGTTTGCCAAGAAAAATTTTGTAATTCAGCGGGGACAGCGGGCCGGGCTTCGACCTGGATCGCAACAAAAAAGCTAAACAAAATTATTTTAAAAAACGGCCAAAATTTCATTTCTTATTTTCCTCGTGATTTCTCACATGAAAAAAACCTCAACGCCCGTCCTGTCAAAGGATTCGACACCTGGGATGACAATTTGTCAAATGCGACCTTTTTCCTCCCAAAGAGTCAATTATTGGGGGTTTTAAGAATACTTAAAAAGTCAATAAATTCAAATAGTTCTGCTCTTTTGGCTGAGCCAAATTGATCTCTTTAAGAAAGCGCTGTTTGGCCATGCTTTTGAATACTTAGATTTGAGCAAACTTAAAGAACGAGGACGACCCAAATGGCTTACCAAATAAAATCATTATTTTTATTCTTTTTTATAGCTGCCACCCTGGGGCTTTCAGCAACTGCAGAGGGGCAAGAAATACCGCCCAAGACTACTATCCATCAGCAGGACACTTACGGCTATTCAGCCTTTTTGACACGCCTTGGTTTTGAGGATTTGGCTGCAGAATTACGCTCTAGTTTAGAAAATAAAAATTTTCTAAACAAAACCTTAAGTCCAAAAGTTTTAACTTATCAAATTCAACGCGTCGAGAAGTATAACTATGCCCGATTCCTTGCTACAGAAATTCTTAACTCTTTACACACCACAAATCGAAGTCCCGAGTCTCGAGAGAAAATCGTTCAGTTCGCACTTCGACTTTTGGACACAAAGCCTGTCGAACCACCAACTCGTTTGCCTACCGAGTTTGAAAATAATCCTGATAAGGCCACGATTTATTTAATGGAGCGCACACGTAATAATATTGAAACACAATCCGAACTTCTTATGGCTGATTTGATTCATACTCTTTATGGAAAATCTTCAATCAACGAGGTTCTGAACCAACTTGAATCCAACACTCTTGATGCCTCGTCAAAAAATGAAATCGAACGTCTTGCCCAAATACAAAAAAAAATGAACGCACTTGTGCAATTTATGTATTTGGACAACGAGATGGGCAGCTTCTCGGTAACAGCACTTGGTAAAGCTTTAGTTTTAGGAATGACTCGCCATCAAATTCTTAAGGAAAAGGCGGCTTCAAGATCGCAAAATGAAAATTTTAATTTGATCACCAAACTAAAAATGGAATTTAAAAAATATCACCATGCTGGACTTTATTATGAAAATTATGTTGGCGATACGCTTCTTGTAAATACATCAGATGGTAAAGTAAAAAAAATTGAAATAAAAAACGGTGACTATATTTTTGAAAGATCTTTTGGAAAGCAAGCTAATGAAATCACTGCAGGCGCCAGGCCTTCGGGTATAAAAAATTGGTTTTTTGCGGCTCAACTGGGATTATTAGGTCGACTTGCAGGTAGATATTTGCACCATTCAGACGAGGATGTTGTGCGAAAACCAGGTTTTTGGGATTATGTTTATAAAAAACTTCGTGAGTCAAAATTTTTTACAAATGGCGTTTCCCACGCCGGCATTGCAGAGGTTCTTAAAGACTCCGAAACAGGAATGAAAACAACTCGCAGCTGGGATAGTTATATAGATGCTGAAAATGGCGGAATGCGGGTAACAGATATTTTGCATCAGTTTGCAAAAAGATCTGAATACCTTCGTTTGGTTGTCTCGCGTCCTGATGTAAAAAAGTTAGCTAACTATGTTCAAGAATACGTTAAAAAAATCGGTTATAAAGACGTTATTCAAATGGGTGACTACGAGAATAAAGATGGATCAATAAGAAGTGAAGATACTGTCCCTTGGAAAGCTAAAATCACAAAAAATGATTTTGAAGATTTACATACTCTGGCGCATACAAATCCCTTTGCTTATTCGGAAGAGGTTGGACGACGAGTTGTTTTAGGTATGAAGGATTTATTCCATCAAGGCCTTGCCTTTGCTTACCACTTCAGCAACTCCTATGGTCGCGCTTACTGTACTTCGGCCATTGTCTTGTCTTTTTTAAGCCGCGTTGGAATTGATCCTCAATCCATGCCTGATCGTTGGAATTACATTGTACGGATCGCAAAAAGAATATCTATGCCTGGAATTGATAAGGTCGATATGGTTCACCGTGTAACCGCTCCTGGCGGGCTGATTTGGCAACGACAATTGATTGATCCCAACGACATTCAAATTGCTGATTATCCTTTGCTCACCACTGAAGAAAGAATTGCCCTCGAATTTGCTCCTGAAAGAGTCGCCATGGATCCAGAATTACATCGTCGATTAAGAACCCAGGGATTCTTTGTAAAAGCCACTCAGGACGGCGTGAAAGAGGTTGCCGCTAATAGTGTCTTAATCACTGAGATTGAAGACATGTTCGCACTTCGTAAAGAGTCTAGTAAATTTGGCGATGTTGATCGACCTCGTGGACGCGCCAGAAGCAGTTATTTAGGTCGAGTGGATCATCTCCTTGCCACAGCCGAAAGAAACAATACTTCAGCGCAAATTAAAAAATCCGACAATGCTGACGTTTTGATGTGCCCTAAGGTATTTAGAAAAAAATAATAGCTATGTAGAATTTAATGATTGTAGCCTAAGCCCTTCATTATTGGTACATAGGAATAATGAAAATGCTCCTCCATATTATTCGTCGATGGCGCTTGTCCTCTATACTCAGGAAAGACTTAGACGTTTTATTGTCAGATCCCCCACCCCCCAGCGCGCTTTTGCGAAAACGCTTGGATTGGTTTGTCGATCTTATGCAGTGGATAAGATCCAAAGGTTCAGTTAAGCATCAAGTCGATTTTAATTCTGGCACACCCCAAGCCGGGCGCATTCGATATTTAATTCAAATGCTCGAGAGAAATCCGCAATGGCGACAAGGTGTCGCTGCAGCCTTGCGATCCATTTTACAAGAAACCTCGGCCCTGGAAATTTTAGTGAGCGGAGGTGTAAGCAACCCTTCTGGTTTTTGGTCAGAAGCCCTCGAACGCATCGGCATGCATCTTTTACCAAAGGCTCCAGAGAATCATGATTTGGCGCAACTTTTTAGCGAAGTTTTTAAAAGTGAAAGTGATGCGCTTTGGTTCGAACAACTTGAGCCCGAAACATTTCAGAGTATTTTAAATCTTTATTGCTTCAAGTCTGGTCCTGACGATTTTTCACATCTTCATCAGAATATTAAAGATGCACTTCTTCTTTTAGCTATTCAAATTGAAGCCACGGGCTTATCCGCTGATATCCGACATCGCCTTAATCATTCCGATTTTAAAACTTTGCCTTTTTTTGGATTTAGTCGATTCACTCAAGACTTCTTAAGTTCTTCCAGTGTTTCAGAAGTGAGTTCAAAAGAATTTCTGAGTCGCCTTGAAAAATGTTTCTCTGCAATTAAAGAAGTTTACAGCCAGTTGGATGAATATGGTGTCAGTGTTCATATTGTTTATCAAATCGAACGTATAAATTCCCAACTCTCTCGTATGCAAGTGCTCGCCGAGCTCTTGTCTAGCGAAGAAAGTCGTCCCGAATTACTTTCGAAACTAACAGTTCGACTTATTCGTGAACATTTAGAACGTCGATCTTTGTTCAGTTTAATAGAGGACGATCTTTCAATGTTATCGCGAAAAATTTCCGAACGTTCTGCTCAAACAGGTGAGCATTACATCACGCGCACGCGAGGCGAATTGTTGCATATGTTTGGTCACGCTTGTGGAGGCGGATTTATTACAGCGTTTACGATTCTTTTTAAAACAATGCTAGCACATGTTGGAACCTCCCCACTTATGCATGGCATGATTAACGGACTCAATTATTCCGCGAGTTTTGTATTGATTCAATTTCAAGGTTTTACTTTAGCAACCAAACAACCAGCTATGACTGCGAATGCGTTAGCCGCACGTATGGATGCGGTTGAGGATCCAAAAGCGCTGAGCGAACTGGTCGACGAAATCCTGCATCTACTTCGCTCGCAAACAATCGCAGTCATTGGCAATATTTTAGCTGTGGCACCCACCATCCTGGCTTTTGATTTTATCATTCATCATTTTTTTCATCATCACATTCTGAGCGAAGAAAAATCAGTAGCCACGGTGGAGTCGCTTTCTTTGTTCAGTCTGACACTTTATTATGCGGCTCTAACAGGTGGGCTTCTGTGGCTTTCGAGCATTATTTCTGGCTGGGTAGACAATTGGGCCGCTTATCGAAAACTCACGGCAGCGCTCACTCACAACCGCCGTCTGAATTTTGTTTTAGGAGAGCGCAGAACTCGTGCTTTAGCTTTATGGTTAAAAATGCATCTTGCCGGATTATCGGGAAATATCTCTTTAGGTTTTATGTTAGCGCTAACCCCGGTCATCGGAGAATTCATTGGATTACCGCTCGACGTAAGACACGTGACTCTATCGTCGGGCTCCCTTGCGGCTGCCGCCGCATCCTTAGGAGCATCCGTTTTTTTCGCTCCAGAGTTTTGGTTTTCTATTGTTGGCATCTTGGGTATTGGGACTTTGAATCTGACCGTTGCCTTTAGTCTTTCATTGCTCGTAGCTATTCGTGCCCGGAATGTCAAAGCACCTGGCCGAAAGATGATTTATCACGCTGTTTGGGAACGCGTACGAAAGAATCCTCTGGTTCTTTTCATTCCATAGCAAGAGGTTAATTTTATGTCGATACAAGCCTGGGAACATTTTTTTAAACCCGAAGTTCGTAGCCACGGACGCTCTTTCGTCTCTAAAGGTAAGGTGTCTTTATCTCGGCCTTCAGACACCGAGATTCAAACTTATGTTCGAGCTTCCACTTCTTTTAAGGTTACTTTTAAATGTGATTCCATTGAAAGTAAAATCCTGACTGTCGATTGCACCTGTCCTTTGTCTAAAAAAGGACAGTTCTGTAAACACATTTGGGCATCGCTTTTAACTATTGATGAAAAAAACTCTGACTTTTTACTGTCGAAGACTGAACTTCACAAATCATCTCAGGTGCGTGAAGATTCGCAGACTTCGTATAAAAGTAAGCAAGACGATTATCGAAAACAGCAATATCAAAAACAAAAGCAACGTTTGAAAGAACAAAAACAATCGAAAAAGAAAATTACAAATTCGGAGGAGTTCCCACCAGCAATCGAGACCGCTTTAAAGTTTTTTTTGGACAACGGTTTTGCTTTGCGGGAATCTTTAACCAGTGAAGCGGTGGGCTTAGCCAGGAAAAAACTCGCTCGCGTTTTTCATCCCGATCTGGGTGGAAGCCACAGTGAAATATTGGAATTAAACAAGTTTGCTGATGTTTTAACAAAATTCTTGAAATCTTAAGGTGGGGTTTGATCAAAGGCCCTAGGCAAAGGGGACTGATCCCGGAAAATATCTTTGGTAAATTGGCTCAGCGAAGAATCCGAGGGAACATGAAGCTGAAGACCTTCTTTGATCCAAACATCGACTGTCAAATGAGTCGCGGTTGCCCAAGCGTAGAACTCTAACTGAGCCACATGCCGACGAATAAGTAGATCAAAGCGATCTTTGTAAGTGCTAACAAATGGACTATTCGGATCGTTTGGGTTCTTCAAAAAATATTTCGCAAGATACATATTCCTATTAGCTACATCTCTTAATTGATCTTCTGGAAGCTTACGAAGCTCCATCATTTTTTCCAGCACTTGAACATGAGGGATACCCATTACATTGTATCTAATAGATTCCAGATCTTCTCTATAAGTACCAAGGTGATGAAGTAGTGCTGTCGCGTAACTATCACGTGTATTTACTGCAGAGGTTAAATCCTCGTTAATGTTCCTAAATTTTTCATTAGAGCGCGCAGTTCCACCTCCGTAATCAACTAAAAGTGCCGGTAGCTCCTTAATTAGTTTTTCGGCATGCTTAACTACTTTTTCGATCGATTGATCTTGAAAATATTCAACATACTTTGCATAGGGGATTGGCCGTTTTGATTTTATTTTTTTCGGTAATTCTAAAAGCTCAGAGAGGTCTTCTTTTTTATTAGGATTTGCAAGAGTCAAATATTCCAGGATGTAAAACCACCGACGACTAAAAAATCTTGGGTACTTTTCGGGATGCAAGTTTTTCACAGCTCTGTACATCTGAGTCGCATATTCAGGGTGAAGTGCAAAACTGACGAAATGATAGATATCGTGAGTCGCATCTAACAAGGGAAAATGTCCTTTTTGAAACCAGGCTAATGCGTCTCGAAAAGGAATATTAAACATCTCTTCTGAGAATAGAATACGATATCCCTCTTCTTTGGGGAACGGATCTATACCGGGTGTGATTAAGAGATATTCCCTCGCTTGCAGACCCTTAGGATCATCTTTTATTAAGACAATGGAGGGCAAAATGATGTCCTTGGCGGTGGACCCCTTTTTAGCTTGAACTAGATAATTACGTACTAAATCGTAATAACTAGGTGCCGTTATTTTCCCCTCTGAAAAAATAAAACCAAATCTTTTTAGCATTGCGATTTTTTCGACGCCCTCCGAGGAATCGTTTTCAATGTCCTTAAGCTCTTTCAGAATTTGTGTTTCCCAGTTTTTTTGTGCTTTTACTGAAAAATCATTTTCAAAATTCTCGCGATACCGCTTTTGGGTCGCAGTTTCCTCAGTTAAAATGACTTGGCGAAACTTGGAATTCTCTTGAAATACATCCCGGCATACCTGCGCACTTATCGCCGGATAACTTATAGACAGAGTTACAAAAAGGGGTAATAGGTTTCGCATAAAGCGCATATAACTAGAGACTCCTAGGCTTTGGCTAATAGGAGAAGAGACAGCAATAATTAAGCCGCTAAAAATTTCTCAAATTGATTCAATTCGGGTTTTAGCAGAAGACTGGCCAGTGGCTTAAATCATGTAATATCTTTGAATGGTTATATCTAAGGTTAGAAGAGATTTCATCGGTAATTTACTGGGTATATGTCTGGCATTTTTTGTCAGTTTTCCCGAACAGTCTTTTGGTTCACTTTTGAAAGGAATGTCATGGGGCAAGTGCCCTATAAGCCAGAGCCCTATATTTACAGTTGGCCGACAATATCATTTGGTTTAATTGACAACACGGATTTTCACTAAAGAATTATTTGCTCAAGTTAAGAGAATAATTTAAGGTAATTTTCTTAATAAAGATGGAGGATTTCAATGAAGCATTTAGTATATTTAAGTATTGTCCTATTTTGCTATCCTTCTTTTTCTGCTGAAGCTGCCTATGGAACTCCACAAATTATTGGCAATACGACTCCATTTCACCACACTTCATTTAGTAGCGCGACGTATGGAAATGACGGAACAATCTACGTCACACATATCACTCGTGATCCCAAAACAAACGGCAGTGACCTTTTTGATGTAATTTCGACAGAAATCTATGCCTACTCGCAAGACACACGGCTTTGGAAAAAAATAGTGACATACGCAGGATCATCAAGCGATAGCTATTTATATGTTAGGGCGTTAGCTTTTGAAGGCGGGCATCTATACGTCGCTACTCCAAAGAAAATTGATATCTTTGATGGCAATGGTAGTTTCCAAAGGAGTTACGGAGAAAACCAAATTAGTAAAGACTCTTGGTATCATGGAGTCGCTGTATCAGCTTCCACAGGAAACGTTTTTGCCGCGGTCGACGACAATTCCCTCAACGCACCTCAGATTTACATCTTTTCTCCATCTGGAAGTTTTCTTAAAAAATTCCCTATTGTTGATTCCTATCGAGTAAATCATTTTAAACTTACATCTGACGAACATGTTGTTGTTAACGTAGATACCTCAAAGGGAGATGAGACTCGAATTTATAACTCAGATGGGTCGTTGATTTGGAAATCTCCAGATAAGTTTTCAAGTGTTTTTGGGGTGTCGCGCCGGGGGGAAATTTATGTGCAAGAACGTCTACCGAATCTCCCGATTCACATTTTAAATTCATCAGGGGCTTTAATCGCTACAGCTTGTTCAAAAAACTGTATCTGGCTTGGAGGCGGCGGGAAAAGTGACATATCAGTTTCGCCTTCTGGAGATTTTTTAGTTTCACACAACGATGGGATAAACTTTTATGGTGTTGATGGAAAACGTAAAGATACGGTTGCAGATCTATATTACTTTGAAGATTTCGCAGCTGATGATTCTCACATTTACAGTCCATCCCGCAAAGACCAGATCGAACAATATTCGATTATCACAGGAAAAGTTGATAAGACTCTGTCATTATTTATTCCAATGTCTGAATATCCCAACAATTCTACAGCACAAAATTATACAGAAATTGTATCGACCAATCTTGATAGGGAGGGTCACCTTTCTGTGGTTTATAATAACTCCGAAATTCATGACTGGTTAAAATGGAATGCAAATAACCCTGATATTGCCGTGCCGAGAGTTGGAGTTTTCGACTCTGCAGGGGTTCTACAATCGACAAGAAAAACTAAGCGTTTTGATAATATTGAAAGATATTTTTTGGTACCACTTAACTCTGGCGAATTTATTGCGCAAGATTTTGATGGTGCAGTCCATTCCTTAAAGGTTCTTTCTCCAAAACTTAGAGAAATTACTAACATTAGTGAATCGACAATTAAATCATCTATCAATGATGCTAACTATGTCGGGTTGGATCAACGAATGGCGACAGATAAAAACGGTAATATCTTTGTTCGTTCACTTTTGCATATGCCAAATACGCATTTCTATATTCGAGTCCCAGGTAAGACGTATGCTTTTAATAAGAAAGGAAATTTTTTACGTTCCTTTGAAGTCAGCGTAGGAAAATGTCCAAATGAGGCTTTTACGGGACCAATTGGTTCCATTGAAGAGGACTTGATTTACACTGTATCATCGACTGAAGTCGCTTTAGACTGTGAGGCTGGTGTTTATATATTCGATTCAAATGGCAAAGAAAAATATCGTATTACCTCATTTCCTTTATCAACACTGTCCCAATTTAGTGGAGGAATAAAAGCGGTAGTTACGCCGGCAGGATCAATTGCAATTCTTGATCGGCTTTATCGCCGGATTCTCGTCTACAAGCGTAAATAGCGTAGTATTAGGTCTGGATCATCGGGCTAGAAGGTTTGCTTAAAACCACTTGAGAATATTCCATTTGCGCCTCAACCAAGCTCTGTCAGCCAAGACAGGGCTTTTGTTTTTTGGTCCCATGATCACATAAACTGATATTTCTAATCCAAGCTTTGGACTCTTCCATTTCAAATGGATACCAACGCGTCAACGTTGACGTTATGACTGTTTATAAGGGGGGTCTGATCGTTCACCCTAACGCTGTGGCTGTGTGATGCAAAAGCGGTGGCTTCTGTAATGCTCCTTTGCTTCAAAATCAAAGTCACTTGCAAAAAAATGAACAACCTCTTTACTAACACTGTATTCTGAATACTGGACGGCATTCTGTATTCCGTACCGTATTCGGAATACCGTTAACAATATTCTGAATACCGTATTTTATGGATGGTAGGCCACTCTCGGCAACCTGCAGGATTTCTGAACACCATGATTTTCTTAGTCTTTTCCAAGATCGTAAGCATCGCATTTTCTCGATCTTAGCCCCGCTTTATCGACAAGGTCATTCTTTAAATGAAATTTCAAGAATGACCGCGATCCCCAAGACAACTGTATTGACCGAACTTAAACGCGGCGGCATGCAAATCCGGCCCAATAAATCGGTCAGTGCCGACGTTGTCCTCCAGCAAAAATTTAAAAGTTCAGCGCCACCGCCCTACGGCTTTACCTACATTGGCGCAAGGCTCGAAAAGGACGCGAAGGAATATTCGACCTTACTTGTCGTTCATCAGCAGTGGCAATCGGGCACATCGGCAACGGCCATCGCCCACTATTTAAATAGCAAAAACTTTAAGACGCGGATGCAGAAAGATTGGTCCCGAAACGTCATTTTAAACATTATTCAACGGTTCGAAAATAAATCGATCACTCTCGAAGGGAGCACCATATGAATCTAGGAAGACTTACCGACTTTGCAATTACATTGGTATTTGCGGTAGCCGTTGCCGGATACTTGCCCGGCTTTAACCGCTGGGTCTATATCCAAACGGCTAAACTTCTATCCTCATCTCGCGCTTCCAGTTGGGGTAGTCCCCGGTTTTTTCCAGACAACGGTAATGAAATCGAACCTAAAACCAATAAAAACGCAATCAAGCCAAAGGAGGTGCTTTTTTAATGCAATGAAAACCCATTCAAATTGAAAATAATAACAAAAAAAACTATAACGGAGGTGCAAATGAATAAAAAAACATGTTTATACGCGAGAGTAAGCACTGATATGCAACAGGGTGGAATGGAATCACAGATAAGAGTATTAAAAACTTATTGTGAACAAAATAATATTACCAATGCCGAGTTTTTTACTGACGAGGGCATCAGTGGAACGAAATCAAATCGCCCTGCTCTTGACCGCATGATGGCGGCTGTTGAAGCTGACGAGGTCTCACAGGTGGTTGTGTATTCCTTCTCTCGTTTTGCGAGAAGCACGACCCATCTATTAACGGCACTTCAGAAATTTAAGAGCAAAGGTGTGCATTTTACGAGCATTTCGGAAAGAATCGATACAAATACTGCCATCGGTGTGGCAATTTTTTCGATTCTCGCTTCGATCGCCCAACTCGAAAGAGACCTAATTAGCGACCGCGTCAAAATTGGCCTTGCAAATGCTCGAGCCAAGGGCCGACTCATTGGAAGAAAAAAGCTAAGAGACTCAGATTTGATAAGAAAACTCTTAAAAAGTGGGCTTACCTATCGTGCCTGCGCGACGATCGCGAAATGTTCACATGGCTCGATCCACCAAGAAAAATTGGCCATGACCCGCGATGAAGAAAAAGCAAAACTCGCTCAACTCGAAAAAGAAAAAAAAGCGGCGGCAGATCAGTTAATTTCTGAAACCGCAGGCCCTGTTTTTCCGGAGGCTGCATGAAAAACCTCTACACCTCTGATGCAAAGCTTACCGAGATTGTAAAAAAACTTACTGATCGGTTTAAGCCAAAAAAAGTTTATCTATTTGGCTCTAGGGCTAAAGGAACCGAAAGACCCAACAGCGATTATGATTTATTTTTAATCGTTGAAAAGTCCGATCTTCCAATGGCAAGGCGCATGGCCGAAGCTGAAAAAACCCTTTGGGGGCTGTGGTCTCCGATTGATGTCTTTATTTATACCGAAGAAGAGTTTGAAGAATGGAAAAATGAACTCAATACTGTAGCTAATACTGTTTTTTCTGAGGGAAGAGAGCTTCCGATTGGCTAATAAAAAATCAGTTCTAGCTTGGTTTGGAAAATCCAATGAGGATTTGTTCGCAGCCCGCTGGCTTCGCGAATCTAAAAATCAAAAATCTTTTGTACCAATTGCATTTCACTGCCAACAGGTTATCGAAAAAGCCCTCAAAGGGTTTTTAACTTTTCACAGCAAGAAGTTTGAAAAAACTCACGATATTCGTGAGATCATGGGTTTTGTGATTCATATCGATTCTTCGCTCGACGATGTTCTCAAGCCAACCGTTGAGCTAACACCATTTGCAGTGGCCTTTCGCTATCCCGACGCTCTTAAGCGAGAATTAACTATTTCTGATATTGATAGGCTTATTGCTCTTACCGAGAAAGCCTACAAAGAAATTTTATCTCGTATTCCGTTTGATTCTCCTCTGGATATTTAACTCCCTTTCGTTTTTAGTTTGCCGCTCACTTTTTTCGACAGGCTATTTCCAACCCCTGCGTAAAATCGCGCCAACCTTTGGTTGACACTCTTTTCGCCGCCTAACGCTTACGGGGTTGGGCCTGCCTCATGTCGTTCTCTTTTTCCAACGCTTCGGGGCCTTCAGCTGGGTGAAAGCCCCGCGAAAGCGGGAAAACAACAAAACGAAAGAGGTATAAAATGAAAATTCAAAAAACAAACGCAAAAATGTCACAAGACGGCAAGTTCCTTGTTGTCACTCTTAACGGAGAGACAGGATTTGTAAACTCGAACTTGCTTCGCTATTTTCTCGGTGTTCCTTACACGAAGAAAAATGGCATTCACGTTTCTTCTGAAGACAACTCATTTACAAAACGTAAAGCGCAAATCGCATACGTTCAAAAAATTCAAGCAAACAAAACTCAAGAGAGCGCGTAAGCGCCCTCTTGATTAACTGGAGAAATTTATGAATACAGAAATTATTAAAAATTTAGAAAAAATAGCTCTTAATAAAACAATTCCATTTTGTTATGAATGCTCTACATATTATTGGCGCTCTGACGTTGGGTCATTTATTGAAAGAAAGGCGTAACATGAGGCTCGATAGAATTTTTGAATTTGCGCTATCCGTTGTTTTTGCCGCGTACCTTACTGGAAACTTACCGGAGTTTAATCGGTGGGTCCTTATCCAAACGGCCAAGTTACTGGCTGAATCCCGCTCAAGCGACTGGGGTTCTCCCCATTTTTGGCCCGCACAAAAATAAGGGTAACTTTGCCTTTAAATTCATGTCTTTAATTTAACAGGTGCCAAAAGGCGACGGCTTATGTAGCGGCAGTCGCCCCTCGATTTCTTCTCAATTTAAAATCGAAGGGATTTTGGCTCACAAATAAGGGTTTTAGACTGAGCCCCTGACATTGGACACTGCCTTAAATAGTTAATGAACAGACGATTAGCATATCCGCAAATCCTTATGGCATAAGGCTTTTCAAGAATTAGGATGTGTTATGGATTTGTAAATTATGCGTTCGCTTAGCGAACGCGGAAAATCTAAATGCGCTTAATGCTGGCGGTCTTTGCCTGAATCAACTGATAAGATTTTGCATATAATCTTATTTTTTGAATCTTTCATTAAGACTTCTGCAAATACGATAAATCCATCAGAGTGAAAGGAGACGGTCACATGTCTGGGTTTATCGTAGCGTTGTGGGCCAAGATTAAGCCCTGGGTAAATCCCTTCGAAATCCGTTAGTCCTGTAAGAGTGCCCTGCTCATCTTTCACTAAATGAACATCAGCTTGGGGCTCTTGTTTATCAAGATAGATGATGATAGCCACAGCCGCTTTTTCAAGGCAGCGATCAGTAATTGCAGGGCCGGCAAAACTTGTGGAGCTTATCAAAAGTAGCGCGGCAATAATTATATTTTTCATAATTGACTCCTTTTATTAAGATAAAAATCATTTATAATCCAGTGGTTTAGACTGGCAGTTATGAGAGAACTCCAAGCTATCTCGGCGGATGAATATTGAAGTCGTAACTCAATTTGTTCTTCTCTTGAGGTGGCTTCTACTAATTGTCTCTCTATATGGGCTAATTGGGTAGTAAGTACGTCATTTTGTCTAAAATATTCTTCGATAAGGCAGAGAGCTGACTTTGCTGCAGCTGATTTTGGCATTGCTTCATCACCGGTGGCAAATACTGTAAAAGATATAGCCACTAGGCTCAAAATTGTGAGAACTAATTTCATAAAAACCCCTTAAAGGTATTTAAAGATAGAAACGCATAGAATTAGGATGAATTGCAATTTTTATTCCAGGAGCGAATTGAATCATGGAAAATGATACCGACGGGGGTAGTTAAATCATAGGGGCAAGCTGGATTTGAAGGATCAGTAGCCTGGATCTCAAGTCATATATTATAGATGCCAGGCTCCGCAGATATTTGGTTGTTGATCAGCTCCCTCTTGATAATTTTGTCAGTAACTCTATTGCAGATTTGAGTTTATCCCATTGCCGTGTTAAATAAAAAATATGCATATAATAACTGAAAATGCAAACATTGATGCACGCCCAGCTATCTGGAAAGTAACTCCTAAAAGTCACAGCAATGGCACAGGCGTCTTTGGCAAATTTCTCGACCTTGTTGAAGATTCGGTCGAAAAGTGGGTCCGAACAAAATCTTATAAAGAGTATCGCACAATAACACCTCTGCTATCAGAAGAGCAACGTAACGAAATCAAATTAAACATCAAGCCCGGTGATATTGTGCTTGAAAGTGACGACCGACTTTTAAATTGGAGAATTTTTGAAGCTGTGCTCGTATCGACTCGTAGCCCCCGATGGAATCACGTG
>JBBTCO010000014.1:0-50813 GCA_038043185.1 Bdellovibrionota bacterium
AAATAAATTATTAAAAACCTTTTTATTGACAGGCCGGTCATCCATACGGGGGAAATTGATAGGTAGGAAAAAACTTCGGGATTCGGATTTAATTCGAAAACTTTTAAAAGCGGGCATGACGTTTAGGCAGATAAGTTCAGTGGCGAAAACCTCGCATGGATCTGTATGGGCTGAGAAAAAGGCGATGAAAAAAGAGGAGGACGAGCTAAAGAAAAAATTAGAGGCTCAAGCGGCGGAAGAAAAAAAGCTTCAAGAAGCAAGCGTTGTCTTTCCTGAGATTCAAAGCTCTGGGTTAAAAGCTTCTTAGCGGATAAGTCGAAATAGGTTATGCATGGCGGGCCACGTGGTCCGCCATTTTTTTGTCTTGAGTGACCAGTAAGGGCCGCTTTTGGATTTTTGTCCTAAATACTAGTGCGTTTCTATGAAAATATGCCTTTAGACAAAAACAGCGAGGTCAGCGCTATGGAGAACCGACCTCTTCCTAAATTGAAGTGGTTTTGAGCACCACGGGCAGGTATACTGCAAATAAAAACAATGAGAGTTTTTCTGGGCTAATTATCTTCATCGCCACTTACGATATAATTCGGTGGCAAGAATTTACCGATAACTTCAGTGTATCCCCAAGGGTAAATACCCGTAATCCAATCCTGGATTACGCGAGTTAATGCAAGCGGAATGCTGATTCCTGGCATGGCTGGTTGAGCCTCGTGAGTTATTATATCCATGTCTTTTGTTCCGCGTGGATCGGCGGCAGTAATCTTTTTTTCCCAAAAGAAATTTGTATAGTAATAAGCCGCGAAACAAGCTTCAATGCCAACAATTTGATACTCTTTTTTAGGATTAATTTTAAATTTTTCTGATAATTCTATTTTTCTTAAATTGAGATTATGTCCCAATCCTGCGTGGCCCGCGTAAGTAATAACTGAGAAATTTTCAAGAGCGTGTTTTAAGTAATAGTGAAATGCTCGCGATTTTTCAACATGCGTTAACATGGCGTCACCCTGGAATGCTAAAAGTTCAATCTTCCTGCCTTTGTGTTGCCACGTGAACATAATCACTCGCACACCCGACAAATCAACTCCTGGTGCGATCGTGGCAATTTCGGCTTTTGACCACTCCTTATGTTCAAAATTTGGCAAATAAGTTACTAGCTGCTGGAGAAAGTCGAAATCGAAATCGAAATTGTTGAATAGGGCTGCAATGCGAACGACACCATTGTCTTCAAGGCGATTATATTCGGGCGAGGTATATAGATTACTTGGTAATAAAGTCAGCGATATATTTAATTCTTGAAAATCTACTCCGGGCTCTAAGGGGCAGTCCAGCGGGCGCCACTTATAAAATAAATTCACAGCGTCCTCGCCACAAATATTTTGCCCATCTCTGACAATACGAGAAGAAAGAGAGTCTGGATAAAAAGGTAAATAAACCTTCCAGGAAAAGGGACCACTACTTGAGGCGGCAACCTTCATCTTGATATGGTAGCGGGCATCCCAAATTTTCTGGCCTTTATAAAGAGAGGGACGTATTTGCACATTGCTGAGTTCAAAATTTCCATAAGGGGTTGAGTTGTTCATTGTATACAGCATATATTTCATCTGTTCGCTAACATGATCTCTGACTTCATTCTCTGGCGAATCAGTGGTCGAGAACTGAACTCGATAATCAAACTCTACGCTTCCTAAGGCGTGCATCGGGCTATAAAAAGGGTTCGCGCCCTCAATCGCAAAAGCATATATTGGAACTAAAAAAATAGTTTTTAAAATCACATGCACGTAAGTAAGTATTATACTTTTCTTCATGGTTTTATTTTTCGAGTTATCCTAATTGAAGTCAACAACCTTTAAAAACTCTCCTAATATTCGTGTTGATGACGCCATTACAGCGTATGTGAAATCCTTGAGAAAAGCGCTCGGTCACTCCGCAGGTTAAAACAAATCTCTCTAATATACACGGCGAATATGTGAGACTTGGCATCCTAGGCATGGGCCTCCTGATTTAGCGGCCAGTATCACGCTATAGTATAGTCAGAGCGTTACCGCTGAAAAATGGGGTTTCATGGCCAAATTTTGCCTTTCCCAAGACCTCTATGGTTTATGCCCCAAAGTCGATATGTCGAGCTTTTAAGGCCAAACCCCTAAGAACCGCCAGAAGTCGGCGTAAAATCGACCTGAGCGCCTGATAAAAGGATTGGTTTTGTTGACACACTATATGTCGTACATTAAACACGGGTTAAGTAAATGAATTTGTTCTGTTGAATAATAGGAGATTGCATGCGGGTTTTCAGTTTGTTTTTTTTATGTATTCATTTAGTGGCGACAGTCGGGTTCGCAGCTTCAGAGGAAGTAAAGGAACTTGAATTAAGTGACAAAATTCACTGTCCAGATCAATATGACACATATTGCAAGGTTGCTCTAACAACTTTTCAGTCTGCCGAGGAGGTAAAAACTGTTTCCCTTGTGAATACAACGAACAGCGATCGTATTGTGGAGATTTACCCGTTATGTATGTACGGTGGTTTTAAGGTAAGACTAAACCAATGTGATACTTGGAGACCGAACCGCACACACGCAGGAAGAACCCAACCAATTTGTGAAGTAAATGAAATGACCAACGATAAATCCTGTGAAGTCGTATTTCCAAATCAGATTGCTATTGAGGGACTTGTAACTTTAAAAGCCGGACAATCGACAGAATTATATTTAACGGCTTATATTATCGCAAATCAGCAACACTGTAGTGTTTATATCAAAAGCAATGGAATTGAGAACTATAGGGTAAATATGAGTATGGTAAATATGGGTAAGTTCAACTAACACTTCAAAACTTGGCTTAGTCTGAGTAGCTTTACAAAGGCGAGCCAAACGCGGTTTGCCTGGTGGCTATTAATGCCTACGATTTAGGATATGGCCTTTCAGAAAAAACTAAAAAATCTTGCTACTGGCTTGGCCCGAAACTCCAAGCAGGAGTTTTCTAGCCACATTTTGCTACTCCAAAATTTCGGCAAAAACCTAAAAAGCCATTATTGCTAAGGCGTTAATAAGGCCAAAGCCTCTATTTCAGCAAATGCCTCAGGTGATTATCAGAAATTCCCAGGCGCCGAGCAGCTTCGGTTTTGTTGCCACCAGTTTCTTGTAAAGCTGTTTGAAGAAAATGGGTTTCCTCATTCTGTTTCAGCTCTCGAAATTTCTCAAAAGTGAGCCCGGCGACAGTCTCAACCTGATTTCCGTAAAACTTTACATCCAAATCGCTGGGACTAACCATTGATTCATCGGAAAGCACTAAGTGCTGTTCAACCGTCGCCTGTAATTCGCGCACATTGCCAGGCCAAGTATACCGCTTCAACACATCTAGAGTTCGACGCTGGAAGAATTTTTTCGTCCCGTGCTTCTTGTTGTAGAGGTCTGTGAAATGCGCCAATAGTGGCTCAATGTCGTCTACACGATTTCTAAGTGGGGGAATATCCACTTGCACGACTTTAATTCGATAATATAAGTCCTCACGAAATGTACCGTTTGCAATGAGAGTCTTCAAATCCCTGTGAGTGGCGCAAACAATTCTAACGTTTATTTTTTTAGGCATACTCGCGCCAACCGGAACAATTTCCCGCTCCTGCAACACACGTAAGAGTTTCACTTGCAGTTCGGGAGGCATATCTCCAATTTCGTCCAAGAAAATAGTGCCGTTGTTGGCATATTCAAATTTTCCAACTTTGTCAGCTACCGCTCCCGTAAAGGAGCCTTTTCTGTGACCGAACAATTCAGATTCAAGCAATTCCCTCGGGATCGCGGCGCAATTTATGGCGACAAAATTTCCCCTGGCTCTTGAAGACAGCTTGTGAATTGCTTTAGCAACCAACTCTTTGCCGGTGCCTGACTCACCATGAATGAGTATGGAGGTGTCCGACGCTGCGGCAAATTTTTGAACATTAATTGCCATCTCAGCTAAGGCCTGTGATTGTCCGACCATCTCAATTGCTTCGATGACTTTTTTATTTTCTGATTTAGAATTGCCAGTACGAATAGTGCGAAACTCTTCTTCGTAGCGGTTACAAAATGAAGCCACTCTCGCAAGAAGGTCTTGAGGGGCCATACTTTTATCGACAAAATCTACCGCTCCCGCACGCATACTGCTCTTTATGGCTTCCCGAGATAGATCGCACGAGTACATCGCGATCTGCTGATTTGGATTTGCCTTGCGAGCCATCGACGCGAGTGTGTCGCCCATCATTTCTGGCATCTGATAATCTAATAGCACCAACGCAAACTCATCCTCCTTAAGAAGCTCCAGGGCTTCTTGAGGTGAAGTTGAGGTGGTGACATCATAGCCACTACTCGATAAAAATGATTGAGTCGCTCTGAGGTTCTTAGCATCGTCATCAACAATTAGTAGCTTATAAATTTGTCACCCCCAGATACCGGAACGCGAATTGTGACGGTGGTGCCCAAATTTAATTCGCTCTGCAATTCAATTTGTGCAGACTGTTTGTCGCAAAGATATTTTACCACCGCGAGTCCCAAGCCGGTTCCAGTGCCGGGCTTCAAGGTGAAGTCAGGATCAAATACTCGATTCTTTGCGCTCGCAGGAATCCCTTTGCCCTGATCCTGTACGGTCAGTGTAGCCATTCCATTTTGTGCGCCCACATTGACGCTAACAATCCCGCCTGTGGCTGACGCATCGGCAGCGTTTTGCACGAGGTTCCCTATGATTCTTGAAATATCAGTCTGAGAAAATGAGCAGGAAACTTTTTTTATATTGGAAGTGAATTCCAGCTTAATTGACTTCGCTGTAATTTTCTCGGACTCACGCAGCGCCTGCACCTCTCCCTGTGCCGCTGCAACGAGTTCTGCCGTCTCAGTCGATTTGCTTTCTTTTAGAGTTTTAATCTGAGATGCAATTCCAGTCACTTTTTTTAATGAATCCTTGATGTCGGATAAAAGCACGCTGTGCTCATTTAATTCAGTTCGCTTCTCCAGCGTTGCTAAATTAAGTTGGAGCTGTGATACAGGTGTCAAAAGATCATGCGCAATTCCCCGTAGGATCAACAACTTTGCCTTGTCGGTAGCGGTCCTCTCAAAATCTTCGATTTGCTCATTCAAACCATCAAGGGCCTCTTTTAGTGGGGTCTCCCCCAACCAGTAGTTGAGTGATAGGGGTCTTAAGCCTGGTACAAGAGTGAGGTGGTGGTGGGTAAGTTAGGATAAATATATGTTAGATAATAATATTAATAATACAGGGGATCGGGAGCAGAAAACAGGGAACAGTAATACAGAGGACGGGCCGGAAGCGCATCGGTTGACAATATCGAGAATGGCCGAGCAAGCAGTGTTGTCGATTTTAGATCGTGTTAATGACGGGTTTAGCGTTGGTAAGGTTAATCGTAACAACATCGGTAATTGGGTGCTTATTCGTTACTCTGAAATTCTCACCCAAGACGATATAAAAGAAATTAGAACGGCCCACACCGACGAATTTGCAGCACTCGAAGTCTTTCTGCGACGAGCCAAAGAAACGGGCAAATTGCCTCCCGAGTTAAGTGCTTATCTTCACAAGCAAATGGGTCAAGACGAAGCGCCTAAGAAAAAAACAAAAAAAAGCTTGCAAGAAAATAACATCAATGATGTTATTGATGCCGACGATAAGAAATAATAAAAAAAGCTCTTGGAGAGAAAAGTGGTCGGTAAAGACGTCAGAAGAATTCGTGAAGGACTTGAAATGGATAGGGATGAGTTTGCAGAGTTTTTATGCCTGTCCAGCTACAATGCCCTCATGAACATTGAGACTGATTATCGGCGTCCGAGCAAATTTGTAATACGGTTCCTTCGCTACCTGGATTCGGTCTCAAAAAAAAATGCGAAAGTCCTAATTGAGGAATTAAAGCGTCATGAAGCTAAATAGCTTAATGCAAATTTTTAGGAATATTATGGCCCGCAAAAAGATTAAGGCTGGCAATTTTGCCATGCTCGATCAGCTGCGCGTTCAATTGAATCCGGTCGAAGATAAAACCCACAGGTCCGCAACGCGAAGAAAAGCTGTCCAGCAACTCATCGGCATGATGATCTCGGACTTGCATCGTCGGGGCAGGCCGAGAAAAGATGCAGACGGAGGAATTTCTAATGCAGCATAAAATTGGCCTGTACATAAGAGTCAGCACCGAGGAACAAGCGTTACGTTCCGAGGGGTCACTAGAGAACCAGAAACATCGACTCATGTCCTTTGTTGAGATTAAAAATATGTCTGACGGAAGCTGGGGAAAGGTCGTCGATCAATATATTGATGACGGTTATTCGGCGAAAGACGTCAAGCGCCCTGCTTATCAACGTCTGATGAATGATGTGAAAAAAGGCAAAATCAATCTGATCCTGGTGACTGATGTTTCTCGTTTGTCTCGCAATATGTTGGATTTTTGCTGTCTGCTTGAGGATCTCAAAAAAGTCCGCGCCAAGTACCTCTCGATCAAAGAAAACTTTGATACAAGTACTTCAGCAGGCGAACTAATGATTAAGACAATGATGACTTTGAATGAGTTCGAGCGAAAACAAACGGCAGAGCGCGTGGCTACTAACTTCCATGCTCGCGCTCTTCGTGGACTACGAAACGGCGGTCGCATCCTTTTTGGATTTGATCGCAATGACAAGGATCTGGCTCGGTTGGTCCTTAATGAATCCGAAGCGGCTGAGATTCGCGAGGTCTTTCGAGTCTATTTGGAGGAAGGCACTTGTGCAAAAACAGTGAGTCGACTGAACCAAATCGGGGTGCTTCGTAAGACCAAAGTTCACATTCCAGGGGTCTTCGTCAGCGCAGAGCCGTGGACCAAAAATTCATTATTGTACTTCTTGCGCAATACAGTTTACGCGGGACTGCGGGCAATTAACAAAAGGAACTTTGGCGAAAAGTCAGAGGACTTGAAGCAGCAGGAGCGATACCAAGTTGTGAAAGCATCTTGGCCTGCAATCATAGATGAGACGACCTGGCAGATGACTCAAGACAGTCTTGATTTTGCTCTGAAACGGCAGCGAACACGTCTTCAAAATAAGATCGTGCGTCACTTCATGCTGACCGGAAGTCTATATTGTGCAGAATGTGGTGGAAAGCTGATGGGAGCTTCTTCTCACGGAAGCAAGTCTGTTCATCGCTACTACGTGCACAGTCATACCAAGAAGAATAAGACTACCTGCTTGATGAACTACATTCCTGCTGAAAAACTTGAGTCCGCAGTGGTCAATCATTTAACCAAGGTACTTTTATCTGTGGGTTATCTTGATGGGATCGAAAGAAACATTGAGAAGCTAACCTCGAACCGTAATCGGGATTTGGAAGTCTCCAATGACAAAGCTCGTGAAAGGTTTAACCAAATTGATTTAGACATTAGAAAAACCATCGAAGTCCAAACTCAGTGTGCTGATACGACTGTTGATGAAGCGTTCAAGGACCGCTTGCGTACCCTGTCGGACGAGAAAAAGTCAGTCAGGGTCTTATTGGATGAAATTGAAAACCTAAAAGCCGACTCGATAAGTCCAAAAGATGCTCGGATGGCAATTGAACAGCGGGTGAAAGAGTTCAATCGAGCTTGGGTGAAGGCAAAGCCAGCAATCCAAAAAAGACTTCTGTCAGAAGTCTTTGAGTCCATTGTGCTCGATCACAAAGGACTGTCACTCAATTACTTCATGGACGAATCAGTCCATGTTGAAATTCCAAATCTTCAATACAGCGAGTCCTCGGAGAAAGCCTCCGGGGACTCGTCCTCTTTAGCAAAAGTCCTACAATTCAATCAAAAACAATCCCCCAGATTTTGGGCAAGGGGTGGCCTCCTACCGACCGCCGGTCGGCATGGAAAAAAATTAGAAAATACAAAATTTAGAGATCGGTCTGCGGCCGGTGTTGGCGCGGACTGGAGCACTTCGAGAAACGGTCTGCTTGGTGTTGGAAATTGGGATCAAACGGTCTTTCAATCACCTATTGGTGGAATTGGTCGGGGAGACAGGATTCGAACCTGCGACCCTCTGGTCCCAAACCAGATGCGCTACCAAACTGCGCTACTCCCCGACATAAAGATAAAAAACAGGACTGAGGGGTTGGAATGTAGTGAAAAATCCAACCCTTTGTCAAACTTGCTAAGACTAACGCGAAACATTATTTGTGGCAAGGCAAACTCCAGTCTATGATCTACTTATGGAAAATTACTTAAATCAGTTTCCTAAACCTGTTGTTGCAGTCGTGGTCATCTCTTTAGCCATTGCCGTAATTTACTTCTCAAATCCACCGCGATCTATTTGTGATGCTGAAAAAGATGCCTTTCAAGAGACTTTGAAAGGCGAACTTTACCCCGAACGTATCGATAAGAAAAAAGGTCGTTTGCCTCCCCAAATTCGTCAGGCCCAAGCTATTTGTAAGCAGGGAAATAACAGTGGCGCCTGCTATGAATACTTCAATATGTTAAAAAATATTTCTCGGGAAATTAAACGCCAAACCACTGAATGTTACACCACTGTTATAGAAGCTCCTGGGGTCCTGCCCTCATTAAAGGAAGGGCTTATGCTAATGTCGCAGCTGTCTTGGGGCGAGGAGCCTCCTGAAGATAGCAGCAAGAGTTGGTTTACCCATTCTGATCTTTCGGCATTTTGTGCAATCAAAGACATTTTAAAGGAATCTATGGAAGAAGAAGAGTGGGCCGAATTTGTTGCTCAGATTTTAGCCAGCTTACCGGGGGCAAAACCAACAGATGCCATCCCTGGCGTCATTGATCCCCGACCTCGGCCGACGGCCTTGCAACTTCTTGGAGACAAACAAGTTTTTAGTAAAAGCTTAATGTCATTGAATTGTCGCGCCTATTTATAACATTCTAAAGTAGTCATCAAACACTAAGCCATTGAAGATCTTGCCAGTTGGGAATATCATCATCGCTCACTTGCCCCCAGAGGCAAATCTCTTCATCATGAAGATTCTTTATAACATAATTTTTGGAGTTCACTTTATGAAGCCTCCAATCCCGTGGATTTAGACCAAATTGTGGCAGAGTGTTCAGAAGTCGTTCTTTCATATTGCGATTGGCTTGCATACAGATCCCCTTTGTTGAAACAAAAATGAATGCAAGTCGGTGGCCCGTTCGAAAAGACATCAAGAGTTATTTAAATTGCTTTCTATTTCACTTTTTATTTTTTTTAGTCTAAATTCTTAGAGATGAGATTAACAAAGTCACATTTACAAATAGCTTCATTGGTGCTCTGGATTTTTGTTGTGATATTACTTTTTAGAGTAATTCCAGATCGAAGAGTGGTCGTTCTTATTGCTGGATTGGGATTTTTATTTATTCCGCTGGCTTTGGTTTGGCAAGAATGGAAATCTCCGCATCGCTCTTGGTATGTTCTTGCGAGTATCTCGCAATTTTTATTTATTTTTGTAATTCCAATTTTAGTAAAAAGACTACTTTATTGGAACGAAGTTTTCTGGAATTTCACTTTTTTTGGATTCTCAGCTACAGATTGGCATCATTACTCTGCAATCAGCTATATTCTGATGATATCTGTCCTAGCTTTCGCTTTTATGAAGCGCCAAAAGGCTTGTTGAAAAAGCATCATCTTCTGCGTTCTCGACCAAAAACCTCCTTCGACGTACAGGAAGTACGCCCTCAGTCGGTTTTTGGCCTGCGGCCTTGAATCTGATACTTTTTGAACAAGCCTGAAAACAGCTTATTGATTTGAATCAAAAATAAAAAAGCTCGGATGTTACCGAGCTTTTAAGTCTAATTTTGTAAATAAAGAAAATTAAGCTTCGAAAGGAACTGGAGAAATTGATTCTACTCGGTGAAAACTATCGTAGCTGTCCATACCAGTAGGTAAAAGCGCCAAGTTACGTGATTTTTTCACGGCAGCTGTGACTCTTTTTTGTTGAGCAATGCTCAGTTTTGAAATTCGAGAAGGCGTGATTTTGCCGCCGTCGCCGATAAATCTCATAAGTGAAGATGGGTCTTTGTAATCAAAAACGTGGTCCCCAGAGAATTCTTGTCTGTATTTGCTCTTTGCCATTTTTTTCATGTTATTCCTCATTCTGTGCGAAACAAAGCTTGTACTAAAAAAAGGGGTTGCCATCAAGTGTCTTTTTTCATATACGAGAAGATCTTTAGAAACGGGAGAATATCATGAGTCGTTGCGAATTAACCGGAAAAGGCCCAGTCGTTAAAAACTTGGTCAGCCATTCAAATATCAAAACTAAGTCTATCGCTTTACCAAATGTGCAGAAAAAACGCATATTTAGCAGGGTTTTGAATCAAATGGTTCGATTGTATATGGCGACAAGCACGATTCGTGACATGGAACATATGGGTGGACTCGATAATTTCATCCTCAATCAAAATGATGAACTTCTTTCCAAAAGAGCCATGGATGTAAAAAGAAGAATTAAACGCAAACTTAAAAGCCACTAGGAACCGAGGAAATTATGAAAGCAAAATTAAAAATTAAAAAAGGCGCTCAGGTTCAAGTGATTACGGGATCTGACAAAGGAAAAAAAGGCTCTGTCATAGAGGTCAACTCGACAAAAATGTTGATTAAAGTTGAAGGCGTTCGCGTTCAAACTCATTATGATAAAAAAGAAGGTCTTTTGAAAAAAGAAGGTTACATCGACTATTCAAATGTGAAGTTGCTTGAATCTGCTCCTAAAAAAGAAAAAAAGGCTGCTAAAAAAGCGACAAAATCTAAGACAGCTTAATTGCTGATGAAGAGAAGGGAGCCCAGTGAAGTTTGTATTCATAGCCTCTCTTCCACTGTTTTTTTTATTTTCTTTAATAAGTTATGCTGAAGAAAAACCGACGACAACAGTTCCTGCTCCCGCTCCGGAAGAAAAATCCATCACAGATTATTTTTTACTCTGCAAGAATTTGAAAATAGTTCGTACATTGCGTGTGGAGTCCACTCCTCAAAAATGCACCACTATTTACACGAAATTGGGTCAGGATCGTTCGATTGGTTCGTCCCAGCGTCCAGCTCTTTGCCGTGATTTTGCCCATCAGGTTCGCGACACGCTTGTGAATGCAGGATGGAAATGCAAGGAAGTCAAAAGCGGAGTGTCTCATCACAATGAGTGATACTTTAAAAGTAGCTCTGACGCAGATGACTTCGGTCGATGATGTTGCAAAAAATTTTTCACAAATAATTCATATTCTTGATCAGCTCTCAACGACAGTCGATATTGTCTCGTTTCCCGAAAACTGCCTGTATATGCGAATTAAAGAAGGCGAACAAATTCCCTTCTTTAAACTTTCTGATCCAATATTTTATGAATTGGGGCTTGAAGCAAAGAAGCGATCTTGTGTTTTGCATTTGGGTTCCGTTCCGGTGGAACTGGACGAAGGAAAATTCAATTGCAGTGTGCTGATTGATAGCGAGGGCAAGTCCACGGCCACCTACCAGAAGATCCATCTTTTTGATATTCAGTTAAATGAACAAAAACCAATTCGTGAGTCCGATGTTTTTCATTATGGTTCGCAGCCGTCGATATTAAAGCTAAACGATTGGAAGATGGGTCAGAGTATCTGTTATGATCTGAGGTTCTCAGAGCTCTACCGATGTTATGCCCTTCGTGAAGTCGATCTGATTTTTGTACCCTCGGCCTTCTTGGTTACAACTGGTCAAGCTCATTGGGAAACATTGTTGCGAGCTCGAGCGATCGAATCGCAGGCTTATGTAATAGCGAGTGCTCAATCCGGAATGCATCAAAGTGTAAAAACCGCGTCATTTCGCGAGACTTACGGTCATGCCATGGCTATCGATCCGTGGGGTCAAGTTTTAACTCGCTTGGATACATCGCCATCTGTGCAAATTTTAACTTTGAATAAACAGCGAATTGCTGAAGTTCGGCAACAAATTCCAATGAAGGATCATCGTCGCCTTTAAAAGCGACTTCATCAGTGACAATTTTTAAAATTTGCGATTTTATTGATATATGAAACTTTTAAAATACATCCTGATCATTGCAATTTTAGCATCGACAAATTTGATTCTCGCTCAGAATCGCTCCTCGGTGCCACAGGTGGACGAGAGCAAGGAAGCTGAAGTAGCTCAAAAAGTAAAAAAGAAACTTTATCCTGGGGGCAAGGACGAGACCGAGCTTAAAGTGCAACCGGCGCTTAGTAAACCCATAAGGAAAATTACGCCGACTGTGGAAGAAACTCCCGAGCGTGAAGCCGAACATGACTGAGGATACGACAACAAAGGAGTTTTCCTATGGCGCAAATTGATCAACTTCCTGAGGGCGTTACCCGTGAAACCATGGAAGCTGATGTGGTGATCGTTGGTGGTGGTGCTGCTGGCCTTTCCTGCGCACTTCAGCTGCACAAACAAATTCAAAACCACAATAAAGAAATTTCTGAAGGTAAAAAAACAGGAGCAGCCATAGCCGATCCGATGATTGTCGTTTTGGAAAAGGGCTCAGAAATCGGAGCTCACAGTTTTTCTGGAGCGGTGTTGAATCCTTCGGCTTTGAAGGAGCTCATTCCAGATTATCGCGAACAAGGTTGTCCCATCGAAAGTGATGTTAAAAAGGACGCCGTTTATTATTTAGGCTCGGATTATTCTGTGAAATTGCCAATCACTCCACCGCCTTTTCACAATGTAGGAAAGCATATTATTTCACTTTCAAAATTCAATCGTTGGTTGGCGACAAAATGTGAAGAAAAAGGAATCAATATTTTTCCAGGTTTTGCTGCGGTGGAAGTTCTTTATGAAGGGGACAAAGTTGTTGGTGTCAGAACCGGGGACAAAGGCCGTGATAAAGAGGGAAAACCAAAAGCGAATTTTGAAGCTGGTTTAATTTTGAAATCGAAGTTGGTTATTTTTTGCGAAGGACCGCGCGGGTCTTTATTCCAATCCCATTCTAAAAAATTAAATCTTCGTGCTGGTCGCAATGAGGAAGTTTTTGAAGAAGGTGTCAAAGAAATTATTCAAATGCCTCCGGGTACGGTCGAGCCAGGCCAAGTGATCCACACGATGGGATTCCCTCTCTCAAAAAGTATTGGTGGAACTTTTATATACACGATTCCTGGAGATAAAATTATTTTAGGATTGGTAGTCTATCTTGATACCAAAGATCCTTTACTTGATCCTCATCGTGAATTGCAAAGATTGAAAACTCATCCTTTCCTGCAGAAAATGCTGAAGGGTGGAAAAGTCGTTGTTTATGGCGGAAAAACTCTTCCTGCAGGGGGATGGTATTCCCGTCCAAAACTTTTTGGTGATGGTTGGATGGTGTGTGGGGATAGTGCCAGCTTTGTGGACGTGCAAAAACTTAAGGGCATTCATTTGGGAATGAAATCAGGAATGCTTGCAGGTGATGTCGCTATGGAAGCCCTGGCTGCCTCAGATTTCTCGGAAAATGTGACAAAGTCCTATGAAACTAAAATTGAACAAAGTTTTGTCAAAAAAGAACTCTATCGGGTGCGGAATTTCCATCAAACTTTGAGCATGGGAATTTTTGAGTCTTTGCCTTTAATCGCCTTGCAAGAGATTACGGGCGGCCGGGGTTTAATAAATAACATGAAAGTGGAAAAGGATGCAAAAACCACCGAAACTGTGGTCGAGATTTGGGGCCCTCAGGGCCTAGAGCATAAGGAAAATAAGCTGCCCAAACCGGATGGGGTATTATTTTTTGATAAACTTTCCAGCGTTTATTTGACTGGGACCATGCATGATGAAAATTCACCTAACCATTTGATTTTAAAGGATGGGGACGTCTGTCGAAGTATCTGCGCTCCTCAATACAAAAGCCCTTGCAACCATTTTTGCCCCGCGAATGTTTATGAAATGCAGCCATCCAAAAAATACAAAGGTGAGTACGAACTACAAATAAACTTCACAAATTGCATTCATTGTAAAACCTGTGATATAAAGTGCCCCTTCGAGAATATAGATTGGACGACTCCAGAAGGTGGGGGCGGTCCACAATATCGAGACACCTAAAAGAACTCCTTACGGATAGCCGAAAGGCCATTGGGAAGAGGGAGTTCTGAACAACCGAAAGGACTCCTCTGTGCCACAATTTTATGCCTCATGCCCCAAAGGAATGATCGAAGCTCTTGAAAAAGAACTTCAGGAATTAGGACTTCAAACCATTGATCGAAATCCCGGAGGAGTCGTTTTTGAAAGTAACTGGGAAGGTTGCTACAAAGCAAATTTGCACTCACGATTAGCGAGTCGAATTTTAAAGCCGATCTTGGATTTTTCCGCTTATCAACCCGAAGAACTTTACAAACAAGTTTTGCGCCATGACTTCACTAAGTATATTAAACCAAATCAATCCATCAGCATTGATGCCTCTGTAAAAGATTGCATGATGAATGATCAACGTTATGTCGCGATGAAAATTAAAGATGCAATCGTCGATCAATTTCGTGACAAGTTTGGGATTCGTCCAGATGTGGAAAATGACCGTCCAACTTTGCGAATTCACGTCAAAGCTTACAAGAATTATTTTTCTTTAGCCTTGGACACTTCGGGTGAAAGCTTATTTCAACGGGGTTACCGAACTGAAGTTGTAGAGGCTCCGCTGAAAGAAAATTTAGCAGCGGGTTTGCTGAAGCTCAGTGAGTGGGATCAGAAATCTCCCTTGGTGGATTTTATGTGTGGTTCTGGTACATTTTTAATCGAAGGGGCTATGATAGCCTTGAACATTGCGCCAGGGATTCATCGCAAACGATTTGGTTTTATGAATTGGCTCAACTTTGAAAAAGAAGTATGGGAAAAATTAGTTACTGAAGCCATGGATCAGGAAAAACAAGATCTTGAATTCAAGTTGTATGGCTTTGATATCGATCGTCGCGCTATCAACATGGCTAAAGAGAACGCCGCAAATGCGGGTGTGGACCACGTGATCGAATTTAAACGTGAACCTGTTGCGACAGTGACTCCGCCAACCGAAAAAGGCTTAGCCGTAGTAAATCCACCCTACGGTGCGCGCATTGGTGATGAAGATAATCTGCGAGATGTGTATCGCGACTTGGGATTTACTCTCAAGCATCGATTCAAAGGTTGGGACTGCTGGATTCTTTCGGGCAACCGGGAACTGATTGGCGATATGAAGCTGAAATCAACTCGAAAACATTTCGTCTATAACGGAAATATCGAATGTCGGTTCTTAAAATACTCCATGTTCTAAAACACGCCACGCTCTAAGTTGGTAATTCGCAATAGATAATTCAAATTATTGCGAAAATCTTGTTGGCTTTAAAAAGCCCCTTGTCTATTTTTGCAAGCTCAGTCGGCCAGGATGGCCATAAGACTGGAATCCATGGAGGGATGCCTTGCAAAAATAGACAAGGGGCTTTTTAAAGCTATCACGATACTCATCGACAATAATCTGAATTATTAATTACGAACTACCAGCTGGGCGCGCTGGTGTCTGTGTATTTGAAAATTTTTGCGTTTGTGACGGTGACGCCAGAGGATGGAGTAGTGCAATAGTTTGTTTTGTTGATCTCGCCTTCACCTTGATAAGATCCAACATTGAGTGCGTAGACACAATGATCGCCCGATTGACAAAGTCCGTTGTCATTGCCCACATCATCGCCATCAATTTCAATTGCATATTTTAAGAAAGTTTTCCCGTTGACAGTTACAACATCATTTCCCGACAAAGAACTTGTGCAGTTCCCGCCAGAAAAACTGATGGCGGGGTTTTGTGAAAAGTAGCTGAAGCTGCTATTGTAAAGTGAAGTCGAAGGTTTTAAGCGCCAGTCCCAAATGCGACATGCAAAACTGCCATCGCAGGGCCCTTGATTGCTCACAGATGGAAATGTGCCAGTGCTTCGCGACCATCCACGAAATCCAAAATTAAAATCGAGCCATTCAGCGATCGAAGTCAGTGCTGTAAATGCCGAGGTGCCATTGCTGTCCACAGTATTTGTAGCATCATCGCTAGTTACTTTAGTAACGAATGAACCGAGTGCGCTTCCACTTGCAGTTTCTGGTGTACCTCGACAAGCCGCATTTAGATTTGTAGTTACGCCTGTAGTTCCAATCAAACAAGCGTTGGCTTCGCCATAAGTACTTACCATATAACCGTTGAAGGCTGCCTCGTAATTTCTGTCTATGTAAACTGATCCAGTAGAATTGACTGAATTGGTTGAAACTGTGTTGTAAAAAATATTATTAAGGCTCGCAGTTGGAGTAACAACATCACCAAATATCAAAATATTATCATCGTTATTTCCAACCACCGTTGAGTTGAAAAAATTATCCGAGACATTGTCGCCCCAAAGTTGGAGCCCAAAATCCGTATTATTTATTAAGGTCAAATGCGATAAATAGTTGGAGCTTGTCGAAGATACGCCATCCAATGTGATTCCATTCCCTTCGACACCAAAGATAGTGATTTGCGAAAGGACAGAGTTGGTAACATCACTTAACGCAATCCCAGTCGCATATCCTAAGCTAGCTTGGGCATCAATATTTGAGATAGAGACTCTTTGGAAAATATTTCCGTCACTAAAATTAGAATAGATTCCAAAAGCGGCCGAGGTGGTTACCATTCCTGAAAGCTGAATATCTGTTAGTTTGTTAGAGTTTGCTGAATTTAAGAAAACAGCAGAAGCAGTTCCTCCTGCAAATTGAATTTTTGCCATTCGTAAAAATTTAATAAAATTGAAACTTGAGTTATCTAAACTGATGGCGGAATTGACATTGAAAATATCAATGTGACTGTTCAGATTTTTGTTTGAATTCAATAATCGAATCGCAGAATAGGAACCAGAGCTATTAAAATTTTTAAAAGTTGACGACTGTATTCGAGTTAACTTAGTGCCGTTGAGAACAATACCAGCGCCGGCATAGTTTGCTACAGTGCCATATTTGCCATCCAAATTGACTTCAAACCACAGGAATTTTTTCTGATAACCGCAGAATATGCCACGCATATCCAGCCCCGAAGTTGTCGAACCACCATCGTTTCGACAATTTGCAGTGAATGAAGATCCTGTTTGATTAATTTTTGATATACCCAAAGTTACAAATGAAATTCCGCTGGCGCCAATTTGATATCCACCTTCAGTGTCTTGATCAGCATTGATAACGTAAATAGGATGGTTAGTATCGCTTAGCAAAAGGCTTGCGGGGCTGGCATTCACAGGAAGTTGTAGAATTGAATTACTCCACCAAGCTGCAGCCGTACTTGCGCCGTAAAGAGCGCCGACGTTGACTCCACCACTTGTCACGTGAATTTGTGTAAAATTAGGAATCCAAGCTCCACTAGCGCCGCTCGCTTGGATTAGGTTTTTTAAACCTTTATCTGTTTTTAAGGATTTGCTGTAAAATGTGATGACTCCGCTGGTTCCGGAGTCCGCATCATTACAGATCCAATTAAAAAGATTTAAGTTGTCAGTGATCGTTAAGGTCGAGCAAGACATGCTACTAATAACTGGAACTTCAACACGTTTTATTTCAGCAGCATGAATGCAGCCAGTAAAATAGTCGCCGCTTTCACTGCCGTTGCAAGCTGTTGCTGTCGCATTGTAAACTTGTGTTCCGTCGCTTTTTATATATTTATTCCAAGTTGAGCTCACGTCGTAATTGTCAGCAACCGTTAAAGGAAATGAGGCAAGGCCGGCGCCACTTATGGTCAATGAGTTGGTGATGGCATTGCTGCCATCGGTAAAAGCAATATTCAATTGAGCTAGCAAACTCGCTGAGACACTCTTCGGGTTAAATTCAATTTGCAATTTACACGTTGCCCCCGCAACAAATGCAGATGGCAGTGTTGGGCAAGCTTGGGCAAATGATCCGCCTGGGTAAGCCGCGCCAACAAAATTAAAATTTGTCGTACTCGATAAACTGAGTGCTGAGATATTTATGTTGTTCGCCGATATATTTTTAATAGTTACTGTTTGGATGGACGAGAAGTTCAGCACCGTGTCTGAAAAGGTAGCTCCAGCAGTAATAAGGAAATGTCCTGCTGTGCCCGTGATACTGATAGCGCTGGTTCCTGCAAGCGAGGAAGTTGAATTTAGAGCAGGAAGATCTTTAATTACCGATTGTCCTTTAGAGCCAACTAAACTTGAAGTATTCAAGTCCAAAGAATCTGTACTTACATAATTCAAATCACTCGAAGAGTCGCCAGCAACAACGGTATAACGAAATATTAAAGTATTTGTCCCATTTCCAGAATAGTAAGTGGCTTCATGATCGACACTGCCGGTTTCAAGTTTTAGTTTAGGAGGGAAAGTCGATATGTTGTTTGTGGCATATTGCGCGGAAACCGTATCAGAAAATACAACTTTAATCTCAACGATTTGATTTAAATTATAGGCTCCTGAAACTGGATTTGCCTCCACTTTCAATACTTGAACAGGTTCAGCGGTGGAGCTTATATCCACGTTAAGTCCCGAGAGTTTGGGTATTGCATTTGTGCAGGATTGCAGTAATGCAAAACAAGTAAGAACAAATAGGGTTTTAAACGAACATTTGCCCATGCAAACTTATCGGTTTAAGACCAGCAAGGCTTAAGCCTCAAAATGAGAAGAAGGGGTTTATTATCAAACTGTTCTACAGTGCCTAATTCGTCACGCACATCTTATTTTGAGTCACAATTTCGATTATTTTAAGTTTATGCTCAATCTAGGACATCTTTAGCCGGAGTGGTGTCTCGTAAGCACTGAGTTCCAGCAATCAAATCATGCAGGGCCTTTTTATCTTGCCTAAGGCCGGCCATAATATAGCCAATACAAAGAACAATTGCGGAAGCCATTTTACCTATGAATTCTCGAAGGAAAGTTTGTCCCCAAGTCAGATTATTGCCGGTTTCAGCATCGACAACTCTGATTCTAAATAGCATCTTTCCAGGGGTCGCAGCCCTTCGTGTGTAAAACCAGCCGGCGTAGACGAAGCTGATTAGAAATGAAAATAGAGTAGAGACAACTGTTGTTACAAATGCGGTGACTGGATTCCACGTTTGGTTTGTAAATACACTAAAAGGAATAATAATGGGATATTGGATAACGGATATGATCAAGCCATCAATCATTTGAGCCACAAATCGGATCCAAAAACCTGCGGGCTTAAATTTATTTTCTGCCGTTGGTAAAGGATGATCTTGTTGATATTCTTTATTTTTTGAGTAAACCACGATCGTCTTTGCAAATCGATCTCCCAAGCGCTGATTTTTATCTGATAATAAAATCGAAATTAATGCTGGTAAAATTAAAGGCAGTTCAATGTAAGTTCTAAGGATTTCTCTTTTAATAGCTTGATTGCGGGTAATTTTTTGACCATTTTCCGAAAGAACGCTGAGGCCAAATATTTTTTTCCCTGGTGTCGCGCCGTCTTTTGTTTCGAAATAGATAAAATACAAATGCAGTGTAAGTGAAAAGATTAAGAGCAGGACTAAAAGGTAAACGAGGATAAGAACCATTCCCGTAAGTTCATTCAAGAAGTTGTTTAAAACATATGCTGATGAAGCCATTGCAAAAAGAGGAACAATGGCTATGACATAAGAAGCTACGGTAATTACCGACAAATCTACCAGAAGAGCCATGATTCTTTTGCCCAAAGGCGCCGGGATAGAGTTGGCCGGCAAGTCTTCGGCAGTATTTGGTGTTTGCATTGTGAAAATGTCTCAAGAGCGGCTCTTTTGAGCAAGAAGTTTAATGATGAATCAGTGAAAAGAGATTGATTCATGGGGGTCTAACTGTTAGCAATTGGCATGCTCCAAACCATTATTATTGTTATTATTTTAGGATTGAACTCGGCTAGTTTTGCTTCCTCAATTGTGCGTGAAGTATTTCCGGGCCCTGATTACAATAGGATTAATGAGCAGTTCAATTCCTGGGAGTCCACTTTGGATCCTGTCTTGCTTGGTGAGTGGAAATTTATTTTATATTCGATAGATCCTAAAGCCAAACTCGATTTGTGGTGGGTGACCTCGGTCGAAGAAAAAGTAGTTGAAAATGGCTTTCGCAACAATTTTGACGGCTCAGAATACAACCTTCTTTCCATTACACCTAAACTTAACAATAGCTGTGACAGTCCGTATTTGATTGAAGTTCGCAATATTCTTTATGCTGGTTTAAATCAGGTCCCTAGTTGTTTGCATGCTGAAGTGCAGCCGATGGCTTATTCTTTTCAACAATCGGGAATGACTCCTTCCTTGGATTGGAAAACAGATTCTTGGTATCAATATCAATGTCGGAAAAAACAATTTGGTAAGGATGTATTTTTATTGTGTCGAATTTCTTTGGGCGGTGATTGGATGACAGGTAATCAAAATTGGAATGAGCCCGTGCAGAAATGGCTGGGGCGCAACTTCGGTTATTTTGGTTTTTGGAAAAAGAAAAATCAGTGATTCATGATTCATTTCTCGAGTGTAACAAAACAATACGGCCTTAAGATTCTTTATAAAAAAGCTTCATTTCAAATTAACTCTGGTGAAAAGGTGGGTTTAGTTGGTCCCAATGGCGCCGGTAAAACCACCGTATTTCGAATTCTTGTTGGCGAAGAAGGATATGACTCAGGAACAATTTCAAAATCCGAAAAAATTCGCGTTGGTTATTTTTCCCAAGACATTGAAGATATGAAAGGGCGAACTGCCCTGGACGAAGTTAAATCAGCAGTGGGTGACATTGAAAAAATTCAAAATGAATTGCGTGACATTGAAAAGAATTTAGAAAGATCTGCGACCGAGAATGTCGATGATGAAACCATGAACCAGTGGCTTGAGCGCTATGGTGAATTGCAAAGTCGGTTTGATGATATTGGTGGTTACTCGGTTGAATCAAAGGCAGCAGAAATTTTAACTGGTCTGGGTATTGGTCCGGATGATTATCATCGTCCCACTGAAAGTTTCAGTGGAGGATGGAAAATGAGAATCGCGCTGGCAAAAATACTTTTGCTGAAGCCCGATTTGCTTTTAATGGATGAACCCACAAATCATTTGGACATGGAATCTATCGTTTGGCTTGAAGAATGGCTGAGGCAATATCCAGGTTCTTTATTAATGACCAGCCATGATCGTGAGTTTATGAATCGACTTGTAACAAAAATCGTCGAGGTGGCTAATCAAGCTATCACGAGCTATTCGGGAAATTATGATTTTTACGAAAAAGAAAAAGAAATTCGCAAAGAGCAATTAGTTGCAGCAGCAAAACGCCAGGACGATATGTTGGCTAAAGAAGAGGAATTCATTGCTCGATTTGCTGCTCGAGCTTCTCATGCGGCGCAAGTTCAATCGCGAGTAAAAAAATTAGAAAAAATTGATCGCATTGAAGTGCCCACTGAAGAATCTTTGATTCAGATGGAGTGGCCGGTGCCTGCTCGGGGTGGGGATGAAGTTGTTAAGCTGCAGGATTTAAAAAAAGTATGGCCTCGGGAAAATCAAGGCACGAAATTAGTTTTTGAAAATGTAAATGCCTTGGTGAAAAGATTGGACCGTGTTGCTGTCATTGGTGTGAATGGTGCGGGAAAATCCACGTTACTTAAAATTATTGCAGGTCATGCCCAGTCCACTGAAGGTAAAGCCAATATTGGTGCTTCGATACAAATAGGTTATTTCAGTCAAAATTCCATGGATGTTTTGGATCCTGAAGCAACAGTTATCGATGAATTGCAAAGTCATTTTCCCCAAGCGGGATTGGGTTTTTTACGCGGCCTGCTTGGCGCCTTTAAATTCAGTGGTGATGATGTTCTTAAAAAAATCAAAATACTTTCCGGCGGTGAAAAAAGTCGCGTCGTATTGGCCACAATTTTAGGTTCGCCGGTAAATTTTTTAATTCTGGATGAGCCGACCAATCATTTGGATATTGGTTCAAGACAAGTTTTATTGGAATCTTTGAAACGCTTTCCTGGAACTGTCATGATGGTCAGCCATGATCGCCATTTTTTAAAAGAAGTGACGACAAGAGTGTTTGAAGTTCATCAAAATCGCATTCAGACTTTTGATGAGACTTACACTGAATATTTGGAGCGTAAGAAGCGGGGCTAGGGTGGAATGTTAGTGTAGACACTAACGCACGACTTAAGCTCCAGCGCAGTTTTAAATTCTAAATAGATCACAAGTAATCGCAACACCTTCTTCGCATTTTGAAGGACCCACAATCAAATTCGCTTCCGCAATAAAGTTAAGGAGCATGTCTTTAACACGCTGGAAGTCATCAAAACTTAAAGTATAAACTCCGGTGAAATGCACATGATCCGAATTAATATTTTGTGCATCTAAAATAGCTCGTGATCGCCAGTTTTGATGATGAAGCATAACCAAGGGTGATTCTTTAGGAACGTGAAAGTTGCTAGATTTATTGATCCATTTATCTTGTTTTAATTCTACAAGATTTCTTTTTTGTAATTGCTGTAAGTGTTCAGTAATGACTTCTTTTTTAAGACAAAGTCTTTCTGATAAAGAACTAACAGATTGGTACTCAGGAATCATCGTTAAAAACTGTAAGGCGCAAGAAATCCAACTGGCAAAATATTGAAGTTCCAAATTATCAGTGACGTGGGATTGTCTTTGTGTCCGCTCTTGAATGGATTCATACTTTTTTTTCATTTCTGAAATTTTCAATTTTAAAAAATTTCGATACTCAGGCTGTCCCGCGCGTTCGTACTCTACCAAAGTTGAAAAGTATTCTCTTTCGTCTGTATTTAGCTTCCAGAATTTACAAAGCATATAGGCTTGATCCGGAGTTAAGTGCTCTTTATCGCTGATGACTCGGGAAAGGTAGGAGCGTTGACAATTTAAATATTCAGCAGCGCGGGATAGCTGCCCACGCAGGGAAGGATCTAAAAGCATCCGTGACATCAATGGCTTATAGGAATTAAAGGTAAAGACCGAACGATTTTTCATGTTTATAAATTATACTCAAAATGAGTACTTGTTCACAATAAAGATGCAGACGCGAAGCGTCAAATAGCTTATAACTCTATGAAACAAACAACTCTTGTCGTGTTAATTGCACTTCAAGACAACGTAATTTTGAGGAGATTTTATGAAGAACCTATTGGTATCTCGTGCAGTCGCATTGTCGATCTTTTTTGCAATTGCCTTCCAAATCGGAGCAATTAGCGCTTTCGCTGTTGAGGGTGGAGGCGGGACAGGTGGTGGTGGAACGCATACTTGCTTATCTCATGATGGGTTATCAACGAAATCGGTCGAGCTTTATGATTTATATGAAGGACGCGAAGCTCGTCGGTATAAACTTGTTGATCCAGCTGGTAAAACCGCAAATGAACTTTTGAATGATGCTATGAAGAAGATTTTTAAAGCATCGCCACAATTGGCATATGCGATTAAAGAAAAGCTTGATTATTATGTAAGTCATAAAGCAGTGGTTGAAAATAAAGAGTTTGAAGTTATTAAAGACGCAAAAATAATTTTTATCGATAAGGGATGTCAGTATCAACAAATTGCTCAGTGGCGCGACGACTACGAAGCTATCTTTATCGATGGAAGTATTAATGATTTATTCCGTCAATCCCAACTGAATATCGCTGCTTTGGCTTTACATGAAGCAATTTATGCTTATGATAGGGAAAATCAGCAAGCAGTAAATTCTAATTATACAAGAAAACTAGTCGCTCAAGCATTTTCTAATGCTGAGTTCGGAGAAATGAAATTTAACAATCAGCTGTTACTAACTTTAATTCCTATAAGTTCTAAAAATAAATATAAAATAAGGATTACTTCTGTTAGCAATAAACCTGCTACGGTTGATATTGGTATGATCAAATTTAGTGAAGATTGTAAATTGCTGGGTCAAAATTCTTCATGCGAGATCCCAATTAATATTAATAATAATATTAACACGAATCTTGGCATCAATCCTTTACTTTATTATGTTAAAAATGCTGAGTCGGGTCATCCAGGAGCACGTCTGGAAATTTTAGAAAATGAGATTCCGGTTTATGTTAAAAAAATCGAGTATATTTCAAGACCATACAATATCAAAAAGGAAGGATTTTCCTTTTTGATGCCTTACTCAGAAACACTTGAAAAAGAAATATTGTCTCTTCCCCTTTAAAAAATAATTAATATAAAGCAGTCTTCGTGCCGCTTTATATTTCTAATCTAGACTCCTCACTTAATAAACTCCGCCGCCGTCTTCCCCAATCTCAACAAAGTCTGGCGAATTCCATCATACTCTTCATCGGAACTATCTCGCAAATCACTCATGTTATATAAAATCATCATGGTCTTCTGGCCTTCCGAGGTTTTAATCCATTTCTTTAAAGCCAAAGAAATTTTTCCCTTCATATCATCGGGAAAATCTTTGCTAAATAAGACGGGGTCATTGGGAATGGCATCTGTCAGTGCCAACACTGCGATTTTTTCAAAGACATCAGGCAATTGAGTTTTTACCAATTTACGAGCGTCTTGAGGATCTCCCTTGGATTCCGGCGAATAAAACGTCGCGGCTCCATCTACTTTTCCTTGGTAAACCATCATCACTGCACTGTCGTGGGCGCCGGCAAAAATAAATTCCTTAGGTTGGATGTTTTTCTTTTTAAGAAGATCTGCAGCCATCAGATAACCTGAAGCCGAAGCCGGATCCACAAAAGCAAATTTTTTTCCATTAAGTTCTTCTAATTTTTTTATTTTATTTTTTCTGACGATAATTTGGCCGTTATAAAAATCACGACCAAAATGAATGCCACGAAGACGAATCGTTGCTTGATATTTTTCTTTAGCTAAAATCGCACCGAAAGTATTAATTAAAGCCATGTCTGCTCTTTTCGAGCCAAAAGATTCAACAACCGAAATGTAATTTAAAGGAATACGAATTTCAAAGTGATAGCCTGTTTCCTGAGCCAACCAACTTTCAATCAGCTTGCCATTGGTCTCGAGGACCTGGGCATCCTGACCTGGTACTAAATAAAATTTTATGGGATTGTCTGCAGACCCTAGCGGCGATTTTGTCGTGCACGAAAAAAGGAATAGGGTGAAGTAAAAAAGACACATTTTGTTTTTCATAATTGAGGTATCATATCCTTAAAACACAGAGTCAAAGGATTTGAAGCTCGGGGCGTTATATCTTCCTGTTTTGAATTCTCCTGTTAAGCTCAATTTTGTCTACAAATACAAATATTTTAAAAATTCCCGGGGGAATTATGAAAAGTCTGATTCAATATCTAGTTGGTTTTATATTTTTTGCTTTAGTGGGCTGTGCTTCTCATCCCATTATCATGGAAGCCAAAGATGTGAAGTTATCAAGAGACAGCGCTAAACCTACCTGCAATGAATTGGGCCCGGTACAAGGGAAATTGATCGGCACAAAACCAAATATGGAATTGGCGATGGAAGATATGAAAAAAGAAGCCGCGGCGAAGGGTGCTAATTATGTGAAGATCGAAAGTGCTTCGATTTATGGCACTGCGGTTCGTGGTTCTGCCTACTTCTGTCCTTAAGTGAGCCTGGGAGGCTTTATCATTTTGCCGAGAGTGCCCTGTGAATTTCATCCAAGTTGTACTTAATCATAGATAAATAATCTTTGGCGGGGCCGGATGAGTCAGAAAGTTTGTCGCTGTAAAGCATTCCTGAAATCATAACGCCACTTTCATTGGAAAGAGTTTTCATAATTCCGTCGGAAACTCCATACTCAGTAAAAAGGGAATTGATTTTTTCTTTACGAATGATTTCGATAACGCGCTTTAAATCTCGAGCGGAGGCTTCGTGGTCGGTGCTCACCCCGTAAGGAGAGTAAAACTGCAAATTAAACATTTTAGCTAAGTAATTAAAGCTGGAATGACTGGTAACCACTTTACGATTAGATAATCTTTGGTATTTCTTTTTTTCTTCTTCAAAAATTAGTTTTAATTTATTTTTGAAGGCTTCAAAACGAAGTTTAATTACTTGTTCTTTTTCTGGTCGAAGTTTTATTAATAAATTTTTTATATTTTCGGCGTAAATAATTCCATTCATTGGATCTAGCCATGCGTGGGGATCGGGGAAGCTCAGTTCTTCAATTCCTTTGCTGGCAATAAGGACAGTGCCAGAATAATCCTTTTTAAGATGCTCAAACCAGGGTTCATAACCCAAACCGTTCAGGATCAAAGCTTTGGCTTTTTTCAAAGATTTTATGATATCGGGTTTTGGTTCAAAGCTGTGTTCATCAGATCCAGCGGAATTTATGTTTTTTATATCAAAATCATCTTTGCCTATTTCCAAACAGATATTTGTTAAGACACTAAAGCTAACTAAAACCAAAGGTTTATTTTCTGCTTTAGAAATAGAAATATTAAATAAAAAAACGAAGGCCCAAATAGTTAGTTTCATTTATTAACCCTCATGTATCCAACGTCGGAAAAGACCAAAGACAAAAAAGACGCCCATCGAAAGAATTAAAGTAGGTCCAGAAGGATAGTTATAATGAAAAGATAAAAGTAAGCCGACAAAGCAAGAAGCTAAGCTTATTAAAATTCCACCAATAACTTGGGACGAAAATCTTTGGAAAAAAAGTCGAGCAGTGATGGCGGGGATAATCAATTCACCAACACTCAATAATGTTCCCAGAACACGGAAGGAAATGACCAGATTTAAAACTACTAAGGTCATAAATAAGATATGAATCAAATTCGTTTTTATTTTTAAGAATTGAGCAAATTCAAAATCCACCGTGAGAATTTTTAGTGGTTCATAAATAATGAACAAGAGAGTGAGTATTAAGAGCGTTGCCAAGCCAAGATATAAAATGCTTTCAGAATCAATGGACAGAATATTACCAAATAAAAAATGAAACAGATCCAGAGGACTTCCTTTGATGCTGACTAAAAAAACTCCAAGAGCCAAAGCTAAAAGATAAGTTACTGCTAAGGTGGAATCTTCTTTCAGAAGCGAAATTTTACTGGACCAGTTCGAGATCAAAACAATTATGAAGCCGGCGATAAGTCCACCAATTGTCATTGCTGGAATTGAAAGACCATAGAACCAAAATCCTAAAGCAATGCCAGGAAGAATGGCGTGGCTCAATGAATCTCCGGTCAGACTTAGGCGGCGATATGACATAAAAAGTCCCAGAGGAACCGAAGAAAAACTCAGCAGCCAGCAGGCCAGCAAGGCATGTCTTAAAAAATCAAATTCAAAAAAGGGATCGAAAAATATTTGTTTCAAGATTTCGACTCCACCATGACTTGGGGTTGACTCAAGTCCAATTTTTCAAAACCAAACTGCAGGCGTCGAGCTTCGTCATGAAGGACCATTAAGCCAGCGCCACCATCTTTACGAAACTGATTTATAAATTCGAAAAGATCGTGGATCGTATTTTCGTCCAAGCCAGTCATGGGCTCGTCTAAAATAAGAAGCTGAGGATGATGAACAATGGCACGAGCCAAAGCAACTCTTTGGAATTGCCCGCGAGAAAGTTCTCTTAAAGCCCATTTTTTTAAATCAAGTGCATTTAGTTTTAGCAAAGCTTCTTCGATTGCTTTTTCTTTATCGGGAATTTTAGATTGCCAAAGTCCCAACGAAACAAACTCATCGACTCGTAGTGGAAATTGAAAATCCAGCGGAGACTGCTGGGGCAAATATCCGATGATGGGCAGAGTAGGGAATTGGATTTCGCCAATATAAGGATGGAGCCCAACAAGAGCGCGTAACAGAGTGCTTTTTCCACATCCATTTGCGCCAGTAATTGCAAGCCATTGTCCTGTGCTAAGTTCAAAAGAAAGATTTTTTATAATGCTGCGCGAGCCATAGGCTAGATGTAGGTGTTTGACCCATAGGATCGAATTCGTCTTTTGATTCATATCGTCTAACTATTGGAAAAGACTTTTAAATGCAAATTATTTGCTTCAGAATTATAAATGGAGGAAAAAAATCCATGTCAATACGCTTATCTGTGATTTTAGCACTCCTGTTTGGTTTTTTTACAAATTCTATTGCCCAAAACCAAACTAAATCGGTGAAAGCTCATGCGCATGGGGTATCGACTTGGTCCCTGGCTTTTGATGGAAAAACCGGAAAATTAATAGTGGAAACTCCGGGGGAAAGCATTCTTGGATTCGAGTATGAGCCTAAGAAGAAAAAAGATATATTGAAAGCCAGTGCAAATTTACAAAAATTTGAGCAGTCAATCCCGAATATGGTTGTTATCCCAAGTGAATATTCTTGTGTATGGACTAAAAAAACATTGGATGTTCTTCGCGAAGAAAATAATAAAAAACATTGTGAAATTGAAGCCGAGTTCGAAATCAATTGTCAAAAAAATCTTGAAGGCGCTGAAATTAAATTTTACATTCAAAAATATTTTCCAAAATTTCATTCTGTAAATGCTGAAATTTTATTTGGAAATATCCAAAAAAGTCTGCCAGCGAACCGCGCGGGTGTAAGCGTTTTTTTAAAATGAATTAGAAGCGGTCTAATAAATAGTGATCCTTCGTTGCCTCGGCTGACTATTTATTAGACCGCTTCTAGGTGCAGAATTTAACTGCATTAAAAAATAATCAACTCGAGATGATTTGCTTAAGTCTTCAAGTTTGGGCATTGCCCAAAAATTCATAAGTTCCACCCAAGACTGGTTAAAATTTAACTCGTCTGGATCCGAGAGTTTTTGATTTTTTTCCATGCCTAATTTTAGTTTCCAATTTTGCAGCCATAGATTTTTTAAAGTCAGCAAGGCATGCCAAGGATGAGTGTTCATATCTGAAATTAAATAGTTGAGGTCATCAGTCAGTTCCTTGTCGATGAAGGATCGCCAAGGTCCTTGAATAAAAGCATCTGAAAGCAGCTTTGCCCAGCGCATTTGGAAATGAAAAAGTTCAGGTTGGGAATTGAACTGCCAAGCATGTTCTAAATCATGAACAGTAAATAAAAAAGCATCGCGGTGATGTTCGTGAATTTGTTTTAATTGATCAGCTTCGCAAAAAACACTCACGCAACGTTGACCTTGTATTTGCATTTCTAAAATTTCTTGCGGGGTCGGAATGTCAAAGCGCAGAACAAGTTTATATTGGCCGCTGTGCCAATTCTTTAAACTATGCCAAACCGAAAGCGGGACTCCGCGCCATCGCCATTGGTCACAATAGTCGATTAAATTTTTTGAACCTTGCATTGAAGCCTTATGCAAAAGTTGGAGTGGTAAACGAAAATGTTTTTCAAACTGCATCGGTGACAAATTCTGCGAAAGAAGAGTGGTGATATTTTCTATTGTTAAAAAAGATTTTATTTTGAAATTATCCGAGGGAGTCTGGATTTGATTTTTCAAAATCATTTGCATCCAGCGGTCATTCTGCGAACGAAGACCAGATAAAACAAAGAGAGTGCCCAATGTAAACTCTGCTGAGCTTAAATCATCCTGCAGATGTTCTTTCAAAATACGAATTAGACTTATGTCAGATATGTGAGTGCCCTCGTTTGCGTAACTACTTCTGAAATCTATTTAATGCGATCTCAACCTAAAAACTAGACCTTTTTATAGTTTCCAAGCTTGCTTAGGCAAGAATGCTAGACTTTAATTTAGTTGTCGAGAACTCAAAAGGACTTGAGGGGGAATATGAAAATCAGTAAAAGATTGCATCGATTGTTTTGTTCCGTTGTCTTTTTTCAAGCAGTTTTAATTTTAGGGGCCCAAGACGACGCTTTTGGACAGAGTCAAAGGTCGACTCGGTTCCCTGATTATTACCAAATAAATCAAACGCCCACTCAGCAAAAATTTTTAGATCCTCAAGGCACCATTGAATCTTTAAGCACGAATATAACAGCGCAAGGCGGGTCCGTATTTAACTTATTGAAGTGGGATCGTGCAGGGAAGTCTTTGCCAATACCCACTGAGCCCTACAATCGAGACAAACATTTTGGTACTTGGATTGATGATAATCGTGACAATAACTGTTTGGACACTCGCGGAAAAATTTTAGTTAAGAACTCTCGGGTTGCGGTGACATACTCTGATGCCAAACGTTGTATCGTCGCAACAGGAGAATGGCTGGATCCCTACACCAATCAAATCTTTCGAAAAGCTACAGACATTCAAATTGATCACTTTATTCCTTTGAAGCAGGCTTACACCACCGGAGCCTGGACTTGGAATCAAAAATATCGTTGCTTGTATGCAAATTTTCTTTTTAATGAAATTCAATTACTGGCAGTTAATGGAACAGAAAACCAAAAAAAGAGTGACAATGCGCCTGACGAATACATGCCCCCAAACAAACAGATCTGGTGTGGCTATTTGGCAAATTGGCTAAAGGTAAAACTCATTTGGAACTTAGTCATGACTCCGCCGGAAGCTAAAGGCATTGCGGATATTTTCGCTGCTGCAAAATGCAGTGCCAAGGATTTTCAATTTACTGTTGCTGAACTCCAGAAGCAAAGAGCGACGATTACTGCGAACGCCTTGTATTGCGATTATGATATGAAACCAAAGCCTCCTCAGTAAATCTAATAGACGAGGCTAAAAATTGAAAATTGAAATTATTGGAACAATTTTTTTTGCAATTGCGGTTGTACACACTTTTTTAACTTCATCGATTGCAAAGTTATCTCGACACTTTCCCAACGACAGTTTTTTTCATGCCTTATTTCATCTTTTAGGCGAAATTGAAGTGGTTTTTGGTTTTTGGGCCGGAGTTTTTTTTCTATTTTTTGCCTTTTTTGAAAGTCCTTCGTCGGTTATCGCGTATCAAGAAAGTCTTAGTTTTACCGAGCCCTTATTTGTCTTTGTGATTATGATTGTAGCCGCAACCCGACCGATTCTATTCTTTGTGCAAATGATAATCGAAAGAGTGAGTTTTATTTTTCAAAAAATAGCGCGAACGCCTGCGCAGTTCACTGATATTTTAATGATATTGATTCTTGGGCCATTGATTGGAAGTCTGATCACAGAACCTGCCGCCATAACAGTAACAGCTTTATTAATTAAAAATTTGGCTCGTCAAGTTTCCAAAAAATTAACTTACACTTTATTGGCCGTGCTTTTTGTTAATATATCTGTCGGCGGAGCGCTGACCCCTTTCGCAGCGCCGCCAATACTGATGGTGGCGAAAACTTGGGCCTGGGATTTTAATTTTGTTTTTTTAAATTTCGGTTTCAGGTCCATAGCAACAGTCGTGATCAATTCTTTGTTATTCGTTTTATTTTTTAGAAAAGAATTAGCTGTGTCATTTTACAGCTTAAAAGAATTATCGGAAAAACGAAGTCAAGGGCATGCGAACATGTCAGCTGGAATCGTTATTTTACATTTAATTATTTTGCTGATGATTGTCTTAACCGCTCATCATCAAAGTGTTTTCATGGGAATATTTTTATTTTTTCTTGGCATTACTGTGGCAACAAAAAAATATCATGATCAATTGCGTTTTCGGGAAAGTCTTTTAGTGGCATTTTTCCTGGGTGGCCTTGTGGTGTTTGGTGCTTTTCAACGATGGTGGTTGCAGCCGCTGTTGACATCATTGAGTGATGGTACTTTGTTTTATGGATCTGTCGCATTGACTGCAATCGTAGATAATGCGGCCTTAACTTACTTGGGTTCACAAGTACAAACTTTAACAGAAAGTTCGAAGTACGCTTTAGTCGCAGGAGCTCTCACGGGTGGAGGATTAACGATCATTGCTAATGCTCCGAATGCAGCAGGCTATTCAATTTTGTCCGATTTATTTCCTGGAAAAATTATTTCACCGTTGAATCTATTGCTGGCGGCATTACCACCCACCGCTGTCGCAGTGATTTGCTTTTATATTATATAAGAACACGCCTCGGCCTCGCTCAATAAAAAAGGGAGCTAGGTAGCTCCCTTTTGAAAAACGAATTAAGAATCAAACGGACTATTTGTCGTCGCCGCTTTTTTCTTTTTTACCTTTTTTTCCGTGTTTCTTTTTGCCATGTTCTTTCATTTTGTGTTGTTTGCCGCCCATGTCTGCTGCAGGTGCTGCATCAACTGCTGGTGCAGTAACTTCAGCTGCAGGAGCCGCTGCCGGAGCAGCATGATCGTCAGCTTGAGCTACGAATCCAACAAGAGCCAATGACATAATAAGTGCTGATAATTTCATAAAACCTCCTTAAGGTTTAAATGGTTTTGGTTCACTTGTTAAAAGTGTACAGGAACGAATTAAAGCTAACATTAAAGCCAGATTAAATATTTTTAATCTCAAAATGAAACTCTGAACCCATATTGCTGCCCTTGTGCGCATAAAGTTTTGCGCTATGTAATTGGCTGATTTTATGGGCAATTGAAAGTCCAAGACCAAAGCCACTTGTTTTTTGGGTTTGGCTTGCTCGGCTAAATCTTTCGTACAAATGGTCTTGATATGAGTCAGGTATCCCCGGACCTTCATCTTTTATGATCACTAATGAGATTCCTTTTTTCCATAGCAGATTCAATGAAACTTGCGAAGAGGGTGGTGAGTACTTAATGGCGTTTTCGATCAAGTTTATAAAGAGTTGAATTAAAAGATCTGAATCACCGCGAGTTGTCGGCCGTTCTTGCTCATCAGAAATATTAAAGGAAATTTTAATGGATTTTTTTTGAGCCAATCTTTCGACACGGCTGATGGCTTCAAGCAAAACTTCATCTAAAAATAAATTTTGCATTTGCAGAGCGCCAAGACCGGCATCAATTCTTGCTAAGAGGAGCATATCATGAACAATGCCCGAAAGATTTTCAACTTCCTGTAAAGAGCTTTTGATTAATTTTTGATTCTCTTCATCACTGGTCTTTTTTTCAATCATTTCCAATTCGCCTTTTAATATAGCGAGTGGTGTTTGCAATTGGTGAGAGGCATCAGCGACAAACCTTTCTTGGCTTTGAAAGGCTTTATCAATGCGGTTGAGCATATCATTTAAAGTGAGTCCCAATTTTTGAATTTCATCTTTAGCAATAGGAATAGGGACTCGGCCCGAAAGATTATTTGCATTAATTTCTTGAGCCGTCGCAATCATATTTTTGAGCGGGGAAAGAGCACGACCCGCAATATAAGCTCCGCCGAATGTAGCAATGATCATGACCATGGGAACGCCAAATTTTAAAAGATCCAGGCGTTTGTTAATTTGTGACTCAAGAAGTGTTAAGGGGGCGGCGACCTGCAGAAAAATTTCTTTGGATGTGTCGAGGGCGAAGGTGATCATGCGATAGCTGTCGGCTTCGTCGGTCGAATAATTAACCGTGCGGTAAGAAGCCTCTTCACCACGCAAAAGTAAATTTCTGAAATCATTTTTATAAGGCAGAAAAAAATCATTCAATTCACCAACCTGAGAAAGAATTCTTCCTTCGGAGTTACGCACAACAATCAAAGCATTTCCCAAGGGAAAGGGCAGGATTTTTCCTTGGTCAATATCTAATTTTGGCAATGAATCGCCGTTCCCTGAGCTGAGTGTTGAGAGGTTTATCGATTTTGAGACATCAACGGCATAATTATAGAGCGCAATATCAAAGTCATCTTCGAGCGCTTTAATCATAAAATTAAATACCGCTAAGTTAAAAATAAGTGTGGTGACTCCAAAGATAAAAACAAATAAGCCGGTCAGTTTGGCGCGAAGACCGATTCGTCGATAAGGATTAAGTATTTTGTCTAAGTACGTAGCCAACGCCCACCACCGTATGGATCAATTTCTTTTTAAAAGGGACATCCACTTTTTTTCTCAAGAGATTGACGTAAACATCGATCACGTTACTTTCGGAATCAAAATGCAAATCCCAAACGTGTTCGGCAATGGCGATGCGACCTAAAGGTCGATCCGGGTTGCGCAAAAAATATTCAAGAAGTGAAAATTCTTTTGTGGTTAAAATAATTTCTTGATTATCTCGTTTTACTTTACGGTGGACTAAGTCCATTTCGAGATCATCAAATTTTAAAACAGAAGAGGTCGCTTGATTTGGCGACTGCCTTCGCAAGAGGGCGCGCACTCGGGCTAAGAGTTCTTCAATGGAATAAGGTTTTGTTAAATAGTCGTCGGCGCCGGCATCCAGTCCGTTGACTTTATCCTTGGTTGTTGAAAGAGCTGTCAGCATCAGAATTGGCCCATGATAAGAATCACGTCGAATATGTCGGGCGGTGTCAAATCCGCTTTGATCTGGCAGCATGACATCCAGAATGACTAAATCATATTCACCTTGGGTTAAGTAAGATTCTGCAGCCGAACCCGTTTCAGCGATATCAACCGCGTAACCGACTTCCTGTAAGCCATGCTTAAGAAAATTGGACATTTTAGGCTGATCTTCAACGACAAGAATTCGCATTATTTTTTGAATAGTGACTTGATCACGTCTTTCTCGCTCGGCGATGAAGGTTGACTGTTTTCGTCGATTTCCACGCTTTTAATGCGATCGTTATCAAGCATTACTTTAACCAAAGGGCCTGTCGCTTTTTTGCTCTTCTCGAGACGGGCTTTAAACAGGCCATAACTTGGCAGAGTTTCGGATAAGATATAGGGTCCTGGATGTTTTTTGTCTTCAAAAAACACTTCTGTTTCGCTGTTGATATCACGTACAATCTTAACCTTTGCCGAAAAGCTTTGATCATCCGTATCTGTTTCAAAAACTTGGGTATTTAATTTTGGTTTTGATTTCGCTTTTGAAGGTTGAGCCAAAGTTAGGCTTGAAATGAATGTCCCTGCTAAAATTAATATGAGGAACGTATGTTTCAGGTTGATACAAGATTTTATCTGACGTAGAAGTTTCATAGGGGCTTATCTTGCCCAGTTTGTCTTAACGCCGCAACTAATAAAGCAACTGGTTATAATAGGGTAGCCTATGCTAAAGTAGAGTCTTCGGGAGGATTTATGAATTTAGGTATGACTGAAATGCTTTTGATTGCAGGGATTGCTCTGCTCTTTTTTGGTCCGTCGCGCCTCCCGGGCTTAGGGAAATCAGTAGGCCAAGCAATACGTAGTTTCAAAAAAGGGATCACCGAGGATTCTCCGGATGACGGGGACGCAGAGAAATCTAAGCACTCCCAATTATCTCATGATTCGGCGACCCCATCCTCTTCTGGGCAAAAGCAGCCCGAAACAGAAAAAAATCGTCTTTCTTAAAATATTTTAGAAATTTTAAAAATTTAAATTCAGGTGTCGCGAGATGTTATGTGTAGGCAAATTCTGGATTTTTGACCACAATCAGTCAGTAATTTCAACTGAAGGAGAAGTGGAATGCATTTGCAAAAAAATCAAAAAATTGGTTTGGCTTTAGTCGCTGCCGTATTCATCGGTGCTTGTGAAAAAAAAGTTAACCTCAACGATGACAACAAGAAAATAAGTTATGCTATTGGTCAACAAATTGGCCAAAATTTAAAAAACTCTGGAGTCGAAGTGGATACAGACACATTGGCTCTTTCAATGAGAGATGCTCTTAAAGGCAAAAATGAAATGAAGCCTGAAGAAATTCAGCAGGCGATGCAAAAATTGCAAGAAAATATGAAAACCAAACAAGCTGAGTCTGGCGAAAAAAACATGAAGGAAGGTAAAGATTTTCTTGAGAAAAACAAATCAAAAGAAAATGTAAAAGTGACCGCTTCTGGGTTGCAGTATCTTGTTGAAAAAGAAGGTGCTGGGAAAACTCCGACAAAAGATAATCAGGTTAAAGTTCATTACACTGGGACATTAATTAACGGAGAAAAATTCGATTCTTCAGTTGATCGTGGACAGCCTGCCGAATTTCCTGTTGGTGGTGTGATTCCTGGTTGGACTGAAGCCTTATTGCTTATGAAGGAAGGTTCAAAATACAAACTTTTTATTCCTTCGGAATTGGCCTACGGACCGATGGGACGACCTGGCATTCCACCAAATTCTGTTTTGCTTTTCGACGTCGAATTGTTGGAAGTAAAAAAGGGCGAGCCCGGAGCGGCTCCACATCCTGGTGGAAAACCAGCTGCGAAAGCTAAGAAAAAAGATAATGGCTAAATTTTCTTTCGAGAAAGATCCTTTTCAGAACTTTCTTGATTTGTTAGCCGAAGCCGAGGCTCTGGAAATTCCAGAGCCCAACGCCATGACTCTTTCAACCATCGGGCTTAATGGCCGACCATCAAGCCGACAGGTTCTTTTCAAAGGCATTATTCGTGGAGGACTTAGTTTTTTCACGAATTACGAGGGGCGAAAGTCCCTCGAAATATTTAATAAGCCTCATGTCGCTCTTAATTTCTTTTGGGCTGCACTTGAAATGCAAATCCGTATTGAAGGGCAAGCAGAAAAAACAACGCGCGAAGAATCCGAGACTTATTTTTGCACTCGCCCCAGAGAAAGCCAAATTGGCGCGTGGGCTTCAAAACAAAGTGAAGTTTTATCCGATCAACAGGAATTTAAAACTCGCTATGATGAAATTGAAAAAAAATTTAAAGGACAAGCTATTCCCTGTCCTCCCAATTGGGGAGGATTTCTAGTACGCCCAGAGACTTTTGAATTTTGGTTTGGCAAAAAAAATCGTCTTCACGAAAGATATGTTTATGAAAAATCCAGCCAGCTCGACTGGAAACGCTTTATGAAATTTCCATGATTTTAGTCAGCGGTTTTCAAGCATTTCGTGGTGAAAAAATCAATCCGACTGAAAAATTAATCAATGAACTCGAGTTGATGAAAAAACAATCCCCAGATTTTGGTGATTTTTCTACCGTCGTTCTTCCGGTGACTTTCGCTGAAGCTCCACGGGTTTTAAAAAATGCGATCGATAAATTCAAACCAAAAAAAGTTTTAATGCTGGGTCAGGCCGGTGGAACTAAAAAAATCGGTCTTGAACGGGTGGCTCTGAATTGGCAAGAAGCTCGCTTCCCCGACGAGAATAATTATCTTCCCTTACCATCTCGAATCAACGAGTCCGGAGTAGACGCTTATTTTTCAAATGTAGATATTGGACGTTTAAAGCAACAACTTGATGTTCTGCACATTCCTGTAGAAATTTCATTTTCAGCCGGGGCCTTTGTTTGTAATCGAATTTATTATGAATTCTTTCAGCATTGTGGGCCTGAAGCTTCCGGACTCTTTGTTCATTTTCCTTTTCTTGATGAACAGCTTGTGCAAAATCCAGGGGCTGAATCTTTGAGCTGGGAAGTGCAGAAGCAAGCTTTTCTGGCGATACTAAAATTTTTTAAGAATTAGTAGCTCTTAAGCCCACAGTAATTCCCACTCTGTTGTGGATAGGCCTTTGAGCCTTCGTTTTTGATATATGATTATTCCCAAAGCCTCTTTTTCATTGAGTTGAATATAATTCCGCACGATCGTATACGCACTTCGGCCTTTAACGACTCTTGTGAATGGTCGGTGTTTCCAAAGTTTTTTCGGGGTATTTTGAGGCAGAGGGGTATCGGTCATGATTTTTCGTGCGGTTTGATTCGGTGAAAAATTCACCAAGCCTTCTTGCTCAAATCTTTGCGCGATTTGGCCAGCAAATACGCGGAAAAAATTTTGCATCTGTGATCTTTTTGAAGCTCGGATCAATAAATGGAGATGATCGTTCTGCCAATAAATCGAGTGGTGACGGATTAATGATGAAGGTGATGATATGCGAGAACGAATATATCGTGTCGAGCGCCTCAATATACCAAGAAGGTCCAGATTTGTGATTTGAAAGTTGATTTACGCAGGACCATTTGTTAGCTGTAGCCACCATGCTTTTTGACCTTTTGGGCTTATGCCTGCTTATTTTTTCATTTTGGACACCAGTCTCTGAGTCGCGCCAGACTTGGCTAAGTCAGATTGGGCGAGGTCAAAATCCATTAAATAAAAAAAAGGGAATCTGCATGTTGGTGAGTGATCCGGATGGAGCTGAAATCTGGATTAATCAAAAGAAAACCAAATGGGTAACGCCAGCTTTGGTTCAGTTACCTCTTAACGCAGAGGCTGAAGTTCAGCTGAAAAAAGAGCATTACCTGATTCATAAGGCTTGGATTCGAAGTTCGCATGAGCTGAGCTTTTACTATCGAACGCTCGAAAAGCTGAAGCTATCGGTTGTTACATCAAATCATAGCGTTGAAGAAATTTAACGCTTACATTCCGTATTTCTCATTGCAGCGACTCAAATCGAGACTCAAATTAACCCACTAAGATCCAGTATCGAACAAAGGTCTCTAAGCCGATAAAGAATCGAATAATTTGGAAGTTTTTGTTTAAAAATTAAAAAATGGAAATAAGCATGCTCAAAAAAATTCTGTTTGTATTTACGTTTTTGCTCTTACTTAGTGGGATTAGTTATGCCGATAATGATAAAATTGCAGTAAAATCGGCCCGCAGGGATGCTAGAGATATTCACATTAACTACGAGACTGGCCTTTGTTTTGAAGCGGTCTTTGAAAAAGAACCCATTTGCACAGAAGAGGGAATTGAATTCTTGCTGGTGGAAAAAAAGACAATCCAAGATTGTAAATCAAATATGATGAGTACTAAATTTTTAACATATAGTATAGAAAAATTGCGACCCCTCAACTGCTTGAAGTCAGATGTATTAGTAAAAGACAAGAATGGCAATGTTTCGAAAGCAGAGCTGACAAGAGAACAAATAGACGCTACTCAAGAAATTTTTCCAGCGCGAAAATCAACCTTGCCGACATATCGCCCTGGCCAACCCCAACCCAAGTAAAGAACAAAATAACCCTAGTGCAGAGCCTGCGGTGATATCAAAAAGAACTCCGGAATTTCAATATTAAAATTTTCGCCATTGCTTCCGCGCATTTCATAAGTGCCCTTCATAGAGCCGCTTGAGGTTCTCAGTGGACAAGCGCTTTCATAGGAAAAAAACTGTCCTGGCTTGATATGGGGTTGTAAGCCAACCACACCGGGGCCACGGACCTCTTCGATGCGCCCTAAGGCATCTGTGATGATCCAATGGCGATTCATCAGCTGGGCGCTGGCGTTGCCTGAATTTCTAATGCGAATATTGTAGACGAAAAAGAAATAACCTTCTTCGGGGCGGGATTCTGAGACGTTATAAGTACTTTCAATCTCAACATTGAACTGCTGCGTAACAGTTTTTTGAACGCTCATGTAAGTCCTTTCACCCGAGTATGAGTTCTGCTAACTCAAAAACCAAGGGATAATGATCTGAAGGTAATTGCATCTTAGCTTCAAGATTTTGAGGTATGTCAATCTTAAAACCAAATTCATCTTTATAGCGATAGACAGAAGAGGAATTTGATTTAAGTTTCTGTGCGGCTACAGGATTAAGAAAACAGTAGTCAATTTGACGACTTTCAGTTTTGCCCATAGCTTTTACTTGATAAAAAGTGGCTCGATCGGGCCCAGGCGCATTAGCTAATTCTAAAATATCCTTAAGAGAGGTCGACTGGTAAATCGGTTTAAATTCTTCATCCGTATTTTCAGTTCCCGCGTTACCATTAAAATCTCCGGCCATGACAATAGGTATCGATGGATAGTTTTTTTCAATTTCTTGCTCAATTTCAACCAGAGTTTTCAGTTCAGCTTTTCTTCGCTCAAAGCCATTGGTATCTTTTCTTTCTGGGTCCAAACGGGATTTGAGGTGGGTTAATAAAAGTATAAGAAAGGGTTGGTCGACATTTTTTGTGAAACATTTAAGTTCGGCGACGTCTCTTGAAAATTTATTCACGGGCGGGGGATTTTGTGATTTTTCATGGGGATAAACAAAATTAATTGAACGATTCTTATTTGAAGCCAAATCAAAATAAAAAGGCAATTCTTTCCTGACTAAAAAACCCACATCGATATTGCGATTTGAATTTCCCTCAATCAGGGCGCTTGAATATTTGCTATCCAGAAAGAGTTCATTAAAATTCGCTAAAGACTCGGGCCCGCCGATTTCACATAACATCACAATATCTGCATCAATTTCTTTGATGGCTTTGGCTAACTCTTTTAATTTATCTAAAGGTTTATTTTCATAAATCGAGGTAGAAAGTCTTTGCCACTGAGTTCCATCAGCTTTCAAAATGTCCTTATGTGGAGGAGAATCAAAGAGCAAAAAAAGATTTTCGGCATTAAGGAAGGCAATTTTGAGATTAATTTTTAAACTGTGCATTTCATTTGGCGCCATTAGGTATTATCATAGAAAAAATCAGAACATGAGATCAAGACAAATGAGGGGTATTCATTATGCAGTCATGGTTAGAAAAGTTTGAAATCGGGGATAATCAGAAAAAATCTTTGACAAGCAAGGGCCGATCAGAGCTTCGGGGAAAAGTCTATTTTCTTGGTAAAAATGAGGGCAATTGGATCGCTCAAATTATTCAGAAAGAAGCTCTGATTTGGCAAAGAGATAGCTTACATAGTCAAGATCGAGAGTTTGTCTATTTCGTAGGCCAAAACGGACCTGTTTGGATTATCCGTCCACAAATTAAAAGATCAGAGTGGGTTTTAGGACGCTTTGATGATTCAGATTATTCTTGGGCTAGGGATACAGTGGGTGCGCTTTTGCCTCAGTTTAAAGCCCATCAACTGGGCTCTGTTGCGATCGAATTTCGCGCCACAAATGCGATGCAAGATTTGGGAGCTTTTGTCGGATTTGACTTGGCCGCCTACAATTTTAGATCAGTTGAAGATAAGAAAAAAATTGATTTTCCTAAAGTGAATTTTAAGAAAACAATGGGACGTCTTGATCCGCAAATTTTGCAAAAGTCGCAAGCAAGGGCTTTTGCAGTAAATTGGGCTCGTCATTTGGTCAATCTTTCCCCAAATGAACTGAATCCTCAAAGTTTTGTTGCAGAAATTAAAAAACGAAAATGGTCTTTGGCGACAAAACTTGAAGTATGGGACGAGAAAAGATTGAAGAAAGAGAAAATGGGATTGCATCTTGCTGTTGGGCAGGCTGCAGAGCATGGGCCAAAAATGGTTCACCTCAAATATCGTCCCAAAATGAAAACGAAATCAAAATTAAAACCCATTGCTTTTGTTGGAAAAGGAATCACATTTGACACCGGCGGTTTAGATCTTAAGCCCTCGTCGGGAATGCGACTCATGAAAAAAGATATGGGTGGTGCTGCTGCTGTTTTGGCATTGGCTCTTTGGGTTGACCAAACTAAATACGCAGCTCCTTGCGACTTTTATTTAGCCTTGGCGGAAAATGTTATGGATGCAAAATCAGTAAGACCAAGTGATGTGGTCGTCGCGCGTAACGGACTTAAAGTTGAGATTGATAACACCGATGCCGAAGGACGTTTGGTTTTGGCCGACGTCATTGATGTGGCGCTGACGCAAAAACCACAAGATGATCCCGAGATTCTAATTGATGTAGCCACCTTAACTGGCGCCATTAAAGTGGCTTTAGGCAGCGAAGTGGCAGGTTTGTTTTCCAATGATAATGAGTTGGCCACAACATTAAATCAATGCGGTTGGCTTAGTGGAGATTGGAATTGGCAGATGCCTTTGGTCGATAAATATGCAAATGCACTCAGCTCAAATTTTGCTGATTGTAAAAACTCGGCTGACGGATTTGGCAGTGCGATCACTGCAGCCTTATTTTTGAAAAAATTTATTCGCGGAAAGAAATGGGCTCATCTTGATATTTACTCGTGGACAGATAAAGGTCAGGGACCAATTTCGGGAGGAGCGGGAAACGGTCAAGCAGTGCAATGTTTAATCGAGTTCTTGCAGAACAGGTGTCAGCGATAGCCGAAGATCTTTTCCGAAATAATTTTCTTTCTTACTTCAAGGGGAACTAATTTTTCCCAGTCTTTGTCTTTTTTCTTTAAAAGTTTTTGTATGTCATTGGAGTGATGATAGATCGCGGCCTCGTCACAGCCCGAAATATCACGAATTTGTTTTTTTTCTGAAAAAAGTTTGTAGAGTCCAACGACGTTGGGTGCTGGATTGAAGGTTTTTGCAGTGGTGCAAAGTTTATCAGTTTTATGAGGATAAATATAAAGATTGGTCTTTGCATCGAAGAGTTTTCCTAAACCTTCGAAGATTCCGCCCTCAAGATGTTGGTAATGAGTCTCGTCTAATATTTTTTCAAGATGAAGTGCGCTCATTAAAATGACAAATTCATTCTGAGTGTATTTTCGGAAAAAAGTTTTTAGTTCATAAAATAAATTAAATCGAGAAACCATGGTTAAAAAACCAAGACTTGCCAAGGATTCGACTCTGGTCAAATAGTCCGCAGTATCCATTTTTTCTTTTCGTGCGGTGATTTCCATGAGTGGAACAATTTCCGTGGATTTGGAGTTGTTTTCCTTCAGTTGCAATTTTAACTGCTGCATCCCTTTTTCTAAAACATCAAGATGACTGTTTGTTACTGGTCGAAAGCTTCCTCTTTGAAGTAAAACGGATTTGCCATACACCACATCCCCTACAGTCAAAATTTCCATCTGTGGACTGAAAAGCACCACTTCCGAAAGACCTCGGTTGACGAGCTCTAAATTTGCAATGCGAGTATCAAAGTTTTTAAAATGAGGACCTTGAAACTTGATCGCATCAATCATCAACTGGCCAGTTTTAATATTGTCGACAAGATGGGTAATGAAGTCGTTCATGTCCTTCGAGTGGTAGAAAGCGCCATAAACTAAATTTACACCTAAAACTCCAAGTGTTTCTTGTTGTTGCAAACGATGCTTATCTGTCATTCGAATATGAAGTGTGATGTCATTGAATGGACCATGAACTTCGGTTTGAAAACGAATTCCCATCCAGCCATGACACTTCGGGGATTCGGCGGTACCAGTGGCTACCGTATTTGCAAAGGCAAAAAAGCAAGTTTTGTCACCGCGATGGGAATCGAGCCTTCTTAAAAGAAGATTGGCTTCTTTTTCTAACATTTTTACTAAACGTGATTCACAAACATATCTGCCATTTTTTTCTTTGCCGTAAATCTCGTCACTGTAAATCATGTCATAGGCAGAAATTGTTTTTGCAATTGTTTGCGAAGCTCGGCCTGCCTGAAAAAAATGTCGAGCGACTTCTTGACCGGCACCAATTTCAGCGAATGTTCCATAACGTTCGAGATCCAAATTCACACGAAGAGCTTTGGCTGCGGAAGTAGTCGATGAATGCACCGATTTTTCAGACATGAATTTTTTTTCCTTCTTTTTCCGTGGTAATCCATCCGGTCACCGCTAAGCTAAGGGCTTTTTCAACGGGGATATCAACTTGAGTGAGCTTGCTTTTATCGACAACTAAAGTTAGTCCACCTAGAGCGTAGCTAAGGGGAATATAGACAGCGACTTTTTGCTCTAAGTTATCCGGCCACTGAGATATATCGTCAAAGTTCTCTCGTGTGACAAGACCAAATACTCTGAATCCAGGGGTTATTTCTGCAAGAACAACTCGTTGTAAATCTTTGTGACCTTTGGTGAAAAGATTCATCAGATCTCGAAGAGGGGAATAGACAGCTTTGATTAAGGGCACTTCGGTGAGGCGTCTTTCAATCTGTCCCCAGAACGAAACTGAAATCAGGTTGTTAAGCATAAAACCAAATAGAAATATTAAGATAAGAGTAAGAACAAAACCAAATCCTGGGATATAAACATGCTCTGGTAATAAGCTACGGAGTAGACTTCCTAAAAGGTTTTCGAGAATCGAAAAACCTGCATAAATTATGTAAATTGAGACAGCGATGGGCAATAAAGTCAGCAGACCTTTTAAGAAAATCTGTCTCATTTTTTGTAAAATTAAGTTCATATAACCCAGCTTAAAAGCTCTTTATTCAAGTGTCTAGGATTGTCCTCACTTGGTCAGGCCAAATGAGGACAATCTCTGCTCTAAAAAGAGCCCACGCCTTATCCTGTTTTGAGACAATTTCTGGTGGGATTCTCGAGATGAGACGCAAGGAATGTTCACTTTAGTCTCAACTTAGCTCTTAAGACTTCAAGGCCAAGGTCCGATAAATAGTCATTAGATGATTGCTGTGTGTAAAGGAGCATCTCGTGTCGACTGGATTAAGGACTATAAGAAACACATTAAATAGACGCGTAATTGCTGCGTCGCTGTTGTTCTTATCGTCTATGGTGTACGGGCAAAACCCTCGTGTGGTGCCTGGCGAATATCTGGTCAAATTTAAAAATCAAACGAATAGTGCCGCGGTTGTTAGTAAAATTTCTGGTAAAGCTAATTTGAAGGCTGCATTTCCTGACATGAATATGTTCCATCTTTCTGTAAAGGATGGACAAGAAGCCACTCTGGAAGAATTAAATAATGACCCTGAAGTTGAGTTCATCGAACCAAACTATATCTTAGATAAAGTCTCTGACGAGACGCCGGGTGAAGTTCTTGAGATGCTTTCCGAGGATCAAGTCCATGCCCAGTCTTCCGTTTTTTTCACACAAAATTATGCGAACGTAAAAGTCGAGCAAGCTTGGAGTGTGATGTCAGCAATCAATGCCGCGCCAAAAACGGTCGTGGCTATCATTGATACGGGCTTGGACAGCAATCACAAGGTTTTTAAAAATACTGGCGCTATGTGGGTGAACACTCGAGAGATTCCAAATAATGGTATTGATGATGATTTTAACGGCTATATTGATGACGTTTCTGGCTGGAATTTTATTTCTAACTCTTCGAACTTTTTTGATGACGAAGGTCATGGCACTCATGTTGGTGGAATTGTGGTGGGTGCAGGTATAGATATTTTTTCTTCCTCTTTAGATCAATCACGCATTCAAGTTATGCCTCTTAAATTTTTGGACTCCAATGGCTCGGGTTCGACTTCGAATGCGATCAAGGCCATGTATTACGCTGTAAATATGGGTGCAAAAGTGATCAACTGCTCTTGGGGCGGAGCGAGTTACTCGAAATCTTTATTGGATGCCATGAGCTACGCTTATGATCATCATATTTTAATTGTCACTGCTGCTGGCAACAATGCATTGAATAATGATGGTAGTGATATGTTTCCTTCAAATTACGATATTCCAGGAAATATTTCTGTTGCTGCAACTACGGATTCTGACAACTTGGCTTCGTTTTCAAATTATGGAGTACAAAAAGTTCACATCGCAAGTCCCGGCGTTTATATTTACAGTACACTGCCTGGCGGTTATTATGGTTCGATGTCAGGAACTTCGATGGCGGCTCCGTTTGTTGCTGGAATAACTGCTTTGGCCATGAGAGAAGCTCCGGCAATGACAGGTTATCAAATCAAACAACTGGTTTTAGCCACGGCTCAACATGTAAATACTTTGAGTGGAAAAGTATCTTCGGCTGCACGTATAAATGCTTACAATTTAATTATTAATGCGAAAACAAACTCATCAACTTTAGCAACGCAACCAAGTTATTCACCAAAATATCAAGATGACAGGGGTATTGCTTCGTCTGCCGAGTCTTCCAGTGGTGGTGCAGGTTGCGGTTTGGTTTCCACAGCAATAACCCAAATTCCTCGTGGTGGAAGTCCTGGCGCTTCGGCAGGGGCTGTGATTGTTCTTTTATCTTTACCACTTGTCGTTTGGTGGGTGTTGCGACAAAAAACTTCGAAAAATCTAAGAAAACATGATCGCTTCATGATGAATACAGATATCCGTGTCAAAGTTGGAGATCGCGAATTAGTTGCTCATATGAATACGATCTCGATGGGTGGAGCGTCCTTTAGCGCTGACGAAGCCCTTGATAAAGGCGGAGAAGTCTCTATGAAAATTAAAGGACCGGACGGGCATGAGATCGAAGTGTCTGGTCGTATCGTGTGGAGTGAGCATAACAAAGCCTATGGTGTTCAGTTCGGTGAAGCCAAAGATGGGGTTATGTCGTCTATCCAGGCATGGACTTCGAAGTTAGCGAAATCGATAAACTAAGTTATCGCTAAAGTATGACTCCGCGAAGAAATAAACTAGCTACAGAAAAATAAATAATTAATCCTGTGACGTCGACAATTGTAGCCACGGCTGGCGCAGAGGCTGTGGCGGGATCAAGTTTCAATTTTTTGAGTAAAAATGGCAACATGGCTCCGGCCAATGAACCCCACAGCACCACTCCTAAAACACTGGTTGCTACGGACACAGCAACCAGTAAATAATGATTTCCATAAAGCACTTCACTCTGTGGCCACAAGACAATTCTCAAAAAACCAACGCAGCCAAGGAATAAGCCTAAAACAACGCCGCAAATAACTTCGCGAAGAAAAACTCTCCACCAATCACGAAGACGGATTTCACCAAGTGCCATAGCGCGAATAATCAGTGTCGAGGCCTGGGATCCAGAGTTTCCACCTGAGCTAATAATCAATGGAATAAATAAAGCCAAGACAACCGCTTTTTCAATTTCACTTTGATAATGCCCCATCGCCGAGGCCGTGGCCATTTCGCCGATAAAAAGGGCGCCAAGCCAAACTCCACGTTTTTTTATCAACTCAAAAAGTCCAATTTTCATATAAGGAGCATCCAGAGTTTCAACGCCCCCGATCTTTTGCATGTCTTCGGTGGCTTCTTCTTGAATTGCCGTTGCAACGTCATCGAATGTGATGATCCCTTGGATTTTTCCATCGTCGTCGATAACAGGAATGGCCATTAAATTTTGCTGAGAAAAAATTCGTCCAATTTGTTCTTGATCCAAGTTCACTGGAATTTTAATCATGTCGACGGTCATAATGTCTTTAACAATTTTATTAGGAGCAGTTGAAAATAGTTCTCGGAAAGAAACGACTCCTAGAAGAACCTGATGGGAATCCAAAACGTAAGCATAATAAATTGTTTCAACTTGAGTTTTTGCTTGGATTCGCAAATAACTGATCGCCTCGTCCACAGTCATCTCGGGCCTTAGTCTTGCGAAACGCGAGCTCATCAATCCCCCGGCTTTGTCCTCGGCGTAGGCTAAAAGCGCGCTGACTTCACGGCGGGTTTGGGGGTCGACAAGTCCTAATATTTCTTCTCTGGAATCCAGCCCTAACTCTTGGATTAAATCGGCCACGTCATCGGGAGCTAACAATCGCACCCAAGATCTTTTTTCCAATGAGCCCACTTCGGCAACAAGTTCTGCTTGGTCGTGGGTATTAAGGCTTAAAAAAAGTTCCTCGGCTTCTGTGCGAGGAAGCATAGAAAACTTCTCGCGCCTTTCATGAAGAGTGAGGGCGGGCCAATGAGTCATTAATTCCATAAGGGCAGTTTGTACTGAAGCTTGCTGAGGAATAGGATCAGTCGGTGGCAAGTTTTGATCTGTGTTGATGTCATCTCCACTCATTTTCGAGCCCTCCGCACTTTTAGAGATACACTTAGAGCGAATTTAACTCAAGTCAAATCGAGCAAGGACTGGGATTCAAATTCGGGAAGGATTTCAGAAGTTGGTCCAAATTTTTTTATTTCACCTTTATTTAACCAAAGTATGCGATGACATTTTTTAAGAGTGGAAAGTCGATGAGCAATAATTATCTGAGTGCGATCTATAAAAAATTCCTCTGTCGCTTTTACAAGAATGTCTTCGGATTGGGGATCCACAGAGCTGGTGGCTTCGTCCATCACAACGACCGGGGCCTTTCGCAATAAAGCACGAGCCATGCAAAGCAGTTGTTTTTCGCCCAAGGAAAGATTTTTACCTCGCTCTTCGATTCGGAATTCCAGGTTTTGTCCCAAAGATTTGAGCCAAGCCTTCAAGCCGACCTTATCCAAGGCTTGCCAGATTTCGGGATCAGTGGCCTTTAAATCCATATCTAAATTGGCACGAAGACTTCCTTGAAACAAAATCGGATCTTGCGAAATGTAGGAAATTAAATTTCGATAGCGTGTTAACTCAACGCCAACTCCATCCTTCTCGAGAGTGGGGAAGAATCCACCAATTTTAATTGAGCCCCGTTCAATGGGATAAAGATAAAAAAGGGCCTGCACTAAACTGGACTTCCCGCTGCCGGTGCGTCCAACGACACCAATTTTTTCACCAGGTTTAATTTCAAAATTTAAATTTTTAAGGACCCACGGCCCTGAAGGTGAATATCTAAACCAAAGATCATTAACTTCGACAGGAGCACTTCGCGACAGGGTCAAAGGTGATTCGCGAAGCTTTTCAATTTCTGGACTAGCAAAAGAATGTTGAGTTTTAAAAGTTGCCGTTGAAGGTAATAGATTTCCAGGTTCAAGAGGAGCTCGTAAATATTTATCAAGTCTTTCAACACCGATAAGAGCTTCTTCAAATTGCGAAAGCCACTCGAAAAACATTTGTATGGTGTTGCCAGAAAGTACAATAAAACTAAAGGCCACTCCGATTGATCCGACACTCAGAGCGCCATTCTTTATCATGAAATGCGCCATCGTTCCGGTCACCAGTAAGAGTAGTGCGGATAAAGCGTTCATTTGAAATGAAAAAGAAATAATATTTTTAATTGTCGACATTTTTTGATCTAAGAAATAAGAATCCAAGGCGTTAAATCGATTTTGAAAAACGGACTCGCGATGAAAAGAACGAATGATGCTTGCGCCTTGAGTGGTCTCGGCAAAATGAGCAATTGAAGGAGACCGACTGGATGAAAGAGCTCGTCGAGAGCTTCGTAATTTGTCCCGATTGGCTCTAAATACAAGCCAATTAAGAATTACAATTAGACCTACAGAAATTAAATAATATGGACTGGCTAAAGTAATTAAAAGCAACATGCTAGCTAAGTCGAAAATGATCGACAGAAATTCAGCCAGGGGGCCGCCGAATAAGCGAAAAACATTTCCATAGTCGCTTGAAAATCGGGTGATGATTCGGCCCGTGGGCGTTTGATCAAAAAAAGACATAGGGAATCTTGAAGTTCGAAGGGTCACTTCATCATAGAAGGTTGAAATAGATTTAGCCGAGAGACGTGAAAACAAGACACGAAAGCTGAGGGTGAAAGCAAAGCCAGTCAGGCCCATTCCCAGCAGAGTTAAAATAAAATCTTGTGAAGTCCAACCTTGAAGAAACTGCGGTACTGCTTTGCAAATTTGTGGCGCTGTGCACAGACTATCAACCCATAAGCCGATCACATTGGCATTTCCCAATAAAAGAATTCGTCCAAGCAGTCCCAAAATAAAAACAGAAATAATTTTACCAGCAAAAGGCTGATAAGCCATCCACAAAGTATTAAGCACTGTTTTGGAAAACTTCATTTCACCATGAGGTTCAGTTTCCTTCGCTATTCGAGGGGGCGACATGAATCTCCTTTGTGTTTTCGTGGTGGACTGATTGGGTGAAATCGCGAAATTTAACAGATTTCTCGATAAGATCGTCGAAAGTTCCTTCATCAATAATTTTTCCAGAGTCGAGGAAAAAAATGCGATCAGCTTTTTCAATGACGGATAGGCGATGGGTAACTAAAATTTTTGTTTTCATTTTCCAACGCCCAAGAACAAGTTTTTCCATAATTAATTTTTCAGTATCGACATCCAAGGCGCTAAAACAATCGTCTAAAAGCAGAATGTCAGCATTGTGATAATCGACGCGCGCCAAACTGACCCGTTGTTTTTGCCCGCCGGAAAGATTGACTCCACGTTCGCCAATTTCTGTATTAAGGCCGTCGCTTGTTCTTTCCTGATCAAGGTGAAATTCACAGCTTTTCAAAGACTCTAAAACCCTTTTGTCCTGAGACGAGTCTTGATCATAATCAAATATGACATTTTCTCTTAAGTTCGCTGACATAATAAAGCCTTCTTGCGGAACATAAGAAAGCTTTAGGCCAGGCTTAACTTTCAGAAAATCGCTCGAAGAACCAGTTTCCCCAAGCAGAGATAAGAGCAAAAGGCTTTTTCCAGAGCCCACGTCTCCGACGACGGCCACAAATTCGTTTTGTCGAACACTCATTGAAATATTTTGTAAGATCGTATGGCCATGGATATTTAAATTTAAATTCTGAACTTCGAGGGCATTATCTTCCTTCATACTTTTCAGTGGTGATTTCGAGCGGGAAAAGTCTGGCGAGCCAGATTGAGTGGTGTAGTTTTCAATATTAAAAAAATCTTGAAGTCTTTTCACGGAAGTCCAAGCGTCAAATGCAAAAGTAAAAAACCAGGGCATTTGTCGAAAGGGCCGGGTTAAAAAAACACCCAAAATCCACATCAATGCGAGAATTTCACCAGAAGTCAGTTTTTGTTTCGAGACAAATACCAAGACCCCCAGAGTTAAAACATTCAATAGAAATGTAAAACACGAGGTTATGGAATTCATGATTTGACCGTTAGTTAACATTCGAATGCGATTCTCAGTTTCAACAATTCTTTTCTGATAAATCATTTTTTCAAAATATCTTGTCCAATTCAGAACGCGTAAAATACGGATATTTTGAATCCACTCATTAACGACGCCAATTCTTTCACCAGCCAATTTTTTGAAAAGAAAAAAATATTTTGATTGTCGAAAAGCCAAACTGGTGTTCAGCGTAGCGACTATAAACATGGCTAAAAATGTTGGCCATAAAGGGGTATCAAACATCAAAATTAAAATAAAGGGAGCAAGAATTAAGGGAAATAAAGTTGAGGTTCCAGTTGGTAATGTTTGGTCCAAGAATACAGTGCTGCCTTGAATATCTGCAGCATAGATTTGCACAATTTCCCCTAGCGGCTTTTGGCTGAGAGTATCTACTTTTAAAGTGAGCGTTTTACGATAGAGCTTCTCAGAGAGAAGTCTTTGCATATAAATGGCCTCACGAGCGCCGATCGAGGATGTCCACAAAGAAAAAGCCTGCCCCATAAGATAACTTAGGAAGGAAAATCCGATGAAGGCCCAGGGGTTTAAAAAATTTAAAAAGTGAAGTTTAGATTGAGTTTCCCCAGTCAATACATCGATAAATTCTTTCTGAAAATAAGGCGCCAGTATGCCAAAAAAAGCTCCGCCAAAGGAGGCAAATAAAATTAAAAATCGAAATCTCAATCGATGAAAAAGAATCAGCTGAAGTACGATTTTTTCACTTGTTTTAGACACAGGAAAGGATCTTAAACTTATCGAGCAATAAAATTTACGTTTTTTTGGAAATAACGCGGCCTCTCGAAGACAAAGTTTACCTTTCGAGAAAGGAGACCAGCTTGTTTGGAGTGAATGAGTGGTCCTTTCTATTTTGGACCCGCCCTTCCATGGGCTCTGGCTTGGGTGCATCCTGC
>JBBTCO010000014.1:50823-54502 GCA_038043185.1 Bdellovibrionota bacterium
GCCAAGGTCCAAAATAGAAAGGACCACTCATTCACTCCAAAAAGAATTCTCGTTTTCTTGCGGATAAAATTTGTCTTCGAAGGAGCTTCGCTTTATTCTAAAAAAACGTAAATTTTATGAACCAGAAAGCTTAAGATCCTTTCTTGTGTTTAAATGAAATGGAAAAGCGTGGGTCAGAAGCGAGTTAAAAAAGCAACACGAAGAGAGTTTCTTGCAGAGGCGGGGATTGCGGCGGGAGCTGTTTTAACGACCCCGGCGTGCAGTGTTTTAGACACCTATTTCGATGTTGATAAAAAATACTATAATGATGAGGTTGTCATCGTTGGTGCCGGTGCTGCTGGTCTGGCCGCAGCTCATACTTTAAAAAAGAAAAAAATTCCTTATCGATTATTTGAAGCCAGTCGCCGTGTCGGAGGAAGAGTCTACACCTTAGAAACGCCTGAAGCTAAAAATGGCATAGAACTTGGCGTGAGCAGTTTTCAACTTAAGCATAAAATCATTTTTGATTTAGCAAAAGAATATAAACTTGAAATTGATGAGCTTGAGCTTAATATTCTTCAGAAAAAAGTTTTTTATTACAAGTTAAAGTGGATCACCCAACAAGAAATCATTCACTTGTTAAAACCTTATTTGCAAAAGTGGTCTCTGACTAAAATTAAATTATTTTCTGATCACAAGGGCCTCAGCGATGTGATCGTACATCCTTTAGCGATCAGTTTTGATCAATGGAAACTTCGGGACTATTTCAATAGTTTAAAACCAAAAATGGATTCAGATTTAGTGCAAGTTTTAATTCATTGGATACAAACTGAAATGGCGATGAACGAAAATCAGTTGTCGGCTTTGCAGTGGTTATTATTTTGGGAGAAAGAAGCGACAAATTCATCCCTATACAAAATTCAAGGTGGAAATGAAAAGCTTTTGCGAGCTATATATGAAAGAGTTTCTGGTGTTATTCCCGATCATTTGGTGCAAACGCAGTCACCGTTGACCAGTATAAAGGAAAGTGATGGTAAATTTGAGTGTGTTTTTAATACTCCCAAGGGAGTGCGTCGAATAACGACTCAATTTTTAATTCTTGCTTTGCCGGCATCTCAACTCAAATCTGTGTATGGGCTTTCCGATTTGCCGTTCGCCCAATTGAAAAAAGAAGCCATTGCAAAATTAACTCTCAGTTCACAAGTAAAAATGGTTTTGGGAACAAAAGAGCATTGGGGTCAAGAAAACTCAGTTGATGGATTGCCTATTCACACTCAACTTATTTCACGCCAACAGTTGATCAAATATTCTCAGATGCAGAAACAAACAGAAGTTACTTGGTCCTTTCCCGAGGGGGCAAAAAGGCCTAAAATTTTCCAAGATGAAGTGTTGAGTGAACTCGTCTCTATTTATAAAAAATATCGCTCGAGTTGGAATGGACAAGTTCATCTTTTGGATTGGTCGCAAAGAGAATGGATTAAAGGTGCAACCTTCCATTATAGCGACAGCCAATTTTATAAATATCGCGGCATTTTTACTGAGCCCGATTTTGACGGGCGTTTGCTTTTTGCTGGCGATTACGTCCATCCCACAGAATGGTCCAGTTGGGGAGGGGCGCTGGAAACAGGAGTTTGGGCGGCTGAAAAAATCTCTTCAATATACACTAAGTTCCAAAGAAAAAATCGAATAATTTGAAAGGCGCTCGTTATGGATAAAATTTTAAAAAAAGTGTTGCCAACTCCTATTGTGAAAAATGGCCTCAGCAATGAAATGAAGATTAAAGAAATTGAAACTCATTTCAAAAAAATAATGATGGCACTTGGTTTAGATTTAAAAGATGACAGTCTTGGTGAAACTCCTCATCGAATGGCTAAAATGTACGTCAATGAAATTTTTAGTGGTTTGGATAATCGTAATTTTCCGAAAATAACCACGATTGAAAATAAGATGAAATATGATCAGATGATTGTCATTCAAGACATCGAAGTGATGTCTTGCTGTGAACATCATTTCCAACCAATTCAAGGTCTGGCGAGCATTGCTTACATTCCAAACAAAAAAGTGATTGGACTTTCAAAAATCAATCGCATCGTGCAATTTTTTGGTCGTCGTCCCCAAGTGCAAGAACGCTTGACCAAACAAATAGCCGACTGTTTGGAAATTGTGCTTGAGACCAGCAACGTTGCGGTTCACATCAATGCCAAACATTTTTGCGTGATTGCGCGAGGAATTCAGGATTCCCATTCTTCGACTGTGACTTCGGATTTACGAGGTCATTTTAAAACAAAAAATGACACGCGAAAAGAATTTTTGCACCATTGCCGCTCGAGTATTTCGACTTTGTAATTATTTTTTTGCGGGATCCTTTATATCAACTTCAACCCCGTTAAAGTAGATCTTTCTTTCTAACTCATTTTCGTTCTTGTCCTGTTTGCCTATTTTAACAATGGTGATTTCTTTATTATTTAAAGTGAAATTCACTTCACCTCGATATTCTGAAGTTGTATCTTGATTTACAGAAGTCTCCAGTCGATTTAATTTAATATCGAAAATTATTTTTTTGCCATCAGCAACTACGCTTTCAGCATTTCCAGAAACTTTTATGAGTGACTTGATTGTAGAATTTTTTACATCGTTTTCAATTTTTATCGGACCGCTCACTGAATATGTTTGGGATTTCATATTGTTTAAAGAAACATATTCATCAGTTAAATATTGAACTTTTGATGTCATTGTCATATCGCCGTTCATTCGAACTATTTTGTTGTCTTTATCAATACCAACAATAATAGCTGAAATATTTATATTTTCCTGTTCAAAAATGGGACAATTTTTGCCATCGATCTTAAAGTCCATAGAAGATTTTATTTGACTGCCAATACCTCCCTCAATCAGGGAAGTATCCGTTTTCGTCGCAGGGTTGTAAACATCACATTTTGTTTTCACATCATGAATTAATGTTTTCAATTCAGGTTTTGCTTCTTCAATTTTCTTGGTTATTTTTATTTTGGATTGAGCGTCATCGCTATTTACTTTTAAATACTTAGTAAAGTTTATGTTTTCGATTTGAGGATAAATCTTTTTTAACTCCGTGATTTCATCATTGTTAAGAGCGCTGATTTTTTGAGGAGCACTCATATCTATTTTCTCGGAGATAAAAGGTGCAGCTGGGTCGCTGCCTTTGCTGCTATCTGATCCACAGGCAGAAACTAACAATGCACTTGATATGAAAATACAGTTTAAATAGAATTTCATTAGTTAACCCCTTATTTTTTATGAGGGGAAGTTTAACCGATAAATAGCTTTAAAGTAACTGTCTATTTTTTCGACAGATAAAAATGATATTCCGTTAATTAAGCCCATAATATCTCCCATTCTCCGGCTGATAGCCCCTTCAACCTTAGCTTTCGATAAGGAATATTCCCCAAAGCTTCTTGTTCGTTAAGCCTGACGTAACTTGCGACCGTCCGATACGCCTTCCATCCACGAATGACACGGGTGAAGGGCCTGTATCTCCATAGTTTTTTTGATTTTTTGCGTATTTCTTTGGTATCGACGGGGGTATCGGTCACCTTTTTATTTTGATTTAAATCCACCGCAAAATTTAATAAACAATTTTTTTGAAATTGCTGAGCTATTTGTCCTGTGACGACTCGAAAAAAGCTTTGGTAATCCGTTCTGTGGCTGGCTCGGAGTAACA
>JBBTCO010000015.1:0-17390 GCA_038043185.1 Bdellovibrionota bacterium
AAAAGATCAAAAAATTACTTGCTTCTTCGGCGGGGTCCATAGACGGCTTGGCCTATACGTTTGCCTTCCCCTGCAAACGTATAGGCCAAACGTCATGTCTGAGCTTTTTCGGTAGGGGTAGAATATTAAAAATAGAAAACAAAAAAGAAAAAGAGCTAGGATTTTGTCCCAGCTCTTTTTGAACTTACATACAATTTCTAAAATCAATTACCCAATAAGTTTAAGAGCTAATTGGTTCACTTGATTCGCTTGAGCCAAAGTCGCAGTACCAGCTTGCAACAAGATGTTGTTTCGAGTCATCTCTGAAGAAGCTTGAGCTACGTCAGTGTCACGAATCCGGCTGTTTGCAGCGCTCATATTTTCTTGAGCCACACCCAAGTTGTCTACAGTCGCAGTTAATCTGTTTTGTAGAGCACCAAGATTTGCGCGGTATCCGTTGGTTAAGTTTTGAGCGGCATCAAGATTAGTTAATCCATTTTGCGCGCCTTCTTTGGTTGTGTAATCCAAATCAGTCAATCCCAAAGCATCTAATGTTGCAACGTTTTCAGAAGCATTGAATGAAATTCGATCTTCTTCAGCGTTGTTAAAGATACCAACTTGGAAGTCAAAAACTGGAGTTGATCCATCCAGAAGTTTTGTATCTCCCCAAGTAGTAACTTGAGCGATCCTTTGAGCCTCAGCTTTAAGCTGTCCAACCTCTTTGTTCAAGAAGCCACGTTCAACATCACCAACAGTGTCAGATGCTGCTTGGATGCCTAACTCACGCAAACGGACTACGATATTACCGATTTCATTCAAGCCGCCTTCAGCAGTTTGAACCATCGAGATACCATCGTTCGCATTTCGTTGAGCTTGAGCGCCTGATCGGATTGAAGCTTTCAATCTTTCAGAGATCGCTAGCCCAGCAGCGTCGTCAGCTGAGATGTTGATTCGGTTACCCGAAGATAATTGTGCCATTGATTTGCCAATGGCTCTTTGACTGCCAACCAAGTTTCTTTGTGCATTGATTGCAGATATATTTGTCGTTACACGCATTCCCATTAGTATTTCCTCCGTTAATAATTTTTATTCATTTCAATTCCTCCTTGTGTGATCTTGTTGATCTCCCCATCATTAGGGCGGCCTCCGAGCCTAGTTATTGTTTTGAGCCTCAACTCTTGTTACAGAGTTTTAGAACATTCTATTGTTCAGTTATCTCTCATCCGTGAAGGCCCCCCTTTCTTTCTTCAGGAGAGTGTGACCAACACTCTCCGGTTCTTCCTGAATCCGTATTAATCGTGACAAAGTGAAGTTCGGGACCTGCGACGAATTCTTGACACTGCTTCAGGCCAGTTTAGATCTGCGTTACAAAAGTTTATTCGTTAGTCTGATCTAGAGAGGATTTTCAGCTGGGAAAATGTCGCCACTTCCGTCTCGTCCTAGGCAAAAAGTTCCCTTCACCATAGGAAGAAAGTCGATAAAATAAAATTGTCGTCAAAATATTTAGTCGATTTCGTGGAATCGGCAAAAAGCAATTCGCCCAGATAATTCAAATGAACGTGTTTGTTCTTTCAGGCGGTGATGCGAAGTCTCATAACCCAAGGTGCATTGCTCGTCCCTATGATTAAAATGAGTGCATTCATCGCAAGACCAACGATGATCATAAGCGATATAGTCAGCGGCGCTGACGGAGTCTCTTTTTATAGAAGCATTTATTCGACGTGGAGTGGTTTTCTTGACATTATTCATTGAGGACTCACCTTTACTCTAAGGAGCGCCAATGAGCAATGACATCGAAAAAATGACCCGAAAAAGTCAGGAAGCCATGCAAGTTGCGGCAAAAAGTGCAGAGGACCGACGTAACCCATCTGTAGAGCCTGAACATCTTCTTTTGGCCTTGGTTCAACAATCGGAAGGCTTAGTTCCTCGAGCCATCGAAAAGGCCAAAGTGCCGGTAAAAGCTATCCTTGATGAATTTTCAAACAAAATAAGTCGTTTTTCTGAAGTGAGTGGGGCTCCTTCAAAAGTGATGGCCAGCCCGCGTTTGCAAAAACTCTTTCAAGTGGCGGAAACAGAATGTCGCTCGTTAGGCGACTCATATATATCGACGGAACACTTTCTGATCGCTGCGCTTAAAATGGGCGATTCTGACCTTAACAGTGTATTTAAAAAAACGGGTCTTAAATTAGATGTGGTTTTGAAAGTTGTCAGTGAAATGCGCGGTTCGCATAAAGTCACGGATGAAGATCCAGAAAATAAATTTGAAGTTTTACTAAAATACGCACGGGATTTGACTGCGCTTGCGGCCGAGGGAAAATTGGATCCGGTCGTTGGTCGTGACGAGGAAATTCGACGAGTTGTACAGGTCTTAAGCCGTCGAACAAAAAACAATCCTGTTTTGATCGGTGAACCTGGTGTTGGTAAAACGGCCATCGCCGAAGGCCTTGCCCTAAGAATCATAAAACACGATATTCCGGAAAATTTGATTGGAAAAAAATTGATGTCCTTAGACATGGGTGCCTTGATCGCCGGCGCTAAATATCGTGGAGAATTTGAAGATCGTTTAAAAGCTGTCATTAAGGAAGTCACTTCCAGCGAAGGAGAAATTATCCTTTTCATCGACGAAATTCATACCCTCGTTGGAGCAGGCAAAGCGGAAGGAGCCATGGACGCCGGTCAATTATTGAAACCAGCCTTATCCCGCGGTGAACTTCGATGCATTGGAGCAACGACTCTGGATGAATACCGAAAGTACATTGAAAAAGACGCGGCTCTGGAACGCCGTTTTCAAACAGTTCTTGTTGATGAACCTAATGTCGAGGACGCCATCACGATCCTGCGAGGACTCAAAGAAAAATATGAAATTCATCACGGAGTTAGAATTACTGATTCCGCGCTGGTGTCTGCAGTGAAACTTTCTCATCGTTATATCACTTCACGTTTTTTACCTGACAAGGCTATTGATTTAATCGACGAAGCGGCCAGCCGGATGAGTATTGAAATTCGCAGCGTCCCTGAAGAAATTGATGAGATTGAAAGAAAGCTGATGCAACTTCGCATCGAAAAAGAAGCTCTTAAAAAAGAAAAAGAAGAATCAGCCAAAGATCGTTTAAAAATAATTGAAGACGAACTGAAGCAATTGAATGCACAAAATCAACAGTTGCGCGAGCAATGGGAATTTGAAAAAGGCGGAATTGTACAGATCAAAAAAGTAATAGAGGACATCGAGTCCACGCGATACGAAATTGAAAAAGCAGAACGTTCCGGAGACTTAGGAAAAGCGGCTGAATTAAAATACGGCACTTTGCCTGAGCTCGAGAAAAAACTAAAATCCTTTGAAGAAAAATCAAAGACTCAAGTTCAAACAAAAACAGAAAAAAAACTTTTAAAAGAGGAAGTCGGTCCTGAAGATATTGCGGAAGTGGTCGCCAAGTGGACGGGTGTGCCGATTTCTAAGATGTTGGAAAGTGAATCGCAAAAATTATTACACATGGAAAAATCCATGGGAAAACGTGTGGTGGGTCAAGATCAGGCCTTGCAAGTGGTCGCGGATGCAGTTCGCCGAGCTCGGGCTGAAATTTCAGATCCCCATCGTCCCATTGGCAGTTTTCTTTTCTTAGGGCCAACCGGCGTTGGTAAAACAGAAACGGTTAAAGCCCTTGCAGAATTTTTGTTTGATGATGAGCAAGCCATTGTTCGAGTGGATATGAGTGAATATATGGAAAAACACTCGGTTTCTCGCCTTGTCGGAGCCCCTCCAGGATATGTTGGCTATGAGGAGGGCGGACAAATCACCGAGGCCATTCGTCGAAAACCCTACAGCGTGGTTTTGCTGGATGAAATTGAAAAAGCCCATCCCGATGTTTTTAATATTCTGTTACAGGTTTTAGATGAAGGGCGGTTGACTGATGGCCAAGGCCGCACTGTCGATTTTAAAAATACAGTTTTAATCATGACTTCAAATATGGGATCCGCGGCGATGATTGATCCCAACTTGTCTGAAAAACAAAAGTATGAGGCTGTTTATGAAGCCTTAAAAAAACACTTTCGTCCCGAATTCTTAAATCGCATTGATGAAACCGTGATGTTTAAATCCTTAGGTGAGCAACAAATTCGCGATATTGTGCAAGTTCAGTTGCAAATCGTAATTGAACGTTTAAAAGCTAAAAAAATTCAAATGGAATTCTCGGAGGCCGTGTACAAAGCATTGGCCGTAAAAGGTTATGATCCTATTTATGGAGCTCGTCCCTTGAAGCGTGTGATCCAAGTGGATTTACTCAATCCACTTTCCAAAGAAATGATTTCGGGAAATTTCAAAGCAGGAGATTCGATTAAAGTCGATGTGGTTAAAAATCAAATTTTATTCACCAAGAAATAAGCCCCCTTCATTCAAAGTTATTACGGGGAATTATGCCTAGATTACTAGGCTAATTGGGGCCCATTACAGGCTAGCTCAAGATTTTTTTCCTTTAACTAACTTATATCGCTTCTCTTTAAAAAAAATCAGAATAGAGAGTCTAGGATTAATTGGCTTCGTCTTTGCAATTGATGAATTGTAACGGAGTTGAAATTTTTCGAGGAGGGGTTGTGAAAGAATTAAAAGCAGTCGTGTTTTTCACTTTATTTTCAGTAGCGGCAATGACATCAGGATACTGGATGTGGTTAGTTTTAGTGCTGTTTCCTATGATGGTCTTTTTAGTCGCTCCGGTCCTTGTCCTAATTAATATAACATATTCTTATTTTTCGTCTCGACCAGCAACGAAACAAAGAAAAGTTCGTCGGCTCGTGGTTTCTGATCGATTGTCAGAAAAAATGGACGAAATGGAACTTACTTTTTTGCCCGTTAACTTTTAAATTTAAAAAAATCAATGGCCCCCGATTTAAAACCCATTGACCCTGCTGCGGATATGAATATATCCGCAGCTTCCTTTTGAACTCCATAAATTCTATAAAACTTCTTCTTTTTTTAGTTAGGCTACATTAAACTCTTTTTCTGGATATGCGAAGAGGAGATGAAATGAAGTTTTATACAATGCTTTTTTGTGCTGTTGTTTTATTTTTGACACCAAGATCGTTTGGGCAAAAAAAAGGAAGTTTCTCATCTTCCGGAAACGCCAGCAAACTCACTTATGACTTGAGTGCATCGTTTGGGACTTATAATGAACGTTCTTACAATGAAATCACCTTGGGACTAAATTGGTTTTTAGCTGATTGGTTTAACTGGAGAAATTCGGCTTTTTCTCGATTTGGAACTAACATCGATACAGTAAACGGTCTTGACTCTGCCGCACGTTTTCAAGGGAGCTTGGAAACAGATGGTGGCGGATTTGGTATTCATGGCTTCATTGGCCCCGGTGTTCGTCTTGCTACTCAAAACTACAACGCCGCTTTTGGTGAAGCAGGTTTAATCTTTAAACTTGGTGGTATTAAAATTGGTGGAGGGATAAAAAGTTTATATTATTTCTCGGACCGGAAAGACAGCCTGGGCTTAACTTTGCCCAAAAATGACAATCAAGTTTTTATCATTTTATCGGGTTCTGGAAGTCTGTGAAAATCGGGCTCCGAGCTTCACGTCAGAGCCTTTGTGACTTGTTTTTTGACGAAAGTTGCTGATAAGTTTAGTCGGAATCGTCGATACTTTAGCCAAATGTCATTTTTTTAACAAAAAATTATTTAAGAAATCCAAAGTTGAATCAACTTCTTAGCTTGTCTCATTATGGAATGGTTTAAAAATTGAGAAGTAAACTCAAGAACTTGTTAACTTAATTCGCACCAAAAATTTTTGTTTAGCCTGGCAAAATCCGGTCCGAAGGTCAAGTTGTGAGCTTTTTAAGGAGGCAAATCATGAATACAAATTTAAAATACATACTCAAAGCCAGTCTGGTCATTTCATTTTCTGGACTCTTGATGGGGAACAAGTCCTGCCAAAAAACACCTCCACCTGAACCTCGCGAACTTAAAAAAATTGTCGACATTGGTCAGATTTCTTCTCAGCCAGTAACTCTTCCCAACGGCAATGTTTTTGACTTTCAGTTTGTCGTGAATCAACAAATTTATAATGTTCTTTATGAAAGTAAGGCTTTTGCTTTTCGTTATGCATCGCCGGTTGTGGGTTTGACTATGGCCAACGATGGTTCAGTGATCGGCCGATTAAATATGAGTAAGACCAGCCGAGATTTTTTCGAAAAAACCATGAACAAATCGGCAACTGAAATGGTGGTACCTTCAAAAATAGCTTATTGTTTAATGAATAAACCTCAAGCTAGGCTATCGGGTGCCGTAACTTCTTTTGAACTTCTGGGTGGAGGAGGATTGCATCTCGGTTTTACTCCGACGGGTGCATCCAATGCAGCTGGAGTTGGCGCTTCTTTCGATGTGAAAGTTTATCAGCTCGAAGTTATTTTGAACGCACTTTCGCCAATTAAAAAATCAGTTTTAGCATCAGTGTCTCAGCGCAATAACAAGACAGACACTGCAGGTTCTTTTAATATAATGATTGGACCATTTTCTGCGGGACCAAGCTACTATTACAATACTCCTATGGCCAAAGTGACTCGTGCAACCCTCGAGGGTGCGGTGAATTCACTTAAAAATGAATTGAAAAAAGAGGAATGGTTCACTCGTGTTTTAGATTATGAAGAAGGCGAAGCTCAAGGTGGCCTTGTGGCTTTAATCGGTGGCACAAATGTGGGTATGCAAATTGGAGATCAGCTGGCGATTTATAATGAAATTACCTACTGGCAGGATGAACCCTGTAATTCTGAGATCACTCACGAAGGCGGAGCTTTAGGCCAACCCGTAGCGATTGTGCAAATTACCGATGTCTCTCCAGAGATCTCATCAGGCCATGTGACTCAGACCTTGCAGGATTTTAACCCAGCTTTTATCCCGGGAGCCAAAGTTAAGGTTCACAAATTGAAATCCAATGATGCTCCTGGAATATCTGGAGCTAAAAAGTAGAAGCGGCTGGACACGGAGCGCCTTTCCAAGGTATCTCCTGTCCATGTTTTCGGGGCTAGTTGAATCTTTACAAAAAATTGAAAAAATAAGCTTAGGGCAAGAATCCTTAAGTTTGTTTATTTCTCGTCCACCCGAGTTTACAGATCTTAAAATTGGCGACAGCATTGCTGTGGATGGGATCTGCCTTACGCTCGAGGAAATGACCTCGTCCCATATGAAATTCACTTTAGGGGCCGAAACTTTGAAAATTTTGTCGGGGTCTTTGGATTTGGATCTTTCCCGTATTGAAAAAAAATTATCACAAAAGCCTGTGAATCTTGAACGCTCTTTAAAATGGGGTGATCGAATTCATGGTCATCTTGTTTCTGGACATATTGAAGCCCTGGGTACGGTGATTAAAGCCCAAGCTGCCGGAGACTCCTGGATCATTGAAATAAAATGCCCCCAAGTGCTGGGCGCTTTTATTGTCAATAAGGGCAGCATTGCTTTGCAGGGCGTGAGTTTAACGGTGAACAGTTTTGAAAACTCCGTTTTGCAAGTCTGTTTAATACCTGAAACTTTAAAAAAAACCAATTTGGGTTTTTTCAAAGTTTCAGATCAGGTTCATATAGAAACTGACCTGAGTTTAAAATCACTTCTTAAGACTTTAGAAAATCAAGATTTAATAAAAAAAATATCTGAACAAATTCAGCTCAATTGCAAGGGGCTATTGTGAAAACACAGCTTAATTCCATTCCTGAACTGATCGAAGAATTGAAACAGGGTCGGATGGTGATTTTAGTCGATGACGAAAATCGTGAAAACGAAGGGGATTTGGTTCTTCCTGCGGATCATGTCACTCCTTTAGCGATCAACTTCATGGCGACTCAGGCTCGAGGTTTAATTTGCCTATCCTTAACCTCAGATCAGATCGAGCGCTTGAGCCTTCCCCAAATGGTTCGTGAAGATATGAATTATTCCCCCAATAAAACGGCGTTCACGATTAGCATCGAGGCCGCATCAGGGGTTACAACTGGAATTTCCGCAGCGGATCGGGCCCACACCATTCGTGTGGCTTCAAATCCAAACACTTTACCATCGGGCGTCACCAGCCCTGGTCACATTTTTCCGATACGGGCGCAAGCAGGCGGTGTTCTTAAACGCGCCGGACACACCGAAGGAAGTATTGATCTTTGCGCTCTCGCTGGGCTGAATCCCGCCGCAGTGATTTGCGAAGTGATGAACGAGGATGGCAGCATGGCGCGGGTGCCAGAGTTGATGAGTTTTGCTAAAAAACATGGACTCAAAATTGGTTCGATTGTGGACTTGATTAAGCATCGTTTGCAAAATGAAACTTTAATTGAAGAAACTGAAAGCTTGGACTTGCCGGCGCATTTTGGTCAAGACTGGAAACTTCATGTTTTTCGCAGCCAGGTGGATGGTTTCGAACATCTTGTTTTTCAAAAAGGCCAAATCCAATCCGAAAAACCAGTTCTGACACGGGTTCATGTCGAAGATTCCTTGAAGGATGTTTTTCAATTTTTAAAATCGGGTGAGAGCCATTTGTTTCAGGCTCTTCATCATCTAGATAAAGAGTCGGAAGGTGTTTTGATTTTATTAAGAAGGATTTCTCGTGCCCCTATTTCTGCTGATGCCAAAACATTGCAAACATTGAGTGAAGAGCAATGGGCAACAGGTAAGTATATGGATGATCGTGATTACGGAGTAGGAGCGCAAATTCTGCACCACCTGGGAGTCCGGCAAATTCGCTTACTCAGTAATCGTCCTGATCGACGGGTTGGCTTGAAGGCCTTTGGTTTAGAAATTGTCGAGATCGTCCCCTTTGATTTGTTGTATTTTAATGAAGGAGAAAGCCTTGAAACGAAAAAAGGTGAGAGTGGGCGTAGTCACCGCCCGGTTCAATAGCGAAATTACCGAAAAACTCGAAGAAGGAGCTTTGTCTTTTCTTGAGGAAAATGAGGTCGAGATTTTGAGCGTGAAGATTCCTGGCGCTGTCGAGATCCCTTTAGCTTGCCAAGCTTTATTGGATGCCGGTTGCGCGGGCGTAGTGGCTTTAGGATGCGTGATTCGTGGAGAAACTTCACACTATGATTATGTTTGCACTAGCGTTGAACGGGGTGTGACTCAATTGATGTTGGATTACAAAAAACCCATTGGCTTTGGCGTATTGACGACGGAAAACGATGATCAAGCTATGGATCGTGCCGGTGGCAAACACGGCAATAAAGGGGCTGAAGCGGCACAGGTCACTTTGGAAATGATTGGTCTGCTTGAAGATATAAAAAAATTCTCTGCAAAAAAGAAAACCAAATAGATGGTCGATTTTAGTGACTTTCTGCCACAGCCTAAAAATCTGGAATTAAAAAAACGAAGAAAAGAAATATTCATCATTTTTCTTGTTTCTTTTCTTTTTGTTTTTTTGACTTGGTTTGAAATTCGTTTGTTTGCGACCAGTCAGCAACTTCCCTTTATGCACAGCATTTTCTTTTTTGGCCTGGTGAATTTTAATATTGTCTTATTACTGCTGCTGCTCTTTCTGATTTTTCGAAATGTTGTTAAAGTTTTTGTCGAGCGCCGTGGGCGCATTTTTGGCAGCAGTCTTAAAGGAAAACTCATCGCCGCTTTTTTGACTTTCAGCACTGTGCCCACGCTTTTAATGTTCGTTATTTCGGTGTTCTATATCAATTCGAGTTTTGATAAATGGTTTAGTGTTAAAATGGTTGGAGTTCTGAAAAGCTCTTTGGAAGTGCAAAATGCTTATTATTTTAATGCCAAGAAAAAAAATTATCATTTTGCTCATCAGATTGCCTCGGCGATTCAAAAACTGGATTCGCCGACTTTAATTCAAAAAAAAATGCGGGTCTTGCGCCAAGAATTTGCCTTGGACGCAGTCGAATATTATCCCTCTTTATTCGGACGTCGACTTGTTGAAATTTCAAAAGATGAAAATATTGGGGAAGTGCCTGCTGTCTCTTTAGAGTTTTTGCAAAAGGGCATTAAATCGCAAATCGAAACGAGCACCATTTATCAGTACGGTGATGGGAATCTGGTTCGAGTAATTATACCGGTCAAAGAGGGATCTCAAAAAGGAGCCATTGTCGTATCCAGTTTTGTGCCCTTGAGTTTGATTTCGAGAATGAACGACGTTTCAGCAGCCTACGACGAGTTTCGCGATATCAATCCCCTCGAATATCCTTTAAAATCAATTTATCTTATTATTTTATTTTTAATGACCTTAGTTATTTTATTGGCGGCAACTTGGTTCGGCTTTCACTTAGCAAAACAGCTTTCCATTCCTCTTTTTCAATTAGGTCGAGCAACTCAAAGGGTGGCCGGCGGGGATTATGCCCCTCTTGAAATGACTTCAGGGAGCGAAGAAATTTCCGCTTTGATTTCGAGTTTTAATCAAATGACTAAGAATTTGGATCAATCGGAAAAAGAAGTTCGAGCGGCCAATACAAATTTGCATGAAACTTTGAAGTACATTGAAGTTGTATTGAAAAATGTCAGTGCTGGGGTGATTTCAGTCGATAGTCAGGGAAAAATCACGACGATGAACCGACATGCTGGTGAACTTTTGGGAATCGACCCTCAAAAGTACATCGGAAACTCAGTCCGAGAAATTTTGACCTTAGAGTATTTTCGAACTTTTGCTGAACTTTTGAAAACCATGCAACAACACAAAGTGGAAAGTCTTCAAAGAGAATTTAAAGTTGAAATTCGCGGACAAACCATTCCCTTGTTGATGAATCTGTCTCTTTTGAAAGATGACAGTGGACAAGAAATTGGAAAAGTTCTTGTCTTCGATGACATGACCGCCATCGTCAGTGCTCAACGTTCGGCGGCTTGGACCGAAGTGGCGCGAAGAATTGCCCATGAAATTAAAAATCCTCTGACCCCGATTAAACTTTCTGCCGAGAGACTTCATCGTAAATTTGCAGCGCAGATTTCTGATCCCGCTTTTCGTGAGTGCACAACAACGATCATTCAACAGGTCGATGACATGAAAAACTTAGTAAATGAGTTCAGTCAGTTTGCTCGACTGCCACAATCTCGACCGGTAGTAGGCTCTATTCATGAAACCATTCAACAGGCTTTAAGTTTGTATCGGCAAGCCCACAGTCAGGTGAAATTTGATCTGGATTTAGATTTAAGATTACCCGAAATTAAATTTGATCCAGATCAAATAAAACGGGTTTTTTCAAATCTCATCGACAATGCTGTGGCCGCTTGCCTGAGTAAAATAAATGAATCACCTCGAGTTTTGATTAGCTCAAAATATGACGCAGAGCTAAAAACTTTGCGGATTATCGTCGCGGATAACGGTCCCGGAATTCCTGCAAGTGATCGGCAAAGAGTTTTTGAGCCCTATTATAGCACGAAAGAAACGGGAACCGGCTTAGGTCTTGCGATTGTGAAAAGAATCATAGAGGATCATAACGGTTTTATTCGAGTCATGGCGAATGATTCCCATGGCACACGAATGGTGATTGAGCTTCCCGTGATCGAAGCGGAAGCTTGGAAACCCATATAGAGATTTGAATAGAGGACCAAAGCATGACCAAAATTTTAATTATTGATGATGAATCAGCGATTCGCGATGTGATGGCAGCGTCCTTAAGAGATGAAGGTTACCATGCGCAAGTGGCGCACGATGGTGAGTCCGGTTTAGCTCAGCTACGGGAATTCCAGCCACAAATTGTTTTTTTAGATATTTGGATGCCCGGTCACATGGATGGCATTGAGGTTTTAAATCGAGCCCGGCAGGAATTTCCTCAGATTGAATTTGTGATGATTTCTGGACATGGGACGATTGAAACAGCTGTGAAAGCCACCAAGCTTGGAGCCTGGGATTTTATTGAAAAGCCACTGTCGATGGAGAAAATTTTTATTGTCATCAGCAATATATTGTCTTTCCTCCAAGAAAAAAATGAAAAATCAGCTCTTTTAAATAAACTTCGCAAAAGTATTGCGCTGATTGGGGAAACTTCCTCGATCGTGCAAATCAAACAGTTGATATCGCGGGTGGCTCCCACTCAATCATGGGTTTTGATCACTGGTGAAAATGGTTCTGGTAAAGAATTGTGCGCGCAAAATATTCATTACATGAGTCCCAGAGCCAGTCGTCCTTTTGTCGATATTAATTGTGAGGCCATCGCCGAAGATCTTTTAGAAGCTGAACTTTTTGGAATTGAAAAAGGGGCTCTTCCTGGCGTTGATAAAACTCGCAAAGGAAAAATTGAACTTGCGGAAGGTGGAACTCTTTATATCGAGGAAATAACCGAGATGAACGCTCAAGTTCAGCAAAAGCTGCTTCGATTTTTACAAGAGAAAAAATTCACTCGTACTGGTGGCAAAGAATTGATTGAAGCTGATGTCAGAATCATTGCTTCAACTCCAAGAAATGTTGAAAACGCAGTTAAAGAAAATAAATTGCGCGAGGACCTATACCACCGTATGAATGTCAGTCCTTTTCAAGTGCCCAACCTCAAAGAGCGCAAAGAAGACATCCCGACATTAATTTCCTATTTTGGTGATATGTTTTCTCGTGACAGTGGTGAAATTAAGAAAGTTTTTTCGGAAAAAGCGATTCATGATTTGAAGCAATACGGCTGGCCAGGAAACATTCGTGAACTTAAAAATTTCGTCGAGCGAGTTTATATTTTAACTCCTGGTGAATTTGTCGATGTTCATGATTTGCGTTTCGCCGGTCTTGGGGAAGGCCCCGAGAGCAGTTATGATGTGAACGAGATCTCCAGTTTTCGCGATGCCCGTGCTAAGTTTGAAAAAGATTATTTAGTTAAAAAAATTCAGGAAAATAGTGGGAACATTTCGCGAACGGCAGAAATGATTGGCTTGGAAAGAAGCTATTTGCATCGAAAGATCAAAGCCTACGGGATTGATGTTAATTAAATTGGAGCAATAAATAATGAAATGGTCGAAAAGCTTTTTGTACACTTTGAAGGAAGCGCCGGCAGATGCGGAAATCATCAGTCACAAATTAATGATACGTGCTGGCTTCATGAAAAAACTAGCCCCCGGCTTGTACACCTATGGCAACTTGGCTCTCAGGGCCATTCGTAAATTTGAAGCGATTATTCGTGTTGAGCTGAATAAACGAAATTGCGTGGAAATTCTTATGCCGATGGTTCATCCCCGCGAACTTTGGGAAGAAACAAATCGATGGACTGAAATGGGTGCTGGCTTGCTTAAGTTTCAAAATCGCAATGATCATTGGTTTTGTCTTGGTGCCACTCACGAAGAGGCCGTGACCGATTACGTTCGTAATGATTTAAAATCTTATAAAGACCTGCCCAAAAATCTTTATCAAATTCAAACTAAATACCGCGATGAAATTCGTCCCCGATTTGGCCTGATGCGTGGCCGTGAATTTTCAATGAAGGATGCTTACAGTTTTGATAGCGATCAAACCGCTGCACTTAAATCTTATGATTTGATGTACAATGCCTATCGCGCGATTTTTGATCGCCTTGGTTTAAATTATCGTATCGTGAAAGCTGATGCCGGAAATATTGGGGGAAGTCAGACTCACGAGTTTCAGCTCTTGGCCGATGCCGGCGAGGACTCTCTTTTGGTCAGCGATACCACCGAATTTGCCGCTAATATTGAAGTTTGTCCAGCCATCGATGCGGCTCCTCATCTTTCAAGTGAATCTGAAAAACCTTTGGAAAAATTTGCCACTCCGAATCTTAAAACAATTGCGGATTTGGCCAAAGCCACGGGTATAGTTGAAAAAGAATTAGTGAAAATTTTATTTTATAATAGCAACGAAGGTTTAGATCCAAAAGATAAATCATTGAAAGCATTTGCAGTGCTTTTGCGCGGCAGTGATGAAGCCAATCCTGTAAAAATTAAAAATTTATTGGGAATGTCGAATCCTCCAGTGATGTTGAATGATCAAGAGGTTTTAGAAGTTAGTGGTGCAAAACCTGGCTCCTGCGGACCTGTTGGTTTAAAAATTCCGATTTATATGGATACGGGGGTTTCTGGTCTGAAGAATTATATCGTCGGCGCCAACGTCGAAGATTTTCATTTGAAAAATGTCAATCATGACCGGGACTTCAAGCCTGCAAAAATTGTCGATCTGCGCATGGCAAGGGCCGGGGACAAGTGTCCAGAAAGTTCGGGCCGATTGAAAGCTTATCGCGGCATTGAGGTAGGCCATGTTTTTTATCTTGGAAAAAAATATTCAGACAAGATGAAAGCTCATTTCTTGGATCAAAATGGCAAAGCTCAAGCTTTCGAGATGGGTTGTTATGGCATCGGTGTTACTCGCACGGTTCAGGCGGCTATCGAGCAGTCTCATGATGCGGATGGAATTATTTGGCCTAAGGCCATTGCTCCTTATCACGTGCATATTTGTGCGCTTGATCCAAAGGACGCGGCAGTGATGGATTTGGCAAATTCGCTTGAAAAAGAACTGGAATCTGGGGGCTTCGATGTCCTTATCGATGATCGGGACGAGCGTCCCGGAGTCAAATTCAAAGATGCGGATCTGTTGGGAATGCCGGTGCGAATCGTCATTGGGAAAAAGGGCCTTGATGCTCAAGAAATTGAAGTCGTTGAAAGAAAAACCAAGCAGGTGATCAAAGTTAAACCCGATCAGGTTTATGGGATGATCATAAAAATTTTGGAGAAAGATTAATTCCTTGAGTTCGTTCCGTCGCTTATTGAATCACCACCAACCCCATCCTGTCGTGGGCGAACCTTTACTTAAATAATTATTTAAAATTTTCTTGTATCTTTTTTTAGAGGAAACCAATTTATGATGGGGCAACTCAAGTAAATATTTTTCAGCTTGCCAAACATTTCTTTTACTATAACGCCAATTTGTTCTTGTCTCATCAAGATGAGCCACTTGGTAGGCAGTGACTTTGCTTGTGCCGTCGATGTAAGGATCAAAATAACTCCAGGCAAGGTCTTTGATTGAACGAAAAAGAGGTTCGCGTCCAAATAGGCCTGGATCGCGGGATTGGCCAACGGCGCCCCATTTTTTCTTTTGTTGAAAGATATACAAGACGTGATCGAGGCCGTCTTGGCTTTCCAAACTCATCACCAAGGGAGGGTAACCATTATGTTCTAAAATGGCTGCGGCAATAAATGCGGCCTCGTAACAATGGGCTTTTTTTCTTTTAATCGCTTCGACAGCTGAACGAAGTGTGATGCCGGATTCTTCACGATTGTATTCAAATTTTCGCAGATATTGTTGCACTTGTTTCGGTGTTTTGTACTTTTGGGCTAGTCGCTTAAAGAGTTTATCCACTTAAATATTTTTAAATTCCATGAGTCGACTGTCAAGCCGCCGGTTTGGTTTATAGCGGAAGACTTTGGAAGAATTAGAAATTACAACAAGCTATTCCAAAATTGTAATCACTTGGGCTGTTATCCCAGTTCGCTGGGTCGACTCGCATACCACACAGATAAGTTCCTGGTGGGCAAACCTGAGCTCCAATTCCAGGCGCAGAGGTGTTCATCATCCATCCATTGATTATACCCGAACCAAGTGCTGCAGTACCGCAGGCATCAGCATCGACTGTCGTACCTGTTGTAATATTTAAATTCACTTTTGGTCCGTCGACATTCAGAGCAAGGCCAAGCCCGCTTTTTTCTTGGACAACAACTTTAAGATGAAACTCATATTGCTTGAGCGGAGGAGATAAGCCATCGTTGGAAGTTATCCCGTCACTTTTCTTATAAGGTTTAAAGAGCCTGAAGCTGGTTAAGGTGATATACTGATTGTTGTTCGTGTAACTATCTTTTATTGCCTTCAACGAATTGGTCAGTGGATTTGCGCCACTAATTGCAGAGGTAATATCCGTATAATCGCCAATTGTAGCATTGCCTAAGTTGATGCCTGCTAAGCCGGCAAAACTAGCGTCGCATTTGAGGTTGTTTGTCATAGCCAGCGCGAGCTCTTGCTTCAAATCGAGCGATTCCAATTTGCTTTGAAGATGGCTGGTCAAACGGGCGGTCGATATCATGTGGGAAGTCATGGCGCTGATGATAATAAAGCTCACTGCTGCAGCCAGCATGACGCTAATAAGGGAAAAGCCCTTGTTGTTGGAGTTCATAACTTCATTGTATCAATGTATTTATATGGAACAAACGATATTTTCTCTTTGTCTTTTTTTGAGGCGACCGGTTTCGCTCAAGCTGAGTAAAAGAATTATTTTCATAGAATAGGATTCCCCTTCCCAATTGACTAACTTATAGGCATAAACATCGACCTATGTCAGAATCAAAATTACGACCAATTGCGGGTACCCATGCCATCAAAGAGACACTTTTTGTTCGACCACGAACAGTCCGAGTGGGATGGCTCGATCCAAAATGGGAGTCCAGTGCAGACCTTCGCGAAGTTCATAAAACTTTAATTTCTCATAAAATTAAAATCGAATTAAAACCTCCGGCAATGATTGAAAAAATTTGTCGATCCCATCAAGGGGCCGTGCTTTACGCCGATCCTCTGAAGGAACCAGATCTGAGCTTTGTTAAAGAATCTACACCAGCTACAGTGTTGCTCTTAGATGGTCTTGAAGATCCTCATAATCTTGGAGCCATTTTGAGAACCAGTTGGCTTTTGGGAATAAAAGCTATTTTGCTTCCCCAAGAAAGAGCGGTTGGCCTAACAGCAACTGTTCATAAAATTGCTTGTGGGGGAGTGGAACACGTTCCGGTGATTACTTGTAATCAGTTTGCAAAACCAATCGAAGAACTTAAAGAGATGGGTTTTTGGGTTTTTGGTCTGAGTCATCGTGCAAAAGTCAGCTTACACAGTTGGAAAGCGCATGAAAAAGTCGTTTGGTGTATTGGTTCCGAGGAAAAAGGTCTGCGCACAACCACCGAAAGACTTTGTGATGAGCTGGTTCAGATTCCACAACTCAGCGCAGCAGCAAGCTTCAATGCCTCAGTGGCAACGGCAATTGCTCTCTCAGAAACTCATCGTCAGCACTCATTGCTGAATTTGTCTTCCAAATCCCAGTAAAATTTCTTAAATCTCTTTGACTCGGCGGATTCATTTCCAGTACAACGGTCCGGTTAACAAAACATAGTTTTGTCTGTGTATTGTAATGGGCTGGCTTAGCTCAATTGGTAGAGCAGCTGATTTGTAATCAGCAGGTTGCGGGTTCGAGTCCCATAGCCAGCTCCAAGTCCCTTAATTGTTCGGGATGACTTCTCGATGGACAGGTGCCCGAGTGGCTAAAGGGGACGGACTGTAAATCCGTTGGTTCACACCTACGAAGGTTCAAATCCTTCCCTGTCCACCATCTTCGGTGAAAACCGGAACTTGGTGAGATAGTTATCGGGCCTCGTAGGGGAGTTAGGATTTTGAGTCAGGGATTTCAGCACGGGCGGGAGTAGCTCAATTGGCTAGAGTATCTGCCTTCCAAGCAGAGGGTTGCGGGTTCGAGACCCGTCTCCCGCTCCAA
>JBBTCO010000016.1:0-8131 GCA_038043185.1 Bdellovibrionota bacterium
AGAACCATAGGTGCAAACTTACATTCTTCCAAAATCGGCGATTCGAAAGGTAATCCTTTTGCTGTACCGCCAAGTCAATTATAAAGAGGCTTATGGTGGGTATTGGGGTTTTATCCTAAAAGACACGCGATAGCGGTTTTTAGCGTTTTTGACAAAAATTTTGGAGTAGCAAAACTTGTCCTAAAAACCCCGGTTTGGAGTTTCGGGCCAGAGGAGTAGCAAAATTTTTGATTTTCCTGCAAAGGCGTTATCCTAAATCGAACGCTTTAAAAGTCAGAAGGCAAATCGCATTTGGTTTGCCTTCGCGAAACTATTTAAGAGTTAGCCGTTTTCGAAGTGTTATTGAGATAGGTCACTCACGACATAGATCCCTTATAAGGGATCTTGCCTTGTTAATCGAATTCTCATGGCACAATGTTTTTGGGTTATTTATTGCTGGATAAACCTCAAAAAAAAGCTCATCCAACTCGGATCGATGTGTATTAATCCATTCCTGCGTGGCTCGCTCCTTTAGTGGGGCCATATTTCTCTGTTTGAATCTCTGAATTCGCAATGCTGCTGCTTCAATCTTGTCCTTAAACAGGGCTCCCGTCGGAGAACACGCTTTCTTAATGAGTTGATGGTGGGCAGCTTCGGCAACATTCGGATAACCCTCTAAGATTACCAGATCGTGGCCAGCAAGAAGGCTTTTTTCTACAAAACCTGTGATGACATCAGTCCCAATTTTTTCTGCCTCATCAGGGTCAAAATCGGGTTGAATAAAACTTAAGTAATCTTCAATGACATTACTACACCGAGATTCTAACTCAGGAGACGATTTTTTGTATTCTTCCACTGCCTCTTTTCTTAGATCCAAAGGAAGAGTGTTACGGTATTTTCTCATGAGAGATTTGAGCGCTTTAAAACATGGATCTTGAGAGTAGTTGTAAGGCTTATATACTTTTTTCTTTCTAGGCAAAAAGTACGTCGTGATTACTTCTGAAGAATGCTCCGATACTTGCGCAATCTGCTTGGGATACGTCCCAAGCATAAATAGGCCATCTGTCATAATTAAATTTGTATCTGTGAGTTTCTTTCTCAGCTCACCTATCCATTGTTTTGAGAAGGTGACGATATTCCCACCATCGATTTGTGGTGAAGATACGTGAGTAGTCATCACAACGTAGTCTTTTTTTGTGTTAACCAAAAAATTTTCTTGAAGTTTCTCTGCGACGGACTGGCTTAAATTCGATGAACTTAAGCCATGATGAGGATCTTTGTTTTTTACTAAAAATGGAAAATGCTTGAGAGTCGGTATCAGGCCACGATCTTGTAATTTGATTGTCAACAATTTTGAATTTTTATTTGCTTCAGGTGCCATTGGCAGATCCTTGTCAATCTGTTCTTCAACAATGGGCCCAAGAGGGTGATTAATTCCCACTATTCGGTGAGCGATTGCTTTAATTTCCGAAACAATAGTCAAACAAGTTTTTACTATATCGCCAGATAGTTTGAAGAGTGAAGTAGACGCATCATTTCTAAGATGAGTTCCGAATCCGAGATTTTGAAATTCGTCTGAAAAGTGAAGATCGTTTTTATAAACAGACAGATAGTCAGCTCCCACCAGGGGAGGCAGTGATTCGGTCTGATAAAGGGACTTCAACTGATCCGTAAATACGCCCAATTGGTCTAAAGATTTTCCATTTGTTTGATCCGAGTCACCGACTAGGATTCCGCCGGGCTGAAGCCTAGCAATGAGATTTCGGTAAACCGGTTCAAGGTCTCCCGAAGGATTACTTTTTGTCTGATAAGGAGGTCTGACCCAAACATAATAAGTCTGGGCTAGTTTTGGAGCGATACTCTCCTCACAAGAACCGGCGAGTGTCGTGCTGTTAAACAAGATACTCAGCAATGCATACAGTAGAGCTAACCTCATGACGGCCTATCGGAAGTAGGGACCCTCAACTCGAGTGCCAGGCGTTTCTGATGGTAATCCTTTTAATGGTTCGCCAGATCAATTTTAAGCGGACTTGTGGCAGGTTTAAGGACGTTATCCCAAAAGACACGCGATAATGGCTTTTTAGGTTTTTGGATGAAAGTTTTGAAGTAGCAAATCCTATCCTAAAAACCCCTGTTCGGAATTTCGGGCCAGAGCAATAGCAAGATTTTTTAGTTTTTTCTCAAAGGCCTTATTCTAAAACGCACGCTTTAAAAGTCAGAAGACAACCCCGTCAGGCTTGCCTTTATGAAAATACTCAGATTAAGCCAAGTTTTGAAGTGTTTCGCGCAACGCAGTCGCCAAGTACTTTTTCCAAACTTTATGGCTTTCCAAAGTAATTAACTGGTTGCTGGCTAAAAATATTGAACTGTAGGTTCTCATCTTTGTGACGGTGGTCGATAAAACCCCTTTTTTTGTGTTGGGGTACTATAATATTGATCGGGGCCTTTTGCCACGGGTGTCACATTGCTTACTTTAGGTCCGCCGGTAGCAGCAGTTTTAATCGGCTGCTTTGAATAATAATGGCCTAAGCTGGAATTCATAAATCCTGCGAAATGGTTTCCATTTAGATGGTGTCGAAGTGCATTGACATTAAAAGCACCTGAGGTGTTTCCAGCTAGATTTTCAGTAGCTGCTAACACTTTCATTCCCATATCAACAAACTCACTTAGGCCAACCACCCCGTTCTCCATGAGAGAGCGAATTTCACTACTATTAAATCCGGCGACTTTCAAAATTCTAGCCTTTTTTAGAATCTGAGCTTGAGTATAATTCCCGATCTTTGCCGCAGAAATTCCATCCTTACCGACCTCACCCATTCCAATTTCATGTGCCTTATGAACTGCAGAAGCCTCTTTGTCCGTCGCCTTTCGCCCAATGGCTTTAACGGCCTGATTTATTCGTTCAATATTGGTATTTAAGGCCGAGGCACTTAAACCGCCACTTGTCGAACTACTCTCACCCGAAATAACATTGGTACTGTTGGAAACTACAGTTGTGCCAGAGGCAGTGCTTGCAGCGTTATTACTTAATACAACTTTTCTTGCTACATTAGCCATTCGTAAGGTATTGACGGCTACCAGGGGGACAGCAATACCTCCCAGGCCAACTTGAACAATAGCATCACAGCGTACTACTTTTTTTTCCGCGTCAGATAAGTTTGGATATTCTTTAAACTTACTTTCTATTGTCGAGTAAACCTCAGTCACGTTGCGCCTGAAATTGGCAAAAAATATATACAAATTATTTAGTGAATCAATCGGATGGGCAATGAGTTCTTGGTAACTATGGTAGGTTGCCTTACTCCCGTTTAGCACACCACAAAAACAGGCTCGCGCTTCGTCTGTCACTGAAAGGGAGCTAATGCCTCCTTGGACGGGTTTGATGTCAGCTGCTATTTTAGAGCATGCCTGCAGAGATGAAAAAGATAGTAACAGCGGATCTAATTCGCTTTTGTTACTATCGATTGCGGAGAAAGCATTTTGATTCAAACTACAGGTTTCGCAGTTTTGGGCTTCGGTTTGAGCAAATGCATAAGAGAAGTTCATAATGGCGGATACCGCAAATAGGCTCAACATGTGTCTAAGTTTTTTACAGGCTACCTTCATATACTCCTCCTAAACTGACTTTCGCCAACTGTGGCAATACCCTTTTAAAGATTTGCAAGGATTATACTTGTCACGAAATTTGGCATGACCACTATAAGTAATCTCCAAAGGCCTAACTCAGATCAATTTTAAGCTGAGTTCTGGCAGAAATTGGGTCTTTATCCTAAATAGGGCGCTTTAATGGTTTTTAAGAGTAAGCCGGATTTGAAGGATCAGTAGCAATTCTTGTCCTTAAAACCCTAAATTGAGCTTTTGAACACCTTGGATAGATCAACGCGCCTTTCGGGTCATCACTTAAGGAAAATCATGGCCTGGATCTCAAGTCCTATATATAGATGCCAGGCTCCACAGAGATTTGATTTGTCAGTATTGAAATTTATCAGAAATCTATAAAAGTTACATTGTTTAGGCACTAGGCGAACAAATTGCTTGAAACAGAAGGTGAAAACATCGAAATTGCAGTAGATTCTATTTGGGGAGGAATTATGCGTTTTGTATTCATATGCTTAATATTTTTTATCCAGGATTTAGCTCACGCACAATATACACCAACTGTACCATCGAGTTCACAGTCAACCTCAGAACTGATCGTGAAATTTAGAATCTTTAAACATTTTGAAAATGATTTCGCACAGCTTGGTGTTGATTTTTACTCAAAAAAAGAAACACCCGTTTCAATTGAGCTATCTGATGATGAGTCGGTTACATTCAGTGTTAATGGAAAACAAGTGGCCTATGATCCTAAAAAACAAGATGCAAATATTATCCCATACATTGAAGGTGCAGAATACAGCGTTGTTTATAAACGAGCTAATGGCGAAATTTTTAGTTCGATTGTTAGTATGCCAACCCAGATGAAAATCCTAAATCCGACAAGTGGTGCCTATTTTAAAAAAACTGAATCCGTGACGGCGGAATGGGACGTTTTTAATGGCAAGTGGGCGGGTACAATGATCTGGACGCCAACTCAAATGACCGACGGACAATTGTGCAAGTCAAATGGGAAAGTTGATAGCGACTATCAAAACTCTAAATTATTTGTGCCAGCAAATTACACGAGCTTGTGTTTAGGCAAAACTTCGTTTGGAATTAGTCTAGCAAGTAAAAAATCAGGTTCAAAATTAGGAAGATTAACAGGCGATTTTGAGGCCGTTACTACTGCAAATATAGACATGATATTTATAGATTGAAAATGTCTGTTGTGAGAAATGAGTGATTACTGACTAACCAGACTTCGTTCTGTGGTGAGGTTGGACCTTTTTTGTGCTGACCTCGTTGTTTTTCAATAGATACTCACTTTTTCAAGTAAGACACATTTTTTAGGACAAGAATCCAAAAACCACCTTTGCTGGTCACAGAAGATAAAAAAATGGCGGGCACTTTGGCCCGCCAATTACAAATAAATTTTTTTTGATTACTCTTCTATACCTGCTGTGGCTTTGGGGCAGTAATTTCAGGAAAGACAACACTGGCTTCGTGTAGACTCTTTTCTGCCTGTGCTTGCTCCTCTAGTTTTTTCTTGAGATCGTCCTCTTCTTTTTTGAGAGATTTTCGTTCTGTAGATTAGCGGCCCCTATGCATTCTTTGTGGGATTTAATCGTTTCCTAGCCTAAAGATCGGGTGAAACCAACATTGGTAAAATAATCCAATGGAAGGTCACTTCATTACTTGTGGTTATTGTCATAAACAATTCTTCGTCTGCAAACACTGTTTTCGAGGGCATCGTTATTGCTCTGATGGGTGTCGCAAACACGGTTATGAGTTAAGACGACGCATTGCTCGAAAAAAATATGCATTGAGTCCTGAAGCTAAGGCCGATCACAGAGATCGCAACAAGTTTTATAGAATTCATGGTCCCAAGAAATTTTTCGTGATGGATAAATCTTCCGCGCTCGAGCAAAAGTTGGTAAACGCTGTCCCTCAAACTGAGATTTTAGTCCCGCGTTGTTGCATTTGCTGCGGCGTTGGCCCGGTAGGAGTGGAATTTGAAGGTTACAAAACATCTTTGCTATTACCGGATTGAGGGCACCGGGCGTCTGATTGAAAAAGCTGATAAATATTTGGAAGCTTGCGAGGTTCACAACATGTCATACGCCACCGTAGGCACCTACGCATACTCCTTGGTTACGTTTTTTCGATGGCATGGCAATGACTGGGAAAAATTTGGAAAATTTAATCAGAAGGATCTTCAGGATTGGATGATTTTTTTGAAGAAAAAAGATTTTAACCCGCACACGATCAACCAAAGGCTCTGCTGTGTACGGGCCTTTTACCGATTTTGCTTTGGAAAAAACATTCCCCATGTTGCCGGAGTCCTCTATCCAAAGGCCTATCACAAAGGGCCAAGAAAAAGTCAAATCGTCATATCGCGCAGGGAGCGGAGGAGTTTTCTCGAGCTAAAAGTGAAGATTCCAAAAAAAGTTATGGATCCACTAAAACCCTCTGAAATCGATCGCTACCTCGATGGGATTTTACGTTATCGGGATTTTGGAATTGTGCTGACAATGTTGCTCTGTGGATTAAGAAGACAAGAGGTGACTTATCTGAGAAAGGAAGATGTAAATTTTCACCAGAGCTGTTTAAAGGTTCGAGGTAAAGGCAAAAAAGAAAGAATTGTTCCTATGCCATTTCACCTGATGCAAGTTTTTGAAAAATATCTCGATGTGGAGCGGCCCATGAAATCCAGCGAATATTTTTTTGTAATTCTTCAGGGTAAAAAACTTGGAGAGCAGATGAGCTTATCTGGTATCAGAAGTCTATTTCGAAAAAGACGCCTAAGACTTAATATTCCGATGGCACGGCCTCATCAATTTCGCCACGCCTTTGCCTCCGATATGGCAAGAGCAGGCGTTCCGCTAACAACTATCCAGCGACTTATGGGACACGCCGACCCCAATACCAGCATGATTTATATAAATTTATTCATGGAAGACATCAAAGCCGAGTACGATCGGGCAATGGTGCGCATTCAGGAGCGTTATGCTGCACTTTCGAAGTAAACCACTGCCGGAAATGGCAGAAAAATATATGCAGCAGCTGGCCGCATCCAACCGAAGCAAAAACACCGTGAATCTTTATAGATCAAGTCTGCATCATTTCTGTAGATTTCTTGCACAAGAGCGCCTTCAGCTTTTTGAGCTCACCGAAGCAAAGATTAAAAATTTTGACGAAGATCTCGAGCGACATTGCTTAAAACTAGTCACTCGAAATGCGGTTTCTCAACATGTGCATATGTATTTAAGATGGCTTGAAAGTAATAATAATTTGCCCACTGGATTTTGCCAAAAACTTTTTCCGAAATATCGAGCAGATTTAGTAAAGCCGCAACAGTGCGTGTTACCGGAACTTGCCAGCAGATTTTTAGAGGTGTTATCGGCTTCAAGTAAACCTAACACCGTCAATGGCTATAGGACCGCTCTTCGTGGATTTTACAGACTTCTCCAAAAGCAGCAGCGAAGTCATTATGTAATTTCAAGAACTGATATTGAAAACTACATGCTGTATCTTAAAAAGAAAAGTATAGTGGCAAACCAAAGATTTGCCAGACTTTTGCAAATTCGAAGATATTTGGATTGGCTATATGATCATAAAAAACTAAAAATTCACCCAGACGTGTTACTACAGACGATTGATTTCCCAAAAAGAGAAGAAACGCTTCCTCGCCCTTTTGCAGTTGACGCCGATCTTGAAATTCAAAAGAGACTGCATGAAAGCAGCGAAATTGACTATTTAGGTGTACTACTTATGCGTCGCTGCGGGCTTCGTGTGGGAGAGCTTCGGAACCTCACTCTTGACTGTGTAACCGAGGATTTTTATGGCAACTGGTTTTTAAAAGTTCCACTGGGAAAACTCAACAATGAGCGCGTTCTCCCTCTTGACGCGAAGACTATCGAGGTTGTTCAAAGAATACAGCGACTCCACCCTGGAAAAGAAGAGCCGGGATCTAAAACAAGATACCTCATTTCAAATCCGAGCGGGAGAAGACGATCAAAGCTTCACTTTGGACATGTCCTGCGAGAAGTGACACAAGACCTCGCCATCCCTGGCAAGGTGAACCTTCATCGGCTCCGGCATAGCTATGCCACGTCACTTCTTTCAGCCGGTCTAAGCATAACCACTCTGAAAAAATTGATGGGCCACCGTGATATCCGCATGACTCTTGGCTATGCTGCCATTACACAAGAAACTATTCGAAATGAATATTTTGAAGCGCTTTCAAAAATTCAATCAAGGTACGAAGTGGCAAGTTACCCTTTAAAAGTTCCCGATTTCAACACTGGAATGAACCGGTCAATTTATGACGCTCAAAAATACGCCAAGAAAATTGCCAAAGGTCGCAGCGACATCAACAAACAACAGTTTGACCGCCTTTGTTATCGCCTAATGACCCTACGAAATGATTTTTGTCGGCTTCTGAAGCTTGAAGAATAATATTCATACTATCCTCAATTTTTTTCTGCTCATCGAGAATCTTTTGCTTCTCAGCTAACTCTTTTAATTCCTTTTCCTTGGCTGCGGCCTCTTCTCTACGAAGGGCCACTAATTC
>JBBTCO010000017.1:0-11453 GCA_038043185.1 Bdellovibrionota bacterium
GTGGATCGTTATGCGCAAAAATTCTTTGTTAAAATTGAACAAATTTCTATTCAAATTGATCACATTCATCTTTTACTTCGAGCCCGTCGCCGAACGAATTACCAAAGCTTTTTTCGAGTGGTCACGGGACAAATAGCACAGCAATTTCAAAAAAATAGTTTATTAAATTTCACGCTAGATTTAAATCAAAAGAAAAAAGTGACCGATGCCCCCAAAACACGCAAAAAATCAAAAAAACTATGGAAATACAGACCCTTCACTCGCGTGATTCGTGGATGGAAGGCGTACAAGACGGTCGTGTGTTATGTCAGACTTAATGAACAAGAAGCTATGGGGAATATTCCTTATCGAAAACTGAGGTTGAAGGGATTATCAGCTGGAGAATGGGAAATATTATGGGCTTAAGTTAACGGAGCCCTGGTTCTGGACCCTATAATCATATTGGAAGATCTATAAGAATTTCTGCGCCGCTATTGAGATTTCCAATCGCAGAAATTTTTCCACCGTGCAACTCAACAATTTTTTTGGCGGTGGCCAAACCCAACCCACTGCCGTGAATGTCTGAACGACTGTTGCCACGTTTGAAAGGTTCGAAAATCATATCGGCTAATTTAGGGTCAAAGCCTATGCCATTGTCCTTGATGCTCAAACGGATTAGGTTCTTTTCTTTTACAGCCTTGACCACGACTTCGGGTGGTCTTTCTTTAGAGCAAAATTTTAAACTATTTGAAAGCAAATTTTGAAAAAGTTGACGGAAGAGCACTGAATCCCCTTTGTAATCAGGTAGAGCTTCGATATTTATTCGTGCTTTGGTCTCTTGAATCTGAGATCCTAAATTGTCTTTTGCTTCGTTAGCAATTGTCTGGAGTGAAAAGCCTGCTTTCGCTAGATGTTCTTTGCCGATTTTTGAATAATCTAATAACTGATCGATTAATTCCAGCATGCGCACAGCCGTTTTTTTAATAATGTTCACCGCTTTGACTTCTCCTGCAGCAGATTCTTCGGAAATTAAATCAGCGAAACCTAAAATAGTCGAAGCGGGAGAACGCAAATCATGGGCAGCGACAGCGACAAAAGTTTCCAGCTCTAAATTCATTGCACTCAAAGAGTCCGTCACAGAGTTGAGCTCATGTTCTCGAAGTGCGACAAATTCAGTGGTCGCAATCGTTGAAGTGGAATCAAAAAAACGATCGATCAAACGAAAATCATCCATGGATATCAATTCAGCCTTGATGAGTTCGTCAAAGATAACATTTTTTAGAATCGAGTATTCCTCCATAACTTCTGCTAACGAGTAGTCGGTTGTCCACGAACGCTGTCGGCCGTGAATTTTACTCAGCTCCTCGGGTATTTTTAAAATCCCGGATTCTAATATGTCACATAAAGCATTAAACACATGTGGGATATGATCGCGGATCGTGGCTTTCGAGAGATTTTGTGCCTGTGGAAGTTTGTCGACGGAAAGCTGCTCCCAGCGATTTAAAATTTTTTCTTTTTTACTCTGCAGCTGTTTGAAAGCTTCCATAGAAACCTCTTTCTTGGGCTTTATTACTGCAATAAAGTTTCGACCTTGCGGTCTGCAGTTTCGTCATCGCGGATAATCTCAAAGCCAATGCGACCAATTTCGCGATTGTCATCAGTTTCGATTCTAACCTGCCATTGTCCAGGTTGGAAATTTGATTTTTTAGTCACCCCGCGAAAGCCTTCCTCGCGACCACCCGTAATGGGCATGGGCATCGAGTCAGATGGCGTCCAGCCTCTGCCGCTCTCGTAATAGAGCCAAACTACATGGAGTTTATCGTTGAACCGAGTCGGAGAAAATACTCGAGCGAAGCAAAAAACTGTATCACCGGGTCGGGCCAGAAATGTCTGGTCGCCATGTTGCCAAAATTTCCATTTCGGTCGAGTATAGGAAAGTTGATAAGCACCATCCGTTTTGGTCACATCGTGAAAAATTCCTAAATAGCTTACGGAAAGTGGAACTGGTGGAATTGCATGTAAAAAATATAATGTTGTAAAAATAGCCAGGATTCCAGCAAATGGAAAAATCAAATGAGTCCGCAATAAATCTCGAGTCACAAGTCGAGCCATGAATCGGTAAAATCCATAAAAGACCGCGGTCGCTGTAAGCATTCCAAGCAGAAAAGCTAAGGTTCCCAAAAATCCAATTATAATCGGAGAAAGTGAGGCGAAATAAGAAACCAAGCAAAGACTCCATAAAGCCATATGAACCTGAACCTGGGATTTTCCAAAATGCTTAAACTCATTGATCATCAGTAAGGCCACTAAAATCACGATGAATAATAAGGAAGTGATCGAGGATGCGCTTTTAAAGTAAAAAATCGTATAACTATTCAGCAAAGTTCCTAAAAGAAAATGCAGAAAAGCTTCGCGATACTTCCAAATTTTTACAAACCAGGGGGGTGGAGGCATTTCTTTGGTCAATTCTAAAATTTCGAAACCAATAAATGCAGCTGAAACTAAAAGATAGACAGCTTGCTGAAGAATCACATGGAGTTCATCAATGCGGGTTAATATGAGGGCATCAAAAATAAATCCAATAACAAAAAATACAATTGGAATCCAGCGTTCATATTTCTTATTAACTTCAGTTAAGGTCTTCACTTGCATCCAGGCTGGAAATAATAAATTCAGAAAGCTCATCAAATTTTGACGACATTATAAATTTTGGTAAGGCTTTGCTGCCGACAAGGGCAGTGACTGTGCTGACTCGAATATTAAGAACCGTCACTGCAATTCCAGCCGCTGCTAAACCGGCTTTAATGATGCCCTTATTTTTAATCGGAATTTTATTTACTAAAACATCGATCAAAGAATTTAAAAAATTAAATATTGTTTCGGTGGTTCTGACTTTAGAAATCTCAGTTTCCATACGCTTTTTACTGAAATTTTTATTATTTTTAATTTCTTGAATCGAATTCAGCCACTCAATGATTTCATTTTTTGCATTTTCATCAACCGAAGAAAAAGCATCTTTAATTGATGTGGCTGAGATATCTTTAAGACCTTGAAAGTTAATGCTTGAAAAGATTTTTTGTAGGCTCATTTTTTTATGAAATAATAGCAGGCTATCCAAATATCACCTTTTTTTATCTTAGCACTACCACCCCCACGAACAGTTACTTCTTGATCTTGATGAGAGGTCACAAGTCCTAAAATATAGGTCTTGTTTTTATAAACTCTAAGTGTGTGTGATCTTGATCCCTTCATCACAACACTGAGTGGACTTTCAACAACTGATGAATAACTCGATTTGAGGTACATCAACTCTGATGTGAGTTGTTCTAGAGGTTTGGTGTCATAATAATCAGTTCTTTCAGAGGACCGACTACCTTCAATCACAACTTTAATTTTATCAGAAAAGAGTGGTCCATCATTTTGTTCAGGCTCCATTTCAAAAATACCAAGCACGGAATTTTCAGCGGTCATTCGATTGACTATGCTATAACATCTACCTACATAAATTCCTTGATCCTGGTTAAAAGAAGCTGGCTGGCCTTGATGAGCAAGATCAATCAATTGTTGAAACCGATCAGTGCTTTCATTAAATGCTTGTGCGGCGAGCCCACTCAATACGAACGTTAAAGTGGCAAAAAATGTTTTTTTCATAATAATTCTCCCTTATGATTTCTTTGATTAGCCTAAGGTCTGTATATGAATTTGAAAATCCATTTGTGTCAATATCCTTGCTAGAATTTGAGGATGGATTTAGAAAACTTTAATCGACGTCGAGAAGCCCTCCTTCAAGACGCACCTCAATATCGAAATCTTTGTATTCAATGTCTGCAACCTGAATTCAGTTGTTACTGCTGTCACATTCAAAAATTTGATCCAAAGATTAAGTTTGTCATTCTTATTCATCCAATTGAAATGAAAAGAAGGATTGCGACGGGGCGAATGTCCCACTTGTGTTTGGAAAATTCCGAACTGATTATGGGACAAGATTATTCAAACAATCATCAAGTAAATAAAATTTTAAATAATCCAGCCTATCAAGCGAGCGTCTTATATCCTGGGCCAACCGCTTTAAATCTTTCTGAGGTCGAGAATGAAAAAAAGTTTAATTATTTTCCAGCTGGAAAAACTCCGGTGGTTTTTGTAATTGATGGCACTTGGGCGACAGCTCGGAAAACAATGCATCAAAGTCGAAATTTAAAATCTTTACCTCGCATTTGTTTTACGCCACCTCACCAATCCCAGTTTCGTGTGCGAAAACAACCTCGAGTCGACTGTTATTCGACGATCGAGGCGATACATCAACTTATTGAACTTCTAGGCAGTCGCGAAGGTTTTGATGTCGCTACAAAAAAACATGAAGCTTTGTTGTACGTTTTTAATAAAATGGTTGAAAGACAACTCGAATTTATTCGCCAGGCCCTTGAAAATTCACGGACAACTTCTTATCGTCGTCGTCCGCAATTAATTAAGAATTAAGACCTTCGTAGATTTCGGCTTGAGGTAATCGTGTGGCTTGTTTAACGATTGTGGTGGGTCTTTTCAAATTTGCGCCCACTGGTCTTCGACGTGGCAAAGAAAATGTAAAAGTACTTCCATAACCAACGTGACTGTCCACTCGCACCGTGCCGCCATGAGCTTCAACGATTGTTTTAACAATAGCTAAACCCACTCCAGGTCCTTGATCCGCTGTTTTTCGTGCTTGCCAGAAATGATCAAAAATTCCTGGAAGTTGTTTTTCTGAAATTCCAGGTCCGCTATCAGCCACGGATATATTTACGAATTGTTGGTCGCTGCGAACCTTAACTATAACTTTACTGTGTTTTGGACTGAATTTAATTGCATTGCCAACAAGATTTGCAAGGACTCGAACCACTCGCTCTCGGTCGAAAAAAGCTAAGACTGGCGGATTAACTGAGTCAAATTGCAGACGAATATCACGGTGTTTAGCTAAGGGTTGTAAAATAATGCGAGCATCGTTAAGAATCTCATCGATTCCGAGTTGATCAAGGCGAAGTGTGAGAGTTCCCATATCTGCTTTCTTCTGATCTCCAATATCTTTAATTAGATCTTCGATGCCAAGGATAGAGCTTTTAATCAATTCAGCACGATCAGCGGCAAGGGTAGTGTCCGTGGAAGATGTTAGACTATCGGCGATCTCGTTGATCGTATCTAATGGTTCTTTTAAATCGCGCGAAATCGCAAAAATAACTTCGTCACGTGCTAAAACCGCGTTTTTTGCTTCGTCATAAAGGCGATTGCGTTCGGCCAAATGGCGCATTCGTTGGCGAAGCATGAGGACCACTAAAAATGAAAGGCATACAAATATAAATCCCATGAGACCTGTGAACCAAGCCATGCCTCGAGGAATTTGAACCTGCGCCTCGTAAGCTGCATCTTTAGCAAAAGTACGAGCACGATCAAGTTCTGCATTATGCACACGCACAATTTCATCTAGAGCTTCGTTTATCTGTTTTCGAATAGGTGTGGTCTTTGATTGATAAAACTGTCCAACAATTTTCGACTCAGTTTGTTTCTCGCGAAACTCCATAGCTTGATCAAAAATTTCTTGATGTTGCTGTCCGATTAAACCAATACGTTTAACGATCTCGGGTATTTGCGGTAGGTCATATTTTTTTTCAAAACCAGCTAAGGATTCCGCTAAAGTCTGTTTGTCTTTTTTCTGTTGATCGAAAAGAGCCCTGGATCCAAGTAAAAAGAAGGATCGACTGGTGGCGATTTGTGACTCGGCAATATTGCGAAGCCGTTCCACTTCGACTAAAGCTCCGGCATCGACATTGATAACTGCATTATTAGCAGCAACAGTTTGGCGTAATTTCATCGCATAAACCCATGCGCTTAAAATAACGGCTACAAAAATAAATGAAAGGGCAATTAAGGCCTTTCGCTCAATACTCCAATTGACAGATTTCTTTAGATTTTTATTCATTTAAACCAAATAACAATTGCGCAGAGCGTGAGCAATCAAAAAATTGTGAGACGGAATTAATAGCTTCTCATCAAAAATTAATTAGTAATTCGATATATTAAAGTATCGCCATACAAAATTTTCTAAAAAGACGGAAGAATTTTTTTCAAATTGGACCAATCAGATGCAATTTTCCTAGGGAATCACCTTCTCTGCAGTTAAAGTGCGCCCTTAATACTAGATCAACCAAGGACCATGTAAATGAACTCGTTTTCTGATTTTAATCTTCGAATGTCGATTGAAAAGACCCTCAAAGACAAACGTCTTTTTAAACCTACTGAAATTCAATCTTACATTCTTCCTCTGATGATGAGTGGGCAATCCGTAGTCGGTGTTTCGGAAACGGGTAGTGGGAAAACTTTGGCGTATGTTTTGCCGATGTTACAGCTGTTGAAAAGTCTTGAAGACGAGGGGCAAGCAATTTCCAAAGAGTCTGCACCCCGAGCTGTAGTGATGGTTCCAACCCGAGAACTGGGTGATCAGATCTCGAAAGTTTTTAAGCTTTTTACCCACGATACTCGTTTGCGTGTTCGACCTGCATTGGGCGGAATGGCTTTGGAAAAAACTCGAAAAAATGTAGCAGCACCTTTTGAAATTTTACTCGCAACCCCTGGTCGTATGGTGCAAATGTTAGAGCGGGATTTGATTGATCTTTCAGATGTACGAATGTTGGTGTTCGATGAGGCCGATCAAATGATGGATCAGGGTTTTGTTACTGATTCAAAAATGGTTGCCAAAGCTTGCCCTAAGGACGTGTTATTGGCATTATTTTCAGCAACAATTTCTACGGCAGTTCAAGTTTTGATCAACGATTTATTTTCATCAGCGGAAGTTGTTCGCAGCAAGGGCAGCGGTAAAATTGTTTCCAGCTTAGTGACAAAAAATTTGACTGTTGAAGACGGCAAACGTTGGCCTTTATTCGAGAAAGCTTTAGCACAGCCAACAGAAGGCGGAACGATGGTCTTTACCAACACTCGTGATCAATGTGACAAGTTGGCAAAAGAGATGACGGAAAAAGGTTTTGTGTGTGCCGTCTATCGCGGCGAAATGGACAAGAGCGAACGCCGTACGAATCTTAAGAATTTTCGTGATGGAAAAATTAATCTTCTTGTTTCGACAGATCTTGCTGGGCGGGGTTTGGATTTGAATGTTGGCCGAGTTATCAACTATCATTTGCCGAAACAAATGGAAAATTACTTACATCGTGTTGGTCGAACAGCGCGGGCCGGCCGCAAAGGCTTGGTAATCAATCTTGTTACTGAAAGAGATCGGCGCTTGATGGCACAGCTCGAGGGGAATAAACCTGTATCCGTTGCAAAGAAAAATACACCAGGAATAAAACCTCGACTGTCTTCGCAAACACGGCTGAAACAATTAAAGAGGTGAACACCCAAGGGCAGCCGACGTAAGGCTAGCCCCCTAATCAATCCTCGACTTCGGCTCGGCAACGATAATCCGAGATAATTACACCATAGGATGTGCATTCAACCGAACTGGCCATAGTGATGCAAGATCTAGTCTGGCACGTCGGCTTTTTAAATTCAGCTAGCGAATGAAACATGGATCGGGCCTGACTTCCTAAAATTGTGTAAATTTGATCTGCGTGATGTTTTCTTGTTACTTTACAGGTCGAGGCGTAGTCATTTCCATTTTTAATAGTGATGCAGCTGACGGGACCAGCCATCACTAAACAACGAGTGTCAGCACAGACAGCTCCCAGTACCTTTTTCAGTCCTTTGTACATGACCTTAGACTCACCGCTTTCTTTTAAAATTTCAGTTGCATGGCCGATGCAAACGAAACCCAAAACTAAAAATAGAGCTAGTTTTTTCATATGATTCTCCTTTTAAATAAGCAGGGTAAATGCATTTCGAGAATTACGCTTAGTTAAGAATAGAGTCACCTACTGTCACATTTTTTTTAAATTAGGAGAGATCGACACTGCCAAACAACGCATCGTGTTAATTTTTAGAAATTATATTAAAGTTTCTTAACAGCCCACCGATCATTATCCAGTTGAATAACATTTTTACCTAGTTATCGAAATTTGGAGGCTTAAGTGGGTTCATTTTCAATATGGTTTAAAGGAATCCGGGGTAAATTACTTTTTTCCACAGTTTTACCCCTCGTTGCTGTAGCTGTGATAGCCGGTTTTGGATTTCACGGAGTAAATCAATTCGGAGATTATTTAGATAAAGCGTATGGGCAAATAACTCCAACTGTAGATTCAATTAATAAAATGAACACAGCAAAAAGCGATATTCTACGTTTTTTTTGGAAGTGTTATGGAATGAAAAATGACCTACCGGCCAGAACAGATTCAATAAAACGAATCCATGCCGCTGTTGCCGAATACAAAATGAATGAAGAAATTTACAATCCGTTGCCCCAATTGGAAAAAGAAGTGCCCATTGATAAAGCGGTAAAAACTGCCGAAGTTGAGATGTTTAAAGGCGTTAATGAAATTCTCGGCTTGCTTGAAAAACATACTTTTGAAACTGATGAGCAAGCAAAGGCGCTCGTGACGGGAAAGTATCTAGGATATTTTAATAGCGTGGAAAACGGTTTGAATGAAATTGCAAAAATGTACACTGAAATGACGAAAGAACAGAGCGCTCTTGCCGCTAGTGAACGCACGAGCTTATCATCTTTGATCGTATTAGCTTCAGTTATATCTGTGTTTGGCTTATTTGCTATTATGATGTTTTTAGCTTCGCGCTTGGCAAAATCGATAAACCACGTCACTCAAAGTCTTGCGAATTCTGGCACACAAGTTGGCTCTGCCAGCCGGCAGCTTTCTTCCGCCAGTCAACAACTGTCTTCTGGCGCCACCGAAGCGGCGAGTTCGCTTGAAGAAACAGTCTCATCGCTTGAAGAACTTTCGAGTATGGTCAAATTAAATGCGGATAATGCCAAAGAAGCTTCGTCGTTATCTCAGGCGAGTCGCAAGTCAGCGGAAGATGGCGAAAATGAAATTAAAAATTTAATTGGAGCAATGACCGACATTTCGAAGAGTTCTAAAAAAATTGAAGAGATTATAAATGTGATCGATGATATCGCTTTTCAAACAAACTTATTGGCCTTAAATGCCGCAGTTGAAGCGGCCCGTGCCGGTGAACAAGGCAAGGGCTTTGCGGTTGTTGCCGAAGCTGTTCGAAATCTAGCGCAGCGAAGTGCTTCTGCTGCAAAAGATATTACTGTATTGATCAAAGATAGCGTTGAGCAAATTTCCCATGGTAGCAAGATTGCAGATCAAAGCGGCGAAGTTCTAAAAAATATTGTTACTTCGGTTAAAAAGGTTTCCGATTTAAATAATGAAATCGCATCGGCGAGCGCCGAGCAATCGTCAGGTATTTCACAGATCAGTAAGGCGATGAATGAACTTGATCAAGCGACTCAAAGAAATGCATCTTCAGCGGAAGAAACAGCAGCGTCTTCAGAAGAGATGTCTACACAAGCGGTTGAGTTGCAGGGACTGGTCGGTGAATTGAGTCAGGTGATTGATGGAGCATCAAATAATGTTTCTTATAATGAAGAGTACGAAACTTATAAAGCTCAGCCAAAAAATGAGAAAGCAAAAAATAATGTTGTTCCAATAATAAAAGCTGCGCCGAAAAAACCTTCAGTGCATGTTATCCCATTTGATGAAGATCTTCCTGGTAACGGTAAAGTCGGCACAACTGAAGGTTTCTAAAGCTGGCGAAATATAAGCAGGCCAGTTTAAAACAAGAACAAGGCAGCAACATTAAATCTTGAATCCGTAATCGTCGTTGTCGCATTCAAATATTTTATTTGATAATTAACATACTCAGTACGCAGCTCAAGATCGGATCTCACCTTATAATGTATGCTTGCGCCCGACGCAGTCACAGTGTCAAAGGTTGTTGATGCAGAACTCAATGGGTCATCTTTGACTTGTTCATAGCGAAGGCCAAAAAGAACTGGGTCAGATATTTTATATGTCATAAGCGCTAAATATCCCTGGCCCGCTTTTTCTGTATCGGCACTGTCTGTAGGCGTAAGAGTGTTTTTGTTAGGATCGTCAATTTTGGAAAATTCAAAATCTAAGGTGAAAGCTCCTAAGGTTACTCCTGCAGTAATATCAAGTAAACTTCGGCCACTGTATCCACTGCCGTCCGCTTTTGAAATCAAGCGGGTCATATATCCAAATTGAGTGCGGAATAAATCATTTGAATAACCCAAGGCGGCTCCATGCTCGGTTCTATTATCACCAGATGATGAAGTGCCAAAAGATCCCTTATTGTTGGGATTTGCAGCAAAAACTTTAGCGTAATATCCGCTTGTGGAATACTCGAACATGGCCCCTGTGTGAGTAACCGGAAGAGTATAATCATAGACAATACCTGTTTTACCAAATACTCGATCTTTGGAGTCATTAAGCTCCACCCCGTATATTGTATCAAACTGTCCGAAATCAAATATAAAATCAGGAGTAATTTTATATTTTATATAGGCTTGTGATTTATCTACGCCTATTGCGAAAAAAGAATTTTGAGACTCGTTGGGAACTGTAGGAATTGTAGGTTCTGAAGTAGTTGGTTTAATGACATCGCTATCTTTCAGTCGACGGAATGCGATATCAATAACAGCTGATAAACGATCTTTCTCGTAATTTACAATGAAAGCTCCATCTTCCAATCCAAAACCCGATTCTGCATTAGCATTGGGTACACCTGCCGTATCATCTTTTGCAGCTAGGCTTGAGAATCTAAAATCAAAAAATCCCGACAGCTTGAACAAGGAAGTTGAACTTTCTTGAGTCGGACTTGGCGAAGGCGTTTTTGCTGGTTCAGCTGCTTGCACCGCCGCAGGAGCCGCTGGTTTTTCTTTTTGTGGGATCGAACTTGCACTTTTTTCTGCACTTCCACCTTTTTCAGTATTTTTCCACTGTTTTATAGTACCCACAGATTTCCAATTAATATTGCCCCAGCCATTGTCTTCTTTTTCAAATTGGGCCTCATAGCGAAAAGCTTCTGCCTGATAGCGTGCTCGGATTTTATTTTCTTCACAAATTACTTTTGTAGCGAATTGAGGTTGGGATTTAAGAAGACAACCATCAAATTTAAATTCCACTTTTGCAGTTTCACAATTGCTACCAGCAGTAACACTGGCTGATCCACAGGTGTCTACACGTTTAAAGCTTTCGGCTTGTACTGTGATTGAAAAAATAAACGTAAAAATTGGTAAAATTAGATATTGTCGCATCATTAGGTGAACCTCATTAAGTAGTAAATTTGATTAATTTTACATGCTTTTTGAAGTTGAGATCAAACACAATCCAAGTAGAAAAAAAACCTAGTTAAAGGTTGAGGAAGACCACCTACGATTTTCATAAGCAGCCCCCTCAGAGAGATTTATAAATTGAGCGAAAAAACGAATCTTTTAGTCAACTTTGTTTTTAATATCAGTGGCTTTTGTATCAACCTTATCTTTTAATTTTTGCCCTTTGTGTTTTAATTTTTTAGCA
>JBBTCO010000018.1:0-43955 GCA_038043185.1 Bdellovibrionota bacterium
CTCACAAGGTAAAATAGCGAATTTAAAATTCTAAAACTTCCACAAAATAGAAGCCGAACCGGAAACGCCGTTGACTCCATAAGCGAATCCGACTTCTGCCCCAACTCTCTCGGAAAAAAATTCGAAATTATCTGCGCCGAAAACAAATTGAAGTTTAAAGTGATTGATATTAATTAAGGCGGCTAACATTTGGGAAGAGTCAATGTAGTTGAGCACATTGAAATTTAAATAGATTTGGTGCTCAGTTCCTTCGTTGTTTATCCAATTTTTCCAATTCCATCGTTGGCCCAGTTGCATCAGTGAAATACTTTGCGCGCTGAATCCCAAACCAAATTCCAAATCGGCTTGATCATCGCTTAAAAGTGTTCGTTTATAATTGAGCAAAAGAATATTTTTGCTCGCATCACTTTGGATAAAATAGCCAGAATCGACCATCAGAACCAGATAATTCATTTTTCGTCGTGAACGTGTAACTTCAAAATTATTTGCATCCCGTTTATTTTTTTTTGACTCTTCTGTCGAGAGCGAGTTTGGATCAATTTGAGGATCATATTTTGAAGGATAGGAAATTTGCGTGGATTGTTCCTTTAAAATATCCGTCTTTTCTTCGGTGGGCTTAGCTTTGATGGGATTTTTGATCAATGTCGGTCGATTTGCCGTCTGTGGGGAAGCTAAGACGCTAAATGGCGACAAACACGAGACAAAGGTCAATAAAATTAAAAGATATAAAAGACGCATACTCAAAAGCATAATTTATTTCTACAATTTTTGGGAAGCACTTTGGAGGAGATCCATGATAAATCGAGGTCTGGCTTTTGTTTTCTCAATATTTTGTATTGCCGGCACAAGCCCAGCTTGGTCTGCAAACGAATCAGTGACGTATGGGATTCACCATCAATACGTTTCACCTCGAGCTTTGGGCATGGGTGATGCCTTTGTTGCCGTGGCCAATGATTATAGCGCTATGTTTTACAATCCAGCTGGCTTGGCTTTCCGTGATGATGGCGAGCTCAATTTATCTTTAGACCTAAATTTCACCTCATCATTTTTTACTTTCGTAAATGAAATTTCGAATGCGAGTAAAACAGGCACTACCGAGTCAGAAAAACAAACGAACATTGCCAACGCAGTCACTGCTCAATATGGAAAATCCTTCGGTGGACGTTTGGCGCCGACCTCTGCTGTCTTTGTGCGACCGGGCTGGGGAGTTGCGGTTATTCCACTGGATCTGAGTCTTGAGTTGAGCCCAAATAATCCCGTGATCGTAAATGCCACCGCGTATTTGGACACTACGGTTGCGGTGTCATACGCTGAACCAGTGAAATCCATTGAAAACGCCAAGATGTCTTGGGGAGTAACTGGAAAATTTATTAATCGTGGATTTTTTAGCAAATCAGTGAGTTTCATCGAGCTTGCCGCAGACTCAAATTTCGTAAAAACATCGGATTTAAAAGAAGGCTATTTTATAGACATGGATCTGGGACTACTTTACCAGCCACATATCCCCACGGATGAATGGTATTCGATTTTGCGACTGGCCAGACCCACTTTCGGTGCGGTGGTCAGGAATGTTATTGATAGTGGAAGTCTGGGCTCGTTAAAATTATTCAATAAAACTCAAATTGAAAAACCGGAAAAACTATATCGAGTTTTGGATATCGGTTCGCGCTGGGAATACCCTGAGTTATTTATCTTTAAGGGTCGTGGCGTGATGGACATACGCGATATCATGCATCCCAAATTCAGCATGAAAAAAGGTCTTCATTTGGGATTTGAATTTGATTGGGCCATGATGAGTTGGTGGAAGGGCGCTTACCGATTTGGTTTAAGCCAAAATTACTTCTCTGCCGGAGTGTCCGCAATGTTCACTATTTTCAACTTGGATCTTGCCACTTACGGCGAAGATGTCGGAACTTTCAATACACCTGTGGAAAATCGTGTGTACATGTTGCGCGCGAACATGAACTTTTGATTTTTGGTTTTTGATATGAAATTTTCCCGATGGCTTCTTGTTCATTTAGTTCTATATTCACGACGCGAATCATGCACTCAGTTATCTGCAGGGCCTGAGCAGTCGTTTTAACTATAGTGAGTGGGAGCGGATCCGAGCGTTTCTTCGTGACTCAGAAAAACTAGATGCCCTTACAAGATATTCAAACAATATAATAGTGTTCGTCCTTTTTCATGAAATGAGTTTTTCTTTTCAGTTTGTTATTCAAAACGGATTTTTAAACTATAACGATCAAAAATCAGATAGGCCTACAGTTTGGGACAACGTCAAGCCGACAGTGCAGGTTGATGAGGGCCGTGTCAGCCGCCTAAAAAAATCTCATTTTTTGCAGTCTGCTAAATTGCTGAATCGATATCTAGGGATCGAATGACAAGTTCATTTTTTCTTTGGGTAGCAGCATTCAATGCAGTTTCTCAGAAAATTCATTTCAGCAACGAGACCGAGTTGAAAAAATTCCTTTCAGGAAAATGTTCCCCCGGAGTGGCGAGACTCACTCGACACTCGATACAATCAAATTTTGCGCGAGCATTAATAGCAATTAAATCACTAGTTTGCCGAGCAAAAGTTCTATCGAAGTACAGGTGATTCTTTGTTCGTCACTGGAGCAGAATAGCTGCGTCATTCATCAAAACTCTCGTAAAAAAAATCTAAACTCGTCATCGGCTCTGCCAAATTTAAAATACAAGAATACAGAGAATATGATTAAGGCCTGACGATCTTGAATCCTGTACTTTTGTGACCGACCCTTGATCATTAAACTTTTGGTTTCTTGGCACTCGTTTTGCTCAAGTTACTCCGAGCTTGAATTTTTCGATCTAAAACTGAATAGAGAAGGTGCTATGAGAAATCTACTTACATTAATTGTTTTGTTGTCAACTATTTCTACACTTGTGCTCGCTAACGGTAATTCCGAGCGCATTCAGGCGTTACAAAAGTGTGATCACGAACTCTATCAGAAAACAAATTCAGCATTAACGTTTTCAATGGTGATGGATTACTGTGAAAAAGAAAAAACAAGTGACCTTTTAGCAGCCGCTGATCTATGGAAAAAAATTGGAACGGTCGGATTTGCAGAGGCCCTAGCGCGGGTAAAAGCATTACCTCAGGATTGATTGTCTTCGCTTAACTAAAACCACTGCTTAACTTGTCGCTTAATAATCATGAAAGCTCAGATCTCTGGATCGGTCTCTTATAACCATTAAAAGTGGCCAGTTTACTACGAATTAAACGAAAAAAATCACAAACAACTTGGTACAGCAGAAAGATCTACACCCGCTAATGTCGAGAAAAAGCTGATTGCAATCGTTCGAGTGTTACTTGTTCCGCCTGCATTTGTGATTGTGGTATTTAAAGTTGCGCAAAGACTTTGATTCGCACCGGCACCTGCACAGCTGATGTTATAAGTTGAAACGATGATGCTTCCAATGCTTGTTTGCAGAGTCATTGCGGAGGCATTGGCCGCTGAGGTTGGGCAAAGCATTTGAGAAATTGCAGTTTGATTTGATCCCAGAATGTTTATTGGATTAAAAAATTCATTTAAACAGCCAGAAAAGGGATAGCTACCACTAGAAGGAGTATTGGCACAGGCTGTTTGTGTGGCAGCATTGCCAGTAGTTTTTGCATAATTATAAATCGCCATAGCTAAATATCCGAAAGAAGATAAAAGAGTTGTTCCTTTAGCGCCACTATTTAAACAGTTGGTGAAAGTTGTCGAAGCATTACTTAGATCAGTGCTAAACGTCCCTGCCGAAGTAAAAGTAACAAGTCCCATGAAACCCGCAGTCCCACCAGCGCCATTCAACGAACTCAAAGCAGTAATGTATTTCGTGGGGCTCGCGAAACCTTCGGCAATAAAAGAGCCGTTGCAACGAACGCCGTAAGCCGCAGTGGATTCGATACCTTCAATTTTAGTTAAGCAGGCATTGGACGAAGCTAAATCAGTGGCTTTGTTTAAACAGATTTGCGCATCGCCGATTTTATCAGTTTCTTTTTCGGAACCACATGAAGCAAAAACCAAGAGGGATAAACTACCAATGAGAAATTTAATATGTGATTTCATAGCTGGCCTTTCAAGCAAATAAATAAAACGCTCGCGTCCCTTTTTATCCTATCGGAACGTGAAACAAAAACAACCAGATGGGTCGGCAAAAGGTCGAGTCAAATTCCAGCGGGATGACTCAGCTTACCCTAAAGCCTAGGTCAAGCCCATCCAAAGGTGACAGTTGTGAAAACTAGTCTCAACTTGAGTCACTTTCGCGCCGATCCATTAGGCGTATGAAATGGATTTTGTACGCAATTATTTTATCTTCATTTTTTTTCGATCTGTCGGAAGTGCAGGCTCAAGAGCTTCGCGAATTTTACAATGGCATTCGTGGCTTGGGGATGGGTGACACTTCAGTGGCAGTAGTGAATGATGAAACCGCCTTGGCGCTGAATCCGGCGGCCCTGGGAAAACTCCGCGATTTTTATGGAACTATTTTTGATCCTGAACTCGACATGGGTGTTGCAGCTCTGAATATGCGTAGTGCTAAAGCTTATTCTCAACCTTTTACTCTTTCTGATGTATTACCCGCCGCCGTCGCCGTTCCAGGAGATTATTTTCATGCTCGGGGACAAATATTTCCCTCATTTGTGGCCAAAAATTTTGGTATAGGGATTTTGCAAAAATACAATATCGATTTGGTTTCTGATGCAACGGGAACAACCGTGAATACATTCTATCGCGATGATATGGCCATTTTACTTGGCTACAATTTCAGATTTTGGGATGGCCGAGTTAAAGTTGGCTTCACTGGAAAAGTCATCAGTCGAATTGAAATCGACGATCCGGCACTTTCGGCAACTGGACCTTTGGATCTTCCAACTTTAGGTACCAATGGCATAGCTAAAGAAGGAGTCGGAATTGGCGGGGACGTCGGCCTGATTTTAACGGCTCCGTGGACAGTTTTACCAACATTGTCAGCGGTACTTAGGGACGTAGGAAATACTCCCTATGACAAATCGCCTGGAACTCGTTTGAGCACTTCTTCAGCTCGCCCGGCTTCTTCGGTGCAAGATTTAGATGTCGGTATATCTATTTTTCCGATTCATAAAAAAAATGTACGTTCTTCTTGGACCGTCGAATATCGAAATGTCATGACCGCTTCAACCGTGTCTGACAAGGCAAAATTAATTCATGCCGGAGCTGAGCTTAATTTCGGGGACGTCTTTTTTCTTCGAACTGGTTACAGTCAAAGGTATGTGACGGCGGGATTTGAACTTGCTTCCGAGAAGTTTCAATTTCAGTTGGCTACTTATGGTGAAGAAATCGGCACGGTGGATGTACCAAAGGAAGATCGTCGATATGTATTTAAATTTAGCTTTAGATTTTAGTAGGTGGATATGAAATATTTTTTTAAAATTTTATTGGTATTTCCTTTAATCAGTTCCTGCGGAGGAAATATGTACAACGATATTTCTTCGAAAAACTCGGCAGCGGCTTTGCTTGAAGATGCAAAGAATGCCTTGGATGATCAAGATTACAGCACTGCCATTACAAAAATTTTAGAAATGCAATCCTCAAACTTAGATTCTTACATGACTTGCCGTACGACCGATGGTCGACGAAATTGTCCCAGAGAAATATTAGCAGGGGCTTATGCCGGAAAATGTGGTTTTAATTTTTTAACTTTTATTGGAACTATCTCGAGCTCTTCAGGAGCCGTGTTTAAATTTTTAATGAATACATTCACCTCGACGACTATTTCCCCTGACGATTGTTACGAAGCGCAAAAGGTTATCGAGACCATCGGCACAGGTTCGGCCTTAACCAGCGATCAACAAATTTTTATGGCTTTATTGGGAATGGCAAAAATTGGAGTTTATCTTCGCGATGAAGCAGATACGGATCAAGATGGAGCTACCGATGTTATTTTTAATTCTTGCGATACAATAGACATTGCAGGTGTTTCGTCAGGAATTTCAGATACGAATGTGAAGCAAGTGATTACCGGCCTCGGATTATTTTTGACTTACTCGGCTTCACTTTCTTCGAGTGGATCAGCCACCACAGATTTATCTGCCATATCCGCAGTATGCGGAGCCGCCTGTAATGTGACTGATCCAGACAGCCCAGCTTTAGATGCAGCGGCGGTGGCCACATTCAGAGATATTATGAAAAGCCTACTGTATGGCATTGAAACTTGCGATCCAATTTCACCGCTTTGTTGTCCTTAAAGGGGAAAATGTTTAGGAAGTTATTTTTGTACTTTATTTTTATGATTTTTTTTCTTGCAGCTCAGCAAAGCCGGGCAGACGAGGTTTTTGAATACAATAGATCCATTCGTGCTTTGGGAATGGGAAATGTTTATTCTGTCTTTGTTCGAGACGTCGATGCAACAACGGTAAATCCAGCGGCCTTGGCTTTTGTTAGCGCCATCACTTGGGAGTTAATTGACGCAACATTTGGAATTAACGGAGTTGATGCTTACAATCAGTTTAAGGATGTAACTTCGATTTCTTCGCCCAGTGATTACGATCAAATCATCGGGAAAAAAATATGGGTGTCGCTTTTCGCAAGGACAGCTTTGGTCATGCCCTATTTTGGATTTACTGCATATAACGAAGGAAAACTTTCGGGAGTTATCAGAAATCCAGCTTATCCCCAATTTGATGTGAATTTTTTAAATGACACTGGTCTTGCTTTGGCCGGGGCTCTGCCAATTGGACCGCTGGCTTCCGTCGGTTTTGGTGTGAAGCGAGTGACTCGATGGGGCGGCGATCAATCGATTGGCCTTGGAGTCATTGCTTCGGGTGGAGCTACGCTGGCTGACCAATTCCAAAATCGGGGGATTGGCTATGGATTTGACCTGGCTTTTATGTTGAAAGTACCAGGTCCTTTAAATCCGTCCTTAGCAGTTACGTGGATGGACGTTGGATCCACCGCCTTTTCAAAAATAAGTGGCGCGGATGCGCCCCCAAGGATTCAGGACAATTTGAGTTTAGGTCTGGGCTCAACTCTGGATCTTCCTGGTTTGGATCTGTCGGCGGGCATGGAATATCGCCATATAACTGAAACTGGCATTCAAATAGGCAAAAAAATAAATTTTGGTGCAGAAGTGTCTCTTCCCTTCATCGATTTACGTGCCGGATTAAGTCAAGGCTACCCAAGTTACGGTGTGGCATTTAACTTCTTCTTTATGAAATTTGAGGCCGCTTCTTATAAAGTCGAAACTGGCGAATATCCGGGACAGTCTCCTGAAAGTAGAATTCAGTTGGGTCTTTCTTTAGAGCTTTCTGTTGATGCTGATTTTAAATTTTATGCGAAAGACGGCAAAAAGAGAAAATTAAAGCAGCGTCGTTAATCCATGTTAAAAATTTTTCGTAGTCCTCAACCTGTGCCACTTAAAGAACTTTCTAAAAAAATTGATTTTAAAAATGAAACTCTGATTTTATCAAATCTTCGATCAAAAAGAGAAATCCAGTCTCTGCTTTTGGAAAAAAATGGTTACCATTTAGATGAAAGTGTCATGCGAGCGAGCGATTTCTGGCGATTGCTGTTGCGACGTTATCACCCTCAAAAAAGATTGATATCTTCGGATTATGCACGGCTACTGATTTCCAGTTGGTTACGTCAACAAAATTCAAAATCAAATATCACATCCCCCATCATTACGGAAAATTCAACTTCCACGCTTTATCAAATGATCATTCAACTTTCCTCCTTATTTTTGCGCGAACAAAATGCCATCCCACTAGAGGAATGGTTTGAAGCTCATCCGGAAATTGAAAAAAGGCTTGGCCCCTGGTTTTCAGTATCGCAAAGTTTAATCAATTTATTTGAAGAGAAAAATCTAATTCTTTTGGAAATGATCCCGGCCTTTTTAATGAATGATCTCAATTTAGAAAAAAAATGGGATCGCCCTTTGTGGATCGATTTAGGTTCTGAATTAAATTTAGCCGAAGCCGAAGTTTTCCAAGCCTTATCCAGAATTCAAAATATTCACGTGATTGAACCCGCTCCGTCATGGAAAAGTAAGTATGAATATTTATTAAGCCCCTATCGCTATCTAAACGACCAGAGTGCGACCGCAGAAGACTGGTTGACTACTGATGAAACCGCTTCGAACAAAGAAAAAAATCTGCGAAAATCTTGCAAACTTTCAAGTCGGTTGTCTGAAGTAAAAAACGCCACAGGTCTTATTCGCCAGTGGCTGGATTCAGGCATTTCAGCGGAACAGATCGTGGTGTTAGCTCCGCAAATTGAAACTTATTGGCCAAGTTTAAGTTCTTATTTTGAAGTGGAAGGAATTCCTTCGCAAAAAAATTTAGTGGTGAAACTGATCAGTCTTCCTTCCATCTTGCATTGGATTTCAACTTTAAAATCCAAGACGCGGGGCTTGAGTCACGCCGATCTAGAAACATCACTTTATGGAATCGACGAAGAAATTCCTTTTGAATTTGAAAAATTTAATTCTATTTTTAAAAATATTTACAGTGAACAGGATTTGTTCCGCATTGATAATTTAAAATCTTGGTTTTTCAAAGATATAAATTCAAATGATCTTATCCTTAGAGATCGTTTTGTCGTCCTGTCTTTAAAGCTGTGGAAAGATGATTTGACTCGGCCTGAGCTAGAAATAATTTTGCGTGAGCTTATTGCAAACACGAGCGCTACCGATTCTTTTTTATTTTCAGATTGGATCTCATTTATTCAAAAAATAGCAACGCAAAAAGAAAAGTTAATCAAAGAAGGCTCGGCGAAGGGGGTTGAAGTTGCCCAACTCATGTCGGGTCACGATTCGACAAGTTCCCATCGTATTTTCTTGGGGCTTGTTGAAGAAGATTTTACCAGTCCAAGTCATCATTTTTTTAATTTACAGGATCGCCTGCAGTTATCCAAAGATTTAGGCTTTCAGATTGAAAATCCTGAACAAAATTTCCGAAGTTTCCAACTGGATTGGCTGCTTGAAAGTGAAGCTCAGGAAAGTTTACTCAGTTTAGGTCTGACCCATTTTGATGGTCAGCTGTTAAATCCTTTGTCGCAATGGATGACTCAAAGAGAAATGGATAAAAAAGACAGTCCACTGGAAGTCGAATTGCCGGTGAAAAGCCGTTGGGATGATTTGCAGAAATTATCTTTAGATCAAGTTTTAAAAACAGAGAGAAATCTAAGTGAAAATGAAATTTCAAAACTTATATTGAGGATAAAACAAGATGCCAATGACCTTCCTGAAGCAGCCGTAAAGGGTGGATCCTTTCGCGTGTCACCCTCTTCATTGATGAGCTATCTGGAATGTCCCTTTATATTTAAGGCAGAAAGAGTCTATAAACTTGTTTCATTGCCAGAAGTAGATCTGGATGTGGATCCAAGACCCCAAGGCAATCTGGTGCACCGATTATTTGAAAAGATTCTTTTGCGTAAAAATCTTGATGAGTGGACAGATTCGCAACTTGAATCCTTGGTTGAAGAAGTTAAAGAAGAACAGGGTAAATATTTTTTCGAAAAAGATTTTTGGACAGCTCAAAAAAAGAAATTTTTAATTTTGTGCAGACGATTTATTGATTTTGAAATTCGCTGGAGAAAAGATCATCCTCAAAATCATGATGTTGGCCACGAAGTGCAATGGCGTTTTGCTTTTGACACTCAAACGCAAGAATTTATGAGATACCAAGAATTGGATCCCGCTCGCGACACATCACGATTCATTGAGTTGTCTGGAAAGATCGATCGTATAGACGAGGTTTCAGATAAAATGAAAATTGTTATTGATTACAAGTCGAGTACGCATAAGGTTGCAAATTTCCCAAACTGGCTGGTAAAAAATCAATTGCAATTGATTTTTTACATGTGGGTTTTGGAAAAAGGTTATATCGAAGGACACCAAGGTGAATCCATTGGAGCTTTTTATTATATTTTTAAGAATTTTAAAAGGGATACTGGTTTTAGATTAGATTCTGTCAGCGATGAGTGGATTGGTAAAACAAAAGAAAAATCATATTCTAGTCCTCAACAAAAAGAGGATTTATTTAGCGGATTCGAAACTTTATTAAGTCAGAATCTTTTATTGATGAGTGAAGGAAAATTTGAGCCTAAGCCGCTTGACATTAAGACCTGTGATGAATGCAGATGGAGTTTGATGTGCCGCGCGCCCCATTTGAATTAAAAAGTGAAATTTTGCGGGCTGGCGCGGGAGCAGGAAAAACCACGCGACTGGTTGAAGAATTCATTTTGACGTATGACCGCTTTAAAAAAGAAACAACAAATCCACCCCGCTTAATTGCTACAACTTTCACACGAAAAGCGACTCACGAGCTGAAAGAAAGATTATTGCAAAAGGCGATTGAGCGGAAGGATCCAGAGCTATTTTCTTTTATTACTCAGAAAACTCGCGTCCATATTTCTACGATTCACGGTGTTTTGTCTTTATTCTTACGTCAACAGGGATTTCACATTGGTCTTTCGCCGGATTTCAAGTTGGTCTCTGAAATTGAAGACCTTCGAATTCGCAAACGAGTTTTAAAAAAAGTATTATCTCAAAATCCATTTTTTTTACAATTGTTCGAAGAGTATAAGGTCGTGGAACTTCTTTCAGCCATTGAAGCCGCCAGTGAATATTTTTTAATTGAATCATCGCCGCGATATTTAAGCTTAGATCAAATGACTATTGAATGTGCCGAAATTTTATCGGCTCAAACAAAGGCCTTACGCCAAATAGCTCGAGAGATTGAGAATGAGAACCCATCAGAGTCTTGGCTGGAATACTTGCGTCCATTTAAACGTATAGACAGTTTAAATTGGAAAGATTTTTTTTCTGCATTTAATGAATTTAAACTCATACTTAAATCGGCTGGTAATAAACCAAATTTCAGTAAAACTAAGCCTCCATTTAATCCTGAACTTAATGAGGCCTGGGCAGAAAAAAGAGATGAATTAAAAAAAATTGTCGATGATTCATTTTATGATCCCGCGGTGTGGGAAAAGTGGTTTCCTTATCAGAAACTTTTTCACGAACTGTGTAGTCTATTTTCCCAAGAATTATTGGAAACAAAAATTAAAACTTCTCAGCTTCGCATGGGTGATTTGGAATTGATGAGCGCGGTTGTTTTGAAGCGCAAGCCTGAAGCGGGCATGGATTTTTCATCAAATTGGGATTATTGGATGATCGACGAATATCAAGACACCAGCCCTTTGCAAGTCCATTTGCTAGAAAATTTGATTCAAGGAAGCCCTCAATTCATTGTTGGTGATCCTCAACAAAGTATTTATTTATTTCGGGGTGCTCGCTCGGAAGTTTTTGAAGAAAAAATAAAAGAGTTCTCGCAAGCGAAATCAATTGTTTCAGAAAAATTGGATAACTACCGCTCCCGAGCACCCGTATTGTATTTTATTAACGAGGTGTTCACAAAGATGAGTTCTCAGTTTAAGCCGATGATTGCGCAAAAAAATTGGGAGAGTTTATTTCCATCCTGTGAAGTTTTAATTGCTGCCCCGGAAAAGGAATCTGGAATTAATTCTAGCGAACTCGAGCTGAGCCTTACTTTAGATAAAATATCGCAATTGTTATCCCGTGGAGTGGCTGCAGAAAAAATTGCTGTTCTTAGCCGTACCAATCGCCGTTTAGAAGAACTGGGGGCTTTAGCTAAACTACGAGGAATTTCTTATCAGCAGCCAAATGCAGCAGGATACTTTTTAAAACGGGAAATTAAGGATGCAGCCTCAATTTTAAAATTTCTTTTGAATCCACATGATAATGATCACCTGGTGACTTGTTTAAGATCCCCGTGGTTTTATTTGGACGATGGCGATTTAATATCCGCATGCCAAAAAAAATCAAATTCATTGTGGAAAACTCTGTTGCTTATGCGCAATACGAAAAGTTTTGCACAAGAAGCCTCGTCGGCAATGATGGACGTCCTTGAATCTTACCTAATGCAAGCGCGGATGAATGGTATTTCCCAAACATTGCTCGAGATACTCATTCAGCGGGGTTTGCTGGATGTTTCAGAAAATATTGATCCTTCCGGTCGCCGAGAAGCTAATTTATGGAAATTTATTAATACCTTAAAGGAAAAAGAAAGGTTTGGCGGCTTTCATTATATTGATTTTTTAAACGAGGTGGAATCTTTAGTAAAAAGCGAAGATGAAGGGGAGGCCGCACCAGTTATTGAACCTCAAAGAGTTAATTTCATGACAATACATGCCTCGAAGGGATTGCAATTTGATCATTTGATTTTATTGGGACTCTCGCAGGATCAAAAAAGATCTTCAAGCCTATTGTGGTCTTTCAATGAAAAGCGCCAATCCTGGAGTTTAGCTTTGCGGGCAGAAGAGGATCAAAGTTGGATCTACAGTCCGCAAACCCGCGAGCAAACTCTGATTCAGCAAGAGAAAGAAAGCCTTGAGTCTGAACGAGTTTTATATGTGGCGATGACGCGTGCAAAAGAAAGTATCACTTTGGTGATGGATGAAAAAATCAGAAAACAATCCTGGGCACAAAAATTGTTTCTTAATTTGTCCGAAGGTGAACATAAGACTGAAACTTATCAATATATTGTAAAAAAAATAAAAAACTTTCCCGAAGTGCAAGACACGCAGGAAAAAAATAAATTATCTTTTACTGATCAGCTTCCCAAAAAATTCGTCAATGAAACTTTCGATGAAGTAAAATCCAGTTCAGTGACATCATTACTGGATTCGGTGGTAAGAGCTCAAATACCATCCATGGATGCTTTTGAAGTTATAAAAAAATCACAATTTGGCACAGATCTTCATCGCGTTTTTGAATCCTTAAAATATCTTAGTTTTGAAGAGGTTTCGAAATTATACAAAAATGAAAATATTCAAGAAACCTTAAACTATCTTAAGTCTTTAGATGCCCCTCCCTTAATGCAACTGATGTCTGTGGGGCATGTTGAGTATGGTTTCGAAGTACTGCAGGACTCAGCAGTTACCCGTGGACAGATCGATCTTTGGGGAAAAATTGGAAATCATGTTTGGATTGTGGATTACAAAACAGGCTCGACGTTGTACTCAGAAAAGGCTTTTCAGCAATTAGGTATTTATGCGGGTGCACTTAGAAAAATTCATCGCTGGAATAAAGATATTCATATAGAATTAAACGTACTTTACCCTTTGGAAAAACAAGTTTTTTCCCGAGTATTGAGCGAGGGAGTTGAGTGAAAATAGAAATGATGACGGCATTCACCGACGGAGCTTGTTCGGGAAATCCCGGCCCAGGGGGCTGGGGAAGTGTGATCATTTCAACGAATGGAAATGTGACCGAAATTGGTGGACGAGATCCATCGACGACCAATAATCGTATGGAGATGATGGCGGTTATAAAAGTTTTAGAAGCTGTTAAAAAGTCTAAAGAAAAAATACAATTTTTTACTGATTCTCTTTATGTTTTACGCGGGATCACTCAGTGGTCGTGGGGTTGGCAAAAGAAATCGTGGAAAACTGCTGAGGGACAAGAAGTTTTAAACAAAGATTTATGGATTGAAATGCTCGCATTGGTTCAAGAATACGGACGTAAAAATATAGACTGGCATTATTGTCGTGGTCATCAAGGCATTCCCGGTAATGAACGATGTGATGAAATCGCGGTGGCTTTTTCCAAAGGGATGCCCGTTAATTTTTATCGAGGTCCCTTAAATCAATATTCAATAGATATTTTAAAATTCCCTGTTATTGAACCTTGGCCCGAAATGAAGTCCCACAATGAAAAAAAACCTCCAGCATTTTCTTACTTGAGTTTGATTGGAAATATTGTAACTCGACACCCTGATTGGGGCTCTTGCGAAAGACGCGTTAAAGGAAAATCGGGTGCCAAATTTAAAAAAACAAAATCTTCGGATGATGAAAAAGAAATTCTTAAATCTTGGGGATTAAACCCAGATCAGACAACGATTAAAAATGACTAGTTGTTGCTGTTTTGAACTGCAGACTAGCTGATCCTACCGGACCAGTTACTGTTAGCTTCACGGGTAAACTTTCAATCGATTTTGCACTCACCGGAAAAACAATCGAATAGGGCGTGGCAAATCGAGTGTGATAAGGGTAAATGCCGCGAAGTTCATCAGTTAGTAATTTGATTTTTTTGACTTTTCCTTCGTAGCGTTTGCCATTGATATCCATAAATATTTTCCACAGGGTTTGATTTTTATGAAGATCATCATGTTTTCTTTCTGGTGTGAAAAAGCTAATAAAAATTTCCGTTTCTTTATTGAGATGCTCATCTGACTTTACTTTTTCAGTGGTCATTTTTGCAGCATCCCATTGATACAAACGAGCATTTTGATCCAGTTGAGCCCGCGCTACGGCGCTGTTCATCAAAGTGCCCGAGAGATCCATGATGTTGTACAAACCTGAATAAACTTGAGTTTTTTCGGTGTAGGTTTCTGTAATGGTTTCAAATTCAGATTCGGACATCAAATTTAAACCTGCGGAGTTTTGCGAAGTTGTCGCGCACGAAAAAAAAAGCCAACTTGCGGCTAGCAGAGTTTTTTTCAAATTAACCTCCCGATTTGATTCCATCCAAATATTTTTTTAAATCCTGGAAAACTTGTTCGCGCATAACATCATTGTAAATCTCATGTCTTGCTCCATCGCCGTACACTAAAATTCTTTTTTTAGAAGACCCGAGTCTTTCAAAAAATTCTTTGGCCGCAGGAGTAGAAACAACTGGATCCTGTTCAGCCACTTGAAATAATGTTGGTAAGGTGATTCGACTGGCACGTTCTAAAAGTGTAGAAAAATTTTCTTTCATACCAAGATAAACTTTTGAAGACATCACATCATGGCGAAGAACATCGGCTTCAAATTCTTTCACGACGTTTTGATCTCGTGTCAGCATTTTATTATTCAGTTCATTCCAAAGAGTAATTTTTGGAAAAAATCTTGCCAAAACTTCTGCTCCGACATCTTTGAATTGAGGCACCGGTACGGCCACTCCCAATAAAGGACTGCTGCAGACTTGGGCTTGAATCAAAGGGTGTTGCGTTTGGGAATAGGATTCGCTCAAAAATTTGAGTTGAATCATGCTGCCCATGGAATGGGAAAGAAGAACTACGGGACCACGTTTAATTTTTGCCGCAAAAAGGTGCTTCAGAAAAATTTCATAATCACGAGAATAATCGTTAAAGTGAGCGACGTAGCCTCGTTTTCCTTCCGAGCGTCCATGACCACGCATATCCATTGCGTAAAAATTCCACTCATCGTCTTTGAAAAAATCAACCACACGATGATAACATTCTGAATGTTCACCCTGGCCATGCAAGATGATGATAGAGGCTGTGTTATCTTTTTTCTCCCAAGCTTGGAAAAAAATTTTTAAATCGTGATGGCCAGGAAAAAATCCTTCGGAACGTTTGTGCATGGAAATATCATAACGCCCTAGTAGAGTCCTCGCAATAAAATCGTATCCTCGGGGGGGCGAGCTCGATCTTTTTCAGGGTTAGCGAAGGGATAATCCAGACTATAGTGAATGCCGCGTGATTCTTTTCTTAACAAAGCACACTGGACCGTGAGGTTTGCAACGATTGCAATATTTCTGAGCTCCAAAATGTCAGTGTGCATTGGGAAATTGGAATAGTATTCTTTCACTTCCGCTAGGATATTTTTTAAACGATTTTCTGCACGTCGAAGACGTTTGTCCGAGCGAACGATGCCGACATAATTCCACATCAAAGTTCGAATTTCTTCCCACATGTGATGGATGACAATCATTTCATCGGCATTCGTCGATTCTGAATAGGTCCAATCTTTCGGATCCTGTTCAGGGAATTGAAATGAGCCTATCGTCTTAGGAATTTCTAGGGATGCATTGTGAGCCATCGCTAAACATTCCAATAAAGAATTTGAAGCCAAGCGATTGGCTCCATTTAAACCGGTGCAAGCGGTTTCGCCAAGCGCCCACAATCCTGGTAAATCCGTGCGTCCATTTTCATCGGTAAGAACTCCCCCGCAAAGATAGTGAGCAGCAGGCACCACGGGAATTGGCTTTTGGGTCATATCAATTCCAAAATCTAAACAGCGTTTATGAATTTTTGGAAAACGTTCCTGCAAAAATTTTGTCGGTAAGTGAGTCATATCTAAAAATACACATTTTGCTCCCGATTTTTTCATTTCTGCATCGATGGAACGAGCAACGATATCGCGGGGAGCAAGTGATCCGCGCGGATCATATTTTTTCATGAATGCCTGGCCTTGTTCATTGACCAGTTCGCCACCTTCTCCGCGTAAAGCTTCCGAAATTAAAAAATTTCTCGCGTCGGAATGATACAAACATGTTGGATGGAACTGCATGAATTCTAAATTAGCGACACGAGCACCGGCTCGATACGCCATTGCAATTCCATCCCCGGTGGCCCCACTCCAATTGCTGGTGTAAAGATAAACTTTACCAGCGCCACCCGTGGAAAGAATTGTATTCTTTGCGACAAAAGTGTGCACTCTATTTGATTTTGAATCCAGAGCATAGATGCCGACACAACGGTTTGGAGAAACGCTGAGAGGATCTATTTGTTGATTTACGATCAAGTCCACAGCGAAAAAATTTTCAAGCAATTGAATGCGCGGATTTTCGTTAACTTTTTTCAGAAGAGCCGTATGAATATGCTGTCCGGTTTGATCCTCAAAATGGAGGATGCGCCGAAACGAGTGTCCGCCCTCACGCGTCAAATCCACCTGAAAAGGATCGCTATTTTCCTGTTTTTTGAGATCAAACTCGACCCCCCAGTTCATAAGATCTTTAATTCGATCAGGAGCTTGTTCGATAATATTTCGAACCGAGTTTATTCTGCAAAGGCCTGCCCCGGCAGTCAGAGTATCTTGAATGTGGCTTTCATAGCTATCTTCGTCACTCATGACAGCCGCAATTCCGCCTTGGGCCCAAGAAGTATTGGCTTCAGTGGCTTTTTCCTTGGAAATTAAAGTCACCTCGTCTTTTTCTGCTAATTTCAAAGCAAGGGCTAAACCTGCTAAACCAGTTCCTACAATGAGATAATCACATCTTTGCGCTGCCATCAGCGACAGCTTTATTCCTTTTTTCTGCCTTTGTCCAAGACCTCTTGCTTGATTCTTGTTGATGAATAAATCTACAATGAAATTGAACATCTACAGCAATCGCATGGAAAGCGAAATGGAATGAAATTCAGACTTCTGGCCGTGATCGTTCTTACCACTGGGATATTTTTTTCTAGCTTAATCTGGCTATTGGATTCATTTTTTTACGGCGATCGCGAGAACTGGGCCGAAATGTCATTACGAACCCAGGTATCGGTCACCAGCGAAGCTATCTCGAGTGAAGCTAAGTTTCTACAAAGATGGGTTAGTTCTGCAAATGAAGAAACTTTAAGAAAAATCGATTGGACTTCATTTTCGCCCTATATCGCCGTTGGGATTATTCAAAAATCGGGTAACACATGGTCGGTTTTGGATTGGGCTACTGAACCAAAAAGCAGTTGGGCTAAATTAGGAAAAGAAAATTTTAAAACCAAATTGACCGCTATGGGGATAAAGAACTTTGAAAAGACAGTCAGTTTTTTTTCCAATGTAGATAGTGATAAAAAAGCTTCAGTCTATTCATTTATAACAGTTGGCGACAGAGTTTGGTTTTTTATCCACAGCGGCGAAGTCCTTCAATCCATCATTGATTCACAAAAGGGAAGCTGGAGTTCCATTGGGATTGTCACCAGTGAAGGTTTAACTTTGGCTCATTCTATCCCAGAATATATTGGTCAGAAAATGGCCAAAAGTCCTTTGCAAGCCGATATGTCCAAGGGCCAAACAGTCAGCGGATCGGGAACTTATAATCTTGCTGAGAACGCCAAGGTCTTTGCCTATTTTCAAAAAACTTCTGATGTCGACGTGTATGTGTATTCCACCATGCCCCTTTCCGAATTGATGAAGGGACGAAAAAAACTTTTAATTCAATTGAGCCTTTTAGCTTTAGGATTAGTTTTAGTTTCAAGCGGTTTGATTTTAAGATTTTTACAAAATTCGCAATTTGAAAACGATAATTTAACTTCGGAAGAATTTTTAATTACTAAAAAGGAAGCTCCACCAGTGCTGGAGTCCTCTGCGGATAAAATGATTGTACAAAAAGAAAAAATGGATGCCTACACAAAAATGGCTTCAGCGGTTGGTCACGAATTGCGCATGCCCCTGTTGGCGATTTTGGGATATGGACAAAACCTTTTGCCAAAAGCATCTGATCCTGAATCAAAAAGGATGCTCGAGTCTTTAGTGAATGAAGCGCGTTCTAGCCGGGCTATTTTAGATAAACTTTTTAATTTTTCCGGTGAAAAAATTCATGACCGCTCCTTGATGAAGCTTGAAACTCCTCTTTTGCGTGCATTAAAAAATTTGGAGCCGCTCTTGAAACAAAAGGGCGTAAAAATCAATAAAGAGATTGGAGAGACTCAAGCCATATACATCAATATCGAAAATTTGGTGCGTGCTTTCGAAAATATATTCTTAAATTCGATTGAATCGATGGAGCGGCAAGCAGAGAAGGAAATAGAAATAAAAGTGCAAGATATGGGTTCTAAAATCGATGTTCTTATTAGGGACAAAGGAGAAGGCATCGATCAAGCTTATCTTAAAAAGATTTTTGAACCTTTTTACACGACAAAATCTTCAAGGCATCAATTGGGGTTGGGTCTGAGTGTTTCTCATGGAATTTTAAAAGAGCATTCAGCAGAGGTTGAGGTGAATTCAAAACCAGGCCAAGGGACAACATTTCTAATCCATTTTGAAAAGGTGGTTAATCTTGGGAAAACAAATTCGTTGGTTGAAAAAACAGAACCTCTGAAGAGTCCTAAACCCAAGGATATAAACAAAAGCGAAATTCATTTGAATATTCCGAAACACAGCGCTCTCGAACTCAAAAGTGGCGATCACGGAGAAAAAATGAGTGATATTGAGTCAATGAATGAGTATGAAACCACGCCATCCGACGAATATGAATCAACTGTTGTGCCGGGCATGGCGACGATAGTTAAAGAAGATTCAGGGCTTATTTTTTCTGATTCTATCTCCAATACGGCAAAAATTTTACGCAAGCCTGTTTTAGACGTAAATGTAGATCAGCTTTTGGATCTGCCCGCAGTAAATGAGGCTAAAATTGAAAAGCCAGCTAAAATTGAAAATGAAGACAACGATAAGACTGTTATAACGGGTACCGACCAGAAAGAACTCTCGAAAATTGATTCGCCTAAAAAACCGCCAGAAACAAAATCGACTTCAGTCGAAGAATTTAAAGTCAAGATTCGACGACCTGAAAGGAAGAGTTGATTGAAAATTCGCGACCTTAGTTCTCAGTTCAGCCTACTGATTTTTTCTACTGACATCGATCAGGGAGCAGCGATTAAAGTGTCCTTATCGCGAGGTGGCTATGAGACTTATTATGTTGATAATGAGATCGCATTTTTAGACCGCTTGGCTCAGGTGACTCCACACCTTGTGATTCTGAGTTTAAAATCTCTATCAACTACTTTAAGTGAAATGGTCGAAAAGATTAATCAAGTGAGTGCAGAAATTCACATCATTTTTTTATCGAACGATGAAGCTTTTCAAATTTTGACAGATTATGCAGATTATGGAGTCGTTGATATTCTTTCAGAATCTGTACCGCAATTAGATAACCGAGTGTTGTGGTCGGTGGATCGTGCTTGCGAAAAAATCTATCTCGAATATCAGAATGAACAAATATTTAGTCAGCTCAAGGAAGCTCAGAGCGCGAAACCTGAAGTTGTTGCAATGTCTAAAACTGAAAATGATTCAGATTTTTTTTCTTATAAAGAATTTATTTTAGATTTACGAGTAGCTCAGAGCAAAGAAGATTTAATTGGCATTATGCTGCGATCGGTGCCAGAGGTCCCACTGGTTTATCTGAGGTATCTTCCTTCAATGTTTACTTTTCTTGTAACGGATACAAGCTATCCCGCGGCCGAAAGCTTTAAAGGCTTAGGCTGTCGATTGTCTGCGGAAGAAAATAAAGATCTCGCTAAACAAATTGAGTTGGCAATTATCTCGCCGCCTTTGGAAGAGCTTCTTTCACAAGCTTTCAGGATGAAAATACCACGAATGCGAGCTTTGTTGAGTGGCTCAACATTGGAGGGAATTCTTGTGGGGGATGCGGTCTCGACTGAAGCCACTCGTCTTCTGAATGAACGATTTGCAATAATGAGCTTGGCTTACTCGCACTTTTGTCTTGAAAAAAGGAACGAAGTTGTCGAGGTCATGGATGGCGCCACTGAGCTTTTCAATCAAAAATATTATTTCAAGAAAATTGAAGAAGAATATCAAAGGGCTCGACGATTTCAACAACCTCTGTGTGTTGTTAAGTTGGGCCTGGATGATTATTTAGAAATTGAAAAATCATTGGGCGAGCCCGCGCGAGATTTGATTTTTAAAAACTTAGCAGGATTGATTCAAAAATCCAGCAGATCTCATGACATTCCCTGCCGGACCGCTGACAATGAAATTTCTTTAATTCTGCCTCAGTGTAGCAAGTCCGAAGCGGAAATCAGAGCAGAAAGATTAAGGCGAAATGTCGAAGATAATTCTTTGATTAACAACGGCCTGAAACTGACGATCAGTTTAGGTGCCTGTGAATATCCAAGTATGTGTAGTTCAGCTAAAAAGCTTGATGAAGGGGCCGCCCGCGCTTTGCAATTCATCATGAGCAAAGGAAGTAATAAACTTTGTTTTTTTAAAACTCCAGTAAATCATAAACCTGATTTTATTATTTCTCAGGGAGATAAGACTTGATATTCCATCGCAAAACTTGCGCCGAAGTAGATCTTGATGCTTTAGAGTCAAATTGGAATTTTTTGAAAAAAAATGCTGCGGGAAAATTTATTTGTCCTATGGTTAAAGCCAATGCCTATGGGCATGGTGATGTGATGGTGGCAAAGGCTCTGGAAATATGGGGCGCACAACATCTTGGAGTCTGTTTGATTGAAGAAGGACTTTTACTTCGTCGATTTGGAATTAAAACTGACATTTTAGTTTTTCGCGGCTTTGATCGGGAAGGCGCCGAAGTCATGATCGAAAATAAGCTCACTCCGGTGGTAAGTACTTGGGAGCAATACCAGGCGCTGGAATCGGTAGCACAATCAGAACAACGTTTTCATTTAAAATTTGATACTGGTATGAATCGTTTGGGTTTTGATGCGTCCGAGGCATTGGCTCTTGTTGAAAAAATCAAAAATCAAAAAAAGTTAAAACTTGCTGGTGTATTAACCCACCTGGTGGCTGGAGAAAATTCGGTTGATAGTGGAATGACAGATTTGCAGTTCGAGAGTTTTGAAAAAATCAGAAATATTTTCCAGCTATTTAAAATTCCTTTTCACGTCTTAAATAGCGGCGGATTTTTAACGCAACTTTCATTGAAAACAAAAACAAAAGATTTACCAACTTGGGTGGAAAAAGAATGGGGTCTGCGACCGGGGCTTATGCTCTATGGATATAACCCAACAGTTGCTGAAGAATTTTCTGAATTAAAAATTGTCATGACCCTAAAATCGCAGGTGGCTGTTGTGCGAAAATTACGACCTGAAGATGGGGTTTCTTATAATCACACTTGGAAAGCAAAAAAAAATTCACAAATTGCTGTCGTGCCAATCGGTTATGCTGATGGTTATCGCCGTAGTCTTTCTAATCGTGGTTTGGCGCTTTATCAAGGTCAAAGAGTTCCCATCGTGGGGAATGTTTGCATGGATTATTTAATGTTAGATGTGAGTGAAATTTCTGACCTTGCTGACCCTGAGGTTATTTTATTCGGTCATAATGATAAAAACCAATTTCTTTCAGCAATGGAGTTGGCAAAGATGGGTCAAACGATCGCTTGGGAAATTTTGACCAGTGTCAGCGAAAGAGTCCCGCGAATTTACAAAGGGACCTGGGCAAAAAAAATTGAGAGCGAAAGTCGGTTGAAATGATCATCGAATATTTTCGAAATTTTGTAAAAGAGGTCGGGGATATTTTTCTTTTCCTAGTGAACAGTGTCCGTCTTCTTTTTATGAAACCTTATCGAATATTAGAAATCACTAAGCATATGGAATTTATTGGTAACCAATCTTTGGGAATCATAATTTTAACAAGTTTGTTCACAGGCTTAGCTATGTCATTTCAAATTTATTTGGGATTTAAAATTATCAATGCGGTGAACTTGGTTGGACCAACAGTAGCTTTAGGGATTTCACGAGAGCTTGGTCCAGTTTTGACTGGCTTGATTGTTGCCGCTCGCGCTGGGGGCGCGATGGCCGCTCGTCTGGGTACAATGAGAGTTAACGAACAAATTGATGCTCTGGATGTTATGGGAGTTAATACCAAACAGTATTTGATCTCGCCACGAATTATTGCGGCGGTCATTTGCATGCCTTTGCTAACCGCGGTTTTCGATTTTGTTGCAATGCTTGGAAGTTATTTTTTAGTGGTTCATTTGGTAGAGCTAGATGGGGCTATTTTTTGGCAACGGATTCGAGACACCTTAGAAGCTCGGCATATTTACGAAGGCTTAATAAAATCGGCTGTTTTTGGATTGGTGTTTGCTTTGGTGTGTTCTTATCGGGGTTTTAATACGGTGGGGGGCGCTAAAGGTGTGGGTGAGGCGACAAATAAGGGCGTCGTTCAAAGCATGGTTTCCATTATTATTTTAGATTATTTTTTAACAAACATGATTCGAATTTATTATGTCATTACAGGGACAGGCTAGATGGAAGATGCAATTCGTTTGATTGATGTGAAAAAAACTTTTGATGGCAAGGAATTTGTCCTTAAAGGTTTGAATCTGAATGTTAAAAAAGGAAAATTAACGGCAATCATTGGTTTTTCGGGGACAGGAAAGAGTGTGGTCTTGAAACACATCCTTGGGCTGTTCCAACCGACGTCGGGTCGAGTTGAAGTGCTGGGAAAGGATGTATCTCAACTTTCTTCGGATGATTTAACAAAATTCAGATGTAATTTTGGCGTCTTATTTCAATCCTCGGCTCTTTTCGATGACATGACCGTGCTGGAAAATGTCTGTTTTCCTTTGCAAGAGCATCGCCGTAATTTATTGCCCAACCAGGTCCTGGAAATCGCAAGTAAAAAATTACGACAAGTAGGTTTAGATCCAAAACATTTCGAAAAATTACCAAGTCAAATCAGTGGTGGAATGCAGAAAAGGACAGGCTTGGCGCGGGCTCTCGCCCTAGATCCAGAAATCCTTATCTATGATGAGCCGACCACAGGATTAGATCCCATTCTTACTGAAATGGTGGATAATTTAATCGTAGAGACCCATAAGCATCGAGAAGGAGTTACATCAGTGATGGTGTCACATGATTTGCATGCTGCATTTCGAATTGCCGACGAAATTGTCATGCTTGATGCGGGACGTGTTTTACTTTGCGGCACTACTGAAGATTTTTACAATGCGGACAATGAACTTGTGAAAAAATTCGTTTCTAAGGGAATGCGAAAGGAAAATTCGCACACATGAATTTTCTAACTTCGGTTCAGTTTAAAGTTGGAGCACTTGTCATCGCTGTTGGTGGCCTTATTGGATACATGTCCATGCAGGTGAGTGATGATCCCTCTTATTTAGGCAACCCTCGTCGCGCTTGGTTTCTGATGCCGAGTGCATCAGGTTTAATTAAAAACTCGGCAGTTAAAACAGCGGGAATAAATGTCGGAGTTATTCGAGACATTAAACTGCAGGATGGTCTGGCGCGGATCGAGATCACGGTTAAAGCAGATATTCCTTTGACAACTTCAGCGGCAATTGAAGTTAAATCTCTTGGTATTTTGGGTGACAAACACGTCGAAATTTCCCCTGGAAGTCCTTCCGATCCGCCATTGGCAGATGGCGCTCAAATTATGATTATCAATGATAAAGGTTCATTGGATAGTGTAATGTCCCAAGTGGGGGATATTGCAAAGTCATTGAAAGATGTAGCTGAAGTGGTTCGTGAGTCCCTTTCTAAGGATGGTACGGACAAACATGTTTTGGGCCGTATTGTTAAAAATATTGAAAATGTAACCGAAGACTTAAAACAAATAACCGGTCGAAATAAAGATCAAATTAGTAAAATTATCGATCAAGTGAATAGCATTACGAGCACCGTTGATGAGCTTGTTAATGATGACAGCGAAGCCGGTTTAAAAAAGACCTGGAAAAAAACTTTAGTTCGTATTGATTCAACGATGAAAAATATCGACGAAATTTCTTCTAAAATTAATCGCGGGGAAGGAACTATTGGTAAACTAATCAATGATGAAACAACTGTCGATGAACTCAACACGGCTATTCAAGGAGTCAGTGGATTGTTTGACTCTGCTTCACGCATTCAAACAGGATTTGATTTCCACGGTGATTATTTAGGAGCTTTCGGTGCTACAAAATCAACCATAGGAATTCAGATTCAACCCGGTTTGGATCGATACTATTATATAGGTATTATTGATGATCCGGCCGGTGTCGTTGAAAAAAATGACACTACGATCTCTTCGGCGGGAGCCGTTGTTTCAGATACGACAACGGTGATGAAGCATTACAATAAAACTCGTTTTACAGCTGTGTTTGCCAAGAATTTTTGGGATTGGACAATCAAAGGCGGTTTGATCGAAAGCTCTGGAGGTTTCGGACTTGATTATAGTTTTTGGAGAAAAAGGGCGCTTCTTTCATTTGAAGCTTTCAATTTTGAAAAAGCAAATCTGCGACTTAGCGCAAAATTCAATTTGTCACACGGTTTTTATTTAACGGGCGGTCTTTCTGATGCCTTGGATAAAAACAATCAACGGTCTGGATATGTTGGAGCAGGATTATTTCTGACCAACGATGATTTAAAACTTCTATTAACGAGGTCTCCCTTCTAATGTTTAAGAATGCACTTGTCAGCGTTTCTGACAAAACTGGATTAATTGATTTTCTTAAGCCCCTCGTAAAACAGGGGCTTCGAGTTGTATCTACAGGCGGAACGGCTCAACACCTAAATGAGCACGGTTTAAAGGTTGTTGATGTCAGCGAGCAAACAGGTTTTCCCGAAGTGCTTGGAGGTAGAGTCAAAACTCTGCATCCTTTTGTTCATATGGGATTGTTAGCAAACCTAGACAAAACTGAAGATTGTCAGGTTCTTGAAAAATATAAGCTTCAGAGCTTTGATTTGGTAATTGTAAATCTTTATCCATTTGAAGAAGCCTTAAAGAGCAAAACGAATCTTCAAGGTTTGGTTGAAAAAATTGATGTGGGTGGTCCTTCGATGTTAAGGGCTGCTGCAAAAAATCACAAATTCTGTACCGTGGTATGCGATCCTCAGGATTATCCTTGGATCTTAGAAAAACAGACACAAATGAGCTTAGTTGATCGACAAAAGTTAGCGGCAAAAGTTTTTTCACACACATCTTTTTATGATTCGCTTATAGCCTCGACATTGTCTGCAGATACGGATCATTTACATGATCCATTTTCGCGATTTGATTTTAGTTCAGCAAATGTAACGATTCCAGCGAGAAAAAAACAGTCCCTTCGCTATGGAGAAAATCCTCATCAAAGCGCGGCTTGGTACTCATTCCCTGGAAATGCCTTTGGTTTTTCCGATATGAATCAAAAACAAGGCAAAGAATTATCTTATAATAATCTTTTGGATCTCGAAGCAGGATTGTCTTTAACTCAAGAATTTTCGGCCCCAGTTGCGGTGGCAGTGAAACACAATAACCCCTGTGGCGTAGGACAAGATCCGGATCCTTTGCAAGCCTTAAAAAAGGCGCTAACTGCAGATCCGGTCAGTGTATTCGGTGGGATTGTCATTTTTAATTGCAGGGTAGATAAAGCGGAAGCTGAATTGATGAATGAAATTTTTCTAGAATGTGTTTTGGCACCAGAGTTTACCGCTGCCGCTCTCGAGATTTTTGCTAAGAAAAAAAATTTGCGTTTACTTGAAAGTCGCAATATTTTTAAAAAATCAAGTGATTGGGAAGTTAAAACAATTTTTGGCGGATTTGTTGTGCAAAACAGAGATCACTATTCTGCCGATACCTCAGCATGGAAAGTTTTTGGCCCATCGCTTAATAAAAATATTGAACAAGATATTTTATTTGGTGAAAAAGTTTGTGGTCTATTAAAAAGTAATTCCATTGCAATTGTTAAATCGGGTCAAAGTTTAGGACTTGGCATGGGACAAGTGAATCGTGTTGATGCCGTTGAACAATCTTTGAAACGAATGAAAACCCATCATGCACAGATGAACGAAGCCGTACTGGTCAGTGATGCTTTTTTCCCATTTCCTGACTCGATCGAAATCATCGCTAAAAGTGGAATAAAAACGATCGCTCAACCCGGCGGATCGATAAAAGATCAAGAAGTTATTGCTCGAGCTCAAGAATTGGGACTGCAAATGATTTTGACGGGTATTCGACATTTTAGGCACTAGAAAGGGATTTAATGGAAAGCCTCAAAAAGGAAAAAAACTGGCTTATTAAATCTTCAACAAGAATTATGGGGCCGTATACATCACCCGAAATTCTTGATCTTCTCAAAAAAAAACATATAAGTCTCTTAGACGAAGCTTGTAAACCAGCGGGCCGTTGGAATTATATTCGAGAACATAAAGATCTTGAGTCGATCGTCGAAAAAATCAAATTATTTGATCAATCGCATGAAAAAACACTAAGTCAAATGACCATTGGGCAAACTATTTCCAAGACCGAAAATTTGCATGAAATTGATGAGGATGCTTATGAAGATCACGTTAAGGCGTTCAGTTCAAAAAACACTCAAGATTTAATTAAAGACATAGTGCCTATTAAAGAAGAAGTGGTCACCTATAACACAGCGGCAAAACCTTCAAACTTAACTTATGGAGCCTACACCGAAGCTGAAATTAGCGGAGCCGCAGAAAGCCACGCTGGTCCCTGGAAGTTAATTTTATTATTGCTAACAGTGGCCATGGCATTGGGTTATTTCGGTTATTCATTTTTTTTAAAGACACGGCAATCTCAGAGTTATCAAACTTTAATAGCCACAGCTCTCCGTTTGAATTCAATTCAACTGTATGAGAAATCTTACCAAGTTTTTAAGAAAGCAAAAGCTCAGCATGAGCTTGAGCTACCCATTCAAGCACAAATGTCTTTGTTGGCAATCGCCTTGGACAATGACTCGAGTTCAAACCGGAATGTGATTGAAAAATATCTTCTTGCTGATGAACTTAAAGATCGAAAACTACTTGTTGATTTTAATTTAGCCATAGGTTTGTCCTATGTTAGTGAAGGCGACGATCAGAAGGCCATGGAGTCATTTCAAAAGGCCGGCAGCTATGAACCATTTAGTCAGCTTATTTTATTAAATCGAAGTTTATTGCAACTACGCAAAGGTGACTATCGTGATTCCTACATCAATTTGAAAAAAGTAAATTCAAGAGATGAGTTTTTGAGTCTACTCCTTTATGTAAAGGCCCTCACCTTAATCGAAATGTCTCGCTCGACCTCAGCTATCTTAGAAGAAATTCGTGATCTCGCTATTGAAATTCCTAATCAGATTCAAAAATCCGCTATGCTTAGGAACGAGCTGCTTTTTTTAAATATTAAATTGCAGTCCATTTTAAAGAATGATGGAGCTACATCTGTGGCCATTGATCGTTTCCTTGAATCTGCGCCAGAATCTTCTTCCCTTATTGTTAAAGATCCAAGAATTGATTGGAAAATGGCGGGTTGGGAAAGCTTAGATCGTCTGTGCGTTGAGTTATCACATATTCGTACCGGCCATAAATCCAAACTCTTGCGAGCCCATTGTTTGATGGAGAAACAAAATACTGTTCAGGCGCAAAAATGGATCGACCAGGCAAATGCTGAAGTTCCAAATGATTCGTATGTCTTGAATTCTCAAATTTTTTGGATGACGAAAATGAAACGTCATAGCGAAGCCCTTTTGTTAGCAAAAAAAAATGAAAGCCGATTATTTCCCGCTGCAGGTGTTGTTTTAGCTGAAATCTGCATAGAAAATAAGGATGAGGCATGTGCCAGCGCTCAATTAAATAAATTTTTAACAAATACATTTCTTGCACCGCGCGTGTATTTTAATCTGGCTCAAATTTCTCTTCAGCGTGGTCAAACGTTGGATGCACTTCAAAAAATTAAACAGGGCCTAGGAACGGAACCTCTTTACCTTCCTTTAATCGAATTGCGCGAGTCCTTGGAGTCCCAGTGAATAAAAAGTTAATAAAATTTGTTTTTTCTTTTTTACTTATAGTGACCGTAGGTTGCTCTTCAAAAAAAGAAAATGCTGATGTCGAGGCGCGAGTAATTAAAATCGATGATTTGCAAAAAGATTTTAAAATACCGACTTCTCTTTGGAAAGCTTTCGTGGCTGAAGAAAGTCATGCGACGCCAGCTCCCTCGGGTGGTGAGGGTGAACATGGTGGAGGTGGAGGAGCTTCCGATAAGGCCTCTTTTGCTAAAGAGAGTCAGATCGTTTTTGTTCCAATGAAAGTGCACTTTATTGAGAAAAATGAAGGTGTACTTAAATCTAGGAAACTGACCATTGAATTGCCTCGCGGCGGTGGACAGATTGATATGGCTGATTGGACGACCGACGAAAGCGGAACTTTTTATATTAAATTTGAAATGAATGAGCCCGCAACACAGGAAGAAATGAAAGTTTTTTTTCTTAGTCAGGCACGTAAAAGAAAAATCGAAAACGAAGTTCTGGGAATGGGCTGTAATAAATTTGTTGAATTAGGCTCTTCCTACAAGGCGGCAATGAAAGGTTTTGGACTTTCAGTCAACACAACAAGGAATAGACATTTAACCGTCACTGGTGGTCGTTGGTTTTTTGTAGCCTTAGAGGGCGGTAAGACGTATATCTCGCAGGTGACAATAACTGATGCTAATCAAAAAGATTTATTTTGTGGAGATTGAATATGGATCGACAATTAGTTAAAGACTTAAAAGACAAAGATTCAGTTCAATCTGTTTTCTTGGTACGAGGAAAAAATATTAATCTGGGTAAAAATGGCAGACCCTTCATGTCCCTCCAGTTAGGTGATCATACCGGAACTTTAGACGCACGCGTTTGGGACAATGTTGATGATGTCAGTCGCGAGTTCGAAGCTGGTGACCTGGTTAAAACCCGTGGTCTGATCCAATTGTATCAGAATCGCAAACAACTCATCGTTCACAAATTGGAAAAATTAATTGATCCTTTGTTAAATCCTGAAGATTTTTTAATTCAAAGTTCATTTAATCCAGAGGACCTTTTTGCTGAAGTTTTAACATTTGTGAGATCAATGAAGAACGAACATCTTCGACAATTGTGCATCGATGTCATTGAAGATACTGAAATTAAACCTTTATTTCTTCAGGCCCCGGCGGCCAAATCTATTCATCATGCCTGGAAAGGTGGCCTGATTGAACACGTCACCTCGATTATGAAAATTTTGGATTTCATGTCCAAAAATTACAGTTTTTTAAACAGGGATTTTTTAATTTTCGGAGCTCTTTTTCATGATATTGGAAAAATCTGGGAACTTTCTTATGGTCACAGTTTCTCCTATACAGATCGTGGCCGTTTGATTGGTCATATGGAGATCGCTTGTGAACTTATTGATCGTAAAAGCACTAAAATTTTAGGCTTTCAACAAGATTTGCGTGATCTGTGTAAACATATTGTTCTTTCCCATCATGGAAAACAAGAGTATGGTTCTCCGAAAACACCGCACTTTATCGAAGCCTATCTTGTCGCTATGGTTGATGATTTAGACAGCAAAATGTCGACAATACATCAGTTTGTTACAAACGAGCGTCAAAATTCGACAGATCGATGGTCGCGATTGAACGAAATGTTTGAGAGATATTTCCTCTTAGATGATTTGAAAGAAAAGTACTGATGATTGATTTTTTGATGGCTTATAAAAATTATGACCCGGCGGCAAAAAGTATCGCTGAAATCGCACTTCTCTATCCTGGTCCAAAAGCTATTTTTTTTCATCGTGTTTCCCATTCTCTCTATTTAGATGGTCTTTATTTTTTGGCGCGTTTTGTTTCTGAAGTTTCACGATTACTAACGGGAATTGAAATTCATCCTGGTGCTAAGATCGGAAAACGTTTAGTTATTGATCATGGCATGGGCGTTGTGATTGGCGAGACCTCCGAAGTCGGTGATGACTGCATTATATTTCATGGCGTAACTTTGGGCGGAATGAAATTTGACCCAGTTGTGCGCCACCCAAAAATTGGTAACAAGGTCTTGATTGGCGCTGGAGCAAAAGTTCTTGGACCAATTAAAATTGGTGATGGTGCAAAGATTGGGGCAAATTCCGTGGTGATAAAAGACGTTACCCCAAATAGCGTCGTATCGGGAATTCCCGCCCAGGTTATTGGCTAAGCGGTCTTTTCGTTTTTAGGTTTTCTTATTTTTATGTCCATCAAAAATTAAGTTCCACAGCGCCAGCAGGCGCGAGGACTGTCCGAAGGATTTTAGAGAAGGCAGAAATTTAAAAAATGGAAAAACTACAATTTGCGCTTACGGGGGCCCGCGATGGCTTGGGCTTCGAGGGGATTGTCGGGCCAAGAGTGTTTTGGGTAGCGAGAGCGAAGTTCTTTTTTTACATCTGTGTAAGCATTTTTCCAAAAACTGCTGAGGTCTTTGGTAAGTTGTACAGATCGGTAGTTTGGAGCGAGAAGCGATAAAGTCAGTTTGATATTTTCGTAAAGCAAGCTTGGGCTTTGGGACCAACCAAAAATTTCTTGCAAACGAATTTCTAAAGTTGGGGAATCGGGATTATCGTAATTGATTTTATGGATTTTCCCCGAGGGAACCTGGATTTCTTCAGGAACCTCTTGCACTAGAACGCGGCGAATTTCCTCTGGCAAGTTATTCTCAAAATAACAATAAAGATCTTTGGAAATTAAATTTTTATAGGAATTTTCAGCGTAACAAGCTTCATTTAAACTTTGGATTTTCCAGTCTTCAACATTGAATTTCTGAATTGCATCTTGGCATTTGTCAGGAACAAATTGGAAATTCTGAATTAAAAACACAATTCGCTTTAAATATTGCGATAGCGCCTTATTTTCATTAATCCAGAGATCCCATCGACTGAGCGCTAACTTTGGCAGCAATTCTTGAAGTTGAGAAGGTGTCGGTCGCTCGTATTGCGCTTCTTCCAGGGGTATAGCACCAATTTTTCTTTGCACACTTAATAAAATTTCCTGTTTGTCTTCATTGAATTTAAGTTCTTGATTTAATTCAATACGTGATTTTAATACTTCCATCACATCTTCTTTATTAAGACCTATGGCGCTACTGACAAGGGTTTCACTGGTTAAAGTTCCATCAAGGCCGTTTAAAATAAGAAAAAATGCGGATTCTTTAACAAAACTTTGCGTCGCTAATTGCACGCCATGACCATCAAAACAAATCCCACGATTTGTATTTTCGCGACGACGACACAAACGATGAGGCCAACACTTAAGAAGCTCTTTTTTAATAAAGGTGTCACTCATATTTGAACTTGGAATCGTATTTATCTGCCCAGAGGAGGGTTTTGAAAAATAAGCCATTAATGAATTTGTTGAATCTTTAATTCGCTCCAAGGCCGAAAATTGGATTTCCGAACGATCTAATTTTATTTTTCCACTTAAAAAATCCAAACGAAAACTAAGATCTGATTCAAGAATTAATCCTTCGGGGTGTTCTTCGGGTTTAATTTTTAAAAAATCAGGCTCTTGCAAACAAGAAACAATTTGAGCTCCAAGTTTTATTTGCTTTAAACTGACAAAATGAGAAAGAATCACGCCAAGTTCGGGACTTAATGGCCAACGAATGATTTCTCTTCCCAGGGGTGTTAAGCGGCCCTCTGGAGTAAGAGCCTCAATTAAAAATAATTTTTTTAAACTCATGCGAAGACGATTGAGTTCAGGCTTTTGAAACCAATCAAAGTTTTCGAAATTCCTTATCCCGTGATGGGCTAAAAATAGTAAAATCTCACTTAAATCAATTCTTTGAATTTCGGCTGGGCGATCCTTCGACATGGATAACTCATCTTGCGAGGACCACATTTGCTCACAAAAGCCTTCTTTTTGCCGTGCCGCTCGACCGGCGCGCTGTCGTGAAGAAGCCAAGGATATTCGTTGAACTTCAAGGCGCGAAAAACCGGTGCGATAATCCCAGGTCGAAACTTTTTCGAGTCCACAATCAATGACAGTGTCCACGCCATTCACCGTAACTGATGATTCCGCAATGTTAGTCGACAAGATTACTCGTTGTTGATTGCCTTTTTGTAAAACCCGACCTTGTTCCTCAAGAGATAAGCGTCCATGAAGAGAGGAAACTAAGCAATCCTTCATCCAGGATTGTTCTTCAAGAAGATTTGATAGGCGGCGAATTTCGCCAACACCAGGAAGAAAAACCAGGATGTCATTTTTTGTTCGAGATAAACAGTTTTTTATTTTTAATTTAACACTTTCAAAAAACTCCTTATCAATTCTTAATTTTTGTTGATTTTTTTGTTGCGAAATTTGTAATGGAAAAAGTTTTCCCGGAATTTCTAAGATCGGAGCGGCTTCAAGATAGTTTGAAATTTCTTGCGACTGCAAAGTGGCAGACATAATCAGAATTTTAATTTCCGAACCCAAAGATCTAAGCTCTTTTAATAAGGACAAAGTTAAATCGACGGAAGCGGATCTTTCATGAAATTCATCCAAAATAACCAGATCAACGCCTTTAAGCTCTGGATCACTCAGCATCTGCCTTGCTAAAAGGGCTTCGGTCATAAATATTAATTTTGTTTCTGAAGATGTCTTGTTCTCGAAACGGACTTGATAGCCAATTTCTTTGCCTAAGGACCATTTTTGTTCTTCGGCAATTCGATGACAAGCGGAAACTGCGGCCATTCGGCGAGGCTCAAGAACCAAAACTTTTCCTGGATAGTTCAGACTTAAAGCAGGAGGCACTCTGGTTGTTTTTCCTGCTCCAGGAGCTGCTGATAAAATTAATCTTGAATTTTGATTTAAACTGGATTTAATTTCTTCAAGAAAATCATCAACTGGAAGTTTTTCCATAATTTTTAAATGTAACCTTATTTAAGAATGAGCAACATAAATTCCGCTTTTTCCGGAACCGACATTTTGCGAATTTGAGAAATTTTACCTCGCAGAATCTGTTCATTTTCGTTTGATAAATTTAAAGCCAGTACAAGTTCTCTCTCGGCAAAATGTCTTTCAATATCATTTAATGTTTTTTGCAAACGATAAGGAGTATCCATGATAATAATGGCTTGCTTTTGTTTTCGTAATTCTTTCAAAGCTTCTTCACGCGCTTGATTTTCCGCAGGCAAAAATCCACGAAATAAAAACTGATCAAGTCGTTGTCCACTTAATGAAATTAAACCCATTAAGCTGGAAGCCCCTAGAACTGATTTTACCGCAATGTCATTTTGATTACAAAGTTTGACTAACTCTGCGCCTGGATCACAAAAACCGGGTGTGCCGCAATCACTGGCTAAAGCCACATTGGACTGGCGACATAACTCGAGTAAATACTTCAGATCATCAGCTTTGCTATGTTCATCTAATATTTCAAATTTTTTCCCGGTGATCCCATGAAATTTTAAAAGTTGAGCCGTTTCTTTGGTGGATTCGCAAATAACGACCTCAGCCATTTTAAAAACTGTCAAGGCTCGCAGGGAAATTTCTTGAGGATCACCAATAGGTGTAGCCACCAAATAAAGCATTAGATTTTCTCCTCTTGTTCATCCAATAAAAAATGAAGGATGCGGGGAAGATCATCAGGGGTACTGGCTTCTCCGGAATGGGTGCTGTCAAAAAAAATAATTTCAACTTCAGGATGTTTTTTACGAATTAAATGAATATTGACGGGCTCATTTTCAAAAAACCATATCTTTTGATATTTATCTTTTGGCAAAGAGCCAAACCAATCTTTTTTAAATTTTGCATCAACCAAGCTTCGGTGCGGTTTTAAGATTAGCTGTTGATTTTTTTCGTCGAGGGGAAAGCCCCAATGCAACAAAAATTTTTTCGAACCTTCGCCCATGCGATGGACGTCTCGTCCAGTAAGATAGATAATCTCGGCACCGGCTGCAGCTAAAGATTGGACAAATTCAGGAGCTCCTGGATAGGGGATATCGTGCTCGAGAGCTTCATTCGAAAAAAAATGTTTGATCCAGTACTCACGAACACAGTCTTGAAATTCATTGTGATGTCCTTCCAGCCCTGCACGAACTAAAATTTGCCGAATGCCCCAGTCTTTTTTTAAAATTTGAATATTTTTAAAATACTGAATTTGTTCTGGGAATCGGCTCTGATGAGCTGGCACTTTTGCGAAATTCAAAAGGACTCTTTCTAATCTAAGACTGACGTCAAAAAGGGTTGAGTCCAAATCAAAAACCACCAAACCCAGTGCATTTTTTGCCTGTAATTCGCTAATTTGTTTTTGAATTCTTCTCAGTAGCTGACCGTGATGCGTCATGAGGCGGTATTCAGCCATGGATCTTCTGTAAAATCAAAGACTTTTCTTGGCCTCTATTTCAATTCTTGCTAGTTTCCGCCAATTGAATGCGCTCAATTGGGTTTACGAGGAAAAAATGTCTGAAAATATTCTGACTATCGAGAACCTAAGCAAAACGTATCCAAATGGAATTCAAGCTCTGAAAAATATTTCTTTTAAAGTCCGACCCAAAGAATTTATCGGAATTATTGGACTAAGCGGTTCGGGGAAATCGACTCTTTTGCGATGTCTTAATCGGATACATCAACCCACCCAGGGTAAAATTATATTTGCTGGCCAAGACGTAGCGCAAATTCAGAATTCAAACGAAATTCGAAAAGTACGTAAAGAGATGGGAATGATTTTTCAGCAATTCAATTTGATTCCTCGACATACGGTTTTGCTGAATGTGCTCACGGGACGTCTTGGTCAGATGTCGACACTCAAAAGCATACTCCATATGTTTAGTGACGAAGATAAAGAAAAAGCTCTATCTTGTCTGAGGTTGGTCGGAATTTCCGAAAAAGCTTCCTTACGTGTGGATCAACTTTCTGGGGGGCAGCAGCAGCGAGTCGCGATTGCTCGTGCGTTAGCACAGGAACCACAAATTTTGTTAGCCGATGAACCGGTCGCCAGCTTAGATCCGGCCACTTGTCATCTGGTGATGGATTATCTAAAAAAAATAAATCAAGAGTTGGGAATTACTATTCTTTGTAATTTACATTTTTTAAGCTTGGTGCGGCAATACACCACCCGCGTGATTGCTTTAAAGGCCGGAGAAATTGTTTACGAAGGAAGTCCCAGCGAAATTAACGAAGCTTGGTTTAAAAAGATTTATGGCGAAAAGGCCCAGGACATTCATGTTAATTAAGGAATTATTTCTATGAAAGCGTGGACAATAAGAACAAGTGTCTTTGATGCTTCCACATTTACATTCCTTTCTTTTTTCATGTTGTATTTATTGGTTCAGCCTACAGACGAGGATCTACTGAATCTTTCGCGAAATGCACTTATTTCATTGGCGTTTTTTATTTCAGGAGCAGTTTTAAGTTTTTTTCTTAATAAAAATAAAATAAAAACTTTGGGAGAGAGAATATTCGAACTTTCTTATCAAGAAAATTCATCCGTCAACGAAAATCGATGCTCTTGTTTTTGGAAATGGCAAATGGCTTTAACTTTGTTTTGTGCACTGGTTGCAGGGATTTTGATTACAGAATTGTCATTAAGAGATATTCTTGATCAAGATGGCTTTAACGGAGCCATGAGAATTTTCAATGAACTTTTTCATCCTAATTTTGAAGTCCTGCCACGAGCAGTTTTGAGAATGATTGAAACTATTTTTATGTCTTTTTTGGCAACCGCTTTTGTAATCCCTTTTGCTTTTGTACTGAGTTTTTTAGCAGCAAAAAATATCATGAAAGGTCCCCTTGCTTTCGGAATTTATATTTTATTACGAACAATTTTGAATTTTGTCCGCTCAATCGAAGCCTTTATGTGGGCCATTATTTTTTCCGTATGGGTTGGCATCGGTCCTTCTGCCGGTTTGTTGGCATTGATGGTTCACTCAATTGCTTCACTAGGGAAACAGTATTCAGAAATCGTCGAAGGAGTTAATGAAGCACCTATCGAAGGGGTCCAGTCGAGTGGCGCAAATCAATTGCAAACGATTTGGTTCGCAATTGTTCCCCAAATCATTTTGCCCTACATTTCATTCACAGTTTATCGCTGGGACATTAATGTGCGCATGGCGACCATTGTGGGTTTTGTCGGAGGCGGTGGCATTGGAAAGCTTCTCATTGCCTATCAGGGGCAAGCCCTGTGGAAAGAAGTGGGCTGCATTTTTTTGGTTATCGCCGTGGTCGTCTGGATCTTAGACCAGGTCTCGGCCTATTTACGAGAGGCTTTAAAGTAAATTTTTTTTAAATTAAATATAGAGAGCACTGAGCTATCAAGTCGTGTGGTATTTACTCCGATGGAATCCCTGGTTAAGGCGAACAGTGAGGTGTTCCGGTGAATTTAAAAGAACAAACAAGTTTTTATATTTCTAAAGGTGGATCCTATTCTGGACCCTATACGATGGATGATGTTCTTAAGAGAGTAGAAAGCTACGAGCATAGCTGGACTGATTACGTTTACGATGAAATGGCTCAGGATTGGATCCTTTTAATGGCCCATCCTTTATTCACTGAAAAATTTAATTCGAGTCTAAGCAAAAAAATGGCAAAGGCCGATAATTCAAAAAACAAAGATACGAGCCATAAAGAAAAGGCTTGGTACATCCTAAAAGATGGCAATAACTACGGACCCTTTTCTCAACTTGAAATTGTACAAATGTTGCAAGAAAAGGCCCTTTATGAATACGATTTCATTTGGCATCAGAAGATGCCTTCATGGAAGCGTGTCGCTGAAGTGAAAGAATTTGCTACCGAAGAAATTCGTAATTTAAAAAAATCATTATCAACGGATCTTTCCGAAGTTTTTTTTCGTCGACGCTATTTGCGTGCCCAGTATGGTTGCAGCTTAATCGTTCATAACAGCAAATCGGTTTTTCGTGGACACAGTATCGAGATTAGCGCTGGTGGCGCTGGGCTTATGATCGATAACTCTGATCTAGAACCAGGGCAAACGCTGTTTTTACATTTTCAACCCGGTGATGGTGTTCCGCCATTCAATGCGGTTTGCTCTGTAGTCAGTAAGAAGTTTGTAAAAGAAAATTCGAGCTCGATGACGATGATGAAATATGGTGTGAAGTTCACAAGCATTAGCACCACCGTTCGAGAGCATATCAAGGATTTTGCGGAAACCTTTAAGAAGGTTTCATGAAACTTTTATTTTATCGTAATTTCCAATGGCTAAGTTGCGTTTTCCTTTTATTGGGATGCAGTAACGATGTTAAATTTGCTGTGCCGCCTTCTTCCCAAGAATTTAATCAGTCTGTTGCCTATAATAACAAGGTTGATTTTTTGTTTGTCGTCGATAATTCGAAGTCGATGAATAAGGTGCAGGAAAATCTTTTGAGCTCCTTAGTGCCTTTGACGACAACTTTAAATCAACTTAAATTAGATTATCATGTTGGTTCGACTTCAACTACAATGGCCAGCTGGTATCCCATGTCAGGAAAAATTTTTGGAGAACCAAAATTTCTAACTTCATTAACTCCAGACTTTCAAAATCGACTTACAGAAAAAATCATGATTGGTGATACTGGTAGCACCGTTGAAAAGGGACTTGACGCGATCAAAAGTATATTGTCATTCCCTTTTCAAAATGGTGACGGACAAACTTTTTTACGAAGTGATGCTCTTTTAGTGATCGTGTACCTGACTAATGAAGATGACAAGAGCGATAAAATAGATACTGGAAATTCAAATAATCAAACTAAACATTATTCTGATTTTTTAGATTCAGTTAGGCCTTTGTGGTCCAATGGACAAAGAAGTTGGATTTTTAATTTTATTGGAATCACAAGTCAGAATGATGCCTGTACCACAGGTGATTTGACCGACTATAAAGAACCCGGAATTCGATTGATGGAAATGGCAAAAAAGAGCAGTGGAAGAATAGAAACGATTTGCCAAATTAAACTGGATTTAGCAATTTCAAATATCAAAGCGCGCTTGGTCCAGTTTTTGACGGATTACAAATTGAATAAAATTCCAATCGTTGATTCTATTCGAGTCTATGTTAATCAGATACTTATTCCAATGGATCCAAGTTCAGGTTGGTCTTACCTTCCTGACTTGAATGTTGTTCGCTTTAATGGCGATAGCGTTCCAAAAGCTGACGATGATATACGAGTGGATTTCACTCCTGATGGCTCAAACTGATTTATCGGCAGCGCTGTTCGTTGGTACCTTGAAGAGTACTGTGTTTTTGCAATGAACAAAGTTCGTTACGGAAAGCATTGCCTCGGTCTGGAACTTCTTTTCCATTATGATAAAGCATGACAGCAGAAAATTCTCGACGATGATTCAACACGGTGTTGATAATGTTGTCAGGACTTATGCTATCTCGACCTAGCATGAACTCTGTACGCCAGTTGATATCTGGAAACACCCAATAAGCCAATTCAGAGCAAACGATTTTATCGGCGGTTTTAACGTCAAAATTAAAATCGTAATCTTTACCGAAATGAGTAAGAGCCTGTGCAATCAATTCGGCTTTTCTTTCAGGACTGTTTTGAATATAATTGGGTCTGATAACCAAGAAATCATCGATGTTCATAAAATGGTTCAAAGAATTTAGCTGAACTCCAGGACGTAGAGCTTCTAGAATAACATTGCCCTTACTTAAAGCTTGAATAATTATATTTCTTTTTTTCAAAGGCATGAGTCTCCAAGCAGGTTGCTTGTTTTCGTCGGTGATCAGATCCCAAAGTCCTTCATTCTGTAGTTGTTGTTTAGAACCAATCCAAATGGCTACGTGTCCCCAATGACCAGGAATGAAACGATCAGTTAATCGAAAGGGAGTTTTTTCCAATAACATATCCAGGGGTTTCATATTGGATTCGATTTTTTTTGAAAGACCGGGTTGAAGATGGGGATTTAATTTTCCTTCACGCATTTCAATCATTCCAACGGAATTCCCAAAACCCATACTTATTAAATTTGTAGTTTCGCTAACTCCTGAAAAAGCACCATCCGTCAGTTCATTTATTCCATCATTGATTCGAATGCCAGCAAATGAAAGCATACGATTTATAGTTCCAGTGCGAAAAATTTTGTAACTCGGTGAAGATTGAATAACACCAGCCAGGTAGTGAATTTGTTCGTCAATGTCATTTTGGGAAAGCTTTCTAGCAAAGGAGTCAAAGCCTTGAACTTGGGCAGCTAAAATGGATCGAGTACTCCAGCTTTTAGCTTCGCTAGAAATGACACTGATTATGCCGGAAGGAATATTGTTAGTGGCATCACCTTGATTAAGTAGAGTTCGAACATAAGCGTTTTGCGAAGCCAAATTAACCAATGAAAAATAATTATCATAAACTTGTAACGAAGCGGCTACAGCTATCATCATTTTTTTCTTAACTAAGAGTGTGTATTTTTTATTTCCCCAAAGATCCTGGTAAACGCTGTATTTCGAAGCTAAGGCCAAAAATTCTTTTCGAGTTTCGAGGTAGTTTTGCGCCCCTCGCATAATTTGCAACACCCAATTTTGATAGGATTCGCCACTTTGTTCCGCTGTTGCATTTCTCGCTAAAAATTCGACGGTTTTTTCTCGAAAGACAAGATTTCTTTCAAGAGTGCTGATAAATCTTTCATACTCAATATGAAAAGCTTGATCGTCTACCGCATCAGCAATTTTAAGGTTTTTAGCGTTACGTTCGCGAATATCAATTGTTGGTATCGTTTGAGAAAACGAAATTTTACCGACCAATAAAATAAGTAGAAAGATAATTTTTCTCATTCTAGTACTCACTCTTCATTCTCTTTACATTAAAAATTGCAATAATTTTGATGGATGGGCAATTACGTCCATCAAAAATTGAGTTTCTTCGCCACCTTTGCCCAATGGATTTTGTTCACGGCCTTTTGCGTCCAATGCCTTGTCGCGAGAGATAAGATTGTAACCAATATCATTTGCCAGAGTTAACATTTCATTTTTAATGTCCGCATTCAGTTCTTTACTGCCTTCACAGAATAATCCCATTTCGGTGTTATAAAAACTGGATCTGTTATCAACGTTATATGTGCCAACAAAAAAACCTTTATCTCCGTAAAGATGGCTTTTGGCGTGCATTCCCCAGCGAGCCGTTATGACTTCAGCTTCTGCGACATAAGGAGTTGGCCGCCAGCTTGATCCATGCACCACCAATTGGATGCCCGAACTCAGAAATTTATTTGCGTTAGGATAAAATACAGATGCGGCATAAGTAGCATCTGTAGAGGATAAACTATTTGTAAAAACACGTAATTTTACTTTTTTCTCGGTTAGAATTTTTAATAAATTTCCAGAGCGAGTGTTAAGCATGACGTAAGGTGAATCAATATAAAGTTTATCTCCGGCACTCAGTGAGCGAATAAATTGTCCGATAGCTCTTTCGGTGACACGGTGGGATTCTTTATAATTTTCTTCACACAAGAGTTCGCTTTCTAAACACCAGCGAACCAAACGGCTATTGATTGGTTTGTCACTGGCAAAAGTAGTTTTGGGGCAGGCATGAGTTTGCGAAGTTTCGTAAGCAGACTTTCCTATGCTCATGACTTTGCTTAAAAGATTTTTATCTGCGGCAGACATATGAAGAAATTGATTCACAACGAGTTCTTCTTCTTCGGGTGCACTTGCCAGAAGGCTGTCCACATCGGCTTTTACTGTAACTCCAGCGAACCAAAATTCATCAAAGCTGGATCTCATAATAGGAACCACGGGGCCTTTAACCCAGATGTCTCTGTCTACAAAATTATAACTGTGATCGAGATCAAAATATTTATCCTCGATATTTCGGCCACCGGTAATTGCCTCTGTATCGTCGATAGAAATTAATTTTCGATGGCTGCGAAATTGTGAATCTACGCTATTATAATAGCGCACCTGGAAGAACCTGGGATTTCCACCTCGTTTTTTAATTTCTCGATGAATTGCCGCCACGTGATTTTCATCAAATTGAAAAACGGCTAAAGAGTGATCAACCAAGATTCGAACCGATACTTTAGTAAGCGCTTTATCGATCAATTTATTTAAAATAAATTTACTCGATCTTTCATCACCATTTTCAGTGGATTTTGGTGCTTTCTTTTTAGAACTGAAGATAAAGTATTCCAGTTCAATATTTTTTTGAGCACGCTCGATCATATCGAGTCGCTTATAAAGAGCCGCGATCCCTGAGTGAATTAAATGCATTTGATTTTCTTTTCCCTTTGCAGCTTCCTGGATAGAAACATAGGGTTCTGGAATTTTAGCAAATGGGGTTTTGTATTGATAAGCGCTGAAAATATTGAGTTTCCAATCATTATAGCTAGTTTCGCCTAAGGCAAACTGGGGTAGAGTTAATAGGAGCAAAGTAAGGATTCTCATTTTTACACCTTCATTCAGCTGTATAGTAGTTAGACGCCAGAGACATTTTGCGGGAATTTTGAGTATTATCTCGCAATAGTTGCTTTAGCAGGTCCCAATTTATGCAATAAGTACTACTTTATTTATTAAGGCTATTCATAGCAGTTTTGAGGCCAGAAAGGGGCGCGCCCTATTTTCTTAAGAGCTCTTCGCTCACGTTGGACGGATCAAACTGATTCTGACATTTTTCATCGACGCCTTCAAGAGTGCTGTATTTTTGTAAAGAACAAAGTTCATTGCGAAAAGCAGAACCACTATCGGATACTTCTTTTCCATCGTGATAAAGCATGATGGCCGAAAATTCGTTGCGGTTCAAAACAGTATGAATGACGTTGTCCGGGCTGATGCTGGCTCGGCCAAATGTATTTTCGGTAAGCCAAGGAATATCTGTAAATACCCAGTAAACCAATTCAGAACAAATAATTTTATCCTGCGTTTTTGCATCAAAATTAAAATCATAGTCTTTGCTAAAATGAGTTAGCGCTTGTGCAATAAGTTCAGCTTTTATTTCACGATCATTTTGAAGATAATCAGGTCTAATAGCCAAGAAATCATCGACGTTCATAAATTGTTTTAAAGAGTTCAACTGGACTCCTGGGCGAAGAGCTTCAAGTATAACATTGCCCGTCGTTAGCGCTTGAATAATCTTTTGTCTTTTTGCTAAAGGCATCGCTTTCCAGGCAGGCTGATTGTCTTCATCCGCAATCAGATCCCACAAACCTTCTTCTTTCAGTTGTTCGAGCGAACCGATCCAAAGAGCGAGGTGTCCCCAATGACCTGGGATAAGACGATCGGTTAAACGAAAGGGGGTTTTTTCTAATAAAATATCTAAAGGTTTCAGCTTCGTTTCGATTTTTTGTAGGAGGCCAGGTGGTTTAGTTGGATTTAATTTCCCTTGGCGCGTTTCAATCACTGCAACGACATTACCAAAAGCTTTACTTATTAAATCTTCGGTGTCGCGACTGTTTGAAAATAGCGCATCTAACAACCTATTTTTTTCACTGATAAGTCGAAGAGCAGCAAATGAAAGTAAGTTTTTGATAAGTCCATTGCGAAAAAGTTGATAACTTGGTGAGGACTGAATAACGCCAACCAGATAATTAGTTTGCGCATCCATTTCACTTGCTGGAAGTTGTTTAATAAAGGAATCAAAACCTCGGACTTGAGACGTTAAAAGTGATAATAAAGTCCAGCTGTTGGCTTGGCTTGAAATTGAATTGACCAGACCAGCAGGAATATTATTAGTAGGGTCACCTTGGTTAAGCAAAGTTCGCAAATGCTTATTCTTCGAAGCCAAATTAAACAATGAAAAATAATTATCATACAGTTGTAATGAAGCCGCCAAAGCCATGATCATTTTTTTCTTTGTTAAAGGGGGAGAGGAATTGTTTCCCCAAAGATCTTTATAAACGCTATATTTAGAAGCTACAGTTAAAAATTTAACTCTTGTATCAAGATATTTTGCGGTCCCTTGTAAAATTTGAAGAACCCAGTTTTGATAAGTTTCTCCACTTCGTTTCGCAGTTGGATTCTTAGTCAAAAATTCGATGGTTTTTTCACGAAAAACTAAATTTTCTTCAAGAGTGCGGATGAAGGCTTCGTGCTCGACGCTAAATGCTTGGGCATCCACTGAGTCAGCTATTTTTAGATTTTGAGCATTGCGGTCACGAATGTCAATGACGGGTAAGGCGGCTTCGGAAAACGCAATTTTACTTACCAAGATGACAAAGGTAAAAATAATTTTTTTCATTTTACATTCCCCCTACATAAAGTCTTAAAAAAGCCTAAAAAAAGTATCTCAAGCCTAAACCTCCTTGAAACATTGCCGAAGTTTCAGGAACTACAGAAATTCCAGGAACAATCTCTGCAAAGAAAGCAAAATCAGGCTGAATAGGACGCCACTCAACTCCAAGGGGAATTCGTAAGCCTAAGCCGACTGAACCCGATTTTTTTCCCAGAATGCGATCGTCTTTCGAACGATCAGTTGTTGTCGACACCAGGATTGCGCCAATTCCGTAATAAGGAGTGAGTTGAGAAACAAATTTTGTTTTGTTACCAAAACCTGCCGGGATAGAGACAAGGTGATCACCATAAATTAAAATATAATCGCTAAAAGAAAAAGCTAAACCAAAATCATAGGCCAAAACATTCGAAACAACATATTTTCCGGTCAGCGCTGTCGGATTACCAAATACAATTCCCAGCCCCAACGGCCCCGACGACTTTCCAACCGCATTCCCCATCGAAGCCCAACACAAAACACTTAAAATTATTTTTTTCATTCTTAAATTTTAAAAGACAGCGGAATTAAGTCAATCTTCTCTTTTTATTTATTTTCTGAAATTTTTAAATTTGCACACACACTAAAAAACGAGTTCAATGAAATGGACCCCGCCTTAAATTCGATTTGAATCGACGGC
>JBBTCO010000019.1:0-78014 GCA_038043185.1 Bdellovibrionota bacterium
GAGATTTATAAATTGAGCGAAAAAACGAATCTTTTAGTCAACTTTGTTTTTAATGTCAGTGGCTTTTGTATCCACCTTATCTTTTAATTTTTGCCCTTTGTGTTTCAATTTTTTAGCTGCACATTCCATTTTTCCATTGATCATTTCGCAACCTTTTTCTTTGGCTTCGCGGTAGGTGTCTTTAACGCTGTCTGCAGCTTGGTTAACGCCAGTCTCGGCCTTTTCCATAGTTGTTTCTTCGGCAAAAGCTAAATTCAAAGTACAAAACACAACGATGGACAGGTAGGTCTTAAGCAAATTAATATTTTTCAACATTTGAGATCTCCTTTTAAATTTTTAAATATTTGGTAAAAAATGAAACTTAACTAGGGTAGTTGCTTAGGGCGACGTCCAGTGACAAGTGCGCCAATAAAAGAAATCACAGCTAATACAAGAAATACGTTTAAAAGTAATTTCCCGATTTCCATAGAAACTCCGCCGATGCTATTTGCGCCCAATAAATAGGCAAATAAAGCCAATACAAAAAACGCAATTGCTGCTCGAATCATATTTTCTCCTTTTTTTTTATTTCGTGATATCCAGTTATAGCAATTGAGATGCCGCAAATTAGGCAGCTTAGGGCTAAATTATCCATAAACCACGAACAAACGTACTTTTTATGAACGTTTGGTTGTGCCTTTTTTGAACTTATGTTAGCCCTTGTTGATCTAAATATAAATAAAGGAAGTTTATGGCCATTGCGATCGATACGAAAAAAAATCAGACTATAGTTGTCGTTGATGACGATCTCGACATCCAAGACCTTATTTCCGCCTATTTTAAGCCCAAGGGATTTCAGGTGATTTGTTTTTCAGATGCCGAGTCTGCCCTCAAAGAAAGTTTGAGCGCTGGAAATAAATGGGATGTTCTTTTAGCTGATCTGAACCTTCCGCTCATGTCAGGAATTGAATTTACCGTAGCCATTAAAAAACTTCTGCCGAATCTTCCAATAGTGCTAATTACGACTTCAAAATCGGCCGAAATTGCAATCGAGGCTATACAAAAAGGCGCTTATGATTTCATCGTAAAGCCAATTCATTTTCCTCAGCTCCAAGTTTCAGTTGAAAGAGCTCTTCATATTAATCATCTTAACCAAGATATTGGCGAACTTCGGGAGCGAGTTAAATTATCCGGTCGAGTGCAGAATAAAATCATTGGACGAAGTCCACGATTTGTCGAGACCCTCGAGATTGCTAAACGCGTGGCCAAGAGCACGGCAAATATTCTTATCACCGGAGAAAGCGGTACTGGTAAAGAAGTTTTTGCTAAATTCATTCATGAAGAAAGCAATTGTGCAAAAGGTCCTTTTGTAGCTATCAATTGCTCGGCCATCCCTGAAAATCTCCTCGAGTCCGAACTTTTTGGTCATGCTAAGGGCGCTTTCACTGGTGCCTATGATAAAAAAATGGGTTTATTTGAAGAAGCTCAAGATGGAACACTTTTTTTGGATGAGATTGGCGACTTAAGCCTTTCTCTTCAGGCAAAACTCTTAAGAGTTTTACAAGAGAGAAAAATAAAACGAGTCGGAGAGAATCAACAGAGAGCGATTAATTGCCGGATTATCTCGGCAACACACAAGGAGCTTTCGACAGAAATTAGGGAAGGGCGATTTAGGGAAGATTTATACTTCAGGTTAAATGTCATCCCAATCACGATTCCACCTTTGCGCGAGCGACAGGAAGATTTAATTCTTCTCGCCGAGTCGTTCTTAAGAAAATTTTCACTCGAGAATTCGTCACTGGCACGAACTTTTTCAAAAGAAACCCTCAAATTTATATTAGAAAACCCGTGGCGCGGGAATGTGCGTGAGCTTGAAAATACAATCGAACGAGCGGTGGTGTTATCAACAGAGAGTGAAATTTGCTTAGATAATTTATTGCCATTTTCGCGAGACCTGTGGCCTCACGCAGAGGAAAAAACTGAAAATCAAAAACAAAATACATTCACCCTGTGTTACGAAAAACAATTGCCTGAATTAGACGAGGTTATTACCAAGTACATCGAGTTTGCTGTCCAAAAAAATGGGGGGGCGCGGGATAAGACAGCAAAAGAAATTGGTATAGATAGAAAAACTCTCTATAAAAGACTTTTACCAACTTCACCTTCTCCTGAAATTTAGATTAGAAGCGGTCTCATAAATTTATGAAACCGCTTTAATATATTAATTTGCAAAACTTTCAGAGAGAAATTTTGGCAGACTATTTTTGTTTATGATTCTTTCAAGCTTGAAGTTTTTTAATTTGAATCCAACAGGTAAGCTCACCTCTGATCCTGACATGATAACTGTCGGGATCGAGTCAGTATATCTACCGGATTCTATAATGAGTGGATCCTGATCGACAAACTCATCGATTTTAGAAAGAATGGAAGTTCCCTCAAGGCCAGGTATCTTTTGATCGATAAGTAACATATCAAATTCATGATCACTTAAAGCAATAAGAGCCTCATAAGGATCGCAGACAATTTCACAGAAAACATTTTCGCCGTAGGACTCAGCAATGTATTTGATTGATTGTGCCGTGTCCATATCGTCATCAACTATAAGAATGCGACGATACTTTCTTGATTTATTTTTTATTGGTTTGTTTTCAGCAGTACTTCGATAATCTGATTCCAATACATGATTCAATGCTGCAGACATGAATTCCCCCTTGTTGTATTAACTTTGCGTTACCTTTCTTAAAGCAAATGGCGAGCCGATCCTGTGCAAGGTTATTTTGAATTTGAGGCAAGAATGAGCTCACTTTTGGGTATTTTTGGAACAAGACCAAGAAAAAGGGGACATTAAAATAAAAATGTTATACACAGTAAAAATGATTTCATTGCCTAAAGAAATGTTGGACGCTTATTTACAACGTCGCCAAGCAGATATTGAAGTGCTGAAGAAGAGCATTCAGCTTGATTCTGTTGCTGATTTTAATCGTATTGGCCACCAGCTGTTAGGCAACGCCAGAAATTATGGATTTCATACTTTGGAACCAATTGCGGCTAAGTTAGAAAATCTAAAAAAAGAAAATTTGCGAGAACAAGGCCCGTCTATTATTAATGAATTTTCCGAATGGTTAACGCGAACTCTTAATTCTTAAAAAAGATAAAAAATTAATTAGCGCTACTGCAGCAACAAGATGTTTTAGTGAATGTCCACTGAGGATCGTCGTCAATTCAAAAATTTGAGTATCAAAAGTTTCCAAGCCTTTTGCTAGGCTATAAAGACCTAAGCTCCACCAAATGGCAGAGTTGGGAATTAATCCTTTTGGTCGAAGCAATGCAATCAAGAAAACAAATACTAAGCTACCAAACTGAAGCATTATGTATGGCTTAAGTGTAAGCCAATCCAAATGCCAACCGATTGCAGAAAAGGCCGATAGTGGAATTAAGATACTTGCAACAATAACTCCAACGTATCGATCGATTCGATCGATAATTAAAAGTGAAGTCATCGCTCCAAAAATTAAAGTCATGGGTAATCTATCCCAAAATAGTCGTTGGGGATTAGGCAACAAATGAAAATAGGAGGACCCAACGAAAGTAAGCAGTATTGCAGCTGAAAGGATCAGTCCCATGATAAGATATTCTTTAGAAAGGTTTTTATTTTTTCTAATTAATAACAATCCATATATTGCGACGACTACAAACCCAAGATTTGTGATAACATCAAAGGTATTATCAATTCCCAAAAAGGATCTTTTGTCAGCAAAGTCGAAATAACTTGGCGAATCTGTGATGGGCAGCTTTGGCCATATCAATCCAGCAAATCCACACATAACGACTATGAACCCCAATAAAATAGTAAGGGGCTTTAGCTTTGCTCCGATTTTTTCAATCCTGATTGACATAAATATTAACCTCCATTGCTTTTAAAACTCTAACCACAAATGCCGTAAAAGCGCTAGAAGATGAAGAAATTGCAAATGTGAGAATAAAAACAGGAGTCAAAATAGCATATTAAATATTTGAAATTACTTATTAATTATAGAAATCTCAAACTGAGGTAAGCCTTCTGGCTTGCATCCCCCTGCTTTTCTCTATAGATAATGACCAATGCCGTATCGGAACCATCTCAATATGTTAGCGACAGAAAAGCCTCAGCAACTGCTGGGAATCTGGCGGCAAGAGAGAGCTTACCGAGTTGGTAAAGCCATTTGTTATAGCGGGTTTATCCTTGCTTTAATATCAACAATTGCCGATTTTTTCTGGAGTTCCCCGCTGGTTATTGCCACGGATTTTGTTCTTCTGTTCGGTTGTCTAACTTCTATAGTTTGGCTTAATTCTTCTTGGCGTTCTCCTCGCTTTTGGTGGCCTTTGTATGTGGCATTCTGGATTAGTTCGCTGCCTAGCTTTTGGACGACGGGGGGGCTGAGTAGTCCCTTTTTTGGGGTGGGGTTAGCTGCATTATTTATTATCGGTGCGGTGATGGACAGCAAAGGTCGCACTATCCCTTATATGATTTTTGCACTTATTCATATTCCAGTATTTTATTTTATTGAAGTTATGCACCCACTTTCCACGCCAACAGTTTTGCCACTTGAGTTTGTGGCGATCATTACGGAACTTATTTTAGCGGTCGTATTTATTTGCATTCGCGCCATGCTAGGAACAGAGCATGAGCTTTCCCGGGAGTTTGCGGAACACTATCTTAATCTTGCGAAAACCGAAGAAGAGTTAAAGAAAAGTGAAAGTCGTTTGCGTGAAGCCCAGTCTATTGCGCGAATTGGAAGTTGGGAATGGGATTTAAAAGCGGATATCATTTCATGGTCAGACGAACTCTTTAAAATATTTGAGATTCAGAAAGAGGGTTTTGATCCCAGCTATAAGGGCTATCTTGAACGCTTGCATCCCGAGATTCGTCAGGAAACTAATGAAATTATTCAAAGCTCAATTGTCTCTGGAAAAGATTTTACTTTTGAAAACAAAATCCCCACGAGCCGTGGAGAAAGTTTCATTCTTAGCCATGGGCGGGTAGTGAAAGATGCTGAAGGTCATGCAGTTAAAATGTTGGGTACCTCACAAGATATCACTGATCGCAAGCGCATTGAATCCCAACTGATGGAAGCTAGGAATGAACTGGAAAAACGTGTCGAGGAACGAACGCTTCAGTTGGCACAAAGTCTTGAGGGTGAAAAAGCAGCAAAAGAACTGGCTGAAAATGCAAGCCAAGCTAAAATGCAATTTTTGGCGAACATGAGTCACGAGATTCGAACCCCGATGAATTCCATTCTTGGTTTTTCAGAACTTATGGCTTCAGAAAAACAATCAAATGAGGAAAGCAAAGAATATCTTGCGCGCATTCGTACGAATGGAACTCTGCTTATGCATTTAATTGACGACATATTGGATTTATCAAAATTCGAAGCTGGACGAATTCCTATTCATAAAAGTTTTATTTCTTTAAAGTCTTTAGTTGACGATGCGATGAGTTCTTTTTTGCCAACTTTGAAATCAAAAGGTTTAGAGCTGCAGTTCTTGTATCATGCCGAGGATTCCTTGCGAATTTTGACGGATGCTCATCGCCTAAGTCAAATTCTGACAAATCTTTTGAATAACGCGATTAAGTTTTCAGAAAAAGGAATCGTTAAGGTTACTGTGAGTTGCCAAGAGATCAATGAACCAGGAAAAGTGCATCTTTGTATTGAAGTGGAAGATACCGGCATTGGTATATCGGATGAAAATCAAAAAAATCTTTTTCAACCTTTTAAACAAGGTGATAGTTCCATTGTACGAAAATTTGGTGGAAGCGGTCTTGGACTTGCACTTTCCAAGCGCATTGCTGAAGCGCTTGATGGTAAATTAGAATTAAAGAAAAGCGCTCTTGGAAAAGGAAGTCATTTTATATTTCAAACCTACGTCGAGCGTGCTCCAGCTGAAATGAATAAAAAAAGCATCGCTCGAATTGTTGCCCCAGGATCAAGTGAAAACCAGCAATTTCAAGACAAGAAGATTTTGCTTGTTGAAGACTCGCCGGATAACGCATTTTTAATTTGTCATTATATTAAATCTTTGGGAGCAAATATTGATGTGGTGACAGACGGATTGCAAGCCGTGAAAATGGTGGGTCAGCAACCATACGATTGCGTATTAATGGATATACAAATGCCCGTCATGGATGGCCTTGAAGCTACACGTCGAATTCGTGATCAAGGATATAAAAAACCAGTTATTGCGCTGACGTCTCATGCGCTTCCCGAGGAAAGAGCCCGCTCGATGCAAGCTGGATGCGATTTGCATCTCACAAAGCCGATTAAGAAAACTGACCTGATAGATATTTTGACCGAACAATTACAATTGTGAAATTCGGCAAGTCTTAACCTACCGAATTTCATTGTCTTAATTATCTTAGTTATTTGTGAATGTGCCGTTGTTCTCAGTACAAACTTGTTTGCCTGATTCCACAGTGAATGGTGGGTAAAAAAGTACTTTGTAAGTAATCTCTGGTACTGTAACAGTGCAAGTGCCAACACGGTCAGTTGTTGAACAAGCAGATCTAGTGAAAACTGCACCAGCTTGCTTTTGGCAATCAGCGGTAAATCCAGCAATTGCTTCTTCATTGAGTTTTTCAGTTGGAATTTCTAAGCAATAGTTAGCACCATTTGGTGCTTTGACCGCACAGCTCATAGGTGCAGAAACGATGTCAGCTCCTGCGTTTGCGAAGCTAGAAGCAAGAACAAGGGCAGAAATTGCGAAAGCAACTTGAAGCGTAGATTTCATATGATCTCCTTTTAAAAATTGAATAACCTAAACTGGTCAAAAGACTAGCCACAAACAAATTGGGTGGCAATCATTTGCACAAACGCGCTTCGAGTCAAGATAACAGATAATTTAAGATTTTTGCTTACGGAGATTTTAGCGGGGATTCAAAATAATTTTGAACATTGATTTTTAATATCATGGCTTTGATAGCCTCGGTTTTTTAGGAAATTGAAAATATCGTCCGGCGAAATACCAAATTGACCTCTAAGATTTTTAAATTTTTGGGGCCAAAAAGAAGCCTCGAATTTCATTGCCTGAGGTTGAATATTTAAAAGCTTCGCCACCAGTTCGGAACAATACAATTTATCATTACCCCATGTGAAAGAGGAATCATAAGGAGTATTTAAAAAACTTTTTACTACAGATTCATTGAGTGAATTTTTTTTTGAAATTGTAATGATCGTTTTGATAGCTCCAATTTTTTGTAATGCTTCGGTAGAAATGATTTCTACTCCTCGGTAAGGATGGGCATGAAGCCATTTATTTTGATAGGAAATCGCAATATGAGCAAACTGACCATTTGGCTCCAGTTGGATCACTTTTCCATCATAAGTTCTTAGCTCAAGAAAAGCGACGTCAATCCGAGCAAAACAATAAACCGGAAAAAGAAATAAAAGTAAAATAAACTTCATCTTTTACTTTTGAACGATTGCTGGGCTTTATAGGCCAACAAACTTGATGAGAATGTTTTAATAAAATCACCTGGTAAAAAAGGCAATACTCCCGCTATCAAAAGATCTTTTGAAGGTATAAAAAATGAAAGAACCAAGACTCCAAAAAAGAAAATAATCAGGCTTCCTGAAAATGCGCTAAGCCAAGTTCGCAAAAATGTTTTTGTCCAACCAATATCAGCAAGCAAGCCCATCCAGTATGAAGCAAAAACCATCCCGATAAGATATCCTGCTGTAGGCCACATCATGAAGCCAGATTTTGCCTGAGCAAAGACAGGTAATCCAAGGGATCCGATGCTTAAATAGATCAGCACAATGGCGACACTTCTTTTTCGTCCCCACATTAATGAGATGAGAGCGACTCCAAATGTTTGACCCGTGATTGGAACAGGTGTCCACGGCAAGGGGATAGCGATTTGTGCTAAAAGGCTAAGAGAAACAATTCCCGCTAAAATGAAAAGAGCGTTGTCTAGAATTTTATTTCCTCTTTGAATAACGTATTGAGGTACTAAGGCATGTTCTTGATACATAAAGTCTCCTAAAAAAGAAGTTACTAAAGATCGGTTCAATTTTAAATGAAAAAAATAAAATTTTAGTTTTCAATAGTTGAATGATTCAACTAATATGGAAGCTATGAAAATAAAAAAATACTTACAGCAGAGTCCTATATTCGCACTGAATGCAGCTTACGAGACCATCGTTCCCAAACTGAATAAAAAAATGAAAGTGGATCAGCTCAATTTACTTCAGGGCTTGGTGCTAACCGCGCTCTTTTTTGAAGAACGAAATGATGTGACACCGTCTCAGTTGGCAGAAATATTTCAAACAAGTCGAGGCAATATGAGTCACATTATATCTGATCTCGAGTACCAGGGCTATATAAAGCGCGTAGTTAACGATAAAGATGCTCGGCAATTCAAGATTGAATTAAGGGCTGACGGACGAAAAAAAGCTCTTGCCTCCATACGATTTTACGATCGGCTGCAAGAGCTTTTCGAAAAAAATCTAGGGGTAACTAATTGCCAAAGAACGGTTGAAGGAATTCATTCTTTGGCGGATGTTTTTAAAAAATTTATTTAAATTGATCATATCGTGGGTCTGACGGCGTGTTTGGACGAAGGAACTAATAATGGAGTTTGTAAGTCCATTAATTATCAAATTTTGACAATGTAAGTGTTTGCATGATGTGCTCTATTTCAATAGGAGTAATATATGAACAAATTGACTTTAATTATCCGTATTTTGCTGGGCACTCTTTTTTTCGTCTTTGGGCTGAATGGATTCCTTAATTTCATTCCTGTTCCGACTGATATGCCAGAAAAATTAGTTACTTTTTCTAGTGGACTGATGGCCAGTGTTTATTTCTTCCCCTTTCTTAAAGGCACTGAAGTTATTTGCGGTTTAATGCTATTAAGCGGTGTATTTGTGCCGCTGGCCCTGGTCGTATTAGCTCCAATTATCATTAATATATTTCTTGTGCATGCCTTTTTGGCTCCGAGTGGGTTGGCCATGGCAATTGCAATTGGCGCGATGGAAATTTATTTGGCGTTTTTTGCAAGTCCTTATAAAGAAATTGTGAAACAGATTTTTCGCTGCCCCAAGAAGGAAGCTATGGACGCTAGGAAAAAATCATGAAGACGAATTATTTAAGATCGAGCGCAGGGCTAAAAGTTTTGATGAATTAAAAATCTTACGACTAACGGAGAGCGGTCTTGTTATTAAGAATTTAAAAAAGCTTTTGCTCGATGAATATCCAAAATCGCGCGAAGGCTCGCAGAAGCGAAAAGCTATAGTATATATTGAAAAACGTTGGTCACGCTGTTGTTGGTAGAAAAAATTATTATGGTTCTGGGTCACATACTGAAGCTGCAACAGCCGCAACTTTATTTACGATCATTGAATCGTGTAAGAAAAATGATATCGATCCTCGAACCTACATACAACTTGTTTTGAAATGGATTGCTGAAGGTTCAGAAGACGTGCAAACCCCGCTCGAACAGGCACGACTTCGAAAACGCTATAGTCAATAGTGTGAATTACGCAGGGGTTACGATAGAACTCAGCGGTTACGGGCGATCTTGCTGCCGATTTTGAGGCGGTTAATCCAACTAACAATCACCGATTTAGAAACACCATAATGATTATTGCCGTAACTTCGACAAGCTACTTTTAAAGTCCTATTCAATTTTTTTCAGCCAGCTTTTATACTTTTTAAGTTTGTCTTTGTAGTAATCGGCCTCTTGGCCACTCACATTTTTTAAATTTTCTTCGAATGAAGGTATCTGTTGCTTCAATTCTTTAATAATCTGCTCTTTTTTATATGTGATTTGAGCTCGCTTAATAATCTTAGTTTTGACAACTTGCCCTTTGGAATCGATTGTCAATTTAGCTTTTGTGCTATAGCCGTTAAAACTTACACAATCTTCTTCAATGCAAAAATCACGTTGGTAATCAGGAATTTTATCTAGCTCTTCATATTGAAACCAACCCGTTATCTCTACTTGATTTTTCTGATCTTTTGATTTGACAGCTTTTTCAATTAAATCAATACGGTTTTGAAATCCCCAGACGCCTCGCTTCAAGGGCATAAAAGGTGATTTAAAATTATTATCGATTTCACCTTTATTATTATACATGGAAATCTCACAACTCATTGCAATAGAGTCATGGGTGTAGCAATCAACTATAAATAGATTTCCATTTAATAGTTCAACGGGATAACATTTTGCATATTTATCATTATTTTTCGCTTCGCAAGAGATACGTTTGACAACCTTCTTCCCTTTAAGAAGATCAATGTACATTGACCACTCATTGGACTCTTCATTAATTTTTTTTGTAACTACCTTTGCATGAATTTTATTCGCGTACACGTAGTGTTGAGGGAAAGTGATCAAATTAATAATAAACAGCGCATAGCATGGCAGACTCATGTATTCATTCCTCAATGATAAACAAAGTAGACTTAGTTAATAATAATATAGAGTCAAAGTATATTCTTGAACATGGGTCCTTTTCTGGCTGCCTTCAAAGCCTTTTTAAAGTCAGGTTTAGAGGACACAGTTTATTCCATATCCTATGCTTTGGTCGATGAATGGGCATTTTTAAAACCACTTCGAATCTAAAAATACTTTGGGTCAAAGTTATTTTACGTATTGAAATCAAGAAATTTTTACGAAATTTAAAAATCGAAATGGTAGCCCAATTGAAGATTTATAAATGACGCCGTAATGTCCTTATTGTTAAGGAAAAAATTATAGGAAGTTGAAACAGAATAATGGGGGTCAAATCTCCAGCCGAATCCAAAGGAGGCTGCTGAGTTGCTTTGAATTTGATCGAGAGCTAAAACATTACTCGATTTGGAAAGTGGAGACAAATACTCCAAGCCCAAGTTGCAGGAAATTGAATCGGTGATAAGGTAGCCAAGACCTCCATACAGGGCCAAATAATTTATATTGATATTGGCTTGCTCAGCAGTAACCGAATAGTTTTTTACTCCAGTCTGGATTTGAAATATCAAATCTTTTGAAATATTGTCTTGATAGCTAACAGAGGACAAATAGCTTATGCCGGTCATTGAAAGTGAATTACCCGATTGGCTAACTGAAAAATTGTTATATAAGAATCCAACTTGGAGCCCCCATTTTGGGGTCCTCTGTAGAGGGAGGACCTTTCTTTGCACATTCTGTTGTGATGCAACTGTCTTTGTATATTTAATTAAGGGGAAGCCAACTCTCGCTGCCCCCTTTAATAGAACCCCCGATGTTTCTGGCGCATGAATTCGAGTTATTTTTATTATCCCGACTTTTTTCTGTTGTTCATTTAATAAGTAGTAAAGGCCGTTGACGGAAAGATCTTCAGAAGATTCAGTCTCAATTTGTAATTGTGTTCCGTTGACACTTTTGATCTTAGCGCCCTGACTTTCAAGTTGGAACAAAAGAATGAACATCGCTGGTATAACAAAAGGGTATACTTTAGTCATATTGAAAATCTACTTGCAATTTTATCTCAACGCAAGCCGAGGTCGCTGGGGCGGTCTATTTGGCCGTCGAAGAGGGTTTTTTTCGAGTGGTGCTTCATTTTGATAAATCAAGAATTTTGTGAGTGAATTGTGTATTTTGATTAGTCCAAAGCACTAAGAATTTGTTAGTATTAAACACTCGGGGAAGGGGGTAGTGCAATAATGAAAAAATACGGACAGCTTTTTCTCATTTTGATACTTACTGGAATTCTTAGCTTAGCTTATAGTAATTGCGGAAAAATAAATCATGAAAACGACGTGGCCGAATCAGGCGAGACTGCGCATTTAACATCGGATGAACTTCAAAAAAGTTTTTTGAAGGAGCTTTCATCGCCACTGCCTGCGGATATGTGCGCCGATTCGAAAAGTTTTTCATGCGATCATCGGCGATATTCGACAACCGTGAAAAATGACCAAATCCGTTTTCAATTCGAATGTGTTGAGGTAGAGCAAGGCGTTAGTCTGTGTCCAAAGGGATTATACATCGAGATTGACTCGAGCAGTTTAGCCCAGTCGTGCCGTGGTGAAGAATGTGACGACGTAAATGAATCATCGGACTTTTTATGTTATTTGAATCTTTCTAACAATAAGGGAATTCACCCTGTCTTTGCCCGCTCAAATCGACTGGACGAAAGTTTAATCAATGTTTATCGTTCGTGCCGAAATTTGGTTAAATCGTCTCAAGGAGAGTCATTTTGAATAATTCAAAATTATATTTAACAATCTTCCTTGTAGGGTTTGTTCTTGGTCTTCCGACTCAAATGTTGGGCCATGCTGGACTTAGTTCTCCGGCGCCTCGAAATTCGAACACTGGAATTAAAAGTGCTCCCTGTGGCGGGCTTGCTCGCACAAATAAACCAACAGTACTGACGCCTGGACAAGATCTTGTTGTGAATTGGAAAGAGACGATACAGCATCCTGGTAAATTTATCATTTCATTTTCTGCTGCCAATGATGCAAACTTTCAGGTTCTTGCGACTATCCCGGATACCCAGAATTCAACAGCAGATCTTCCTCACATGTATTCATCTACTGTAAAAATTCCTACGACACCTTGTTCGGCATGTACGCTTCAGCTCATTCAGAGTATGGAGGAGAATCCAGCGCAACCGACGTATTATTATTCCTGCGCGGACATACAAATTGCAGCTCCCCAAGCTGACAAGCCTGATTTAACAGTGACAGCGCTTGATTATGCCGGAGGAATGTTCACGGCAACTGTTAAAAATCTCGGAGCTGTCGCTACTCCAAGCGGTTTCAGCGTCGCCTTTTTGGTTGATGGAATTAATAGAGCTAGTGGAAGTGCGTCCGCCTCTCTTGCTGCAGGAGCCACAATTTTAATTCGTAGCACGACCAGTTATATGATTTTAGCTGGAGATCATAATATTTCTGCCCAGGCCGACAATGGTACGACTGTCGTGGAATCCAATGAAGCAAATAATATTTTCTCACGCGACCTATCTATTGCGGGAAATCAACCCCCGACACAACCTCCTGTACAGCCTCCGGTGCAACCCCCACCTGCTTCAATGCCATCCGACGTGAACCAACTTTCAAGTTCCTCCACGCCCAATGCCGACCAAATGCCAAAATTTGGGGGAGGCTGTGGACAAGTAAAAATGAATTCTAGCTCTGGATTTTACACAGGCGGAAGAGGTGCATCAGCTGCTGCGACTATTCTGCTCTTTATCGGTCCAATAGGACTTGCTCTTATTATGAGAAGAAGAATTATTACTAGGGTAAAATGAGCTCTGGGGATCTCCATGAAAGCCTCTACTTCTAAGATTGATAAAAACTGCTAAGATTATTTGTCAGATGACGAAGACACATCCTCATGTTCTTGGCATCACGACTGTTAGAAGATCTCTTCGATTTCATAGGTTTTGTTGTGAACTTGGACAATGTCGCCAACTTCCTTACCGACAAGACTTTGTCCTAAGGGACTTTCTGGAGTAATCACCTGTATGAGTTTATCTTCATAACGAAAGCTTTGACCGCCACCTTTTGGCAGTAAAAGAACCCAAATGCTTTTTTCGTTGGAAGAAATCTTTACGAGAGCAGACAAGGTAATTTTATTTTCCCTACTAAATGATTTTATTTGAATATTTATAATGCTTCCCAAAGTGTCACGCAAATCGCGAACTCGCTCGGCCTGGGCTCCGGCCAAATAAGAAGCTTCTAGTCCACGTGTATCATATTTATTTTCAGCCTTATTATCTTCGTGTGTAGCCATTTCGTAAGTATTTTGTGCAGCATTTAGAGCCAATTCCAGACTATTTTCGAGTTCATTTTTTAATTGTTCAAAGATTAATTTTTTATCCATTCGATTGTATCCGAGGAGTAAAGGTTACTCGATTTCGGTTTCAATCTCCTGACTCAGCTGTTCTGCTGAAATACTTTTAGTTTCTAAAAATTGAAAAACGGCAGGGCGGGGTTGATAGGTTGAATATTTGTATTTTTTTTGAAATGGAAATGTTGAAATCACCGCAAATAAAATAAAAATAACAAAGGGAATAAACGCCAAGATAATCTTAAGTTTTTTTTCTAAGTGTTCGCAGACAAGAAAGGTGAGTTTCCAGAAAAAAGGAAAAGCGATAGCCAAATTAAATGATAACCAAAAAAGGTCATTTTCAAAAAGTCGAAAGGGGAACCAGCGTATTCCAAAAGTGGAAATTACAAAAATAAAAAATGTAAGATTCATTAAATAGAAAAGAATTTTCCAAAAATTATACTCATGATTGATAATTTTTGAAATGAGCACTAAGCCAAAACTGAATATGAGATTAAGAACTCCCACGGCCAGTATGAAAACAAAATTTTGATCTGACAGGTAAGGTTTGGCCGAAACAAATAAAGTTTTAAAACAATCGACCAAAAAAATTAAAACAAAAACGGCTAATGGGTAAAGCCATTCTCGGCGATTTTTAAGGCTGACTTGGGTGTTCGGATTGGCATAAAAATCCAAATTAGTAAATACGAGCTTATAATTATGAATTTTTAAAATCTGTTCTTCGATAACCTCAAGATTTTTATTTTCCCACTGATAGTTATATTTATTTTCAGCTGTTTTATTTATCGTTAGTTCAATAGGGCGGAAAGAAAAATCAGGAATAATTAAATTACAATCAAGGGCGCGACCTATTTTAAACTGATCGCCATTAAAATCAAAACTTTTGATGAGGTGACCATTTTTATTAAATAATTCGATTCGGATCATTTCGATACCTCAAATTTTTTATCCAGAATGAGGTTAATGATTTTTTTCATGTTGCTACGGGAAAAGGCACCGATTTTAACTTGCCCGGAAATAAAAGTTTTCTTATTCAAAGATTTATAGAAACTAATATAAAAATCAAAAAGTCCCTTCAGCTGAAGAATTTTTTGATAACAAATTGTTATTAAAATAGGGGAATTGCCATGGGTTATATTTTCACGGATGCATTTAACCGGTGTATAATTAAGAGTGGCCTCGGAATTAAATGAATTGACCACCTCAGGAAGTGTCAATGTTGATTTTGAGGAAATAAGATTCTGCCAAGAAAGTTGGTTAAGTAGATAGTTATTTGTGATCGAAAATTGGAAATCAAAGCCACCTTCTTCCAGGGTATCATTGATTCTAATACTGTATTCATTTGAACAATATTCAGTTTCAGAACGATAGAAATTTTCTTGTTGAGTCTCGCTATCTCCCCAGCATTTAAAGTTTTCGGAAAGATCGGGAATTGCAATTTTTGAAATTTTCTTTTCTTTCTTAAAGCTTTTTTGAATTATATTTGTGAGCTTTTCTTGATAAAGGGTTAATTGCTCTTGAAGTTTATCGTAATAAAGTTGCTTCGATGTCAGTGCGTTTGAGTTTTTTTCAGCTAATAAAGATTTAACGTCTGGAAGTGGTACCCCAAACGAAATTTGTGAACTCGCAAGGCGAATGGACTCATTAACCGCGACCAATTCATTTTTACTATTTACGATAGGACCACCGCTCATCCCGGAATTAATCGGTGTGCTCATATAAAAAGAATTAAGCGGACCATGTTTAACTAAACCGTTGTAGATTCCTTTGACCACGGTCCATTCTAAATCTTCGGGTAAACCCAAAGAAAAAATTTCCTCTCCTTTGTCGGGAAGAGATTCGGCGAGTTTAATTTGACTTGGAAATTGATGGTCAATTTTTAGAAGCGCAAGATCATTGACGAAGTCGACATTTAAAATTTTTGCTTCTAAACTTTGGTTTTCAAAAACAACATAGGATTTTAATTTTTCTGGGTTCCAAATGGATTCAGAGACCACATGATAATTGGTCATAATTATTCCCGACTTGTCGATGACAAAGCCCGTACCATAAGATGATTTTTCTGAATTACTGCTAGCCGAGGATTTCACCTGGACAATTAGGGGTCGAATTTTATTGTAAGCTTGAATCGCTGTGGCCTGAGCTTGTGAAAATGAAAATGCTGAAATTAAAATTATAAGGGAATAGAGGTGATATTTCTTCATTGTTTTTGAATCCTGTAAATTAAACTTTTATCTCTTTCCATTTTCCCTTTTTAAAAACATACCAAGCAAGCATAGCTAAAATAGCCTGAGACACGGGAATTGCAATAATAGCACCCATTGCTTTTAGATCTAAACCTTTTGCCAGAAAATAGGCAAATGGTGTTTGAAACAGCCAGAAACAAATAAAATTAATCCAAGTTGGAGTTCTGGTATCGCCGGCGCCATTTAGGGCTTGTGTCATTACCATGGCCACTCCGTAAAAAATATAACCAGATCCAATGATTTGTAAGGCTTGAGCTCCATGATTAAGAACGGTTAAGTCCTCAGTAAAAATTTGAACGATGGGTCTGGCAAAAAAGAAAAAAAACAATGTTACGAAGGACATTAATATTGCGCTGTATTTAGCCGTGATGAAGACACTTTCTTCGGCTCGTGCAAATTGTTTGGCTCCAAGATTTTGGCCTACTAAGGTTGCGGCGGCGTTGCTTAGGCCCCAGGCTGGTAAAATGAAGAAAACAAAATTTCGGAAAGCGATTTGGTAACCCGCCGAGGCTGCCGTGCCACCGGTTTCCGCCACCAGCCGTGTCAGAATAATCCAACTTCCGCTACCAATAATAAATTGAAAAGAAGCAGGCCAAGCAATTTTGACAATAGATTTAATAATTGGGAAATCAAAGTTAAAATTTTGTGTACGAAACTTCAAGACTCCATCGCCTTTGAACAAATGAAAGCACTGATAAATCACTCCGGAGCTTCGACCAATAACAGTAGCAATTGCAGCACCTTTCAGTCCAAAAAAATGGATAAGGATAGGGCATAAGATAATATTGATGATACTGGCAAGCCAAAGACTTTTCATAGCCATGGCCGCATCGCCAGCACCACGAAAAATTCCATTGATTAAAAATAAAAGTAAAATAGCGGTGCTTCCACCCAACATAATTTGCGCAAAGCTTGTGCCTTCCCGAACAACATCAGGGCTGGCTCCCATAAGTCTTAAAATATCTTCCGCGAAAACAATTCCGGCTGCTCCCATGATGAGCGAGACGACGATGGTAAGAATCAATGATTGAATTCCAGCTTGGGCAGCGGCTTCGGGATTTTTTTCTCCAATACGACGAGCAACAATAGCAGTGGCTCCGGTACTGATACCAATGGCTACTGAATAAATTATCGTTACTACGGATTCAGTCAAGCCAACAGTAGCTATGGCATTTTGTCCTAATTTACTTACGAAAAACATATCGACAACGGCAAAGACGCTTTCCAGACTGAGTTCCAGAATCATCGGAATTGCGAGCAAGATCACTGCTTCAGAAATATTTCCTTGAGTGTAATCATGATTTTCGCCTTTGAGTGATAGGCGAAGTGTTGTGAATAATTTTTTAAGTGTCATAATCAGGCGCCGTTGCTATTTAACTTTAATCTTCGCGATCATCATGGGGTGAAGTGTGCAGGTGTACGTAAAATCACCTTTTTTATTAAATAGACGTTTGTATTGGGCATTTGTTTGAATAGGCTTGGAATCAAAAATCCCTTTATTTGTCACTGTGTGTGGGACAATGTCTTCATTTGTCCATGCGACAGTGTCACCTGCATCAATTTCTAAATCATCTGGAGTGAATTTAATGTCTTTAATAGAAATAGAGTGGGTAGTTGGTTTGGAATTCGCCTCGATAGGACGAATTCCAAACATAACAAAGACAAGAAAAAGAATGTGAATTCTTTTAAAAATCATTATTTGGTCAAAGTCTTTTGCATTTCTTTAGCATGCTCTAAGTGAGCCGCAATTGCTGGTCGTGTTTTTTCAAGAAGTGCTTTGAGTTCAGGGTTTGTTGCTTTCGGGATCAATTCAGTATCGATAGTGCTAAGAACTTGTTCATGATAAGTAACTTCATGATCAGTGTAAGCTTTGTCAAAAGCTTTATCTTTAAGAGTTCCCAAAGTTGCAATGTTTGCAGCAGCACCTTTAGTAAGAGCTTCACTTGTTGCATTAGTTTCTGGAGTTACTTTAAGTTTTGTAACTAGTGCAGTCGCTTGGCCATTCACAGAGGTGTGGTCAGTAACCATTGTTTTTGCAAAACTTAGAACTGCTTTATTTTTAGTTTTTGATTTTGCGAGATTTCCAGCTTCAATATCAATTTTGTTTGCAGTAACAACAATATGAGCGATCTGTGGATCAGTAAGACCAGCAGGTTTAGCTGCAGGTGTTTCAGCGATTGAAAGTGATGACAGAGTTAATGCAATTGCAGAAACAAAAAGTGTTTTTGTATTCATGGAAATATCCTCCTTCGGATTTGTGTAGAAGCATTATTTATTTAACATATAAATTTTTGCAATGTAATTATGTTCTAATGCAATAGCATCTCTGCCTGTTGGATGCTTTGCATAAGGATATATGAGAAAAATGTTAAGAATACTTAAGAATTGACGAGACTTTTTTCCTGGAGCGAATTTTATTCCTAGACCTTTGTGATGAATCCTCAATTTGCTATTTTTTTACAAGAATTTTCTTTTTAATTTGTGCCAAGGCTTCAGCGTAACTTCTGACTTTCAAAGTGACGCCACTTTCATTGTAAGATTCATCAAGCACACGCATTTTTCCGCGAATTTCCCCGATAATCCCTTTAGCCGAATAGGGTACAAAAATTTCTTCATCAAGCATATTACTTTCAAAATAGCTCATGATTTTATCACGAAGAATTTTAAGATCAGCTTTGTCCCGAGTCGAAATCATGAGTGCGTCAGGATATTCTTCGCGAAGTGACAGGGCTTGTTGTTCGCTCAGACGATCGCGTTTGTTCAATATCAAAAGACTGGGAATTTCTTTAGCGCCAACTTCAGCTAAAACATTTTGTGTGACTTCCAATTGTGAACGAAAGGATGGATCTGAAGCGTCGACAATAAAAAGCAGCAAAGAAGCATTCAGAGCTTCATCCAATGTGGATTTGAATGAGGCCACCAGATCATGGGGGAGTTTTTTGATAAAACCGACTGTATCCGATAATAAAACTTTAGGACGAGTTTCCGGGTGCAAGGGGCGTATCGTGGTGTCCAGCGTGGCAAAAAGTTTATCGGCAATCAGGACTTCGCTTCCAGTCATAGCTCGCATTAAAGAAGATTTTCCGGCATTGGTATAACCGACAAGAGCAACACTGATTTCTTGTTCTCGTCTGGCTCGACGAACTTGATGTTCATTCCCGATGGAAGCCAACTCAGTTTTTAATTCCTTGATTCGATCGCGAATTTTTCTTTTGTCGAGTTCAAGACTACTTTCTCCGGAACCTTTTCCACCGACTCCGCCACCTTGACGATCTTCTCCGCCGCCAGTTTCACGCAAGCGAGGAGCCATATAAGCTAAACGTGCAATCTCGACCTGCAATCTTGCGGCTTTAGTGCGGGCATGTCGACTAAAGATTTCGATGATCACTCCAGTTCGATCAAGGACAGTGACTCCGGCGGCGCTTTCAAGATTACGAATTTGCGATGGAGAAAGATCAGTGTCGACAATGACAATTTGAGCCGATCCTTTCTTTTCATCGGGAAGTTGGCCTTGATCGTCCTGTTCATTAATAAGTTGTTCATTTTCGCTCTCTTCAGCGAGTTTTTCTTCTTGCCACTTTGTCGCCGCTTTTGAAAGTTTGTGTTCAACAGCGGAAGCAATTTCACCTGTGCCACCAGTCCACTCTGAAAGCTCTTTGAGTTTTCCGCTGCCAAGAATTGAAGGTGAGCGGTCTGAAGTGCGTTTTTGCGTCACTTGGCCGACCACGCTATAGCCCAAGGTTGTTACCAGACGTGTGAGTTCTTGAAGTGAGCTTTCAAATTCTTGATTACTGATTTTTGGCAAGTGAATGCCAACCAGCACAGCATTTTTAATTTTTATATCCATAATTGTGTTTTGTACCTTCTCATTCATTTCTTAAGAAATGAAATCATTTCGTTAGGATCTGGACGCCTATTTTTTAAGACGCTGCAGGGCTTGAATGATTTGATCCAACTTTCCTAAAAATTGTGAACGATCTTTTTTCTGCATCGGCGCAGGCCCGCTTCGCATTTCACCCATATGTCGTAAATTCTGCATGAGTTCGCGAGTCGCCACGGCGCTACCAATGCTATCTTCAGTAAATTCAATTCCTTTTGAACCCAGAACACGAGCTTGTTTTTTGATACAACGCTCGGCCAGCAAAATATCTGCAGTAATAACAATGTCCCCTAAGGTAATTTGTTCTGCGATCCAATCATCAGCCGCATCAAAGGAACCGGAAACAACGATCATTTCGATATGTGAACTCAAAGGGATACTCATGCTTTTGTTGGCGACAACAAAGACTTTTAATTTGTAACGCTCAGAAACGCGATAGACCTCTTCCTTGACGGGACAGCCATCGGCATCAATATAAATATCTAACATGAGTTCTCCATCCAGACTGAGTTTACAGAATTACACCACGTCCGAGAAGGGTTTTTTCCAGTTTAGCATGGTAAAGAGCAAGGAGCTTATTCATGACTTCTGGACCTTCAATAATCCCAAGCGCGCAGGCGATGGCTTGCAAAGTGGACATGCCTTCCGCAGAGTGTTCGGCGCGAAGATGATGCCGAGAGCTGTTCGGTGTGCTGATTTTTACTTGAGGGATGTTTTTTAGCTCGGGATGTCGGGAATAAACTTTGCTGGCTTGTCGCCAATTGCCGTCGGGCACAATCAACTGAAGGGGTAAAGAGCTTTGCTGAACAAAATCTTGATTTAATTCGACGGCCGCAGTTGAGGGAAAAAATAAAATCGTTCGGTAGCTTGGAACCAATAAATCACTTAAATCCAAAGCGGATTTATTTTCTTCTCCGCGAATTCGCATTTCGCTGTTGAGTAAACTTTTAATCGCCAAAGCCCCCGTATTGGTTGTTCGCTTCAGTTCTTTGCGGTGAACAACTAAACAAATTTTTGTTTTTAAAATAAGGGTTGGGATCATCTCGCAAATACACAGGCTGTGACGCAAACCACAGCCCACACAGGGGTCTTTGGTTTTTCTTTTGCGTATGATTCTTTGACTAACAGATTGCACTTAAGACCTCTTCAAATCAAACCTAGCCAGGTTGTCGTGAATTTCTTATAGACCGGGCACAAAAAATACGATAGTTCTTTTTCCTGTGAAAAAATTAATTGAAGGAATCGTTGAATTTCGCCGCAAATCCCAAGTAGGTTATCGAGAAGCTTTTGGTCGTCTAGCCACAGGGCAGGCCCCAGATACACTTTTTATTGCCTGCTCAGATAGCCGAGTTGTGCCAAATACTTTTGCATCGACAAATCCTGGTGATCTGTTTGTTTTAAGAAATGTTGGAAATCTTATTCCTCCTTGTGATAAACATGGCCACTCAATAAGTGATGAATCTGAAGGCGCAGCCATCGAATATTCGGTTTTGAATCTTAAAGTTTCGGATATTATTGTTTGTGGCCACTCGGAATGTGCGGCGATGCGGGCCTTGGTTGGTGATCGCAACACAGTTCAAATGCCTAACTTAAAAAGTTGGCTTCGCCATGGTGATCCTGCGGTTGATCGTTTGCGCTCTGGAGTCGTCCTGGATTTTTCATTGAGTGAACACAATCAGCTCTCGCAGTTGAATGTGTTGCTGCAAATTGAGCATGTGAAGTCCTATCCTGCGGTTAAAAAACGAATCGAAGAAGGATCTCTTGCCGTACATGGATGGTGGTTCGATATTGCTAAAGCCGATGTCTATGCTTATGAAGACGCCTTCAAAAAATTTGTATTGATCGATGAAGAAGAAGCCGAACGAATCATGCAACGAGCTGAAAAGTAATGAAGTCATGAATTTAAAAGATCTCATGGCCCAAGAAAATCTACATTTAGATAAACTTTCAAGTTTAGTAAAAGCGGCGATTGACGAAGAACAATTGCTTTCGAGTCGTTTAATTGAGTTGGAACATGATTCAGAGACCACGCTTGGTCAGCGATGTGCCGACAAGGTTGCAACATTTGGTGGCAGTTGGACATTCATTATCGTGTTTTTTTCTATTCTTTTGATTTGGATTATAATGAATGTTTGGTTCCTAAAAGATAACATTTTTGATCCATATCCCTTTATTCTTTTGAACTTAGTTCTTTCATGCCTTGCCGCTATTCAAGCACCGATAATTATGATGAGTCAGAACCGCCAAGAAGAAAAAGATCGTCGAAGAGCCAAAAGCGATTATATGATTAATATGAAAGCGGAAATGGAAGTGCGTGGCCTGCATGGCAAAATTGATTTGCTGATTGCCGAACAAATGAAATCACTTTTTAGTGTTCAACAGGCTCAACTGGATATTTTAACAAGAATAGAAAAATCTCTTAAAAAATAAAATGAATTTAAAAGAAATTGAACAAAAATTAAAACAAATCATTGATGGGTATTCAGAAAAATTCGCAATTAAGCGAGATGATGATTGGTACGTGTTGAAAATTCAAGAGGAGCTTGGCGAACTAACGGCAGCTCATTTAAAATTAACTCAACGGGGTCGCGTTGTCGATAAATCTAAAGATGAACTTGAAAAAAACTTACGAGAAGAAATTGCTGACGTCATTGCGATGACGATTTTATTTGCTCAGCACAAAGGGATTGATATTGAGAAAGCTTTGCAAGACAAATGGTTTAAACACCTATGAATCTTGCAGAATGGGAAATTCAATTCGAAGCTAAAATTTCCCAAATCGCTACAAGTGAAGATCCAGCTCATGATCTGTTACATTTTAAAAGAGTCGTTAAGCTAGCCAAAAGGCTTTGTGAGCAAGAAAATGCTCTTGTCGAAGTTGTGATTCCTGCTGCTTGGCTACATGATTTTGTGATCATTCCTAAAGATAGTCCTTTGCGAAGTCAGGCTTCGCGATTGTCTGCAGAAAAGGCGGTTGAGTTTTTAAAAGGTATTCATTATCCAGAAAAATTTTATGATGAAATTGCGCATGCTATCGAGGGACACAGTTTCAGCGCGAACATCGAAATTAAAACAATCGAAGCGAAAATTGTACAAGATGCTGATCGCCTGGATGGTCTTGGAGCTATCGGTATCGCAAGATGTTTTGCGACTTCGGGATTGTTGAAAAGAGCCTTCTATAGCTTTGAAGATCCCTTTTGTCGGCAGCGAGTGCCAAACGATCAAGAATTTACTGTTGATCATTTTTACAAAAAGCTATTTAAAATCGCAGAATCTTTGAAGACAAAATCGGGAAATGAAGAAGGTCATCGTCGAGTCGAGGTCATGAAAAAATATTTACTCTCATTGCAATCAGAAATACAGTAGGGGTTGAACCTAAGAATGACCAATACTAAACAAAAAACAATTTATTTTATATTCTTCACTATCGTGCTGGATATGTTGGGCATTGGTTTAATTATTCCCGTGCTACCGGATGTGATTCGTCGTTTTGTTACCGATGTCGATTCGGTAAATCATTTATTTGGGTATTTTGTAGCGCTGTATGCTTTGATGCAATTTATTGCTTCTCCAATTTTAGGTGCACTTTCAGATCGTTTTGGACGTCGACCAATTTTATTGTTCTCTTTGTTAGGCGCATCAGTCGATTATGTTTTTATGGCATATGCCCCAACCTTAATCTTATTATTTATTGGTCGAGTGATATCGGGATTAACCGGAGCCAGCGTGACTGTGGCGAATTCTTATATCGCTGATATTTCTGATGATAAAAACCGATCTGCTAATTTTGGTTTGATTGGAGCCGCTTTTGGAATTGGCTTTATTCTTGGGCCACTTATGGGTGGGTTTTTAGGACATTATGGCTCTGGAATTCCCTTTTTAGCTGCGGCGGGGTTGAATTTTATTAATTTCTTATTTGGTATTTTCATTTTACCAGAATCTTTGACCTTAGAAAATCGTCGTAAAATTGAATTTAAAAAGTTTAATCCATTTTCTTTGATTGCAAAAATACTGCAGCCATCTCCAATTTTATTTTTTGTCATTACATACGCCTTACTTTACCTTGCAGGAAATGTTCATCCAAGCATTTGGACTCTTTACACCGAACGTAAGTTTTCTTGGACTCCTGTTGAAGTGGGAGTTTCGCTGAGTTTTGTCGGTCTTATTTACGGTTTCAGCCAAGCCGTCTTAACCAAAAAATTAGTTCCATTATGGGGCGAAGAAAAAGCGCTTCATGTTGGAATTTTTTTTAATGCTTTGGGTTTTATCCTTTATGGGTTTGCTCCCATGGGCTGGATGATGTACGGGGTAATGTTAATTTCATCTCTTTCGGGACTGGCTATGCCTTGCCTTCAGTCTATGATGACAAAACATGTAGAAGCTAACCGGCAAGGTGAATTGCAAGGTGGTCTTGTTTCATTATCAAGTTTATCGGCAATTGCCGCGCCCATCCTTTATACGAGTACTTTTAATTGGGCGACCACAATCGGGCAAAAATCAGAATACCTGATTGGCTTGCCCTATTATATTGCGGCGGCTATAGTTTTTTGTTGTTGGTTTTTATTATCTCTAAAGAGAAGATAATAAATATTCAATCCCTAAATCAGAGGAGATCTTATGAAAAGATTTTTGAACTTCCCGGATCTTGGTATTCTTATATTTAGACTTGTGATTGGGCTTACCATGGGACTGGCTCATGGTTTGGGAAAAATGCCTCCGCCCGAGCAATTGACAGCGGGACTTATTGCTATGGGGTTTCCTCAAGCTGTTTTTTTTGCTTGGTGTGCGGCACTCAGTGAATTTCTGGGAGGACTGCTCATCGCTGCGGGATTATTCACTCGGCATGCCGCCGTTTTTTTAGGTATTACAATGGCTGTTGCTGTTTTTATGGCTCATGCCGCAGATCCTTTTGGCAAAAAAGAACTGGCCGTTTTGTATTTGGCATCTTGTGTCCTTTTATTTTTTCAAGGCGCCGGAAAATTTTCTATGGATAGGATTTTTAGGAAAAAATGAAAAATGTAAAAGAATTTTTTGACGAAGCCACTTCAACTCTGAGTTATGTCGTTTGGGACCAAGAAACTCGTGATGCCTTGGTGATAGATCCGGTGCTGGGTTATGATCCAGCAAGCTCAAAGATAAATGAACAAGGCGCACATCAAATTATCGATTTCATTCGTAGTCAAAATTTGAATATGCATTTTTCACTTGAAACTCATGCTCATGCAGATCACTTAAGTGGGGCACAAATAATTAAGCGAGAATTTCCTGATGTCAAAATTGCCATTGGTAAAGGAATAAAAAAGGTCCAAGAAGTTTTTAAAGAACTCTATAATTTATCACCCGAATTTAAAACTGATGGCTCTCAATTTGATCGTCTGCTTGATGAGGGTGATTTGTTAAATGCCGGCTCAATCAAAGTTAAGATTATTGCGACGCCGGGACATACTCCGGCTTGTTTGTCCTATTTGATTGATGATTTTTTATTTTCGGGCGACGCTATTTTTATGCCGGATTCAGGGACTGGTCGTTGTGATTTTCCAGCGGCTAGTGCCGAAGATTTGTATAAATCGATTCACGATAAAATATATAATTTACCTGATCAGATAAAAATATTTGTCGGGCATGATTATCAACCACAAAAAAGACCACTTCGTTTTATTTCTAGCGTTGCAGAAGAAAAAACTGGAAATATACAATTAACTGCAAAAACAACACGCCAAGAATTTGTTCATTTTCGTAACGAGAGAGATCGAACACTTTCGGCGCCTCGACTTCTTTGGCCTGCCATTCAAATTAATATTAATGCTGGGCATGTGCCAAGTTCTGAAGGGAACGGGCGAAGTTATTTAAAAATACCAATTCACGTATAGGAATTGGTGGCCGTGTGTTTGTTTGATTTTGAAAAATCGCCAGAAGGCAAAGTTATGACGAAACGAGTATTTAAACTTGAGCTGTCATATTCAAGAGTTCCTTCATGGGATTCGACGATATTTTTTGAGATGCTAAGACCCAGGCCCGTACCTTTCCCAACTTCTTTTGTGGTAAAAAATGGGTTCATCATCCTCTCGGCAACTGATTTTGTAATGCCACCACCACAGTCGGTAATCGCGATGATGACCGAGGCTTCTTTTTGATAGCTTTCAATTTTTATCCATTTATTTTTTTCATTGAAAATTGCATCGGCTGCATTGCTGACGAGATTAAGCAATACCTGCGATAGTTCGGCTTCTTTCGCATAAACAGAAAGGGACTTGTCGACATCTATTTGCAAAGTGATGCATTCGCTGATCATTTTTTCATTACAAAGGGCTACGGTTGATTCTATAATCGAGTTAATGGAGGTTATCTCTTTGGAATCACCTTCTGAATTTCTGGAAAAAAGCCTAAGACCTTTTACGATTTTTGCAATTCTTTCAGTCGTGGTCTCGATGCGATGAAGTTTATCTCGGCTTTCCTCTTTAGTATTGGTGCCACCTTCATTTTTTTCATTCAACAAGTTGGCAAGCCCGTAAATTGTTGCAAGTGGAGTGTTAATCTTATGAGCTATGCCGCTGGCCATTTCACCCAGCAAAGACATTTTAGCAGCCGCCTGCATTCTTATTCTTTGAGTTTCAATCGTAGAGATAAGGTTCTTTTGTTCTGTTAAATCCTCGGCGATACTTAAAAATCCAATAAGAACATTTTGAGCATTATAGATGGGAGTCATGCAAAGTCGCACCGGAAAAGCTTCGCCATTTTTTTTGATGTAAGTCCATTCATTCGTGTCTGAGCCTGAAACTAAAGATTTAGCAACAAATGCATCAAACCCAGGGTTTACCTGTCTGCCAAGCTCTTTTGTCAATATTTCGGCCCGCTTTTGAATTTCTTTGGAATCATGAATCAAAGAAAGTGTATGTATTCCGACAACTTCTTTTGCCGAATAGTTTAACATTCTTTCAGCGGCGGAATTAAAAATTTTAATGATTCCCTCTGGGTCTGTAGAAATGACCGCATGACTCGCGCTATTAATGACAGAGTTCAACAGATTTGTTTTCTCGACCAGGGAACGATCTTTTCCAAGAATATTCAAGTGAAGTAAGCAACCGCCAAATAAGATGGTCAATATGCCCAGGCCAAAAGTAACGATCAGTTTAAGTAAGGAAGATAAAATTTTATTACTCGTGTCCGAAACTTCTAATTTCCAAGTTCGTGAGCCAACAAATATATCAGTTGATTTTGTATTGGCAAAAAATAGACTTGTTTCCTTTAAATTGCCAAAACTTATCCGAGACATGTTCTTATCAATTTCAAGGCTTACATCTAAGTCAGGGGGCATTTTTAGTTTTATAACTTCAACGAGATCATCTAAAATCAATGGTGTGTAGACCCAGCCCAAAAGATTTCTAAACCGCTCTTGCTCACTTTTAAGGAGTTTTGTCGTCTTATAAACTGGCAGTAGGAATAAAAAACCTGAGTAGTTGTTTTCATTGTGATTCAGAGTCAGTTTCTTGGTTATGACGACTTCGCCGGTTTTAGCTGATAAAATTGCCGCGTCTCGAGAATCAGAATCAATTGAAATATCCGACCCTATGGGGAAGCTACTGAGCTCGGCCGGCTCAAATAACTCGACAATCATCCCAGGATCCTTTTTGGCTTCGTTCTCTTTTAGGTATCGAATAAAACCAAAACCAAGGGCTCCTTTAAAATTATTAAATAAATCCCGGGATTCGGCATAGGCTCGAAATTTTCTGTAATCAAACTGAAAGTCATCAGTAATGAGCACGCCCCTGGTGCCTTGAAGACCGTAAATAAATGTTTTAAAGTAATCCTCAATGATATTTTGAACTTTTAAGGCTTCATGTTCGAGTCTTTGATTTTCTTGTGCGATCAAATTATGTGTTGAATACCAAAATAGCCAACTTGCTAAGACTATGGCAAATATCGTTATCATTAGGGGTGTAAATTTACTATAAATCTGATTTCGTTTTAAGCCCATGTCTTAATCATATAGGTTATAGACGGTTTGAGTCTATATTTATTGAATTTAAGCCGAGGGTACTGGTCCGAAAATAAATGACATTTGGCAGCGATTGGGACATAAGGCTGAGATCATGCTAGGAAAACAAAATGCTAATAATAAGATTTTTATTAATGCTTCATTTTTTGGTGCCATCGCTACTTTTCGCAAAAACGGTTCATTACGAACTGGTAATTAAAAATGAAAAAGTGAATATAAGCGGTAAAAAAGAAGTTGATTTCGCATTGACCGTCAATGGCCGAATTCCTGCGCCAACTTTGGAATTTACCGAAGGAGATGATGCAGAAATTTTGGTGAAAAACGCTTTGCCAAATGAAGAAATCTCTTTGCATTGGCATGGAATTTTGCTTCCACCGGAAGAAGACGGGGTGGCGTATGTTAACACTCCACCAATTTATCCAGGAAAATCTCGTCTATTTAAGTTTAAGATCCGCCAACATGGTACTTACTGGTATCATTCCCATACCATGCTTCAAGAACAAAAAGGGGTTTATGGTGCGTTTATCATTCATCCAAAAAAGAAAACGATAAAATATGACAGAGATTTAGTTGTTGTCCTTAGTGATTGGTCTGACGAAAATGCCGACCAAATCCTTCGCAATATAAAAAAAGACGGAGATTATTATCTTTCCAAAAAAAATTCTGTGCGTTCTTGGATGGGCGCAATCAAGACGGGCACATTAAAAACTTACCTTAAAGCAGAGTGGGATCGCATGGGAGCGATGGATCTTTCGGATGTGGGTTATGATGCGTTCTTAGTTAATGGAAAAAAAGATTTTGAATTCTTATCAGCTCGTCCTAATGAAAAAATTCGTATTCGTGTGATCAATGCGGCGGCTTCAAGTTATTTTTTCGTTTCATTGGCAGACATACCAATGAAAGTCATAGCTGCTGATGGAAATGATATAGAGCCAATTTTTGCAAAAGAACTCATAATGGGAATGGCAGAAACTTATGATATTTTGTTTACCATGCCAGATTATAACAAAAAATTTGAATTGAGGGCGACGGTTCAAGATGTTACAGGATCTGCGTCGGCGTGGATCGGCAAAGGTGAAAAAGTTTTTACTAAGGATAAACCTCATCCTGATTTGTATGCATCCATGGATCATTCAAATCATGGTTCTGTGGGGCATCAGAACCATCAGCAGCACCAAAATCATGAGCATATGGATCATGCAATGCATTCCAATTCGGATGAAGCAGCGCCAACTGTTGAAACTTTAACAGTTGAGAATCTTAAAGCGCTGAGTTCAACAGCAAATCCAAAAACTGCAAAAGTTCATGATGTTAAACTTGAGCTCGATGGAGATATGGAGCGATATGTTTGGTCGATCAACGGCAAAGGCATTCACGAAGAACGCACCATTGAAATCAAAGAAGGAGATATCGTTCGGTTCAATTTTGTTAATAACACAATGATGCACCATCCGATGCATCTGCATGGTCACTTTTTCCGAGTGTTAAATAAAAACGACAAATATTCGCCACTCAAACACACCGTCGATGTTCCTCCGAATGGGCAAAGAACAATAGAATTTTATGCGAACGAACCTGGCCAATGGATGCTTCACTGTCATAATCTTTATCATATGAAAACAGGAATGGCTCGAGTTGTGAAGTATTCAAGCTTTACTCCGTCGCCAGAAATGGCACGGCATGAGAAACATGATCCTCATATGCACGAGCACTGGTATTTTTACGGCAAGGCGGCAGCTGCGACCAATCAAGTGGGATTGAATTTGCGAACCTCGCAGACACGAAACGAGTTTTCTTTGCGTGCCGAATCCACAAAATCAGGAAGCGAGAGTTTTTCTACAGTTGGATCTTGGCATGATGAAGGTGATTTTATTTATCGCCGTTGGGTAGACAATTACCTTAATTACGTCATTGGTGGAACTATTTATGATAAAGAATCATATGGTATCATCGGTGTGGGATACAAATTGCCTTTGCTTATTCATGCAAATTTTTTAGTTAATAATAAAGGGAAAATAAGAATCGATTTAGAAAAACATTTTCAGTGGACGACTTCTTTATTTTCAGAGGTTGAACTTTTCTGGCGACCACAATGGGGCGACGGCGAGGAAACAGAAATAAAATCGACCTTGATGTACGGCCCCGGGTGGAGTTGGGCTGCTGGTTTAACACTAACAAAAGACAGCATCGGCGCTGGCGCTCAATTGCGGTTCTAGGAAATCATTTGAAAAACTTAGAGTTTATTAACTCCATAAAACAAATGCCCCTCATGTCCTTACCAGTAAGGTCGACCTTGGTAAGGTTAAATAGCGCAAAAATTCTATTGTCGCCAGGTTCGGCGCTAAGCACAGAGCAATACGATTCTTTGGATTCAGTAACAGACATAGTTGCGCCAAACCTACTTCATTGTGCTGGCGTTCCTCGTGCGGCACAGGCCTTTCCCAAGGCCCATCTTTGGGGAGTCAAAGGTGTCAAAAAGCAGAAATCGGATATTCACTGGACCCATATTCTTGGCGAAGACGTTTGGCCTTATTCAGAAGAGCTAAGTCTTGTCACGATTAATGGAATTTCAAGAATAAATGAAACCGTGTTTATTCATAAGGAGTCTGCATCGCTGATCATTTGTGATCTGTGTTTTAATATGACGAACACGAAAGGTTTTGGTGCCTGGCTTATCTTAAATCTATTCGGTACTTATCGCCAATTTGCCGTAAGTCGATTTTTTGCTCGTTTTATAAATGATAAGACAGCATTTCAAAAATCAATGGAACAATTATTTTCATATGATTTTGATAACATTATAGTTAATCATGGCGAAAATATTATTGGAAACGCTAAAAGCCACTTGCTTAAAGGATTGAAAGCCAGAGGCTTAGGGATACGCCCTTAATGGATCAGATTCCTCTAAAACAGAATTTCTACCAGCTTTCATTTACGCATTTGGAATCTTTGGGACAGCAAAATGATTTGGCGAAATCAAACGCCAGTATTCTGTACAATTGGCATTATAAAAAGAATAAACGTGAATTTTGTGAGCATCATAATTTAGCAAAAAAAACTAAAGAATTTTTAAAGAAAAATATAGTTTTTGATTTGCCAGAAATTGAATTGGTAAAAGAATCTCAAGATAAAACAGTCAAATTTTTATTTCGTCTTAAGGATAATCAGAAAGTTGAATCCGTATTGATCCCTTTTCAAAAAAAGTACACAGTTTGTCTATCATCGCAGGTGGGTTGTGCGATGAATTGTTCGTTTTGCCATACTGGAAAACAAGGTTTTTTACGAAATTTAACTGCCGATGAAATTGTAGGACAATTTTTAGGGGCACAAAAATGGTTATCTGAAAAGCGCCCTGATGACGATCGCATACTTAATATTGTGTATATGGGACAAGGCGAGCCATTGCATAATTTTGACGCCGTAAAAACTTCGGCAGAAATATTTTTATCTCAGCATGGATTAAGTCTTGCTGGCTCGAAAATTACCATATCAACTTCAGGGTATTTGCCAGGATTAGAGCGCTGGAAAAATGAAATGCCCGATGTTAACATTGCCTTGTCTTTGCATTCTGCGTTTAACGAAAAAAGAAGTGAATTGATTCCGATCAATCGCCGATTTCCCCTTGAGCAAATTTTAGAACTTGTTGATTCTATTCCAAAAGGGAAAAAACGTTTCGTGACCTATTAATATTTATTAATAAAGAATTTTAATGACACGCCAGAAGATGCCGAAGCTTTGGGTCGTTTGTTATTTGGAAAAAAAGCTTATATCAATCTTATTCCATTCAATGCATTTTCAGGAACTAAGTACGAAAGACCAGCGGAAGCGACTGTTCTCGAGTTTAAGAATTTATTAGATAAATATAAAATTCCAACTCTGATTCGAACGACAAAGGGAGATCAGATTATGGCAGCTTGTGGCCAACTTAACACCCGAAGCGGCCTAATAAATAGTGATCCCTCGTTGCCTTCGTCGGATCAAATGTCTTCTTTATACTCATCAACAAGTGACAGGATTCGATTGTAAAGATTATTTTGTACATTGGGCGGCGAAATTAATTTTTTATAATGATTTGAGATTTGGACTTCAGGGTATCCAAGGTGGTCAAAAACCAAACGATCAATTACTTTTTGTATTTGTCGAGAAGTAAGACCACGTTTTTTCTCTTGAAGAATTTCTTCCACAATTTGTATGAGAGCGTTCCCGGTTATTCGTTTGTCCGAGTTCAGTTTTTGAGCTTTCAGCCAAACTGAACGTAGATTTGTTTTTTCAGTTTGTGATATTGAAGAAAATTGAACAAGATTTCGATATAATTTTTGGAATTCAAAAATTTTTCGACGTTGTTTTTCGCCTAATCTTAAGTCTTGGGATCTTGCAAAACTTGATAGGATACTTTGGAAAAAAGTTTCGGCGGGCATGAACTGCTCTGCGGAATTTTTCAAATAAAACTCGGGCAAATCTCGAAGAATAGTTCGCAAATTATAAAGGGCAGGGTGGTTGATCCCATCCGTGACCTTTTCCTTTGGTCCATTGATTTTGGCTCGTTCAAAATCACTGAAGACTTTATAAAAATCTTCAAAAGTATCGAGATGATTTTTAAGTAAAATCTGTCGCTGCTTAGGATTGAATCCCATACGATACAGCAAACGGTCATTGCGATAAGAGCTAAATCTTTGATTGAACTTTTTAACCGAGGGGTGCTTATTAAACTCCTTTAAGGGTTTCTTTTTCCCGGTTTTCAAGAAATCACACATTTGTGCAAAGACTTGAACTAACAAACGTGCTTTTTTTCTTTGCTCATTTAAATTTGTCGAAAATCTTTCGATGTCATCATAACGATATTCGTCATGACGAAGTCCGAATTGACGAACGCTGCCGTAATCAATAATACCGGCATCGGCCAGAACGTTGTCCCCATCCCAATCTAGCCAAGCAAAAATATAATCGACATCAAGTTGGGCTATGAACTTCGCATAGGATTCGCCAAGGTGATGAAGCAACTCATCGTATTTTCGTTCATCTTTCTCTTGAAACTTCCAGACTCCATTATTGCTTTGCCGATCGATAAAGTAATCCATCGCTTTTTTAAGCTCATCGAAACGATTTTGCTTTAAATAAAGAAATAAATGGGCCGGTCGCAACAAGTTAGGCGCAGCCCGCACACCAATGCCAACTCCACGACCAAGATCAATTACACAGAGTACGCGCTCGGTCTGAATTCCTTGTAAGTGGAAACTTTCCGAGAGAATAGCGGCACTGATAAGCTCATCAATTTCTGCTTGCCCACACCCGTAACCAAATTTGGTGGCTCCTGTTCGCAAGGGCTTTTGTGCCTCTACCGAGCCAGGAGAAAGACAAGTCACCCCGGTGCCTCGACTTGAAATGTCCCAATACATACCGCGATGTTCGCACACTCCATTCCAAATTCCCCGACCGTCACCGGAGGTTTTTCCGACTTTACTGGGATGTTGCAGTTGAAGATATCTGGTGGCCATGTATTTGTTAGGCTTAATATTGTTTGCTGGAATTCGACGATTGTTAAGTTCGTCATACTCATTAATGATTTGCAGTGAAAATGTCTTAAGTAATTGTGTTTCTAGCTGATCATTCATTTGATGAGGATGATCGGCAGGAATCAGACCTATTTCCTTGGCTAAAACAAAATTAAAATAACACACACGTCCCTGATTAAGTTCCCTTACGCGATAAGAAACATGCCCTTCGGGCATCAGACTCATCCAGGGATGCTCGCCATTAAGTTGTTCAAAAGTCAGGTAAAGACTTTCGGACTTAGCGTGTTTGCGAAGGGGTGCAAATTTTGTGGTCATCTGTCTGGCCTATCGGGTCAAGTAGCCTAGTCCTTAAATGAGACGTCTCAAAATTAGACTTAGGTTTAGCGACAGGAAATCAATATGTTGCGAACCTCGACGGGACTCTAATTCATTCCAAGTTTGCCGATGGATATTGGCCCTGGATTTGCTCTCCAGTTTAGTAGGAAAGAGAGAGTGGAGCGATGACAAAATTTTTACCTATATTTGTGGTGAGCCTATTTTTTTCCGTGGCTGAGGCCAAGTCCCCACTAAATATTAAAACTAAAGAGCTTCTTAAAGAGTGTCCCTTGATTATAGCGGGGGCCGAAGAGCTTTCGAAGAGGCAGGAGCTTTCAAAATCCTGGGAGTCTTTGCCCGCAAGCGTATTAGTTGCAAAAGAAGCCCATCTTGTCGTCGAGGGTGAGGGTTTTCGAACGGAATCTTTTCAGAATTTTTTGAAGCCAGGTTCAGCGCCCTTGGTTTGCGGCAGCGGAAAAATGAAGTTGAATCAAAGATTTTCAATTTTAGCTCCGACTTTAATCGATTTAACTTCAAGCTCGAGCACAGGATCAAGCGTATGGAACTTTCAATTAATTATCGATCGAGCAAAGGTTCGTTCTTGGAATTTATTAAGTCGAATTTCAACAAATTCTTTGGAATTAGCTAAAATTTTTAAAGAACAGGGAGCTCAAGAAAGATATTTTCGTCGAGGCGCTTCTGAATATGAAATTGTTGTTACCAAAGAAGTTGATGGAAAGCATGTTATCCTGAGAATAATTTTTGATAGTGTTGATAAGGTCAACTGATCTAAATCCACTTCACACAAGCATACCCGCCATACTTTGTTTGCAAATTCGTCACTTGCCCCTGATACAATCGAGCCACCACAGTTTGCAACACGCCTTCATAAGCAAATAAACGCAAATCGTATTTAAATACTTGTTGTCCATCGGGTGTTAAAAAACTGACCTCTGGTGCGGCAACAAACTCTTGGCGAATGATTTTATCCCGAGGCAAAGTATCAAACAATTTTCGACTGATCGAAGATCCTCGGTAAGACATTTTAGAGCCAAAGGAGTTCTTTGGTTTAAAAAAATATTTTTTTCTTTCCAACCATATTGTTTCAATATCAAGTTGGGAAAAGGCTTGAGCTCGCGGAACATAATTATTAACAATCGATTTGAATTGAGTAAATTCATTCGAGAAATTCCAAAAATCAACCTGACACCAGTCAATCATTCTTTGTTTATCTGCTAAAAGAAAATATTCAAATGGGTTTGGGGAAAAAGTTGTTTCACCTGATAAAAAACTTTGACGAAGAGGTTCTGATTCTGGCGATTCAAAATAAAAATCGGTGAATCTATTGTAAATAAAATCAAAATCAGAGGGTTTAAATTTTCTGTAATCAAGGATCTCACAGTCCCATCCATGGCACTGCAAGAAATTTTGTACAAATAAAAATTCGATATACAATCTTTGCTGCTCGGGATTTTCATCGATGACAGCCAAACGACGTGGTTTATGAAGTGTTCTTGATTTTTTTGCTATCGACAACTGAATTTCATTTTCGCAGCACTGAATCAGATGTTTTATATCAAAACCTGGGATTGGCGATGAAAGACGAGCGGCTCGATAAAGAGGTTCACTTAAAAATAGAAATGCAGCATTGGTGTTGATTTCAATGAGTTTGATTTTTTGCTCAGTGACATCCCAATGAACATCATAGCTCATAGCTATAGCTTTATTGCCGGGATCAACCAACTTTTGAGCGCCCAATTCACTGGAATAATATTTTAGGTAATCGGGGGTCGATCTTAGGCCGTAGAGCCCTGCGATCAGTTCTTGGGCTTGATTTTTAATGGCAACAGGAATTTCTAATACAAAAGGTGAGATCAGGTTTTCAGAAACCAACTTATCGAGCTCAACTGGCGATATTTTTAGATCATTTTCTTTTAAGGCATCAAGAAATCGCGTTTTTGCCGTCATGGGTTCCTTTCAGTGTCACTTTCCCGAAAAAGATGATGAGCCTTATGCGTTAGAGCTTGGAGCTTCATCTGTCTCCAATTAATTTGCTCATCATGAAAATTATCAGTTGGAATGTCAATGGAATCAGGGCTTGTGCAAAAAAGGGATTATCGGAGTTTTTAGAAAGCGCCGGGCCCGATATTTTTTGTGTTCAAGAAACTAAAGCCAATATAGAGCAAGTTGAAGAGCCGATTAAACGCCTCGGATTTGAATATTCCTTTTGGTCCAGCGCCCATCGAAAGGGTTATTCTGGAGTCGCCACCTTCGTGAATAAAAATCCTGAACACGTCGAAAAAGGTTGGGGCTTGGATCAGTACGACACTGAGGGGCGGATTGTGATTACCGATCATGGGCCGTTTGATCTTTATAATATTTATTTTCCTAATGGTGGATCAGGAGACGAGCGGCATAATTTTAAACAGATTTTTTTGAAAGAACTCAATATTCACTTAAAAGAAAAAATAAAGAAAGGACGCGAGCTGATCATCCTTGGCGATTACAATGTGGCCCATCGTGAAATTGATGTTTATGATCCGGTTCGACTTTCGAAGGAATCCGGCTTTTTACCAGAGGAACGCGCTTGGTTTGATTCTTTCATTGAATTGGGATTTGTTGATACCTTTCGACATTTTTATCCCAATGAAAAAAACAAATATTCGTGGTGGTCCTACCGGGAATTGGCGCGAATTTCTAATCGCGGCTGGAGAATCGATTGCATTTCTGTAACCAAAGGACTTACAAAAAAACTGCAGTCAGCGCAAATCATGGACGATGTTGAAGGTTCTGATCATTGCCCAATTGCAATTGAGATAGATATTTAATTTAAAAGGAATATTATGCCCTTGCTTTACTTTTTAGCGGAACTCTGGATTTTTATTTTATTCGTGGATTGGCTTGGGTTTTGGTGGTCGGTTTTAGCTTATATCCTGCCCAGTTTTTTGGGTTTGATTTTACTTTCAATGCAAAGCCGCGAGGTCATGACAAAATTGCAGAAGACAACGAGTGGGGAGCAAAACGACTCATCTATTGATATTTTGCGATCGGCCGGTTCTATTGTCGGAGCACTCTTTTTGATCATTCCCGGTTTTTTCAGCAGAGCCGTCGGGGTATTATTGATTTTTCCACCGACACGATGGTTACTCATTTCCCTTTCTTCTTTTTTATTTTTCAGAAGATGGATCAGTAAAAGTTTTTCCATGTATCAGTTTGGTAGTGGAGCTTTTCGTGTCTACACAAATACCGGGCGATTTAAAAATGATCAAGTCGGCGCTGAAGAACCTAGGGACGTCACAAAAAGCAATAATGAAGTGATCGATGTGGTGCCAATAAAGATCGAAAATAAACGGGATTAATTTGAGAGCTGGGGTTTCACACGGCTATTGGCCACTTTGCGTTTAGTGAGTGGCTCAAAATATTTCATAAACATAGTTTGGGCAAGATGAGAAGATTTTACCGTCCAAAACTCTTTGTTAACCGTAATCGCAGAAACTGCAATTTTTCGATCTTGCTCATCATAAGCGTAACCAACAAACCAATCCACACGCCCTTTAGGATTATCACCGCTAAGGTGTCCAGTTTTTCCTCCGACTTCAATTTCTTGAAATCGACGATCACGGGTAAGAGGACGGAAACTTCGTCGGGAAGTGCCGCTATGAACTGTTTGTGACATGAGTATTTTTAATTGTGTCGCTGATTCTGGATTGACCACTTGTCCGCGATCTACAGTTTCGCCATTGTAAACTATTTCGCCTTGGTCATTTTGCAAAGATTCAACAATATAAGGAATGACCATTTTTCCTTGGTTGACGATGGCTCCTGCGATCATAGCTCCTTGAATAGGGCTCATGCGAGTTAATCGATTAAAACCCGAAGCTACTTGGGTCATCTCATAACCTTTTTCATTAGGTACAACTGTGATTCCCATTTCAACCTGGAAATCCGTAGGGATTTCTTGATTGAACATAAAGCGATTCGCATAATTCATTAGGTCTTCCGGATTCAAGTTTTCCAAACTTAAACGCCCGAAAGCCGTGTTTATAGATTGAGCAAAAGCGTCTCGCAAAGTGATTCTTCTTGTCCATCGATTGATTCGATCCGACATCACATTTTTGCGGTAGAGAGTGTAATTACCGCCATTGAAATGAATGTTGTGCGCTGGGGTAACTCCCGCTTTATCTATTGCTGCTGCTGAAGTAACAATTTTAAAAACTGATGCTGCTGGGTAGGTGGCTCGAAGGGCTAAGTTGGTATTGAGATTTGGATTTCTTTCATAACTGGCCATACTCAAAATTTTCCCAGTTTTAGCATCCATCATAACGACTGCACCATAATCAGGGCGATACTGTTTTAAGAGCTTTTCCGCTTCATTTTGTAGCCGCTGATCGATGGTGTAATTAACTTTATAAGTTTCAGGAGTGTTTTCGATGGCGATTTTAAGCTCGCTGGGACGAGTGTTGTTTTTCAGAGGTTCAGTGAGTGAACGGGAAATTTGCAGCCGTCGGTCAAGTCTGGATTGAAGTTGCCGTTGGATGCTATTTTGTTCGTGATCTTCCAAGACAAGCGAGAATAGATAAAAGCCACCCACTAAGGCAGAAATCACAAGCAGTATTAAAGTCTTGGGTCGTTTTGTTATTTTCATAATATTAACGCTAGCATTGATTCTTATCGGTCACAAGTCCCGAAGCCTGTAGTAATTTTTAGACAGATTTTTAAAAAAACTTGGGCCTCTTTTTCTTTTCAAGACGCGCGCATCCTGCGCTCTTGCTTGAGCACATCCTGTGCCGCAAAGGTCTTGAAAAGAAAAAGAGGCCCAAGTTTTTTTAAAAATCTGTCTAAAAATTCGACAGTTTGGAAACTTTTTCTGAAAGAATTGGTGTGAGGCAATTATCCGCTGTTGAGATCAATCTAGAGGAGGTTTTTTGGCAAATGGCCTTGGCAGGACCTTTGCTTTATACCGGGAAGATAAGCTGGGCCATTATTTCCTGGGGGTTGCTATGAAAATTTCTTCGATGAAACTTGTGATTTTTATTTACTTTGCAGCTTTATTTTTATCCCGAGTAAGTTTGGCTGGCGAATGTAAGGAGTTAGGTACAGAGCTTGATTCCATGAGGAAAGCTCAAAATCAAATCATGATAAGTTTAGTGAAAAATCACGAAAGTTTTGCAGATAACATGGTTGAGGTTTCTCAATCCAATTTATCCATCGTAAAAAAAACGGCCAAATCTTACCGTGTTCGAGGAGAAAAAGCCCAAATCATTGCTGATAAATTGGATATCGCTAGCGCTGATCTTATTACTAAAGTTAAGAAGTGCCTCAAGTAGTACAAACATGTGTAATCCTGGCTACTATCCAGCTGGGCAACAGCAGACAGATTGTGGTAATTGGCATGACTGCGAACGACTTTATTGTTGCCGTTCTTATTAAGCTTAAAAACTCACCTGACAGCATAATATATTTTGCGTTGCAGCTAAATTAAAATTATTTAATAAATACAAGTAGTTGAATAATTTTAAGGTCATTTAAGATTTCTTCTTGCAAAAATTACATGATAAGTGCTTAATAGACCAGTTCCAAAACGGCACTAAGCCAAGGATATGTTTTTAGGGGGAAAAATGGCATTGATTCCAGAAGGTTTACTCAAGGAATGTCGATCTAAGCTTCTGCAAACTAAAGGTGATATTTTGAATCGTGTACGTGAAGCGCGCTCTCATTTAGATAATGAAGATCGTGGCGGTGACGAAGCCGATCAAACAGTCAGAGTATTAGCTGAAGCTGAATTTTTGAACATGCATGATCGTTTACGCCATCAATTGATGGAAATTGAAAGTGCTCTCGCTAGAATAGAAAACGGTAGCTACGGTCATTGTGAAGAAACAGAAGAGCCAATTGAGCATGAAAGACTTAGAGCTATTCCTTGGACTCGGCTAAGCATCGAAGGTGCAGAGCTTCGCGAATCCATCAACAAACGCTACGCTCGCGGTTAGAGCTCTAATGTCAGTTAAGCAGTGGTGGTCAGGGATTCGTAAGGGTACTCCAACCGCAAAGTTTGTAAAGAATGCGGGCCCCGACATTGCCGTCCCACTCGTCAGCTTCACTGGTGGGGACGCCGCCGGTGGAAACTTCGTTGAGGTCAAATCCGACAATTTTTCGACCAGATTCCGCGATGGCGCGGAAAAGATAAAAAACTTGATCAAAGTTAAGCCCTCCGGGAACGGGAGTCCCTGTGTGAGGGCAAAAAACCGGATCGAGGCCGTCAATATCAAAAGAAATATAAACTTTGTCGGGAAGTTCTTTCAGAATGTCTTCGGAAATTTTTCCCCAAGATTCACCCTGCAGTAATCGACGTTTTAAATCGAGATCAAAAAAAGTTTTTATATCTTTGCGGGATTGAATAAGTTCGTACTCTTCTTCGCAAAAATCCCTGATGCCCACTTGCACTAGTTTTTTAGGTCGAGTGGAGTGATTCATTACATTGTACATAATAGAGGCATGGGATTGAGTAAACCCTTGATAGCTTTTACGGAGATCAGCATGAGCATCAAAATGTAAAACCGCAAACTCACCCTGGTGTTTTTTGCTAACGGCTTGGATTGCACCCCAAGGAGTAGAATGGTCGCCACCAACGAGTCCCAATAATTTTCCAGAATTCAAAATTTCTTCGGCTTGTTGGAGCGTCCAAGCAGTCATTTCCTCGCAAGCTAAATTTACTTTTTGGCAAAGCTCGGCGATTTTCTTTTCATCTGTACTTAAATCACTGCGCAGTTGAATTACATTTTGAGCAACACTTTTAAATTTATCATTTTTATCTTTAAGTTCCTGAGGGATTTGGCGCATAAAATAGCCAACTTCGTAGGCTTTTTTTGTTTCCAAATCGAAAAGGTCGACTTGTTCGCTGGCTTGTCTAATCAGTTGTGGTCCTTGTGAGGCTCCCCAACCATACGAAGTCGTCACTTCCCAGGGAACAGGCAAGAGCACGACACGAGCTTGCTCTTCAGAGCAGGGAATTCCGAAAATTCCAAACTCAGAAGATATAGACGTTGTGGGATCAAACTTAAAGCTCATGAGTTTTGCCTTTCATCTTGAAGAGAGACACCTTTTTATGAACTGTTTTGTTCTGCTTGGGAAGTGGTAAGCCAGAGTTATTATTGCGACGCGAAAGCGACGCAGAGCTGATTGCTTTAAAGCTGTGATTCAAAGAACTTAATAGCGATGTAAGTGTTGATCATTTTTGAAAGGACCTTTCAATGAAGAATAAATTAATTTCGGGTGTTTGTTTGGGTGTAATTTTAATCGCTGCCTATGCGGCTCAGGCGGCAATTCCAAATGCCAATGCTCCAAAAGGGGGCATCATTAATTTAAATTATGAACAGGAACCTGCGTCGATTCATCCGATAACTTCGACGGATGGCTATGCTCAAGATATTCACGCATTAGCCTGTGATTCCTTACTTTCAAGAGATGCGACAACTTATGAATTTAAACCACGGATCGCCACTTCATGGGAAATTTCCAAAGATGGAAAGCAGTACACTTTTAAACTTCGTGACAATGTTTTTTTTCATGATGGAAAACCACTCACTGCTGAAGATGTGAAATTCACTTATGAAGCTTTTGTCGATCCTAAATTAGGAGCTGCTCACTGGAAGCCTTATTTTGAGGGAATTACGAAAGTGGAAGTGGTCGATGCAAAAACAGTGCGTTTTACTGTTAAAGATACTTATTTCAATAATTTTAACATTGCTGCGGGAACAGTTATTTTGCCGAAACATGTTTATGGAGATGTGGAAAAATCAAAAAAATTAAATCGTTCTTTTGTTTGCGTGGGTCCCTACAAACTTGACAACTTTGATCGGGGTCAAATTTTAGTTTTGAAAAAAGATCCGCAGTGGTTTGGCAATACGGCACCTGAATGGAAAGGATTTAATAATTTCAGTCAAATTAATGTTCGTTTTTACAAAGATGAGACTGTGCAAATTGAAAGAATTAAAAAAGGCGATGTGGATTATTTATTATGGGCGAATCCCGAAGCCTTCATGAAAAAAGCTGTTGGTCCCGAGTGGGGCAAAAAAGTATTTAAATACAAGGCCGAAAATAAAGTTCCAAAAGGCTATGGATTTATCGCCTGGAATCTTCGCAAACCTTTATTTCAAGAAAAAAATGTTCGCATTGCTTTGGCTCATTTGGCCAATCGTCCCGAGATGAATAAAAAATTCCGTTATGGAATGTCGGATCTTGTGGGCGCACCTATTTATTCGAGCAGTGATTATGCACCTGCAGTGAAACCTATTTCTTTTGATCCGCCAAAAGCGCGCGAATTATTAACTCAAGCCGGGTGGGCTGATACAGATAAAGATGGAATTTTAGATAAAGTTGTAGATGGTAAAAAAACCAATTTTCAATTTACCTTAAGTTATGCGGCGAAAGAAAATGAAAAATATTGGACGATGTACAAAGAGGATTTGAAAAAAGTCGGCATCATTATGGATTTGAACTTTTTAGAATGGAATACTTTTATTAAACAAACCGATGATGGAACCTTTGACGCATTAACAATGCGCTGGGGCTCGGGCTCGGTGGATCCTGATCCTAAACAAGTTTGGCATTCGGCTTCCGCAGAAAAAGGCGGTTCTAACTTTATTAATTATAAAAATGCTGAAGTGGATAAGCTGATTGATGAAGGCCGTATGACTTTGGATAAACCAAAGCGCATAGTTTTGTTGAAAAAAGCTTATGAAAAAATAGCGGAAGATGCGCCGTATTTATTTCTTTTTTCAGACCGTTATCAATTTTATGCAACAACAGCTAAAATTGCAAAACCTGGTGATACTTTTATTTTTGATTTGGGTATCGATACTTGGTGGATGAAACCGTAAGGGACAAAAGTGCTCGCCTATTTTTTTCGCAGGATATTCTTGATGATCCCAACTTTTTTTGGGATCACGCTGGCGACTTTCATTTTAATCAATTTAGCTCCTGGCAGTCCCATTGAGCAGCAAATTCAAAGAATCCGATTCGGCCAAGGTTCAAAATCTTCAAATGCTGTGGTCAATCAGGAAGTGATCGATGCACTTAACAAGCAATATGGTTTTGATAAACCTATATCAACGCGATATTGGATTTGGCTGAAGAATTTATCTCGACTGGATTTTGGCGAAAGCTTCACTTATCAAGAACCTGTCTTGGACGTGATCTTAAGTAAATTTCCAGTCTCACTTCAGTTTGGTTTGGCCTCGTTAATTTTAACTTATATTGTGTGCATTCCGTTGGGGGTGATTAAGGCCCTAAAAGCAGGCCAAAGTTTTGATCGGATTTCAGGACTGCTATTGTATTTTTCTTATTCGATTCCCAGTTTAATTTTAGGGATTTTTTTAATCGTGTTTTTTGCGGGTAGTAATTATTTTAGTTGGTTTCCCATCGGTGGTCTTAAATCCGATGACTATGAAAGTTTCACAACTTTGCAAAAATTTACAGATCGTGCCCATCATTTTGTCTTGCCTTTAATTTGTTACATGGTCGGTAGTTTTACCGAACTCACCATGGTGATGAGAAACTCTATGTTAGATGTTATTAAATCGGATTACATTCGCACCGCAAGAGCCAAGGGACTTCCCGAAAGACTTATTGTTTTTAAGCATGCTTTAAAAAATTCTTTGATTCCAATTGCTACGGGTCTCAGTGGATTTTTTGCTATTTTCCTTGCCGGCTCTATTATTATCGAAAGCATATTTAATTTGGATGGCATTGGTTTGTTAGCTTACTCCTCAATTTCTTCTCGGGATTACAATGTCATCATGGGTTTGACGTTTTTAAGTTCCCTGGTTTTAATGTTCGGAAAAATATTTAGTGATTTAGTTTATGTGATGATTGATCCACGTATTGATTTTAAATAAGGATTGGATTTGACGTTCGCTATCGAAGCTTTGATAAAAAATGAACTGACTCTTCGACGTTATCGAAGATTTAAAAAAGATAAAATTGCGGTATTTTCTTGTTTGGTGTTATCTCTTTTTTTCTTTTTAAGCTTAACAGCGGAATTTTGGTCAAATAGCAAGCCCCACTTCATGAAATACCAAGGAGTTTATTATGCTCCTTTATTTTTTAATTATCACCCTAGCCTATTTGGACGCGCGGATATTATGGTCATGGACTATCGGGATCTGGAATTCAAAGCTGAGGATTGGGCGATGTGGCCTTTGATTCAATGGGATCCTTATGAAAGCAATAAGTCACTGGAAAATTATCCGGCACCGCCTTCGCGAGTGAACTGGCTCGGCACCGATGATCGCGGACGTGATGTTCTATCTCGTCTACTTTTTGGACTGCGTTTCACTTTGGCTTACGCCATTGGCAGTTGGGCTTTGACTTATCTTATTGGTGTGTTGATTGGCTCATTGATGGGATATTTTGGCGGTTGGCTGGATTTAGTTGGCTCGCGTATGATTGAAGTTATTGAAACCATGCCAAGATTAATTATTTTAATCACGATGATTTCCATTTTTGAACCCAGTTTGCCGATGTTGATTTGTTTCACAGTGATCTTTGATTGGACAATGATCTCGGCTTATATGAGGGGACAGTTTTTGAGCCTTCGCAATCGAGAGTTTGTTGAAGCTGCAAGAGCTATTGGTGCGGGCCACACCAGAATTATGTTTAAGCATATTTTTCCAAACGCTTTGACTCCAATTGTGACTTTCGCGCCATTTACAATTGCTGCCAATGTCAGTTCGCTAGCTGTATTGGACTTCTTAGGCTTGGGCTTGAGGCCGCCGACTCCCAGTTGGGGTGAGTTATTGATTCAGGCACAGAAGTATTTTACTACGGCGGAATGGTTGGTTTGGGCGCCGTCGGGGGTTTTGTTGATAACCCTGACTCTGCTTATTAACATTGGCCTTGCGACTCGCGATGCTTTTGATTCTAAAGCATGAGCGTGCCTAGTTTAAATTCCAAAGGCCGGCGTTCTCCTCCCTCGGTCTCCCTGCGACGCACAGGAAGTGCGCCTCAGTCGCCTCGGTCGTGCGGCCTTGGCCTTTGGAATTTAAATACGGCTGTGGGAGAACGGGGAATGAATACAAAAATGAAAACGGGGACGGGTGAGATTATTTTTGTTGTTCCAGGTCGAGAAGGAATTTTTTGCGGGCGAGGCCACCGCCGTAACCGACCAGTTGGCCGGTTGAGCCGATGACCCGGTGGCAAGGAATGATGATTTAGATGCGATTTTCGCCGTTGACTTTGGCCACAGCGCGCACAGCCTTGGGGTTTCCGATAGCAATAGCTTGTTCTTTGTAGGAGCGAGTTTGTCCATAGGAAATAGTTTTGAGTTGATTCCAGACTTTATTTTGGAATTCAGTTCCTGGAGTTGCGAGGGGAAGATTGAACTGAGTGCGTTTTTTATCGAAGTATTCTTTCAGCTGTCTTTGCAGTTGTTGGATATGAGAATTTAACGAAGTCACTAGCGGTGCTTGAAATTTTTTTTGTAAGATTTTGAGTTGGGTTTCCATCATTCTTCGATCGGTAAACTCAAGTAAACAAATTCCTTCTTTAACTGAAGCCGCAATCATGGGGCCGATCGGTGTTAGAATTTGATAGACATGAATTATATTTTTGTTAGTTACCTGACTGGGATTTGCGCCTGTGAGTTTTTTGAAAGCTTCATTAAATCCACTGAGCGAATCATAGCCATGATTGAATGCTGTATCGATCACTTTTCCTCCTTCAGTTAAATGGCCAAAAGATTGACCCACTCGTAAGGATCTTAAATAAGCTTGAAATGTCATTTGATGATTTTTTTTAAACCAACGTCGGACTCGATTGGGATCGATTCCTAAGTTACGAATTTTAAAATCATTCATTCTTACTGTAGGATCTCTGTTCACTTCATCCGTAAGTGTTTTCATCCAAATGGGAAAATCCCCTTTTGGAAGTAGAGGTGAGCAAACCTTGCAGGGTCTATAGCCTCTGAGTAAAGCTTCTTTAGCTGTGGAAAAATAATCTACATTTTCTGGTTTAGGTTTTCGTGCTGTGCAAGAAGGGCGACAAAAAATTCCCGTGGTTTTCACACCAACAAAAAAGATTCCTTCATAAGATTTGTCCTTATTGAGAAGTGCTTTGTACATGATGTTTTTGGATAAATTTGTTTTCACCAGAAGAGGTTTAGGCCAAAGTTTTCAGTCTCACAACCGAAAACTTGTCATTTAATTATGATAAATGAAATCGTTCATCGAGTTCTGGGCTTGATTTGTCGGTATTGTGAAGACGGCGATTTGATTATAGAACTGTTCGTAGTGTTTCATGACTTTGGTAGAATATTTTCGGGGAAGAGAATCATTTCCAACAAGTTTTTTCAGTTTTCCGGGACCGACGTTGTAGGCAGAGAGGTACTTATCGGCGCGTCCTTCAAAGTGATCACGCAGAAAAGCAATATAAGCAACGCCAATTTTTACATTTTGAATCGGATCGTATAAAGACTTGCGACCTTTCCATTTGATATTTTCTTTTTTCGAAATCCATTCAGCCGTTTCAGGACGAATTTGCATCAGGCCAATTTCCCCGACAGTTCCCACTGCTGAAGGATTAAAATTACTTTCAGTTTGAATAATAGCTAAAATAAATGCGGGATCAAAATCATGCTTTTGCGCCTGCTTGATAAGCATTTGCGCAATTTTTCCAGATTTTTTCATATATTTTTTTGGCAAAGAGGATTGAATTTTATTCATCAAATGAACATTCAGATAATTTAGCCCTTCACTTTGTGAGACAATACTTTTTTTATAATATTTTCCAAGTAATTCCTTAGCATGAAGCACTCGCATTTCTTCATTCACTTCATGAAGCTTTACTTTGGATATTCCTGGAAACGCAAAGTTCTGAAAGCACAGGATCATTGGTAATAGTAGCAAACTGTATCGTAACTGATTCATTTTAACCTCAAGAATAGTTATTACAAAGGACGTGCCACGAGACAGTTGCATTTTTACATGAATTTCCTGGGTATTTTCAGATTGGGATTGTTTCAAAATGAGTCAAGGGACGTATCCAGTAAGCAGGTGTCTAATTTTTGATGTCTATGTTGATTTTAAAGTAGGTTATTCCCTCTCTAAGAGCTCACCATCCATGGTTGCCGGCTCTCGCCCTCCTGGCTCGCCGAGGCTCTTAGAGAGGGAATAACCTACTTTAAAATCAAATAAGACACTCAAATTTAGAGTGTGGAGGGGGAGGAATACGAGGGAGGCTATTTGCGTTTTTTTTGGGAAGTGCCGATAGGGAGGTATGGGAAGTTTAGGGTGTTTGTTTTTAATTTTTATTTTTTTGTTTGCTGGGGTCGTGGGGGCAAGAGGGAGACCCGTAGGGGTAGTGAAAACAACTGATCAGGTTAGAGCTTTGTATTGCTCTGGTGGTAACAAACAGAACTTGGGAGTCTTTGCTGAACAGATCGGTGAGATTCAAAAACATATTCATGATCCAGTTGGCGTGGAAGCTGCGCTGAATGAAATTCGCGATAGTTTTAGTTTTTTTGATTATCCCGTATATGATGAGGGAAGTCGTGAGCTTGAAAAAATATGTCCTAAATTTTCCGACATGGATCGAAAGAATAAAGAAAAATTTTGGATGAATTTTTGGCGGCAATTGGCGCAATTCGAATCCGCTGGCGAGATGACAACGGCGAAGGCCATTCATGGAGATGCTTGCGGATATTTGCAGCTACATTGTTTGCAAGAAGAGCGGGTAAGTGCTGTAAAAAAACCTAATCAAGAGAAGTGTATAGGAGATGTGCAAAGCAATAATTTGAGAGCGGGAGTAAATAGTTTTCGCTGTGGGATGGCGATGCTTCAACAACAAGTTGATGTTAGAGGTGAGATTTTCCCCTCTCGTGGAAAAAATGCTGTTTATTGGCAACCAATCAAAGAAACAAATAAAATGTACAAAAAAATTTGCAACTATAAAGCCTGTGGAAATACCGCTGCGAAATGCGACGAGCTTGTTCGTCAGCGGGAAAAAGAACTAGGCGTTAATCACTCGGGCTCTTCCAAATAAGTATAACCTGACAAACCTTCTTCGTAATGTTTGATAAGAAGTTTTGCTTCTTGTTTAGTGATGGTATTTTTTTGAATTCCATCCTCGGTGGCCATACGAACATTATCCACCATTTCATGGCGGGCGTACTGCACATACGAAAGAACTTCAGTCACGGTGTCGCCTGGAACATAATGATCGATGGTGTAGCCGGCATCGCTAATCGAAACGTGCACAGCATCGGTGTCGCCAAAAAGATTATGAAGATCTCCCAGAATTTCTTGGTAGGCTCCAGTTAAAAATACACCAAGGTAATATTGTTCGCCTTCGCGGTAATCATGAATTTGTAAAGTATCTTTGAATTTACCTGTTCTTGAATCAATAAACTTTTCGATTTTTCCGTCAGAGTCGCAGGTTAAATCAGCCAAAGTTCCTTCGCGAGCAGGTTCTTCGCTTAAACGATGAATTGGCATCACCGGGAAAAGTTGTCCCACGGCCCATGAATCGGGAACGCTTTGAAACACCGAAAAGTTACAAAAATAAGTATCACAGAGCTCTTGGCGAAGTGCAGTTTCAATTTCTTCCACATCCGGAGTCGTTTTTGCGATACTCAACATTTTTGTTGCGATCGCAAAGTACATGCTTTCGCACCAAGCGCGCTGTTCAAGACTCAAAACACCATAGGTGAATAATTGCAAAGTTTCTTGTTTGGCTTGGGTCAAATCATTGAAGCACTCATTAATATTATCTTTATTAATTTTTTCATAAATATACTGAAGATCTTGCATGATATTAGGATCTTTTTTACTCGAAGGTCTTGGGGGTTCCGGTTTGTGCAGATTATTCACACCAAGAATATTGAAAATAAGCACAGAGTGATGGGCAACTAAAGCGCGGCCAGATTCAGTGACGATATTGGGATGAGGAATTCCTTTTTCATCACAAAGAGCTTGAAGAGTGGAAACGACGTCATTGGCGTACTCTTGCTCGGAATAATTAATTGAGCTATCGCTTTGACCAGTGCCATCATAGTCAACTCCAAGACCACCACCGACATCGATGTATTTCAGGCTTACGCCCATGGCGTGAAGTTCACAGTAAAAACGGGCCCCTTCTTTCAGAGAAGATTTAATACTTTGAATGGAGGGGACTTGCGAACCGATATGGAAATGTAAAAGTTCCAAACAATCCAGCATATTTTCTTTTTTCAAAAACTCAATGCCTTCAACAATTTCAACTGTGCTAAGACCAAATTTTGAACGAGCACCCGAAGAATCCACCCATTTTCCAGCGCCTTGAGTGGAAAGTTTAGCGCGAAAGCCAATTTTAGGACGAGTATTGAATTTTTTTGCGGCATTGATGATTAAATTTAATTCTTCTTTTCGATCAACGACGATGATGGTTTTTCTTCCCAACTTTTGGGAAAGGATTGCTGTTTCAATGTATTCGACGTCTTTGAAGCCATTGCAGACAATCACAGCATCTTCAGAACTCATCAAGGCCAATACCACCAAGAGTTCGGGTTTCGATCCGCATTCTAGTCCGAGTTTTAAATCTTTTCCAAAACGGACAAGCTCTTGAACCAGATGTTTTTGTTGATTTACTTTGATTGGATAAACGCCACAGTACTGGCCTTTGTAACCATGTTCAGAAAAAGCTTTCTGAAAACAATTGTGCAAAAGCTCAACACGAGCTTTGATGATATTTGGAAATCGAATCATGATGGGAACACGAATTCCTCGGTCAAGAAGATCTTGAGTCAATTCATAAAGATCAACCGACGCACCTTTGTTGGCACCTTCGGGAGTGATTTGCACATGGCCTTGGGAATTGATGTGAAAAAATCCACTCCCCCAATTATTGATTCCATAAAGCTCAGCGCTTTTTTCAGGACTCCAATCGGACATTATCGACCTCCACTAACTTTTCACTATCAGATTCAATATTTTTCCAGCTTTGTAAATTACTTTTTCAGGTGTTTTTCCTGCCAGAGCACTTTGGACCGTCGAGAGTTTAAGCGCAGCTTCGATTGCAACCTCTTCCAAAGTATTTAAATCGATCTCAATCGTTCCACGCATTTTGCCATTCACTTGCACACCCATATTTACCCGATCGTCAGTGCAAAGCTTGTTATCATAAGTTGGCCATGGGGACAAAGAAACAAATCCTTTGTTGCCCATTTTTTCCCAAAGCTCTTCGGCAAGGTGTGGAGCAAAAGGCATCAGCAATTGCGCCAGCGTCTGAAGAGCTTTTTTCGGTCGCAAATTCTGGCGGTAAAGTTCATTGACCAAAATCATCATGGCGCTGATGGCGGTATTGAAACTGAGATTTTCAATATCCAAAGTCACTTTCTTGATTGTCTTATGAAGTAGTTTTTCAATATCTTCGGGCAAGGTTACTAGATCCTGACAGATGAGTTGACCATCTTCATTCATGATCAAACGGATGATGCGATCCAAAAAGCGTTTGACGCCATCAATGCCTGTTGGCGCCCAGGCTTTGTCCTTATCTAAAGGACCCATAAAACAAATGAACATGCGAAGAGCATCGGCTCCATAATCGGAGTGAATTTCATCCAAATTGACGACGTTGCCTCTGGATTTCGACATTTTCTCGCCATCAGAACCTAAAATCATTCCTTGATGCGCGAGTTTTTTAAATGGCTCTTCGTGGCTGACAAGACCCGCATCAAAAAGCACTTTTTGCCAAAAGCGAGCATAGAGCAAATGTCCGACTGTGTGTTCAGGTCCGCCAACATACAGATCCACCGGCATCCAATATTTTTGCGCTTCCTGTGAAAAGGGCCCCTTGTCATTTTGAGGGTCGGTGAAACGCAAAAAATACCACGAAGAGCCGGCAGCGCCTGGCATGGTGTCTGTTTCTCGCACACCTTCGCTGCCGTCCGCAGCTTTGTATTTAACCCAGTCCTTTATTTTCGCTAGTGGAGCTTCACCTTTTTCTGAAGGTTCATAATCAGCAACTTCAGGCAGCAAAACGGGAAGTTCATTATCTGGCACGCATTTTAAGCCCTTGTCGGGGAATCTGACTACGGGAAATGGTTCGCCCCAATATCTTTGGCGACTGAAAAGCCAATCGCGCAATTTGTACTGAATTTGTTTTTTCCCCAGATTCTTCTGTTCAAGATGCTGAATCATTTTAGTAATAGCTTCGTTTTTGGAAAGGCCATTTAGGAAATCGCTGTTGACCAATTTGCCATCACCTTCAAAGGGTAATTCTTCGGTGCTTTCTAAAACTCGCTTTACGGGCAGCTTGAATTTTTGTGCGAATTCAAAATCGCGTACATCATGTCCAGGAACAGCCATAATAGCGCCGGTGCCGTAGTCCATTAAAACATAGTCGGCAATCCAAACGGGAATTTTTTCTTTGCTTAGGGGATGAATGGCAAACCCTCCAGTGAACACACCCGTTTTTTCTTCATTAGCTTTGCGATCAATTTCTGATTTTCGCGAAGTTTGCTCAACATAAGAATTCACCGCGGATTGTTGGTCCGAACTGGTGATTTTTTTCACAAGCGGATTTTCAGGTGCCAGCACCATGAAGCTTACGCCATAAAGTGTATCTGGTCGGGTGGTGAAAACCTCGAGCGCTTCAGGGCAATTTTCCAGAGGAAAGCGAACATGGGCACCTTCACTTTTTCCGATCCAATTTTTTTGTCCCTCTTTGGTCCGCTCGGGCCAATCCACTTTATCAAGATCTTGCAGAAGGCGTTCGGCATAGGCCGTGATTTTCAACATCCATTGTTTCATTGGTAAACGAATGACCGGATGATCGCCGCGCTCACTTTTGCCATCAATGACTTCTTCATTGGCCAAAACAGTTTTCAGAGCTGGGCACCAATTGACCGGGACCTCTTTTTGGTAAGCGAGCCCTTTTTCAAAAAGTTTGGTAAAAATAAATTGCGTCCACTTGTAGTAGGAGGGTTCGCAAGTGGAAATTTCTCGACTCCAGTCATAACTAAATCCAAAAGCTTTCAACTGACGACGAAATGTTTCGATGGCTTTTTCAGTGGTCTTTGCCGGGTGAATTCCAGTTTGAATGGCATACTGCTCGGCAGGAAGACCAAAGGCATCATAGCCCATGGGATGTAAAACGTTGAATCCGGCAGCCCGCTTATACCGGGAAATAATATCCGTTGGAGTATAAGAGGCGATATGACCAATGTGAAGTCCTACTCCCGAAGGATAGGGGAACATACTGAGAGCATAAAACTTTGGTCGTGTAGAGCTTGGCTCGGCCTTAAAGGCTTCCTGTTCTTCCCATCGTTTTTGCCACTTGGTTTCCACGTTCTGAGTCATGCGTACTCCATCTGTCTTAGAATGAGAATTAGATATCTTAGGACAAGGGGCGGGGCAATAAAAATACCTGGTCCTTTATTAAAATAAACTTAAGGAATCCGCATGTCTGTCGATAAGTTAGTCAGGAAATAACTGATTTATGAGTAATGAAGAAAAGCGTATATCAACTCGCTCTCGGCGAATTCTAGTCATCGATGAAGATCGAGATAGTCTTGGCATTTTGCTAGAGCCCTTGCGTTGGGAAGGATACGATGCCCAAGGGGTGAGTAGTATATCTGAAGCTCTGATTAAAATCCAAGAATGGCAGCCCCTGATTGTTCTGCTTGATTTAAAAGATTTTGAACCGGGATTGTTGTCATTAAAAAAAATTAAAGAAAGAATTCCCCATGGATCTTGTTTGGTGCTCTCGGATGATTCCAGCTCCGAAGCCATAATCAAAGGTTTTGATTATGGAGCTGATGATTACATCGTAAAACCTTTTGTGCCCTTAGAGCTTTTAGCACGTTTACGCACTCATCTTCGGATACGCGATCTTCACGAACAACTTGTAGTTGCCAATGAAAAACTTCTCGCGATGGTTGATACTGACGATCTTACGGGTTTGTACAACATGCGCTCCTTATATCAACGGCTGGAATTTGAGATGCAAAGAGCCCGACGATTTGGACGACAGGTTTGTGTGATCATGCTCGATATGGACAATTTTAAATCGGTAAATGACGGTCATGATCATTTATTTGGAAGTTATGTCATTTCTGAAGTGGGTCAAATTATTAAAGCGAATACCCGAAATATAGATATCCCGGCTCGGTACGGCGGTGATGAGTTTTTGATTGTGTTAACAGAGGTCAACTTTGAGGGTTCGAAATATTTTTGTGAAAGACTCAGACGTTCTGTTGAAGCCTATCATTTTAAAAGTGGCAGGGATGAAATCAATTTAACGGTGTCAGTTGGCTTTTCGATGACCTCAGCGGGTGAAATTATTTCAGCAAGGGAATTGGTTCGTTGTGCTGATCATGCCCTATATGAAGCTAAACGCCGAGGGAAAAATCAAGTCGTCTTCTATGATAAAACGATGTCTAACGAAGAAGCTTTGGTGGAAATGACCAGAGCTCGACATTCCGAAAATATTTGGACTGCGCGGACAGAAATAGCGATTAAAAAATCTCGACAGAATAAGAAAAAGGCCGTAGGTTAGGGCCGTTCTTATTTGGAGATCGTCACTATCATGCAAAATACTGAAAATCCTGTAAGGCGAAAAGCCGCACTTTTAACGGTCCTGGTCAGCATCATTGTGCTGACTCTTAAGTTTTGGGCTTATTTCCAGACAAAATCGTCGTCTGTTTTATCGGATGCTTTGGAAACAGTGGTGAATGTCGTCGCCGCGATCGTTGGGCTGGCGGTTATTCATTACACTTTAAAACCAAAAGATGAAGGTCATCCTTATGGTCATGGTAAAGTTGAATATTTTTCTGCGGCTTTCGAGGGCGGACTGATTCTTTTTGCTTCGATTACAATTTTAGCTGAATCGATCAATTTTTTACTTCACCCCCATCCCTTGCAAAAATTAGATATAGGAATTTTTTATGTCTCGCTAGCCACGGGAATAAACTGGCTTATGGCAAAATATCTTCGTCGCGTGGGAAACAATGTAAAATCAGAAACCTTAATGGCTAGCAGTTCCCATCTTATGAGCGATGTGGTCACCACTTTTGGAGTTTTGCTCAGTTTAGGTTTAGTGTACTTAACGGGTTTGGTTTGGATTGATGGAGTGGTGACTTTTGTCATCGCTATCCATTTGCTATTCGAGGGATCTAAGATAATCCGACGTTCGATCGCGGGCTTAACAGACGAAATTGACGATCAATCCCTGCTAGCACTTTCGGTGGCTATTAAAAAAAATTGTAAGCCTGGGATTATTGATATTCATAATGTTCGAGCCATTCGGTCGGGAGGCTTTCATCATATCGATGCCCACTTAGTTATTCCAGAATTCTGGGACGTTGCTATGGCTCATGAATTAGCGCACGATTTTGAAGAAAAAGTTGTCGCTGATTATCCTTATGATGGCGAATTTGCTTTTCATCTTGATCCCTGCAAAAGAAAATATTGTAAGTTTTGCGACGTTAAATCTTGTCCTGTTCGCCAAGTTTTATTCGAACAGACTCGTAGTTTTCAAGTGAAAGATATTATCGGCGGGCCATTGTATGAAAATCCGAATTAACTCAACAAAAACTTTACCACGACAAAATTTTTACACCTTGGCTCTGAACGGTGAGTACGCTCATGCGGCGTTTGATGAAGAGAGGGCGCCACTCAATAAAGGTCTTTGGCGCAGTCAAGTTTTTAAAGGGGAAGAATCGGCTGCCGTTGATCTTGAAATTGGTACGGGCACCGGTACATTTTTTACTCGCCAAGCATTGAAAAATCCACAACGCTTACTTGTTGGTATGGAGTTGAAATACAAACCTTTGATTCAAAGTATACGTCGGGCCTTGATGGCCGGAGCAAAAAATGCAGCGATTTGCCGCTTCCATTCTTTTAACACCGAAGAATTATTTGCCGAAGGCGAGTTGAATGATATTTATATTCATTTTCCAGATCCTTGGGTCACGCCACGACGACCGCGCAATCGAACAGTGAATGCCGAACTTCTTAAAACTTTGTATCGATTGCAACGACCAGGATCAAAAATTTATTTTAAAACTGATTCGCGCGAATATTTTTTGTGGTCTTTGAATGAAATCAAAAATACTCCTTACCAGTTAAGTTATTCGACTTTGAATCTGCATCAATCGGAAAAAGCACAGGAAAATTTTGTAACCGGCTTTGAAAAAATTTTTCTTTCACAAGGAATCGAAATTAACTATTTAGAGTTAGTAAAAGCTTGATTTCCACTTTAATCGAGATAGATTTAGTCATGATTTTAAGATTTTTTATATTTCGCCATGGTGAGACAGATTGGAATTTGCAAAAAAAATTCCAAGGACATACGGATATTCCCTTAAATCAAAATGGAATTAGTCAAGCGACTCAACTTGCTGAAAAAGTTAAAAAACTTCAGCTCAAAGCTATTCTCTCTTCGGATTTATCAAGAGCTCTTAAAACGGCAGAAATTGCTTTGGGTGGACGACAAATTCCATTTCATATTCACGCTGATTTGCGCGAAACGCATTTAGGTGATGCTGAAGGTTTAACTCATGATGAAATCAATTTGAAGTTTGGTGAAGATATCATTGCCAAATGGAAATCCATTACAACGGAAGATGTGGATTATAAATTTCCTAATGGAGAGAAAAAATCAGATCATCTGAAACGCCTCAGGCGATTTATTGAAAACTATGCTCACTCAGGGACTCATCAAAATGGTGATCAGATTGGTGTGTCGACCCATGGTGGAAGTCTAGTTCGTTTGGTGCATGCCAGTGAAGGCGCGCCAAGCACAACTATCGCGATCCACAATTGTTCGATGTATGAAATAAATTATCATGTTCATGAGCGGCGATGGGTCTTCATCGGCGAAGTAATTTGAGTTTAAAACTCCAAATCCGTCGTTCTCCTTCCTCAGCCTCCCTGCGACGTACAGGAAGTACGCTTCGGTCGTGCGGCCTCGGCTTTGGAATTTTAAACTCAAATTATAAAAAGAAACTACCAGTAGTTGGTGTCGACTTCGATGTCATTTAAAACTTGGGTTTGGCAACTGATGCGTTCATTTTTTTTTAAGTCATTGATTTCGGCTAAAAATGTTTCAGTTTCATTTGGCGGCGGCAGCTGATTTTGTCCAGCAATGATTTGGATTCGGCATTTGCCGCAGATTCCATCACCACCACAAGAAGAGGCTACCGGGATTTGTTGGTCCAAAAGGCTTTGCATCAGATTGGCGCCCGCGAAGACCTCGAATTGAATCTGATTTTTATGCAATACAATCTTAGGCATAATTTATAGTGATTCCTTCCTGAAAAAAGTCTAAATCAAAAAGGTATGAAAATTCAACCTCAAGAAAAAATTCTTCTTTTAGGAGCTTCTCGCGGACTTGGTTTGGCGGTTCATAGCTTATTGAAGAAGCATTCGGAAGGTCCCGAGCTTTATTCCTTTTCACGTAAAATGGGCGGAATGGATTTTTCTAAACGTGAACTTTGGGAACAGCATTGTGAAAATCTGTGGTCGAATTCTCCTCGTCGACTGATTTATTTTGCCGGTGGCGGTCCCTATGGGACATTCGATGATTTTTCTTGGAAAGATCACGGCTGGGCCTTAAATGTCAGTTTTACCTTTCCCGCCTTTTTGTTGCATTCGGCCTTGCAGGCAAAAAAAGCGGCAAAAAAAAATGACTCTTCTGGCGAATTTCTTCAGCAGCTTATTTTTATTGGATCTGCAGTGGCCGAAAACAAGCCAGACCCCAAGGCGGCGATGTATTGTGCAGCTAAACATGCTCTTCGCGGCTTAGTTAGCACTATTCAAATGGAGCAGCCAAAGCTGGATCTTCGGCTTTTTAGTCCAGGTTATATGGACACGGCCATGCTGCCGCCGCAGGCTTGGCCTCGACAAAAGGGTTTGGCGCAGAAGGTTGATGATGTCGCAGCGGACTTAATCAACTTTATGACTCATCCGGCCCCAAAATTTGATTCCTTGGATTGATCAGAATTGGCATTTCGTTTACTGTGGGACCTGTTATTTTTAAGGAGATTGGAATGCAGACCGCATCAAATCAAAAAGTAGAAAATACGATCATTATCGGCTCGGGACCTGCGGGTTTAACCTCGGCTATCTATACTGCGCGAGCGCGCCTTGAACCTCTGATGATCGAGGGCGAAGAAGCTGGTGGACAATTGATGATCACCACAGAGGTTGAAAACTACCCCGGATTTGATCATGGAATTACTGGTCCTGAATTGATTTCTATCATGAGAAAACAGGCCGAAAAATTTGGCACCAAGTTCATCACTAAAAATGTAAGCAAAGTGGATTTTTCGCAAAGGCCATATAAAGTATGGATCAAAGATAATTTGCATTTGGCAAACACGGTGATTATTTCAACGGGCGCCAGTGCCAAACTGTTAGGACTTCCTTCCGAGAAAGCTTTTATGAGTCGTGGAGTTTCAGCTTGCGCCACTTGTGATGGCGCTTTTTTTAAAAATGTCGAAGTTGGGGTCGTCGGCGGCGGTGATACGGCAATGGAAGAAGCCAACTTTTTGACTCGCTTTGCAAGCAAGGTTTATTTAATCCACCGAAGAGATTCTTTTCGTGCTTCTAAAATTATGATTGAAAGATCTTTAAAGAATCCAAAAATTGAAGTGATTTGGAATGCTGAAGTCACTGAAGTGTTAGGTGACACCAAAGGAATGAACGCTGTGGTTTTAAAAAATACGGTTAACGGTGACACTAAAAAAATGGATTTGCAGGGATTGTTTATTGCCATTGGACACAAACCCAATACGGATCTGTTTAAGGGTCTACTGGATATGGACGAAGTTGGATATTTGAAAACTAAACCAGGCACGACGCAAACTAAAATTCCTGGTGTCTTTGCGGCTGGTGATGTTCAAGATTCTTATTTTCGACAAGCAGTGACGGCGGCCGGCACTGGCTGCATGGCTGCAATAGAAGCTGAACGTTGGCTGGAAGCTAACCACTAAGAAAGAGAGCTTGCATGAAGCAAAAAAAATTCAACACCAAGGATTTAGTTTCAAAAATTGAAAGAATTGCTAAAGGAAGAATTGCTTCTCAGCCAGTGGTCTCTTTAGATGAATTTCGCATTGTTAAAAAAAATACTGATCCACGCTGTTTACTTATTATTGAAGATGACGAGACAATGCGCCATGCTCTGCAAAGAATTTTTGAACCCGATGGTTTTATTTTAAAAATGGCTGCGGATGCAACAGAGTTGGCTCATGTGCTAGATGACACTCCAATCGATTTGATTTTGTTGGATGTGGGTCTGCCTTGGATTAATGGATTTGAGTTAGCCCAAATGTTGAAAGAGCATAAAGATTTAAAAAAAATTCCCTTAGTTTTTGTTTCAGCTCAAGGCACTGATGAAGATATAAAAAAGGCTTTTGATATTGGCGCCAGTGATTACGTCAAAAAGCCCTTCGATATTGAAAAATTAAGGAAAACAGTTCAGACACTTTTAGAACTCAACGAATAAATTTTAAACTGGGCTACTTGATTGTGTAGAGATTTGAAGTTTTATCTTCATAAAGAAGTCCCTGGTAGGGACTTTGCTCTTTCGTTATGACGTGATTATCAAATGCATCCACTGCGAAAATGAAAATATAACTTCCGAAAATAGTCTGAACATCGTTCGTATCGGAAAATACTACCGCACTTCTGATTCAACTTCTGTGCAACGTTACCAGTGTAAGAAATGTTTAAAATCTTTTTCCACTGCAACCCTTCAGCCTTGTTATTCACAAAAGAAACGTCATAAAAATGAAATGCTCAGGCGCCTCCTATGTTCCGGAGTTTCTCAGCGGCGAGCCGCTAGACTTTTATCTCTAGCCAGAAAAACTGTTGTTAGAAAGTTTATCTTTTTAGGTATTCAGGCCCAAGAAATTCTACGAGCGTCCAACTTGTCACTTCCTTCTTGTGACACTATTGAATTTGACGATATGGAGACCTTTGAACACAGCAAGTGTAAACCCCTCTCAATTACTCTAGCAGTTGAATTTAAAACACGGCGCATCTTAGGCTTTGAAGTGTCACAAATGCCTGCTAAAAGCATTCTTGCTCGAATTGCCGTTAAAAAGTATGGTCCAAGAAAGGACCTGCGTTTTTTTGGACGAAGAAAGCTCTTTAAAGACATTAAAACTTTAATCCATCATAATGCTCTTATAAAATCAGATCAAAACCCTCACTATCCAAAAGACGTGATGAGACATTTCCCAAAAGCCTCTCACGAAACGTTTAAGGGTCGGAGGGGTTGTATTGTGGGCCAGGGCGAGCTTAAGAAGATAGGATTTGATCCGCTGTTTAGTTTAAACCACACTTGTGCGATGTTTCGGGCCAATGTGAATAGATTATTTCGAAGAACCTGGTGCACATCAAAAAAACCAGAACGGCTGAGCTATCATTTGGCTATTTATGCTGTTTATCACAATCAAAACTTAAAAACGGCTTAAGTTTCAAATTTCTATTTTAGATTTATAATTAATAAATTTAACCAGTCTAAAAAATCATATGCAAATCAACACTTAAGTAGCCCAGTTTAAATAAATTTTTAGTCTGCTATGGCCATTCCCGAGATACACTTCGTATCAATGCCATAATTATAAAATGGCACTGAACCCACTCGAGCCAAAGTTTTTAGTGTGCTGTTATAAGTAAATTTTTCGATAGCGTAGTTAACCACAGTGGTGGCCGTGCTAATGCCTGTCGAAACGTACAGCTCATTTGTTGCTGAATCAAAAGTCATAGCTGAAATTCCATAAAGCAAATAAGGATAAGTCGAAGGATAAAGATTGGAATCATAAATGACGGTGGCGTTATTGATCACACCGCTTGTTTCGTTAACATCATAAACATAAATGCTATTGAGGCTGGCCGTAGTGGCGTTTCCTGCATAAGCCACAATCAGTTGATTGCTAGCAGCGACATAGGCCATAGCCGTTGGAAATGCAGTGGCGACAGGAGCATTCAGAGGAGCTGTTAAAAGACAATTAGCAGCGGTAGAATAGCCTCCGGCGGAAATCAGTGAAAGTCGATTGTTCGCGGCCACTGCATTTGAAAAAACAATATTGCCATTATTTAAAGTAATCATGCTGGTCATTAAGGCATTGGCAGCTCCACAGTTTGCAGCCAAAGCTGTTGGGATAAAGGGAGCGCCAACTCGCACGCCCTGACTATTCACTTTTTCCATAATGGTACCTTTGCTGACAAGAAATCCACCGTCCGAAGTTTTAAATATCTGGCGAAGGGCAGCGCTCAAAATAGTCGTGTTGGAAGTTAAGGTTATGCGGTTCCCGCCGGCTTTTGGTACGAGTTCAATACGACGTCCTGCTGTCGCATTTTCGACTAAGACATGAATTGAACTGGAATCATTATTAACTAAACCTGCTGGTGAATCACCAGCATTTGCAGGCACAGCATTGTAATCAGCGATCTTTGAATCAAAGATCCCGGTAGTAGCATTTATACGGAAAATTAAGTTAGAAGCCGTAGTAGTCGAAAAAGTGGTGTTACCCCCAGAGTAACAAGCGCCGCTGGCGACATAAAGATATTTTGGCGAACTAACCGGAGGAGTGATGGCTACCTCAACTGCGGTATCATCAGGCTTTTTTGTACAACTTAGGCTAGTTATGAAAATGCAAAAATAGAAGAAATACTTGAGGACTTCGGAAACATTCATTATATCCCCCTTGAGCTAACTATAAATGAATAGTGAGCTACCTATGTAGATCAGGTATCGTATGTTATCGGTTAAATATTAAAATACTTTAATATTCGGACAAAAAAACGTCTCAAAACGCGTCATTTGAACAACGTGTAGTGCTGTAAGTTTAAGGATTTAGGCTGGTTTTTTTTGCATATTTTTTTGATAGCTTAAATAAGCTTCGATCATGGCTTCCAGTTGCTTGATTGCTTTTGCTTCGGGATTTACAAACATAAGACGTTTAGGATCTCGAAAATCACCAACGACTTTACCATTGAAATACAATCGACTTTTTTTAACATCCGGTTCAAATCTATTTACAAAAATTAAATCAAAAGGGGCATTTAAAAAATCTCGAGGCATTGGATCTTGCAAAAGGGTACCACCTAAAGAGAGATTATCGGAAAAGGTTTTAAAAGTTTTTCCTGTTTTGGAAACAATGATGATTTCCATTTTAAAATTATGTCGAGGTTCACCACGACGATCTGCTTCCGTGCCTTTTTGTGTTGGTGCAATGTTTGAGATTTTTAATTTAAGATCAATCTCGTCGGCTTTAAAGTCGGGGTGATAGTAGCCATAATCGCTTGTTTTTTGTGGTAGTTCGACCGCCACTTTGGTGTAAATCATTCCCGCGGTATCCGTGAGGTCATTCAACGAGACCGTATTATCGTCAATTTCGGTGTTTCCTGATTTTAAACTAAGTTCTTCGATATTTTCGATAACATGTGTCGTTTCTGGAGCTGTCATAAAATAGGTTTGCTCTGTTTCTAAGAATTGTTTGAGTGGAACCCACTCCTTCCAGCCTGGTGTCCATATTAAATAGCGATCGGGTTCTTTATTCATCAAACCTAAAAGAGTGGATTGTGCTTGAACTAAGCCAAGAGCTTTGGACTTTTTCTTTTTTGTTTTGTCGTAAAAAACCCAAATTTTTCCAAAGGATTTCATCGAGAGACACCTCGTGCTTTTTATCGGCGTAATTAAAAGACAGATTAGACCAGGACTGAATTTAAGAGACTTCCGTGCTGGGCAAATAACTAGGCTAAACTTTTAGACAGGAGATCTGGTGAATTTTATCTCGATTTTTAAGTTCAGGCTCATTCATTTTACAAGTGGAATCCGCAAGGTAGCATCGGGGATGAAATTGACAACCTGTGGGAGGATTCAGCGCACTGGGGACATCTCCTTTTAGGATAATCCGTTCTTTATTTTTTAGGGCGCGTGGATCAGGTTGGGGAGCTGCGGAAAATAGGGCTTTGGTATAGGGATGGAGAGGGCAATTGTAGAGGTCATCCGAGCTTGAAGATTCAACGATCTTTCCTAAATACATTACGGCGACTTGATTTGAAACATGTTCAACAACTTTCAAATCATGGGCAATGAATATATAAGTAAGACCAAGTTGCTTTTGTAACTTCATCAGTAAATTTATCACTTGAGCTTGAACAGAAACATCCAGAGCTGAAACGGCCTCATCGCAAATAATCAACTCTGGTTCAACGGCCAAAGCGCGCGCAATGCCAATGCGTTGGCGTTGGCCTCCTGAAAATTCATGAGGATAGCGACCTGCATGTTCGGTTCTTAAGCCAACCATTTCTAAAAGATCAAAGACTCGTTGTCGGCGAGCTTGGTCTTTGTGCAAAATGTTGTGGATAAGCAAAGGCTCTTCAATAATCGAAAAAACGGTCATGCGCGGATTAAGACTGGAAAATGGATCTTGGAAAATAATTTGAAGTTTTCTTCTTAATTTTCGAAGTTCCTCACCGGTGACATGGGTGATATCTTGGCCATGATACAAAATTTTTCCTTCATCCACGTCATGGAGGCGGATCAAACATCGCCCTAAAGTCGATTTTCCACAGCCTGACTCACCAACTAGGCCCAAGGTTTCGCCTTTTCGGACCTGAAGACTGACACCTTGAACTGCTTTTACTTTCGCTATTTCGCGGGAAAAAAATCCACCTTTAATAGGAAAAGATTTTACAATATTTTGTGCATCTAAAAGAATTTCGCTCATGAAAGCCCCTCACTCAGTGGGAAATGACAGGCATAGGCACGTTGATCATTCACGCTGGTCAGATCGGGTTCACTTTTTTGACAGTGAGCTTGAGCTTTTTCGCAACGATTCTGAAAGCGGCAGCCGACAGGCAAATGTAAAAGATCAGGAATTAATCCAGGAATTGTTTTTAGTTCTTCTTTGCGATTTTGAAAATAAGGTATCGAATTCAATAATCCCTTGGTGTAAGGATGTCGGGTTTCATAAAAAATTTGATCAACCTTACCAATCTCGGTAATTTTTCCAGCATACATAACAATCACGTCATTGCAGCTTTCAGCGACAATACCTAAATCATGAGTGATAAGAATTAGGCCCATATTATTTTTTTGCTGAAGCTCTTTCAAAAGATTCAAAACTTGTGCTTGAATCGTCACATCCAAGGCGGTGGTGGGTTCATCAGCAATAAGTAAATCCGGCTGACAACTGATTGCAATGGCGATCATGACCCTTTGTCTTTGCCCCCCAGAAAGTTGATGAGGGTAATCATACATGCGTTTTTCTGGAGTTGGAATCCCGACCTGTTGAAACAGATCAATGGTTTTTAAACGCGATTCGGTTCGGGTCATCGTCGGAAAATGTGTAAGCAGAGTTTCGATGACTTGTTCACCAATCGTCAAAAGGGGATTTAACGAAGACATAGGTTCTTGGAAAATCATCGCAATTTTTTTACCACGTACTTGGCGCTGCTGTTCCGCATTTAGGCTAAGAAGGTCTTTTCCTTGAAAAAGAATTTGTCCCGAACGAATCCGGCCGGGAGCGCTAATTAATTGTAAAAGTGATAATGCGGTTACAGTTTTCCCACATCCGGATTCGCCCACGATGGCAAGGGTTTGGCCTTTTTCTATTGAAAAGCTAATGTCATCTACAGCAAGAATTTTTCCTTGCTCTGTGGTGAATTCAACTTTCAAATTTTTCACTTGCAGAAGTTTCACTGGACTTTTCCATCACTTTCGCCTGTGATCGTTTCATGCGGACAATAAAAAATCAACGTCAGCTTGAATATGAAGAGTCCTTATTTAAGGGCTCGGACCCCTTGTTCCATTTGGCGCGGCAACAGGCACAAAAACTTGGCTTGTTGGGAATTTCCATATCCTTTTCAGAGGCTTCGCTTCTGCGCATGTTAGTCCAGTTAGCCAATTGCAAAAAATTTATTGAAATTGGAACCTTAACTGGTTTTTCTGCATTAGCCATCCTGGAAGGTTTAAGTGAGAAGGGTCAATTGTGGACTTTTGAAAAGAATCCTCAGCACGCGAAAATAGCGAAGGAAATTTTGCACCAAGCCACAGATAAAAGTGGAAAAACGGTTTCTGTTATCGAAGGTGATGCGGAAGTTCAATTAAATTCCATAGTCAATGAAGGACCTTTTGATGGAATATTCATTGATGGCAATAAATCAGCTTATTTAAAATATTTAAATTGGGCTGAGGTAAACATAAAAAAGGGCGGCTTGATCATTGCTGACAATGTTTTTTTAGAAGGTGGCGTTTGGGGGGATCCCACTGAAAAATTTAAAAGTAAACAAATTGAAGTAATGAAAGAATTCAATTGCCAAGTCAGTGACAAAAGTAAATATAGTTTTTCGTTAGTAACTACGAGCGAGGGTTTGATCATCGCTAAAAAACGAGATTAAATTTTCTCAAAATGGTACATTTATTCTAGAAAATTCATCCTAAACTTCATAATTCCGTTGCTAGGAGTTACACTTAAAGATGAAGTTAAAGTTTCTCTTAGTTGAAGACGAACTGAGTTTGGGGTGGAATCTTGAGAAAAAGAAATACAATTTTATTTGCTCTAATTTCTTTGATGTGTCCCCTTACATTTAATCAATGTTCAAGTTCGCTCAATACAAATGGTATTAGTACCCTTTCTTCTTCCTCAGAAAATCCAAGCGCCATCAGCCCTAGCAGGGGAAGTGCTATTAAATGCACAACACCAAATGTGGGGGCTTCTTTTCCAAGACGGGCTTGGCGATTGACGGGATCCCAGTACATTAACTCTGTTAAGTCTGCATTTGCTTCTGTCCAAAGTGTTACCAACCCTTTTAGAGTTGAAGCTGTTACTGGCGCTTTTAGAAACAATTCAGATGGACTAAACATTGGTTTGCAATTGACTGCAGATTTAATTGCCGAAAATGAAAAAATAGGAGCTGCAGCGGTATCTGGATTAGTGACAGCCTATCCTTGCTTAGCTAGCACGATTAATTTGACTTGCAGTAACAGTGTTGTTTCGAGTGTCGTTTCAAGTTTATTTAGAAGACCTATAACGGCAACTGAGCTTAGCACTTATTCTCAATTTTTAATGTCGGAAGCTTCGTTGTATGGCAATACGGATGGAATATCAGCTTTCGTTCAGGCGAGCCTACTTTCGCCAAATTTTTTATTTCGGTATGAAATTGGGGATCGTTTAACTGGTATTTTAGACCCCTATGAAAAAGCGGCTTTAATTTCTTTTTCTGCTGCGGATAGTGCTCCTGATGCGGAACTTATGGATGCCGCAAAAAATGGCGCTTTGAAAACAACTGCACAAATTAAAAGCCACTTTATTCGCTTAGCAAAGAAAAGTAATCGATATGAAACACTTATCGATTTCTTACAACAGTATTTACATTACAGTGCGATAACGACAAAAACAAAAGACCCAGCTTTATTTCCTAATTTTAATGTGAATGTCGCGAAAGCCTTAGTTGCTGAAACCGACGCCTTAGTTATCGACATGATGCGGTCAGGTACGGGTACTATAAGTGAATTGTTATCAACGGATAATGTTATGGTTCAGCCTTTGACCGCCAGTATATATGCAAAAAATGCCTCAAGTTTACCTGCGGGAACGATGACAAAAATAAAAGATTCAAGTCGAGCGGGAATTTTGACTCAGCCTAGTTTTTTAGCTTCACATGGAGGAACTAAAAATTCGAGTCCGGTGCAAATTGGTAAGTTGATCCGCACTGAAATATTGTGTGGAAAGTTGGGAAGGCCACCCGTAGATCCGCCAACGCTGGATGCAATTCCTGAAACAAGTTTTCCTACCCAAAGGGAGCGACTTACTGCCCTTCATTCCAAGGGGACCTGTTACGGATGTCATAGATTAATGGATCCCATCGGTCTTGGCTTCGAAAATTTTGATGCGGTAGGAGCTATTCGTACGACTGAAAATGGTTATCCAATTGATGATAGCGGTGAAATTACATATACGAATTCAGCATTAGATGGAGCTTTTAATGGTGGTGCAGAACTAGGAAGGCGACTAGCGAGCTCTGAGGTTGTGCAATCTTGTATTATGAAAAAATCTTTTCAGTTCATTGCAGGTCAAGTTGGCGATACCGGCAGTGATTGTTTTATTGAACAGGTTCGAAAAGCAAATAATAATACAACAGATAAAGCAGATATCGTTGGGGTTTTCGCAGATATTTTTACTGAATTTTTACTGGCACCCCGTTTTGGAACTTTAGAGAATTAATTTTTATCGGAGCATTGTGATGAGCAAATTATTGAAGCGACGTGAATTTATTCAAAGAATGGGATTAACGACAGGAAGTTTTCTGCTGAATCCAATTTTGGATACGCTTATTGGTGAAGCTTGGGGTCAGGCTATTACTAAAAAACGTATATTAATTTACACAACGGGTGGATTCATGTGGCCGGAATGGACAGCGACTGGCGGTTCAAATCCCAATTTTACTTTGCCTTACATCCTTTCACCACTTGAGCCATTTAAAAAAGATCTTTTGGTACTTCGTAATCTTTATTGTGATGTCTATCCTTATTTCCATGGAAATCTTTTTGGTACTCTGAGTGGCTATCCTTGTTTGGGTGCTAACTTTGCCGATGTTCAAGCTTATAAAACCTGCAGGCCGGGTGGACCTACGATTGATACTCTTTTATCAAATGAACTTGGTGGAGGAACACGCCAAAAAGAAATGGTGATTACAAATACGGCTGGTGCCGATTTAGCAAATGGCGTTGGACTTGCGTATGCACGTGATCAAATTAAGCCCGCTCTTAATGATATAAATCAAATTTTTAGCACTTATATTTCTGGTATTTCAGCCCCAGCCCCAGCGCCTGGGGTAGATCCCCAAAGAGGCCTTAAAATTAAAAAAGGTATTTTGGATTTTGCGCTTTTAGATATTAAAAAAGCTTATCGTGGATTGGCTAGTCCCGAGAAGAATAAATTTGAACAATATCTGGCCTCGGTAAAAGATATTAATGATAGGCTTCAAATAACTTCAAATCCTCCATCGACAAGCGTGCCATCGACCTGTGGCGGATATAAATTGCCATCAACAGGGACAGGATTAAATGGTAAAGCTTATCCGGCGATATATCCTTATGCCCTAAATCGGCCAGGAACTGGCTTTTGTGGGAATGAATATGTAATGGCCGATATGGTGGCCTTAGCTTTAGCTTGCGGAGCAACTCGCCATGCGACCTTTGCATCTCACTACAGTGGAACACATCAAGCATTTCCAGATATTGGTGTGCCCTATAATATTCATGAACAATTAGGCCACTACATATTAAACGGAGTGCCAGATCCAGCTTCTCCGGTTCCACCTGGATTTACGGTTCCTATGGCTGTTCAGGCGGGAAAAGATATATTAAAATTTCATGCTGATGTATTTGCAAAAATTTATTCTAAATTAAAAAATACTCCTGAAGGTAACGGAACTGCGGCTGATAATACTGTCTTACTTTGGTTTAGCGACATGGGTGGGGCCCATCACGATGGTCATTATGGTTTTACTGGCATCATGTTAGGAAATGCGGGGGGTGCCTTAAGATCTGGGAATTCGTACACCTATAACCGCAGACAATATTCAATGTGCCAGCTTTATCTTACGCTTGCGAAAGCTATGGGCAGTAACATAACTCAGGTTGGTAATGGAACTAATCCAGGCAGTACGGTAATTCCTGGGATTCTTACCTAGAATTCTCTAACTTGTTGAAGGCTCGTTCAGCTGACAAAATACTGAGCACTTTGCTCAAAATTTTTCTCAAAATGGAACAACGATGATAAACTGAAACGTTTAGGCTGGCCTTGTTTTTGTAGGTTAATATTCCGAGAGATTAACTAGGTAAAATCAAATGATTAAGCTGTTTTTAATGTTAGTAACAATTCCCCTGTTCAGCTTCGCCGCTGACTTTGAATACCTATGTCAACTGGAGCGCATTTTACCAATGACCAAAACCATTGGAGATATGAAATCGGTTAATATTTCAAAAGTAAAAATTAATTTTTCACAAAATGCCATTGGTGGTTATTTGCCAAAAGCTTATTTTATTGCTGATCAATCTCAAGAACAGTTTAACTCTGATGAAAAATTTCGACCTACGGAACTGACTGATAAAGGCTTTATGGTCACTCAACGTAGAGAAAAAGCAATGGCAGCTTGCGTGAAGGAAGCAAATTTGGCTCTTCTTAAGTTTCTGGAAGGCAAATCTGGAGGCGGATTGCCGGCGGGACACAAGGGTGTACCGAAAACAAGTCAGGAACAAAGAAATCGTGAGCCTGCGCAAGCAGCGGTCAATGCTATTGAAAAAATTAACGAGAGCGGCATTAACAATTCCTCGTCGGTTCCAGGAAGAACTTTTGGAAGTCTTGAAGATCGTGAAGGAAAAAAATGTGTTGGATTTAGTTGTGCTACCAATCCTCGCTCGCAATCCTTCGTACGAAACGGAACGGTAAAAATAAAGCAGGCCAATTAAGGGCCTATCCTCATTTGGCCTGGCCCTAAGACGGCCGAGCAACTTCATTTAAAAATTTTATTAAGCCAGTCGAATAATCCTCGGGGTATTCCTTAAGCCCGCGCAAATGCTCTGCCCTTGGCAAACTTAATTTTCGCCAATCTAAATGGGAATGGGGCTCAAATACGGCATCGATATGTCCCGGAGGCATAAGTTTGTCTTTCCAACCACGTATAGAAAGAATTTTAAAATCCTGTGGAAATTTTCGAAGATCTTCGGAAAGAGTATTTTGCAATGACGGATTCCAGATCACCGAAAACACCGGCCATTGAATTAATCTTTGCCAGAGAGGCAGCCGACGTTCATGTTCAAGCAAGTTGTAGATGGACTTTAGAAACTCACCAGAGGGGCCACTGTCGCAAACTAAAGCTCGAATATCACTGGCACCGCGACGGGCGATGGCTTCAATAGCAGCGCTACTAGGGCCAGAAAATGCAAACACGATTTTATCACCATCAAGTAAATTCAATAAATTTTCAATTTGATCGGCAATCCGATGTTGAAGACCGAAGCTAAGTTCAGTCGTGATGGGCAAATCAAAAATAGAAAAATGATCATGAGCTTGGAAGGCAAAGGCATCGAAACCCAGTTCATTAACAAGTGCAATGTGGGGATGAATTTTCTTTTTGCTGCCTTCAAAAAAATGAACAAAAAAAATTAATTCCCGATATTTTTTATTTTTAGCAGGAAAAATTTCACCCTTATCTGGAAACTTCATTTATTTTAGCCTCTAAATTAAAACTGCAAGGTCGCAGTTCTTAATGTTTGTTTTGTGAGTTTGCTGTGGGCCACAGTTCAGACCAATGTGGCGTTGCCTGCTCGGCCGAAGCCACTTCGCCTAAGGCCTTCTCTTTTACGATCACTTGCTCAAGGGCGGTCTCGGACAGGACCTTGCCGCAAGCATCGATAATAGCGTCGGAATCAATTCCATGCATATGGTAAATTTCAGAGGGTCGACCACACTTAGAGTGCTTACGTACGGCGCAGGATTCATGTCGCACTCCAACTATTGAACCTAAATTATCAAGTAATCCGGCTTCACCATCATGAACACTCACAATCGGTACTCGACGGCCAGCGATCGTAATCAAATCGCCCGAGGTGACTTCTTCGGTTCGTCTTACATACAAGTTGCTATTCACTTGCAGTTCATTTTTTAAATAGTCGTAATCATTTTCGTGAGCCAAAATTCCACATAGCAAGTCTGAAGAAGTGACCACGATCACATTCGCATAAATCCCGCGACTCAAAAGGGATTCAGAGGCTTTAATAGCTTCACTAGTAGGTGATCCCATGGAAAAAATATTCACCACATTGTCACCAGGTTCGTATCCTGCGTAGTTACGGAAATCGATTAAATAATAGGCGCCCTTTAAAACTTCCACTCGTAAGTTTGCAAGGATTTCTGTTTCGTTCAGTGATGAAACTTCTTCTTCATTCGTGCCGCCGGCGACACTGTGTTCTGAGCGTGCTAATTTTATATTTGTATCTGTTTTGAAGCGGGATTGTTTTTTCAAATAAGGCATTAAATCTTTTTGTTCAATACCACGAGTGACTCCACGAATAAGCACGCCAGTTCGTCCCGAGTTATCGTTCATGACATGACGTTTGATCGAGTCACATAAAATCCAGTCCAATTCTTGACAATAAAAAGGCTCCCACGTGATTTGATTCGGAATCTGAAAATCTGATTTCCAACCATGCTGTGCTCCTTCGGGTGACAAAGTTACGCCCGATGGAGTTCCCACACAAATGAAACTAGATTTCCAATAAAGATTATAAAAGTATTGATCCAAGGCGCGTTTAATAAAAAAATCATAGATCGTCATCAATGGAATTACCGGTATGCCCAAAGTGTCACGAAGTCTTCCAAATGCACCCACACAGCTCATCACATTGCCTTCGGCAATTTCGAAACGTAAGAAACGATCCGTAACTTCTTCGCCGGGAACAAGATCCGGAGTTTTATTATCTTTAACACCATATTCGACTTCAAGGTCTGTAACGACAGGAGCACCAAAAATTTTTCCATCCATTGCGGGATTTAAATTTGTACTTGTTCCAACATCGGGAGCCATTGAAATAAATAATTCCCCTGGAAGTTTCCAAGGTTTTTCAGAATCTGGTAGTGGTTTTTGTCCAGCGGCTAGTTTTTTATCATCTAGAGCAGTGTTGGAAATTCGAGTGAGCTTGGCTGTCAATTGTCCCAACATCCATTGAGTGTGGGGATAGCTGGTGAGTTTTGTATTGATATCCAGGGAATTTGGAATTTCACCAAATTTTGTCAGCTGATCAAGAAAGTATTTTTGATTTTTTTCTTTCAAAGCCGCTTGCTCCAAAATTTCGCTGTAAAGTTTTTCACCGCGTTCACGTAAATATTTTCCTTCAGCACTGTTCGTAGGAAATCTTTCAAAAAGTTTGTCGCCCTTAATTCCTTGTTTGGTTTTCAATTCATTAAGTTCTTCTTCGCTTGGCAATGCCGAGTGATTTCCTGGCTGGGCTGCACACTTAAGTCCCCAACCTTTTAAGGTATGAACGATGATGATGGTGGGTTTGCGTGTAGATTTTTTTGAAATCTCCATGGCTTCGGCAATTGCTATAATATCATGTCCACCGAAATCACGAATTGCCTCTGAAAGCTCTTGGTCAGAAATACTTTCAAGAAATTTTTTCATATTAGGATGTTCTTTGATAATTCCTTTTTTAAGAGTTTTCATGTCTTGCACTAAAAGGAGAGCCTGCAGTTCATAATCTGCTAAATCTTTTTCAAGAAATTTTTGAAAAACTTCTCCGCCAGTTTTTTTAAATAAAGTTTGTCGTTTGTGTCCATGACGAACTTGTATGACTTCCCAGCCGTTGGCACTCATGGTGCGCTCGATACGATCGGCATCAGTCCCATTCATGATTTCTTTGTTGGTGATTCTTTGCCCATCTAAAGACTGACGATTGTAATCAACCATCCAAGTCAGATTGCCAATTTCACGTTCCGCGAAATCTGGAACTGCTTCGTACATAGAGCCTTCGCGAAATTCGGAATCCCCAGTCAATGCCCAGAAATGCGCCTGAGGAACTTCGTAACCGTGCTCTTGGGCATAGCGATAAGCCAAGGCAAAGTAGCCCGCTTTAACCGGCGGAATTCCCACCGTTCCAGAAGGAAAGAAATTATGGTGATCGGAATCGTAAGTTGAATGATAGGATTGGAAAACGGGCTCACCATTTTGTGAGTATTTTCTTAATCCCATCATGGCTTGATCGCAAAGCTCGGGACTCAATCGTTTGAGTTCCTGATTTAAAAACAAATCCAAAAGATAATTGTAAGAGTGATCCGTTGGTGAAGCATGAGGCTTATTCGCGATATGATCGAATCCAGATTTAACTACGAGATGCAAAGCTCCCATAATATGAAGGGCACTCGCTGAAGCCGAAGCATGCCCGCCAACTTTAGGGTCGCCTTTGTCTTTATCGCGATGGTTGGCTTGAAAAATCATTTGAGTGGCCAAGTAATGGGCCCGACGAGCTATGGATTCAAGAATATTGCGATCGAGATTTTTGTCCACGGTGGTCTCTCCTTAAATTAAACCGCTTTCTTGTACATGAAATGAGCTCAAGACTCTAGAATAAAATCCCAACGAATTTTCACTGTGCCATCGGGGTCAACAATGCCCTTGGGCGGGTTTGGAAAGGGTGCAGCCATTCGGAAGGCTTCTATTGCAGCTTCATCAAGATCTTTGACTCCAGAATCACTTAAAATCTGCACCTTAACCAGTTGGCCAGTGGGACTCAAAAAAATGAGAAGTTTAGTGACCTTATCTTGGTCTGACGCGATTGATCGTCCCTGACGAAACATGGTGCTGAGTTTTTCTCTCACTTTAGGCTCCCAGTATTGGCTGAGCTGCCGTCGAATGCGATTAAAATAAGTGTAGTACTTAAACTCTTTGGTGTTTAATAGAGTCTCGAGCCCTGGATCGATATTTTTTAGATAATCTTGGGATTGGCTGACGTCCCCACCATTTGGTTTTGCCTGAGGTCGATCTTCCGGATTTTTACCGATATTTTGCATTTGTTTTTGTTTGAACCTTTCGTTCATTTCTGAAAGCGGATCAAAACTCTTTGTGGCGCCCGAGGGCATAGGATTCTGAGCTAAAGGATGGAGGGCTGCTTTATTTTTTACATTTTTAAATTCACCACGATTTTTACTGGCTGTTTCTTTTTTGACTGTTTGTGAATGCTGGCTCAAGAATTTGGTATTTTCCGGAGTTTCTTGATTTAAAAATTCTTTATCTTGATCGACCACTTGCTGTGTGTCGATTTTGATCGCTTTTGATTTTTTATTGGTTACGGTTTGGGTGGGCGAGGTGATCAGTTCCACCTCTACGCGTTGATCCTTGTTTGTAAGTGGGTCAAGGCGGTCAATCAAGGCAAGAGTCCCGACCAAGATCAAGTGAAAACAAAGTGAAATTGCAATAAACTTTGTAAATCGTTTGGTCGTCATGAATCCCTCGATAGTTCTATCGGAGACGCCGTAAAAAAGATGAATAGGTTAGGGAAAAAAAACAAATAGGACCGAGGTCTTGGTTCTACAATTTGACACCTAAACCTCTCGGGGTGAAAATAGTAAGGATGAAATTCAATGTGTGGTCAGTCACAGACAAAGGCTTGCGTCGTGACTCAAATCAAGATTCTTTTTTAGTTAATTCCGACTTGGGACTTTTTATCGTTGCTGATGGCATGGGTGGCCATTCCGGTGGCGAGGTTGCCAGTTCGATTGCGGTTAAAAGCTCTGAAGAAGTTGTTTTAGATCCAGAAGCCAACGAGCGATCCCCTCGGGAAGTTCTGAACAAAATTTATGAAGAATCTTCCCATCAAATTTTTGATCATGCGGCCAATGAAGGACCTCAACTTGCGGGCATGGGCACCACGATGGTTTTAGCCTACATTCGAAAAAATTATATTTACGTGGCCAACGTAGGTGATTCGCGATGTTATCTTTTTAAAAAACCTTATCTTTGGCAAATCACCGAAGATCACTCCTTGCTTAATGAACAAATCCGCGCCGGTGTGCTGAACGAGGCCACCGCACAAAATTTAGTGGGACGAAATGTGATCACACGCAGTGTTGGTTACGAGCGGGATGTGCAGCCTGATATTTTTGAAAGAGAAATCGTTTTAGGAGAAATGTATATCCTTTGTTCCGATGGTTTATCCAGCTTGGTTGAAGATGAAAAAATCAGTCAAATAACAAATAAGTGCACTCCAGACAATGTGGCAAAGGCCTGTGTGGAAGAGGCTTTGGCTAACGGTGGTGACGACAATGTGACCGTTGTTGTTGTTCATTTTACAGGCGGATAACTTGAGTATCACAGATAAAAAAAGAATGACATTTTTTGTAGTGAGTAATCAAACCGGGCAGACCCGAAAGTTGGTTATTTCCACCGCTCAATTGAAAGTCACCTTATTTGTGATCAGTATTTGTGTTTTGATTTTTGTAACGGGCTTCATTGATTATTTAGGATTATTATTGCAGTCCATGGAAAATAAAAAATTAAAAACTGAAAATGCTTCCTTGATAAAACAATTTCAAATTGTCGAAGGAAAAGTAAGCTCGTTAGAAAATAGTTTAGAGCGAGTCAAAAGTTTCACCACTAAATTAAAATTAATCACCAATATCGAGGCTGATGATCGCGTTCTTAAATTGACCATGGGAAATAAACCGGCTCCTGGTCAAGCCGTCGAAGAGTATGAACCGATGGACCAGCGCCCTCCATCCGACGATATCGCGCAACAGGATCAAACATTTAATCCGAAACCAGTGGTCAACGAAGCTCGAACAGAAGTCGCAGTTGAAAAATCAGATCGGGACTACGCAACTTTAGTGGTTCGTATTGATAAGGCTGTTAAAGAAACTCAACTCAAAGAACAAAGCGTGATCGAGTTGTGGGAAAGTCTTTCCGAACGTCAAAGTTTGTTGAATGCGACACCGAATGTGAAACCAGCAAAAGGGTGGATCACATCTCGCTTTGGATACAGATATAATCCGTTCACGGGAAAAAACACAATGCATAGCGGTCTTGATATTGCGGCAGCACCTGGTTCGCCAGTCTACTCACCTGCGGATGGCATTGTGGTTTTTGCTTCTTATGACGAGGGTTATGGAAAATTGGTGAGCATCGATCATGGTTACGGAGTCTCGACAAGATTTGGACATAATTCGCAAATTTACGTGCACGTCGGTCAAAAAATATCGAAGTGGGATGTCATCGCCGCTGTGGGAAACACCGGTCGATCCACCGGTCCGCATTTGCATTATGAAGTACGAATTAATGGGACCCCCGTGGATCCCATTAATTTTATTTTGGATGAGTAAATGCCGGTATTATTCGAGGCATCGCCTGCAATTAATTATAAATTAGCGGAGAGCTTGCATCTGGACATTGCAGCTCTTTTGCTTTTTTCTCTAACAGATAAGCAAAACTATTCATGCTAAATGCTTTCGAGATGCGTTGACTGACCGCTAAAGCATTCCGTCTGATCTTAATTTCAGAAAGTTTTTTCGTTTCCACAAAAGTCTCAGATCCCCGGCAAATTTTAACAATTTGTGGACTTGTTTCAGACATAATTCCATCAATCATATTGCACATAAATTCTGCGGAACTTAAATAGTCTTTCGAGGCGTTGTACTTGAGCAAACTTGTATTGATTTGTTGACAAGCAACTTCAAGCTCGCGAGAACCAATAGGCAAAGTTTTTAGACTCATCGAATTCAAGTTACTGGCAGCTTTGATATCGGCATCTGCTTTCAAATTTAAGTTTGAAAATAAAGTCTTTTTCGCACTGTCTGTAATTTGATAAGCACCTTTTAGTAAGACATCGACCATTTTCATGTACTCACCAACAGTATTTTCATGCATTCGTATGTTATTATTAAGCCAAGCCTCAACTGGGGATTGGCTAATATTCCAGGATCTTTGGAAAAGAGATTGACGAAGAGTATCCAATCTTTGATTGAGCTCAGTGCGTGTTGTTTCGGCGTATCCTGTAGACATCGATTCAAGCACTTTTATAATCGGACTGATGGTGCGTCTTTCTGAACGCAATTTTTCGTATTGCAGGGCCCAGTCGCGATATTCTTCGTTTGTCTCTAATTCTTTTAAAGCACTGGCGCGTCTATTATTAGCTAAATTTGCAGTATACTCCATCAAATTAGACATTCGGGTCAGCCAAAGTGTTGTTGCTTGAGAGCAAGCGATGATAGCGCGTGCATCTCTCTTTTCGATTTGCTCAGCATATGCAATTATATCGCCGCGAGATTGTTTAAATTCTTGATAAAACATTTCAGCTTCATCGACCACTTGTTCATTCGTTACTGGCACACTTGGAGGAGCAGGATTAAACGGATCAGTGATCGCGCCAGGGTCAGTGGGATCAGCAGGATTAGGTACAGTGGTAGAATCTGGAATTGTCGGGATTGGCGTAGGGGGAATTACAGGAAAAGGACTTCCAAAACCTCCGGGAAAACCCGATGAGTTGCTTTGTTGTAAGGCTTCAGTAACTCGATCTAAATTAGAGATTATGCTTAAAGGAAAAGCGGCTAAATTGGTTGTCATTCCGAAACCGCCACCAAAAGAGCCTCCGAAACTTGAAAGTGAGCTGTTGTCTGGAATGGAGCCAACTTTTGCTAATAAAACTCCACGTCTACAAATCGCCTGGTGATCATCCTTTAACTTTATAATAGTCGCCGAATGATAGCGTAAGTTCATTCGATCTTGATCTAAACCAGTTTCAATTTCGGCAAGGATTTTTTCCGAATTGTAACGATATCTTAATAAAGGCAAAACGGTTTCAGTCGGCGATTGATATTTGGCTTGGTATTGCTTCACTTTGTAATTTAATTGCTTGGTTAAATCGATAACTTTATCTTTTGGTTGGTAATTCAAAAAGTTTACTTTTTGTTTCACTTTTAAATATTGACAAGTATTCTGTAACACCGCTTTGCGATGATCTGGGTTATTCATATCTAGACTGTTATTAAAAAAAGCATCTGAAAGCGAAGAAACAGCTTTTGTAACAACAGTGGTTCCAAAGATAGCACCTAGTGCAGTGGTGCTAATTGCTGGATTAAGAGACGCAGCGATCAAGGCAATCGGAGCTAAACTGCCAACAACGTCGTTGAATGCTAAAATCGATCGATTAAATGAGGAAGTATAGCCACCACATTGTTTATTGCTCAGTGGATTGTTTGAAAGCTTAGTGGATATTTCGTTAATTCCAGAAATAGCACTGGCAATAGAATTTTCCATATCTTTTGTATTTATCGTGGAGATTTGATCTGGATTATCTTTAAAATGTTTAAGGTAATTAATGGACTCTTTAATCTTATCACTGCTCGATATAACCTGATCAGAATCGCCTTTGGCAAAGCAATCTGTATTAACGCTAGCGATGGATTGTTTCATTGCATCCAGGGCTCGAAAGATTGATTCATAAGGATTATTTTCAAAGAAAGGGCATGCAAATTCTGCTGGAACAGGAGCTGTCGTCATCGTTTGCTGACCTTGCGGAAAGCCGGGACCAGGGAATCCTCCGCTGGGAGGAAAGCCGCCACCAGGAGGAAAGCCGCCACCACCTGGAAGAGGTGGAAAGGGATCCAGAATAGCGCCGGGTTTTATCGGGCTTGAATTAATAGGTGCTGGCAAGAAGGGGTCATTGGCGATCTTTCCGACAGTGTTGCTGGGTTTTGTCACCGCTAAAGGAAATAAATCGATATCAGGACCGGCCCATCTTAAATTTTTCTGATAGTTTTTAACTACAGCTGGATTCTTTACTATAGGTATATCGAAATTCTTATTATTATCCTTTTTAGCAGGTGCCGCAAAAGCAAGGCTGGAAAATAACATATAATAGAGGGAAAATCCGCTAATCATAAACTTTCGAACCGAGTGATTATATAACTTCATATGTTTATCCTTCTTCCTTATTCAAAACTGTGTGCAAATCTTTAATAATAAGGAATTGATTGCAAAAGCCAGTCCGGCATTTTTACACGAAGGGCTTCGAGCTTAAAACCAATAAAACTTGTTAAAATCAGACAAGTGTATAGTTTCTAGACGATTATGATGTCTATCCGTTTTTTCTCTTGAAGCTCTTAACTCAAGCCCATAATATTTCCCATTCTCCGGACGATAGCCCCTTCAGTCTGAGTTTTCGATAAGGAATATTCCCCAAAGCTTCATGCTCGTTGAGTCTGATATAATTTATTACGGTCTGATACGCCTTCCATCCCCGAAGGACACGGGTGAAGGGTCTGTATTTCCATAATTTTTTTGATTTTTTGGGCGTTAACGTGGTGTCGGCTTTTTTTTCTTGGGTACCGGTCACTTTTTTTTTCTGATTTAAATCCAGCGCAAAATTTAATAACCCATTTTTTTGAAATTGCTGAGCTATTTGTCCCGCGACGACTCGAAAAAAGCTTTGGTAATCCGTTCTGCGACTCGCTCGAATCAAAAAATGAACATGATCATTTTGAATAGAAATTTGTTCAATTTTAACAAAGAATTTTTGTGCATAACGATCAACAATTTTTTGTATGAAAAAATATCTACGATAAGTGCGAAGCCCCCCGCGCAAACAGTCCTTATTTGCTTTGAAAACTAAGTGTAGCGGTTCTTTCCCAGAGAAGGGCCTAGTGCCACGACCCTTGCGAGAGTTGCGCAAAGTTCCGCCATGCGAGAATCGATATTTCCAATGAATTTTTTCAAAATCAAATTTTTGTTGTTTTTGCATTGACCGATACCCC
>JBBTCO010000020.1:0-44618 GCA_038043185.1 Bdellovibrionota bacterium
TTATTCTCTAGTAAGACTGTAAAAATCGATAAAATCAGACAAAAAAAGGGATTTTCTATATGTCATTTTTTTTGACAGGTGAGCGCCTTTTGTCGACCGAAGCTCAATCAGGCCGAGTTTGAATGTCTCAAATTGAATAGAATTGTTTTTAGATGATTTTTTATTGGTCCCTTATTCGCTAGGTGGTGGGACAGGAGATTCTTATGAAAAAAATGATCATTGTCGTGCTATCGCTCGCTTTTTCACTAACTGCATGTAACAAAAATAATTCGAAAGCGAATCGCATTAAGCCTGGAGCAGTAAATCCGGCGACGACGCCAGAAGCAGCTAAAGACAAAGCAACTACAGCAGAAACTGATCCTGTTGATGGGACTAAGTTACCTGATCCTAAGCTTGACGCGAACACGGAAACTGCACCAGAAGACAGCACAGTAACACCTCCGGCGGTTAGCGCAAAACCTGGAACTGGAACAGCAGTTCAAACGACGCCTAAAGTAACAATCCCGTCTTCAACATCTTCGCAGACATTAACGCCAGCACAACCGATATCCCAAGGAACAAAGATATCGACACCAACAACTGCGACGACTCCAACGATTGTCGCACCAACGGCAACAGCCGCTTTGGCGACATCGGCAGCTGAAGTCGCTCAAGCAACAACAGGAAGCACTTCAAAATTAGCAGTTGCGGGGAATGCGACATTATTTCCTTATAATTCAATGAACTATATTGAAGCTAAAATGACAACTGATGAACAAAAAAACCGTGTTCTTATGATGAGTGTTCTTGGTGTTGAACAAGCTAAAGCGGTTAAGTTAGCGCTCTATTGTTATGACCAAAAAACAACGACAATACGCACTGATGACGTCAAAACAAATCTTCCCGTGATGTTTTTGTTTCCTAAATCGGAAGCTCTTGTTGAAATAAAAAAAACAAAAACAAGTGCTGAGGATGCGTCTCAAGAAAGTCCAGGATTCGTTTTGGGTGTCTGTGATGGTGACGAAAATGTTTATGATCCAAAAGCTCTTGAGAGCCAAAATAACTACGAGATAAAAAAAATAAGATCAGGTGAGTCTCACTTAGATTATCTGACATTGGACGAAAAAGATCGAGATTTTACTGATATCAGCGTGACTTGCAGCAATGAATCTAATGTATCACAAAAATTAGAGCGAAAACAAAACGATGGAAAAAAAGTAATGAACAGAGTGACACTCAGCCAAGGTTCTAAAATGCTTTTTTCACGACCAGCTACCTTCAAAGAAAAAAATGGAATTGAATTTCAAACCAACAGAAAATTAAAACAAAATCTAGTTCTTGAATGCGAATAAATAACTTAGAAGCGGTATAATAAATAGTCAGCCGAGGCGACGAGGAGGATTTCGACTGAGGCGTACTTCCTGTACGTCGCAGGGAGAATCCGACGAAGGCAACGAAGGATCACTATTTATTATACCGCTTCTATTGGTTTTTGATTTCCATCCAGATATCTTCAATCAGTTTGTTATCTGGCCCCAAGTCTTTTAATTCCTCGAGTCTTTTCAACTGAGTTTGCTTTGGAAATAAAGCTTCGTCGGATTGTAATTCGGGCGAGAGTTTTTGTTTCACGTCCGATATAACGGGTCCAATCATCTGAGCTTCAACCAGACTTTTATTATGATCCGTTTCCAACATATAGTCGATCAGACGATGGGCATTGGCCTTATTTTTAGAAGTTTTAAAGATCACAAAATTATCGATGGCTATAGTCGATCCTTCGGAAGGAATCAAAAAATCAACTTTTCCGTTCGTCGCGCGGCGCGCTTGCAAAGCATCGGAAGAATAACTTTGGGCAGCAAAAACTTCTTTGTTTTTAAGAATTTCCACAGTGTCCGAGGCGAAAATTTTGACCTGTGGACGATTTTTAAGGAAATACTCCTTCACCTGTTTCAGTTCGTTGGCATTTGTTGAATTTACAGAATAACCCAAAACCTTATTCACGGCGGCTAAAGATTCGCGGGCATCATCCAGTACAGCAATTTTACCTTTGAGTGCCGGATTTTCAAAAAATTCCTTCAAAGAGGTGATCTTGCCTTTAAAAAGTTCCCGTTGAATTGCGATTCCCGTGGTTGTCCAAGAAAAAGGCAGCGAGTAAGCATTTTCAGGATCGAAATCCCTTTTTAAGAGGTTCTTGGACAATTTCTTTTGATTAGGGATTTGTTTTTTATCCAAGGGTTCAAGTAAATCGAGTTTTTTCATTATGCCGACCATGTAATCGGAAGGGACGGCGATATCGACTCCGGAAGCGCCCATTTGGACCCGGGCTAAGAGCTCTTCATTTGAGCTATAGTTCGTGATATTGAGCTTAATGCCGGTCGATTCCGTAAATTTCTTTTGCTCAGATTCTGAAAAGTAATTTCCCCAAATCGCAAGATTGACCACGTCCGTCTTTTCCGGGTTTGTTTTGGTGCAAGAAAACAGACTGAAAAGCGCCCAGGCAAAAAGGACTCTCGACATTTTTCTCGACATTGCAGAATTTCCTTTCTATCTTTGCATCGTGCTAGAAATTAAGAATCTCAGCAAAACCTACACTAACCATGAAGCTCTCTGTGAGATCAACTTGAATCTCAAGAGCGGAGAATTTTTTTCTTTACTTGGGCCCAGCGGTTGCGGAAAAACCACCTTACTTCGAATTTTAGCGGGCTTTGAAACTGCAAGTTCCGGAGAAATTCTATGGAAAGGGAAATCTATACTTGAGGTTTCCCCACAAGAGCGTCCCTTCAATATGGTTTTTCAACGACACGCTCTGTTTCCCCATTTGAGTGTAGGCGAAAATGTCGGCTTTGGTTTAAGAATGAAAAAGGTTTCCCAAGTCGAGATCCAAAAAAAGACCAAAGAGATGCTGAATCTGGTAAAACTGAGTGGTTTTGAAAACCGCAAGCCTTCGACCCTTTCTGGGGGGCAGTCACAAAGGGTGGCGTTAGCGCGGGCTTTGATTAACGAACCCGAAATACTTCTTTTAGACGAACCTTTGTCGGCCTTAGACCTTCAGCTTCGCGAACATATGCAGACGGAACTCCGTCGCATTCAACGACAACTTGGAATTACCTTTATTTATGTGACTCACGATCAAGAAGAAGCCTTATCCCTTTCCGATCGGGTGGCTGTTATGAGCGGCGGAATATTGCAGCAAGTGAATGATCCCTACAAGCTCTATTCAGAGCCTCAAACGCCCTTTACGGCTCGGTTTGTGGGTAGCCATTGCTCGATTTTAGGAAAAGTAATGGCTTTCAATGCCGCTGAAAGACGACTGGAGTTTAAAACCGAGGATGGTCAAAATTGGCAAGGTCGTTGGAGCAGCAGTGATGAACCTAAACTTGGCGATGAAGTTGAAGCTTTCATACGACCCGAAAACTGGCAGATCACCAGTCTGGCTGAAACTTCTTTGAATCAAATTTCGGTGAAACTTTTTCACAGTATTTTTCGGGGCGCTTATTGGGAGTTGCAAGTCGAGGCTTCGGAAAACATTTTCTTTAAAATTCATCGCGCTCGTGAAGCCGCCATGGAATTTAAAGTTGGTGATAAATTTAATCTTTCTTGTCGAGCTGAACATCTTCTGGTTTATGGGCGTGAGTCTTGATTAAATGGACTAAGTTATCTTGGTTAACCGTGGTTTGGTTGCTTTTTTTTCTTGCTCTGCCTTTGTTATTACTGGTGGCGCTGAGTTTTGCCCAAAAGGGTGTTTATGGTGGCATCGATTGGACGCTCAATTTCGTAAATTATAATCGCGCTTTTTCTTGGACACATTTTCGAATTTTTTGGCGAAGTGTGGAATGGGCTTTTTTGGCCGCATTAATTTGTTCCGTGTTATCATTCGGAACTTGTTGGATCTTAATGACCGTAAGATCGAATTTACGAGTCACGATTCTGGGTTTTTTGTGTCTTCCAGCTTTAATTAACGTCATCATTCGCCTTTATGCTTTAAAGAATTTTGTTGGCACCAATGGTCCTTGGCCACAAATATTGGATTTGTTGTCCATCCCCTATGATCCGCAAGCCTTAACTGCAAATCCTTACTTGGTTTTAATTGGATTTATTTTAAGTTATTGGCCGTGGGCTTTATTGCCTCTTTACGCCAGTTTTGAAAGAATGGATTTTGCTCTTGTCGAGGCCGCGCAAGATCTTCGCGCTAATTTTTTACAAGTTTTTAGACATATCCTGTGGCCGCAATTAAAACTTCCTTGTTTAAGTTCATTTTTGCTGGTTTTTATTCCTTGTCTTGGGGAATTTGTAATTCCTGATATTTTGGGCGGTGCCAAGTCGATGAACTTCGGCAATCTTCTTGTTGATAAATTTTTAAAGTCTCGGGACTGGCCTTTGGGAGCCTCGCTTTCTATTATTTTAATTATTGGTGTGGTCATTAGTTTTTCATTTCAAAAAATGAACGAGGAACGCCAATGAGCCAAGCCACACGAAGTTCTGCTCCGCCCAGTTTATGGACGATCATTGTAATGATGTCCTTGATTTTATATGTTCCCTTGATTTGGTTGGCTTGGGGTAGTTTTCATGAACTTCAGTCCGATGGAAAATGGGTATTCACTCTTCGATGGTACGGGGAGCTATGGGGTGATCAGCTAGTTTGGCAAAGTTTATCAAATAGTTTTTATGTCGCTTTCATTAGTAGTTGTATATCGACATTTTTAGGCGCCATCGTGGGTCTTTCAATGACTCAAGAAAGTATTTGGCAGAAAAAATTTATTCAAGTGTCAACTTCGATTTCTTTAGCCTTGCCCGAAATTGTTTTTTCTATTTCATTGCTGTTATTTTTTTTCATTTTGAATATTCCTTTGTCCTTGAATACGGTGATTTTAGCTCACGCATTATTTAGTTTTGCTTTTGTTGCAATGACAGTAACAGCCCGGTGCTGCTTATTTGATCAAGCCCAAGTGGAAGCGGCTCGGGATCTTGGCGCTAATGACACTCAGATTATTTTAAAAATCATTCTGCCTTTTCTATCGCCGGCCTTGTTCACGGGTTGGGTTTTAAGTTTTTTAATTTCATTTGATGATTTTTTATTGGCTTTTTTCCTGAACGGCATAGGAAGTGACACCTGGCCGGTAAAACTTTACTCGGCAATGAGGGCCGGCTTGTCGCCCAAACTGAACGCTCTTACCAGCTGCATGATGTTGATCAGTATGGTCATTTTATTATCTTTTTTCTATCTCAGATTCCGCAAAGGCAAAGAAGCGACCTAATGCCGCTTCTAGGGATGATTCGGTGAATTTTTGGGTGGATCTTGATCATCGGAATTTTCTTGTTGATCTCGAATTATGTCCTTGGCCCTTTTTCCTGTAATTCCTACCCACTCAGGCAGGAAAAAAGCGATTGCGATGAAGACCATTGTGCAAAAAATAAAAAAGCCTGCCAAGATCCAACCGATTTCCATAGATTCACCTCAGATTTTAAGATAGTAAAAAGCCTGATGAATTTCAATCCTCGAGATCGTTTTTTTCTTAAGGCGAAAAAAGAAAACTTTGCAGCAAGATCTGTCTACAAACTGGAAGAGATCAATAGCAAGTACAAAATTTTTCGGCCAAAACAGACCGTGTTGGACTTGGGAGCTTCTCCTGGTTCTTGGTCTCAATTTGCCAGCGCCAAAATTGGTGCACAAGGAAGAATTTTAGGGGTTGATTTAAGCCCAATGAGCGTCACTTTGCCCAATGCGGTTTTTATCCAAGCCGATTTGCGAGATTTAAATTTAAAACAATTTTTTGAAGAGCAGCAGTTCATCGGTCAATTTGATGTGGTGATGTCGGATATGGCTCCAAAAACAACGGGAATTCGTTTTACTGATCAGACTCGTTCATTTGAGCTTTGTGAGCTGGCCTTAAATGTTGCTGATGAATTTCTTAAACCGAGCGGAACCTTTATTTGCAAACTATTTCACAGTGATGAATTTACGACGCTTCGGGATCGGATTAAAAAATCCTATCAAAAATTTGAAGCAATTAAGCCGGAATCCACGCGGAAAATTAGTAAAGAAATTTTTCTTATAGGTCTAAGTAAAAAATGAAAATTATTTTTCAAAATGAAAATTTTATTGCTGTCGATAAAGAATCTGGCGTTTTAACTGTACCTTCGCGGTTAGGGACAAAGGACGATCGCCCCGTGTTGGGAGTTGAACTGCAAAATCAATTGAAGCAACAAGTTTTTCCGGTGCATCGTTTGGATTTTGAAGTTTCTGGATTAGTTTTATTTTCTTTAAACGCTAAAGCCCATGCCTTGGCATCGGGATGGTTTGAAAAAAAACAAGTTTTGAAAACTTATCGCGCAATTGCAGCGATACAAAATTTTGATCACTGGCCAGAAAATATTCCCTGCGCCCGAGATCCTATTGATGGTCCAACAGAAGAGCCATTTTTATGGAAATCACGAATTTTACGAGGTAAAAAAAGATCTTTCGAAAGTCCCCACGGTGATTTAGCCGAGACTTTGGCGCATCTTATGGTCGTTGATAAAATAAAAAATCGCGCAGAATGGAAACTTTATCCTTTGACGGGACGAAGTCATCAGTTGCGATTCGAGCTGAGTCGACATGGCTTTCCCATTTATGGTGACCAACTGTATGGTTCAAAAATAAAAGTTGAAGGTCATCATATTGCCTTACGTGCTACGGGAATTTCATTTAAAAAAATCGTCGGAGAGCGTTTGGGACTTCCTGAAAATTTAAATGTACCTGGGGAAATGTCCTTCGTCGACGATAAGGAGATAAAATGAAAAAACTTTGTGTATTTTGTGGCGCTCAGATGGGAAACAATCCTGTTCATATTGAATTGGTTAAGCAGTTTGGAGTCTGGATGGCTGCGCAAAATATTGGACTGGTGTATGGGGGTGGCCATACCGGTTTGATGGGCGTCATCGCCGATAGCGTTCTTTCCGCTGGCGGTTACGTGATTGGAGTTATTCCAGAAATGCTCGTACAAAAAGAAATGGCTCATCAGGGAATTCAAGAACTGTACGAAGTCCAGACAATGCACGAAAGAAAATTTCTGATGGCCAGCAAATCGGATGGCTTCCTAGCCCTTCCGGGAGGTTTTGGCACACTGGATGAATTAAATGAAATGATCACTTGGGCGCAGATCGGCTATCATCAAAAACCCATCGCAATCGCTAATAAAACTAAATACTTCGATTTATTCCTGGATTTTGCTCGCTTTGCGCAAAAGGAGGGTTTTATCCAAGAGTATGTATTAAAGCAGATTCAGGTTATTGACGAGCCCGCGGAATTCAGTTGGAATTAAAGTCTATGAAAAAAGAAAAGATTTTTATTTATAGCCTGATTTCGCTCTTTAGCCTGTGCCTAGTGGTTTTTGGGGCGGTTTATTTTTACTCAGATTACTATTTTCCACAAAAATTTCAGGAAAAAGTTTGTCGAGGTTTTCAACGGGGTGATGAAATTTCGCCGACGGAAATGATTGCTTATTTAAAAGTGCAAAAAGTTGAAGATCACCAAATTTTTGTTCGTGCAGGGAATCGTGGAAATTTATTGCCTTTAAGCTCCGAAGCGGCCACTGAAATGATTACTCAAGGAGATCGTGGCGCTTTAGTTCAGATTGTATCAGTTTTGGGTTTGCTTAAAAAATCAAGTTGTGAATTTTTAATTGAGCGACATTTAATTCAGTAGTACTTCTAAAAATAAACAGCAAAAGCCCCCTTGCCTAAAAAACCTGTTTGTGTCGATTCAGATATGCCACTGGATTTGCTGTATTGATAACCTAGATCCATTCGTAAACATGTCGATGTTCCAAACACAAACCATTTCCAAAATCCACCAAGAAAAACACCCGTTGTCGAGGGGGAATCGCCGCCGTTTGCTGCATTGGTTTTTGCATAAGTTAATTCTGTACCCATTCCTAAGACGGATTTTATTTCAGGAACATTATGTTGAAAATTATAATCAAAAATTCCACCAAGAGTGAAAGTCATATTGCTGCCATTGCCCGTGTCTACAGTGCTTAACCCCAATAGAGGAGCGTACTCGATATTCTCGTGGTTCCAACCGTAGCCAAGGATAAAACTAAGACGGCTGGCGCGTCCCGCAGAGACTCCCGAAATTGTTGTTCCCAAGTTGCTAAAAGAAATTTCTCGAAGGATGGCAAAATTCCCCCGATGATTGTTGCCGCTGCTTTCTTCACCACGAGCAATTTTATAAGTTTGCCCATTTTCAATTAAAGGCCCGGTGTACTCGATAAGTGCGTTTCGACCCTTTACCTTCTTAACGGTGAAGGATGCAGCCATCAATTTTTGTGTCACAATGAGACAAAGTAACATTAAAAAAACACCAGCTATTTTTCTGTTCGATGATACTGTCGACATTGAAACCTCCACCGTGTCAGTTTGAAACTTTGCAAATGAAAAAAATAGAATTTTGAACTTAGCGCTTCAGTTCTGGACTGGACTTGCCGAAATTACGCTATGGGGGTTTCTTATGTCGTCTTGGGGTGACGTGCCAAGCTGGGCTTTGAGCGCAGCTAATGCGTTAATGCAATCGTTAAATGCGGTAGATCCATTGACCTACCACCATTGCTGTCGCGTGGGTGAAATGTCTCGTAAATTAGCTCGAGATTCAGGCTTGAATGAGTACGAACAAAAAGTCGCCGAGATCGCCGGTCTTTTTCATGACGTTGGAAAAATCGGAATAAGCCAAGAAATTATTGCTAAACCAGGGAAGCTTGATCCAAAAGAATTAGATATCATGCGAAATCATCCCGTCATCAGTGAACAAGTTATTAAACCTTTGGCGGATGCTCATCAGTTTTTCAAAGATACAATTATGCCTGTTCGTGGTCACCATGAGAGAGTCGACGGCGAAGGTTATCCTGATCGCCTCATGGGCGAGAGAATTCCTCTTCTGTCACGAATCATACTGGTCGTTGATACTTATGATGCCATGTCGCAGACAAGATCTTATCGGAAGGGTTTGCCCGACGATATTATTTATGCCGAACTTAAGCGATGTACCGGGACCCAATTCGATCCGCAATTAATAAGAATATTTTTACAAGCCCACAAAACCTGGAATGCTTTAGATACCGACCGAACTTCTTTCAAGGAATTTAATGAACAGGGTCCGAACCTTAAGCCAAGTCCAATAATCAATCCAAATAAAAAAGCCTCTTAATCTCTGAGGACAGCCTCAAATCTGATTTGATCTTCTTTGAACCTTAGAATATAAAAGCGGGTTCGAGCAGGTTGAAAGCCAAGAAAATTTTACATAAGCCTAGTCCTACTCGAACAGAAGAGCTCTCTGAGACGAGACTATTGACTGGAGTTGCGTTTCCATTTTTACTTCCTCAGCCTAGATATGAGAGACTTATTCAGGGGTTAAGAGATTTGATTATTACGTTAAAAGTCAAACCACGATACAAAGTGCACTTTTTTTCAGCGCTGATTTTCTCGCTGACCATTCTGAATGCAGTTTCGTATGCTCAAGAGCAAGAACCGGGCAAACACACTGGATCGATATCATTAACTCAGCCCAAAAAATCTTTCCAATCCTTTTTTGGCGAAGTTCGGGTTGAGACAATGCAGTACCTGACTCCATTAGTTGAATCGCCCAATTTAACTTCAAGTCAGTACTTGTCCGCACGATTAGCTGGTCTTTATCAATCTGAAAATACGCCAGCATTAAATTACGCTGCTGATATGTCGGCGGGAACATTTTTTATTCGCAGTCAGTCGAATTATTTAATTAAAGAGCTTTACGTGAGCTACAAAGGCTCAGACACAACCAAGACAGTGATTGGTCGAAAGAAACACGAGTGGAGCGCCTTAGACTCCTATTGGCTGACCTCGATCTGGCAGCCCAATTTTGCCATCGATCTCTTGCGTCCAGAAGAGCAAGGTCTTTTTGGCGTTTTCCTGGACCACAAGCAGGACAACGTCGAGCTGCTCGCTTTCGCGACGCCCATTTTTATTCCATCAATTGGCCCGGATATTCGTGAAGAAGGTGGAAGTCTGGTTTCAGACAGTCGTTGGTATCGCCGACCTAGCGATAAATATAATTTCAACGATCGTATTAATTCGATCACTTACAAATTAGATATTCCTGATATTAAAGAATTAGTCGGCAAACCTGGGATGGGTTTTTCTGCAAAGACGGGCGACAAAGAAAGCGGACCCTGGATTACGGTCAGTGGCGGTTACAAGCCAGTCAATCAGCTTTTGTTAAAACGACAAAATTACAAAATAATCGATCAAGATCAAGTTGATGTGAAAGTAAAACCGGACGCTACTTATCACGGGGTGTTCTCGACTGATGTGGGTTATAAATTTGGCGATGTTAAAACGACTTTAAGTTATCTGGAAGATAATCCCATTGAAAAAAAACCAGAAGTGGATTGGGCAATTCAAAGTCCTCAGGGGCTTCGTGCTTATTCGATGATTTTAGATTTTCAATTGCCTAACTTTTTTGAACGTAATCTACAAGTGCAGGTCGCTTACCTGCGTGTTTTTGGTGGAGAAATTATCGATATTACTTCTGAAGGACCTGATACGATGACGCTTTTTGATGATCGGATGAAATTCAAAAATGCTCTTTCTTTAAAAGTGATGGGGCCACTTTTTCGTGTCGCTCAAAAACCTCTGATCGCTAAATTTTCTTACCTTTACGATTATCTTCAAAGAGGAACTTTGATAGGAACTGAATTCCATTATCTTCCCTCTACTCATTGGGCTGTGTTGGTAGGAGCTGATTTTTTGGGTGTGCAGGATGAGGACTCTTCGTCGCGATTTTTAAATCAGTATCGTGCAAATGATCGTGTCTACGGAGGTTTAAGCTATGTCTTTTAAATCCGTTTTTCATAAACGACATCGATCGGTTCGATGGTTGTGTTTGTTTCTGGCCTTCCAGCATATTTCTTGTACTCCAAAAATTGGTGAAGATCCTCCGCCTGCCAAAAATCTTGGAGTTACTCCCTCGCCCTGTTTGGATCATGCTACAGACAGCATCGGTGATTTTGTTCGAGGTGATGGAAAGCCAGCCGAGATATCCGAAGCTTGGGGTTGTTTAAGTTCCGCATTTATCGAGTTCAAAAAATACATTCGTGGTCGTATTTCTGATCGCTACAGTCCTCAAGAACTAGCGACATTTATCGAAGATAATTTTATTGAGCGAAGTGCAATTTTAGCTAGAAAAAAACAAATCTCGCCAGAACTGCAATCGCAGATGATGAAAATTAAGGTTATTCTGATCGGTGGAAGTACAGAATATTTAACACGCACCGAGTTGGGTGATATCATTAATTTACTTTCTGAATTTCGTCGAATGAGTATTGCAATAAATCCAGCGATGAAAATTCTAACCATGCATTGGAAGCCTGATAATCAAATCAATGATTCTCAGCTCGAGGAATTTGAACAAGCCAATATGGCCATTCAAACTTTTGCTAAAGATATTTCAAATTTGGTTAAGAAAAATAATCCCAGCTATGATTTAAATGATGTGCCGATTTTATTGCGTGAGTTAGAAAAATTTTCGGGTGAAAGTTGGACCTGGCTTCCAAAACTCGATCAATATATTCCTTTAGTAAAAAAAGTAAAAAAGGCTGTGGCGGGCGGGGAAGAAAGCTTTGTTTCCCCTAGGGAATGGCGTATTTTTATGCTTTTGGGTGGACGTGCTTATGTCCAATATCTTCGATATTATTATTTTCTTTCGAAAGATTCAGAAGACACTTCGGGCAGCCGTGCCGCCTTTATTGCTCGAACTTTTGAAGATATTTTTTCTATATTCCAAGATCTTGTAGGGGAAAAACCTTCCGGGCAAGTATCTAGAATTGAAACAAATGAAATTCTGGAAGCTGTTTCTAATGTTTGGCCGGACTTCAAAACCTCGGACAATTTTGTTTTTGAAATTATGAAGATTAAAAAAATGGCTTTGGGTGGCAGTATTGAATTTTGGAGCACAAAAGATTTTGAATCTGCTAAATTGAAAGTGAATATACTCAAAGGAATGATCACAACACTGCTTCCATTCCGTCGCGTCTATACCTTGAATTGGAATAATAAAGTTGAAACACAAGAAAAAGCCCGAAGTTTATTTAGTGATGCTCGTTTCCAGTTAACCCAGGCTTTAAAAGAACTTGGCGGACAATTCGAGGAAGGTTATTCCTCATCTGATTTAATCAGCCTATTAAAGGAGTTGGAAAAACTTTACCCGCCAAAAGAGGGCGAAACATCCTTTGCTCAAACCGCCATTCAATACTCTTGCGTTGCAAAAGATATAAAGCGAATGCTATTTGACGAAAGAAAAGCGAATGAACATTGCACTATTGCCAATGGAATTGCAGAAAATTGGGACATCGAAAAAGGACAATGGGCGAAATTTTTAGGAATAGCGTCTCAGTTTTATGCCTCTTTTCTTCAATATAAATATTTTATTTTAGGCAATGCCTACACTTCGTCTAAAGAAGGCGAGGCTTTGAATTGGTTTGGTAATGATACAATTAATTTAATAAAAGACACCTTGGCTCAGCGAAAAAAGCCTGTATTGACCACAGAAGAGATCACAACGATTGCTCTTGGGCTTTCTGAAGCCGATGTTATTCCTAAAGAGGTAAAGCCCTCAACAATCGACGTCATAAGCAAAGCGTTGGTTAACAAGTTCTTAAATCCGCCGGAAGATCGTTTAAACGGAGTCACTCCTCGCGGTATTGACGATCGACTCTTAGAAAATTTATCAAATGAGTTTAGTGTTTGGAGCAAATTAGATTTATTTTTCATGGATTTGTATGAAAGAAAGCAAAGTTCGCTTTTGAATGGAGAGCTCTTGCTTGAGGTTAAAGCCGGTTTAGAAAAATATAAAAATGATCCGCATTTAATGTCAGGATTAAATGAAATGAAATTGGTATTCAGTACGCCAATTCCAATGACTTTAGATAATGATGGGCGAGTGATCATTTCCTATGGCAATGAACAACGTTTATCTTTGCAGACTTTAAAGCAGTCAAATTTAAGCCGGTTGCTTGTGCGATTGTTAACACGTGCCTATGGTTTAAATTTGAATCGCATTACAACCAATAAGGGTGTGCAAAAATGCGAAGCTGAATTGGCTTATGCTGACATTAGTGGAATATTTGTCGATTTGGGTTTGTTAGAACCTGGTAAGAAAAGCTTTATTGCCTCTCGCTTCACTGAAGCGAATATATTCTTACCTCATTCCGATGGTGATCAGCTGGTCAGTTTTCAAGAATTTCATGACCTTGTCACAATGATTTTTTCAGGTGTCGTCATCGACAAAAAATTGAGAGTAGATTTATTAAAGAAATGTGGCGGATCTCGTGACTTGAGTCGTTCAACGGATACGGTAAGCTTAAGTTGTTTACGAGAATCTTATCGTAATAATGTTAAACGTGATTTTGCTTCAACCCCAGAATATTTGCGCTATTTTGATCAAACTTCGCCCGCCGCTTGGAACCAAAGTTTTTTTGAGAATTTAAAAGCGGCAGGATATCCACCAAACGATCAGCAATTGGTGAAGATGGGTGATGCTTCATTATTTCCACACATCATTCAATACACCGAAATGTTATTTGCAAAATTTGATCAGAATCGTGATGCGGTAATTTCAAAATCAGATACTCTTCTGGCATTTCCCACTTTTAAAGGCTTATTGCTAGACTTAGCGAAAGAGCAAATTGCCGACGGGACTATAGAGGTCGATGAGTTGGAAGCTGTTTTTACCTACATCGTCAAGTACGCTAAAATTCCGGGCTGTGATAAGAGTCCATCGTTTTTTTGTTTATTTGATGGCGACGTTATTCAATGGTTACTTTGGAAAAATAATTATAAGAGACCAGATAGAACAATCTATGCTGATCGAAATCAGATTGCGAAAATTCTGGGGTTGATCGCAGATCAGGTTCGCAAACCACCGACAGGGCCAGCTCCCCCTGTGCCGAAGTGTGAGTAAAAGCACTAGATCTTTTTCTTTTTGATAGGTATAGGTATTTCCCACAGCCTTACGCACTCTTTGGCTAAGGCGCGCCCTTCAATCTTGGGCTTAACTTCTTTAAATTTTTTGTAACGTTCGGAGAAATCCATGCGAGATGTGAAATTTTTTACGTTATCACCAACGGCTGCTGTGCGTTCTTCAAATTTTTTTGGATATAAAACCGCTTCTGTTGCAATGCGAACCGCATTTTTCCAAACGGCATCTTTAGATTGAGGGCACAGGGCATTTTCGAGGGCAGGATTGGATCGAGGTAGTTTGGTTTTTTCATCGATGTGTTCATCTGACCATGTATTAAATTGAGTATCGGAGGTGAGCATTTTCGCCAAAGTCGGTTTCCCAGTTTTATGACGTCCAGTTATGTAGGCACTTTGATCAGTATTCGCCCGATTAATCGCAATTCTTGCAACGGCCATAGGATGATTGAGGCCCTTTTTAAAACAAGATGCGACTTCTCCGTAAAGGGTTCTCGCAAGGGCATCAATGTTTATTAAATCATTTCGGGTCATAAATTCTGTATCTTCTCTTTGAATTTCAGGTACAGGTGCTTTTTTTATCAAATCCAAGGCAAATAAATCGTAATTCACATGACTTGAGCTTTTCCCTTCTATTGGTTTTTTTTCTACACAGGCGCCCACCGACTCCATGATAAGGTCAGTTTCATAGGTAATTTTTTTATTCTTTTCTCTGTTCTTATTAACTTCTTCAGTTACTTTCTGAGTTACTTCAGGTAGGTGGCACAGTCCTTTTTTTGATATGAGTGGTCTGCATTCTTCACTAAGGGGACCATCGCGTAAATTTGGCGGTGTGACTGGAGTTTTGATTAACTCTGCTTTGTAAAAAGGATCTTTTTTCTCTTCTTCTTCATTAAAATGAAGAAAGGAGGCCTCTACCCATGCCTTCTTGACTGCTATCTTGAATTCTTTTCCACCTGCATCTTCGCGGGTGTAGGTGACTTCAACGGGGTAGTATTCTTCTGTAACTCTTTCGCCGGAATAAGGATCAACGACTGAAGCGGTTTCTATTTCACCAATAACAAAAATTTTAGATTTATTATCTGGCCACGCTAAGGCTTTTGTGCAAGTTGGTCGTTTACAATTTTTCCAGTTCAGACCTTTTTCTTCATAAACAGAAACAAGTTCCTCGTCTTCAGTATCCAAAAAAGCCTGACGACGAAATTTTTGTTCCATCTTTTTCTGGCTGAGATTTTTTTGAGGAGGTTTTGGCTTACTCTTCGACTGTGCTAAAGCGCTAAGGCTGAAACAAGACAAAAGTATGACTGCTAAAAAAAGACAATATTTCATCTGGAATAGATCGGAAAAATAAAGTTTAAAGCGAGTCTAAATTAAAGTAGTCGTACAGAAGTGGTTTCATAAATAGTCAGCCGAGGCGACCAGGAGGATTCGACTGAGGCGTCCTCCTGGACGTCGCAGGGAGGATCCGACGAAGGCAACGAAGGATCACTATTTATGAGGCCGCTTCTAGAAGCTATTTTTCCACATCATAGATTCAACTGGTCGAGCAACGACCTCATTGTATTTTGCAGAGGTCTTGTTGTTATATGGAGTGATGATGTTGCCCTTCACTTCAAAATAAATCAGTTGCCCAATAGGCATTTCTGCATAAACACGAACTGGCTTTTTTACCGAAATTTCTAAGGTCCAGTAATTACAGAAGCCCACGTCGCCCTTACCAGCAGTTGCATGAATATCGATGCCCAAGCGCCCGACACTGGACTTACCCTCAAGGAAAGGGACGTGCTTGAGAGTCTCGGTGTATTCCATGGTTACTCCTAAATAAAAATTATCAGGAGTGAGAAGGTAACCTTCTTCGGGTATTTCAAAAGTATCAATACGATTGTGTTTTTTTGCATCTAAAACACTGTCAAGATAAACGCCCAGAGTTTTTCCAAGATGAACATCATAGGAGTTAGATCCTAAACACTCACGAGAAAATGGTTCAATTAGAATTGAACCAGCTTCTATGCTCGAGAGAATCTCTTGATCGGTGAGGATCATTACTTAGTCTCGCGATGAACTGTGTGTTTTTTTAAATTTGGATTATATTTTTTCTTCTCCATGCGGCCTGGAGTTTTGGTTTTGTTTTTCGTCGTTGTGTAACGAGAAACAGGTTTTCCTAGCGCGCGAGCTTCCGTACACTCGAGCGTAACAATAATTCTTCCTGATTTTTTAGCCATAATTCATTTCCTTCTGTCGCTTTTACCGATTATTGCGTCGCATCATTTTTACTAAAATAGGTTTTTAAACAAAAGCTATAAAACCATCAAAATGAAGAGATAGTGTTGTCTAGCAAAATTGACATGAAATATCAACCCGAAAGAGTGGTCGACGGAATCTCATTCATCTGCTCAGATGAGTAAGGATTACAATTAACCTGGAGTTTTTGTGTGTTCCTAAAAGAAACTCGAATTCTTTTGGTCGACGATATGCTGTCCATACGGGATTTGGTCAGATCTCAGCTCAGAACTATGGGCTATACCGATGTCCTTGAGGCTCCGGACGGTGCCGAAGCACTTCGTATTTTAGAAGCGCGAAAACAGCAAGGAGCCCCCATTGGCTTGGTCATTTCAGATTGGAATATGCCGGTAATGACCGGTTTAGAATTTTTGAAACACGCAAGGGCCAAGCCTGAATATGCTGAATTACCAATTATTTTGCTGACCTCAGAGGCTGAGCGCGAGCAAGTGACGGAAGCTGTTTTAAGTGGGGTTTCGCAATATATCGTTAAGCCTTTCAGCGGAAAAACATTTGAAGAAAAAATGCGCGGGGCCTGGCAAAAACATAACAAATGAGGACACGCCCAACTAAGAAGCTATTTTGGGTTCAATTTGGTTTTTTTGATCGTGCGGATTAAGAGGAATTAAAAATTCAAAAAGACTTCCCTGCAAGGGCTTTGATTTGACGTGCACCTGACCTGACAGGTTTTCAACCGCCGCTTTGACGGCATCCAGACCAACTCCTCGGCCAGAAATTTCGGTGATTTCCGTGCTTGTTGAAAAAGCGGAATCGAAAATATGCTGGATAACTTGATCGTCTGATTCATGATCGACGTTAATGGATCTGGATTTTAATTTCTCGCGAATTTTATGTGGAGAAATTCCAGCACCATCATCTTGAATTTGAAAAAAGAGATATTTTTTTTGATTTTTTTCAATAACCTGTGTTGTCACCTCAATTAGGCCCGCGACAGGTTTGCCACCAGCTTTTCTGACATCTGGAAGTTCAAGGCCATGATCAATGCTGTTGCGAAAGCAATGAACTAAAGTAGAAAAGAGATTAGACAAATCCAAATTGTTAAGAACGATGTTTTCACCCGAAATTTTTAAGGGATGAACTTGTTTGTGCAGTTGATGAGCTGTTTGTTGAATGACTTGGTTAAAAGGCTCGAACAAACTGTGTAAATGAAGCGATAAGTATTGATCTTGAATTTTCCATGCTAAATAATGGCCCTTACTCCAAAAATTCAAAATATCGCAAATTTCGTTTAGGTCAGATTCGAAAACTTCAATTTTTCTTTCTGAATAATCACTACAGGGTCCTACAATTTCTTCGGCCAAAGAAAGAAATTCAGAAAAATGAATTTGCATTTTGCTGACACATTCCGAAAGAAAAATCATCCATTCTGATTGGGAAGCTGTCGATACTTTTTCTTCTGCGACATGCGCCAGATCAATAAGTTCTTTAATTGAATACTGGCTGGCATTACCTTTAATGGTATGAAGGGCTCGTTTGATGGTGTCGATATCGACATCTTGGTTTCCCGACTGAACTTGCTGATTAAGTAATGCAAACCAGGATTCAAGTTCTTTAACAAATCCAGCAATGTGTTTTTTATTTTGAATAATTTGTAGGACTAGTCGTACACGCGCTTTTTCGTTCTCGGTATCCAGTTGGGCTTGAACAAGATCGGTGATGTCCGAGGCCATCACGACAACACCTTTTATTTTTCTGTTCTCTTCACGCAGGGGAAAGTATTCAATTTTTATTTTTTTACCTAAGGAATGAACGTAAGAACCGGGTCCAAGGGGAATTAAGTCTTCAAAAGGCAGCATTTCGCTAAACAATGTGGTCATCCAGCGTTTTAAACCTTCGACTTTGTTTGGTGCTAGTTTCAGAACATCCCATATTTTTTTACCGGCGGGACGGGTTTCTAAGATAGTTTCACAGGCTTTCGAAAAAACCGGCAAACAATCGCCGTGTTCATTGAAAATAAAAAATCCCTCGTTTAGACTATCTAATAGTGCCATCATCGTCGTATTCAGTTCGGAAATTTGTTGCGTCCTTTGAGCAACGATATTTTCAAGGTTTTTAGAATAATTTTGTAGTTCACTTTGAGCTACCCTAAGTTCCTCGATGACAACTTCCTTTTGTTCGAGCTGAGCACGGTATTTATTTTGGAGTTGTTCTTCGAGGGTTACGTCTCGAATGAACATCAGCCATTGCGAGTCCACTTCCGACGTGATCAATCGTTGGAGGGTGATTTGAACAAGGACAGAGGCTCCTGCTGGATTTTTAAATCGCAATTCTTTATAGGGAGTGGGCTCAGTTATTTTTTCTAAATTCAAAAAATCAACATCGACTTGAAAATCAAAAATATCCGTTATTTTTGTCCCGGCACGAGTGAGTTTTCGAGGGGTTGATGAGGCTAGGGTGGCAGCGGCCTCATTGCAATAAAGAATTTCTTTCTTTTTATTAAGTGCAAAAACCGGCTCTAATAAAGTGTCAAAGATTGTTAAGGTTATCATTGAAAGAAATTCTCGTTAGTTTTAGACATAAGAGTAAATACCCAAGTTTCTGACCAATTTGATGTTGCATCATTCTTAGGTGCAAGGGCCTTAACCCTCCAATATATAGTGGCGAGGGGAATTCGTGTTGTGATCAAAAAGCGGGACTCGTTCACTTTTTTGCGCATCACAATTTTACTAAATTCAGGATTTGCTGAAATTTCTAATTCGTAACCGATTGACCTTGGGTCTGCGGTCCAAACAAGCCAAATTAAGGGTTCGATGTCTTTTTGTAAGAAAATATTCACGCTGTTACCAGGTTCTTGGAGTTTAGGCGGTGCCAATTGAGCATGATATTCATACTCAATGAGTTCTACTTTTGAATAACCAGTAATCGGCTGATTGTTTTGATAGGCAATTACCCGAGCGTGATATTTTCCAGGTTCTGGCAATTCAATGGTCTCTGAATTGGAAGTGATTTGCCGTTGAACTGGTTTCTTGAACGAGGAATCTTTATCAAATTCAAAAAGATATTTATTTGCAAATGGAATCGGCGTCCAAGCCATTGGCACTTCTATTTTTGGAGGAATCGAACCAATTATTTCTGATTCTTTGACAATCTTTGGAATTGGAGTGAGCTCGGGATTCGAAACATCGACCTTCAAAGTGCCGATTTCGCTGGATGGACTTTCAATATCAGTGGTACCTTTAGCAAAAACTCGAAAGAAGTGAGTTCCAAGATTGTATTTTGACCAATTCCATTGTGTCGAAGGGCTTTCGAAAACAGCTTTTTGTTTAAAATCTCGAGTTTTTGAGGTTTCAATTAAATACGATTTGGCATTAGGATGTTTTTTCCACGACAACACTGGGTTTTGTAGAGATGATGGCTGACGTTGAGCCTGCATAGGATTAAACTTAATATTTTTTGTGATCAATTCCAGTGGCAAATATTTTTTCTCGGAGACTGAAATTTTCCACGATTGTGAATGGGACCATGGCCCGGCTTTGTCTTCGTCTAAGAAACCACGAACTCGCAGAAAGTAATTTCCGGCTTTTAGCTGAGGAGATTTTATCGTATTTTGTGTAACTCGATCAAAGGCAATTATTTTTTTAAAATCGCTTGTATCGGAAATTTGCCATTCGAATGAAAGAAAAGCTTGTTTCGAAATCCAAGATAGATTGATATCTGTAGAAAAACTTTCCACTGGCGGTCTGGATTCAAATAGCAAGTTAGCATTTGGTGTTGGTGAAGTTATTTTGGGACCTTCAACATAGCTTACAAATAACCTTCGAACTTCCGATTTAATTACGTCGGTTTCGGAATCATCAATTCCGATAACCCGCCAAAAATACCAACCCATGCCTAGTTCTACTTTGACGTCATGCGGACTTATAAGGGCCTCGGAAGAATATTCCTTTTTAGAAAAATCGGATTTAGATGAAATCTCTATTCGAAATGAAGTTAAATCTTTAGAATCCCATCGTAGAGGAAATATCTCCCCTTTTTTAAATAATAAAATTGGTGTTTTATCTTCGGTTATTAAGCGAATAACCGGTTTCAAAGGAGTTTGAATAATTTCAGATGAGTTTTTTTCTAAGATTGATGTGTTTACGGTGAGTTGGTTTTCTTTTATTAAACTCACTTTTTCATTGTTCCTTTTGTTAGTGAATTGAGCATCACCTTCAAGTAATTTTATTTTCATGCGTTTTGTTCGAAGCTTTTGGATTTGCACTCGGGAAGGGCCGGCATTTTGCTGTTTTAAATCAAATTTTTGTGTACCCGCAGTCACCTCGATCTGAGATTTTTCTTTAAGGGCGGTGATCAAATCCCCATATCGTAAATCCAGCTGGATCTGGCCTTGGTTCATGTTTAAAGTGATCATGGAATTTTCTTTAATTTCGATCGTTGATCCATCATCAAAATTCAAAGTTGCCCGAGAAGCATTACCAGTGAAGATGCTATCTCGCAGATAAACTTTGTCGGTTGTAGAGACGGGAACCCACAGAAAACTATCGTCACTTTTTCGGCGAACATCGTTCGTTGAAATATTAAAGCTGCCGATATTTTGGTTTTGGTTTTGATTTTTTTGAGAGAAAAATAACGAATCATCGTATAAAAAATACGCGAAGACGCAGAAGATCGCTGCGCATGTCCAAAAGAAGGTATTCTCTGTCTTGCTTAATCTAGTCATAAACTCCCTGTTATAACTCGGAAGACAGTGAGGGAATGGCAACAGACGAAGGTCTAAAAAATATCGGAACTTCTTTCCCTTGCTCGGGTCCTGTCTCAAAATAAGAAAGTGCAAAAACGGCGCTTTTCCATTCGTTACAAAATTCTAGCTTTGTTAACCCTAATACCAGTTTTCACTCTTGGTGCGTTTTTGTTGATGGCTCTCAAAATTTTCAAAGATGATAAAATGGCTTATGTTTTTGATTCCACGAGCAATCTTTCGGGTACCTTAGCCAGTCAAATCAAAAACCAACTCAACACGATCATCATCGGCGCAAAACCGCTGTTCCAAGACTATGCTGAGCAAGGAAAATTCTCTGGTGTTTCGGATTCCTTGTTGAAAAACAGCCCCAATTTGGACTTTATGACGGTTTATGAACTCGACGAAACTATTAACAAATTAACAATGAAATCCTATATTGAAAAATCTCCTCAAATGGGCGAGGAATTGGCTCCTAAAATTGAACAACTTATGGCGCGGGCGCGGGAACTTACAAAAAAACAGCAACGATTAATTTTCTCGTTTGATAAAGATGATCGGCTTTTTATCATAGAAAGAGTTGATAATACTAAACAACAAAAATTTATATATTTTGGTTTGCTCGTTCAACTTTCCGAGTTAGAACAAATGTTTAAGACTTCGGGGGCACAAAAAATCTTTCTTATCGATTCATTGGGGCAGGTGATTTTTGGTCCTCAAGAATTTATTGGCGAAATGCTGTCTCAAAAAATGGATCTTAATTTTCTGAAGCAAGCAGAAATGATTTCTCAGGGAGTGGAAGTTTCAAAAGATCGAACCAATGTGGATTACATGGTTTCTTATTCAAAAGTGGGTTTTGGAGACTTGTACGTCATGACCTCGGTTATGAAGGAAAAAGCTCTTGGTGCCCTGGGTATTCTATTGCGGAAATCAGTTATTTTCTTTGTGCTCTTGATCAGTCTGACAGTGATGATCAGTTTGCTGGCATCAAATACAATGACTCAGTCTTTAACCTCTCTTTTTGACGCGACTAAAAAAGTTGCTGAAGGAAAATTTAACTTTCAGGTCGATGTAAAATCAAACGATGAAGTCGGCAGTCTTGCCGAAAATTTCAACTTAATGGCAGCTGAAGTGTCGCGATTATTAAGTCGAACGGCAGAAAATGCACGAATGGAGAATGAACTCAGGACGGCAAAAACAGTGCAAGAAACACTGTTTCCTGAATCGCTGGCTCAGTTAGGTCCTTTGCAGATTTCAGGGTTTTACGAACCAGCCAGTGAATGCGGTGGGGACTGGTGGCACTACAGCCAACTTGGTGACAAAATATTACTTTGGATTGGGGACGCCACGGGACATGGAGCTCCGTCAGCGCTGATCACCGCAGCGGCAAAGTCAGCAGCTTCTATTATTGAGTGGCTGAACGTTGGGCCAGCGCAAGCGATGGAACTTTTGAACGGAAGTATTTACGAATGCTCACGGGGCCAGTTGATGATGACGTTTTTTTTAGCTTCCTACGACACCACGACGGGTGAGGTGACTTACGCCAATGCTTCACATGAAGCCCCATTTTTAATTCGTAAATCAAATGAGCCACTCAAGCGAAAAGATCTTATCCCACTCAATGAGGTCAACAACCCTCGACTTGGCCAGAGCAGGTCTACCACATACATCGAATCTAAAATAAAATTGGAACCTGGCGATTTAATGTTATTCTACACGGATGGAATACCTGATATCAGAAATCCGAAAGGCGAGTCATGGGGAGAACGAGAATTCGTAAAAGCTATTATCAATGCGAATCAGGATTTTCCCACAGCAACGGATTCAATGGAGCGCATTTCGACGGCGTTTCAGAAATTTCGCCAAGGATCTTCATTGGTGGATGATGTTACTTTTTTTGTAGTCAAAAATAATGAGATTTAAATTGGAGTGATTGTTATGGGAAAACTTGATGTCAAAATGAATAAAGAGGGCGAAAAATTAAATATCCAAATGTCGGGGGTCATCGATGAAGATGTCGATTTCCAGCAGTACAAACTTGTTGGAGTTCAACAAATCAGTTTGGATCTAAATGGTATCTTGAGTATTAATTCTTGTGGAATCCGTGAATGGATTAAATGGATTGGCTCTGGAGTCGCGGCTCAAATTGTATTTAATAATTGTCCCAAAGTTATTGTTGATCAAATCAATATGGTCGATGGATTTCTTCCGACAAATGCTAAGGTTATTTCTTTCTTTGTGCCTTACTACAACGAGAGTCTAGGTGTAGAAAAAAATGTTCTATTTCGGTACGGCTCGGAATTTAAGGAAGGAAGCCTGACCCCGCCTTCTGCAGTTAAAGACGATTCTGGAGAAGTTATGGAAATGGATGTCATCGAATCTAAATATTTCAAATTCATCAAAAAATAAATCGGACACGTCGTTTAAGCATGTCCAAGGCCACAGGACTTTTGTCTACTTTGTATAAAGTCTCATGAGGTTCAACCGACAAGTAAAGAGTGAGTACGGAAAATATTCGAGCCCTTATTATTGAAGATGATTCCTCGTTGGGTGAAGCCATTCAAGAAGCTTTGAACAGAGAGGGAATCAAAGCCTATTGGACGCCTCGTCCTGAAGAGGGGCTTTCTGTATTTTCAGCCAATAAAATTGAATTTGTTATCGTTGATTGTTTACTGCCGCAAATGCCGGGTGTGGATTTTGTCATGAAATTACGTGAATTAAATCCAGGAGCTCGATTTAAAATTATTTTAGTCAGCGGAATTTATATGGATAAAGCCTTTATTCAAGAGTCCGTGAAAAAAACACAAGCGCTTTCATTTCTAAAAAAACCTTTTGATCTAGAGCAAATACTTGCTCTGGTCAAAAAGGACGAAAAAAAAGAAGAATTGCCCGCCAGAAAAATTTTATATCAAATGTTTTCTAAAGAAAAAGTAACAAATCGTGATAAAAAGAAAATGCTAGAAAGCATTGAAGAAGTAAGTGGGTTTGATTTACCTTTTGTGTATAGTTTACTTTCTGAAACTAAAAGTTCTGGCTATTTAAATATTTACAGTCAAGACGGCACGGTTTCAGGATTGGCGTTTGCGAATGGTGCTATCGTCGGCGTTGATGTCGAGGATAAACAAACAGTTTTAGGTGAGTTGCTTATTCAAAGCGGTTATGTGACGCCAGAAGAAATCCAAAATGCATTGAAGGACAAAACAAATCGTCGTTTAGGTCAAGCTCTTATCCAGGGAAATTTAATGAGCCCGCATGCTCTTGACCTGATGATGACTGAACAAATGAATATTAGACTTTCGAAAACAGTTGTCGATAGTCAAGTTAAGCTTAACTTCGCGACCTCCGAAGTCGAGGAAATTTCTCCGAGTATTGATTCCGATCTTTTGTTGAATTATCTGCACGATTGGATAGCATCGAAAGTATCAGTTTCCTGGCTGAAATCTTTGTATATGATGTGGGCGGGCCACATTATAATTCCAACTGCGTCTTTACGCATGGATCATCCTGCTTTAACAATGTCATTGGTGCAAAATTTGGATGGCTTGGTTGAGCGAATAAGGGAATCTGCAACGCTAAATACTTTATTAGAAGTAAAAGATTACAATCAAACAGCTCTTTACAAGGCCCTGCATTTTCTTTTAACTAAAGGACTGATCGTATTTTCTTCGAAAGCCACTTTTAGCAGTGAAGGTGAACAACTCAATTATCTAAAAAAGATTGATTTCGAAATCAAAGGAAAAAATCCTTTCGAAATGTTGGAATACATTGGCGTCAATTCAATGGAAGAATTAAACTCGGATAAGATTCTGGAAGAGTTTTTGCCCAATCTTGGAGATGAACCAAAGAACAAAAGTGGTGAATTGTCCAAATTATGGGTTCAACTTCATTTTAAATTCAAACAAGCTGTCGAAAAAAGTCGAGATGGCAATGATCGAACAAAATTTAAAAAAGAAACACAAAAGAACGACGCTGAAGCAAAAATTCGAGCAACTAAACTGGTTGAAGAAGCCAAGCAAGAGTTGCAGTTGAACCAGTATCAAAAAGCCATGGATAAAGTGGCGGTCGCGCAAAAGTTAAGTCCGCAATTTTTCCAGTCAAATATTTATATGGCTTGGGCAAAGCTAGGACTTATGGAAACCCGAAAAAACTACAAGCGTTTAAAAGATATTGAAATTGATTTAATCCAAGTGCCACCTGATGAACGTTATGACGCTCTTTATCCTTTTGTCATGGGCCTTTACAATAAGGCAAAAGGTGATTTAGTGAACTCTAAAAAATCTTTTGATAAAGCTCTTGCCCTGGATCCAGGATTTATTGTTGCCCGACGGGAACTTTCGAAACTCGAAGCGCAACTTAAGGCAAAGAAACAAGATATTTTCAATATGGATATCACGCAAGCCGTCGCTGGATTTTTCAAAAAAAGTAAATAAATTTTTCTTTTTTTCTTCTGCCTTTTTGCTCCTACTAAAAAAGCTCAGACATAACGTTTGGCCTCCACGTTTGCAATAGGACGAAGGCCAAACGTGGAGGCCAAGCCGAACTCGTTTTTTAGTAGGAGCAAAAAGGCAGAAGAAAAAAAGAAAAATTTATTTACTTTTTTTGAAAAATCCAAAACGTGACAACACCAGTTCTTCTTGTTTTCTTTGCTTTTAGTTTTTAATTTTTTTTAGGATTTTTCATGCACACTAAAAAACGAGTTCGGCTTGGCACGCATGTTTGGCCTTCGTCCTAATGCAAACATGCGTGCCAAACGTCATGTCTGAGCTTTTTTAGTGTGCATGAAAAATCCTAAAAAAAATTAAAAACTAAAAGCAAAGCCAAGTTTGACTTGAAGAAAGGTGTTGGAAGAATCACCGCCATTTTCAAAATTAACTTGTGAAGCAGAAAGTCCATAACTGAAGGCCCAAGATGTATTTATTGCATAATAGGCGACTGCGCTGAGCTCATAGGAAGACAAAAGATTTGCAGTGCTGGTTTTGGATTCAGTAAAATAAGAAAAATCAGCGTCGAACCAATCGATAAGAGAACTTTTGAATCCAGGATTTTCCCCGTGATAAAAGAACCCGAATCCGAATGAACTAAAGCTACTTGTTGGGGTCGTCACCATTTGATAGGGCAGTTTAAGTCCCCATGAGCTTTCTACAAAATTGAATCCAGGAGTGAAGCGATACAGCAAAGCTGCTCTGCTTATCGAATAATCGATAAGAGTATCTTTTTTAGCAAGGGCTTGAAACTGTTCAACCTGAACTCCCCAATGAAAATTACTCCAGTTGCTAGAGCTCCACATAAAATTTTGAAACCACCAGTCCATTGCTAAATGGGAGCGAAAAAGTCCCGAGGATTCAGCAAGCCCTTCAAATTTCATTTGAAAAGGACGGCCGCGGGTTACTTTGTGAAAGATGGTAAATTCATTCTTATTTGTTTTAAATGAAAGATATCGTTTGTTGTCATTTTCTACGGCAAGATTTTTTAATTCCCAAATGAACGATCCTTCGTTTGAGATCCTGAGTGAAGAATTTTTATCTCTTAATATTGGCCTGGTGTTTTCTGCTGAATTCCCACGGATTGTGATAGAACTCGAATAAGTTTTATTTTCTAAGGGGGGTTTTGCAAATGGACGAAGATCTTCTTTTGGAGCTGGTCCTCGAATATAAAATTCCTGACGCATGGGAATTCCGCCAGCAGCTTTCAGATATATGACTGGATTGGCGACTGGAATTTGTGTTTTCCAAAGTAAATTGCCGACATACTCAACAGTATCTTCCTTGGCCGGAGATCCACCATAAGCTTTGATTTGAATTGTTTTTTCATCTGCACTCAAAAAAGCATCTTGAAATTCTACGGTTTTCATTCGGGTTTCAAAATCAAGAATAGAGCCATTCTCTGTGCGAAATCTTAAACTGATATTTTGATTTGGATCATTTAAAAAAATCAAAACTTGTTTGCTTTCGATCACTTTGTCGTTGATTGAAAGTTCGGCGATCTTTTTAATATTAGCGTGAGGCTTTAAGATTACATTATCCTTTAGATCTGAAAAATAAAACTCGCGAGAACAAAGCTGAAGGCGTGTGTTCTCTTCAACTTTAATTGCACAGAATTTCAGGAAAGGAAGATACTTCATTTCATCAAGAAGTTTTATATTGATATCAGAACTCACGAGCTCTGCCAGATCGGTTCTTAAGGTTGAAGATTCATTTGTCGTAGTTTGAGTGACCTTAATATCATCTTTTTTTATTCTTGAGCTCCAAAGGGCTTTTCCATAATTATTAAAAAGAACGATTTGACCTTCTTGAAGAAGAGCATGCGGCCAAGTGAATTTAAATTTGAATTTTTTATCTTCTTTATTTGTCCTAAGAAACTCTAAATTTATCTCGGTAGCATCGATAAGAATATCCCCGAGCTTCATCTTGTGAGCATCAACGATAGAAAATTCAAATTTTTGAGGCAATATCTGGATATTGCTTTTCTCTGCAGAAAAATTTAAAGGTTCCGAATAAATCGGAGTTTTTGCAGAACTCTGTCCCCAGGCTGTGGCTTGCATAATTATTGAAATAAAAAGAAGACTATATAAAAAAATGAATTCCTCCGGTTACACGGCCTTAATTCCAAACCTGCTGACAATTTTTTCATACTTTTCATTATCTAGAATAGCCGTAATTACACCAATTGATTTTGCCATTTTCGTTAAAAAATCAGTGTCTTCAGAAATGATGAGTCGCTGCGGGTGGCCTGTCCAAGCTTTTCTTATTCTTTCATTTAAAAGAACTGCTTCCGCATGAGATTCAGTTCGAATAGGATTCGAACTGTCATAGTAGTCGCTGGAAGCTGTATCTAAATGAAGAACCCAGTCATAACGGTTCAGCTCACTTTCGCGAGTCGAATCAATTTGTTTAAAAAAGTCTTCCTCGCTGTAAGGCCAGTAAGCGATACTATCTAAAGAACCCCGATCACAAACGATTAATGGCGCAGAAAAGTCTTCAATAATGAGATTTTCGATTTCCTTTTGAGTATAATAAATCGCTTTTTGAGTGTGAATTCTTGCGCTCGGAGTTTTCCCTCGGGGAAAGCCTCCTCTGTAAAGAAGACTAGCTGCCTCGGGAACAATCGAGGCCTCTTGTCCCAACTCTTTTTTCAGGGTTTCCAGAAGAGTCGTTTTGCCTCCGGAAGGGCCCCCTGTAACTGCGATTTTTGTGCGTTTCATTCAAATATTGTTAAATAAAAAGTGACTAAAGTAAATATCTCAATCGGTAAGCGATTAAAGAGACTAATTTTTGCCAAGCAGGTAAATTTTGTAAATCTTTAAGCTGCACAGTCTGACATTGAACACGGTCTTTTTTCCACTGACTCATCAGCTCTGCTACATATTCTGGCTCATCGAACTCAGCTTCGATTTCGCGGTCGTGGAAGTAGCTCCGATGATTGAAATTTGCAGAGCCCAGGGTCGCCCAGTCATCAACAATGAGATATTTTGCATGAAGTACAGAAGGTTGATATTCATGAATCTGAGCGCCGGCCTGTATTAAGCTCACCAAAATCCTATACGCAGCCCATTTAACGGCGGGAACGTCGGTTGGCCCGGGCCATAAGATTTGCACATCGACGCCTCGCTTTGCCGCTTTTCTAAGGGCGCGAAGAAATGACCTTTTGGGCAAAAAATAGGCGCTGGTAATCCAGATCCTTTTTTCGGCTTTTTTGAAGCGCCTAATTAAATCCCGTGAAAGCCGTAGTTTATCTCTATTTCTCGTATTAATTCGCAGGGGGATCGGGCGATGATCCGAGAGTCGATTCCAAACTATTAATGATTTTGATTTTTTTGTTAAACTTCTAAAAAAAGATCGACGGGATTCGGCCCAACTATTTTTAAATGCGGCTCGAATAAACTCAACGGGATATCCCTCTAAACAAACACCAGAATCACGCCAAGCTTTTGCACCCGTCCATTTTTTACTGTGAACCATTGTCCAATTGAAACTGCCAATAAAGGCCGTCGTGCGATCAACAACAAGCGTTTTGCGATGATTTCGGCGATTAATTCCTCTAAAAAAAATTAAGAATTTAAAAAATACAGACACCCATACACGGCGAAACCATTTTTTTGATCTTGGTAAAGGTCTAAAGATTTTAAATTCGAGATTATTTTCAGAGCAATATTTTTGCAAGTCATCGCACCAAGAATAGCTGCCAAAACCATCGACAAGGATTTGCACACGACCGCCACGCTGTTGAAACTCTGAAAGGACATTTAGCAAGTGAAGGGTCATGCCATCAAGTTCAAAAATATAAGACTCTATAAGAACTTCTTCCTGAGCTGCACGAATGGATTTTTCTATTTCCTCGAAGTACTCGTCTCCTTCATGGAAAAAAAGGACCTTAGTCCAGAATTCGCTGCTTGGCTGCATGGTTCGACGCGTTCCTTTATTTAGTTAAAAATTGTCGACAGTGTTCATTTGAATCTTCAGAATGGGTCATGATGAAAATAAAATCAATTTCACAAATTCTACTAGGCCTTCTATTGGGGTTAAGTCTACTTTCAGAAGCAGCAACTGACGCAAGCCAGCCTTCAGTTCAAGTGGCTTATTTTCACAAGCTAAAGAAAGAGAAGTTCACGAATCAGATTAAATCCTACTTTGATCAGAATAAAAGCTGTAAATCTTGTGAACTTATTGATCGAACTCCCTACAAAGAATCTGGGGATGTGGATGAAAGCAAATTAGCAAACGAAATTTCGACTCTCGGTCCTGAATTTCAAATTATTTTTATAAATTGGAACGAAAAAGCCAGCGAGTCTAATCAGCAATTAATAGAAGCTTTAGCAAAAAAATCGGTCCAGGGTGCTTTGATTCTTTTTACGGCAGGTGCACCTTTAAATGATGAGCCCACCATTGCATTAAATAAAACTATAGCCGGTCAAATCCCAGAAGCGGTAATTGTAGGTGAAATGACTGAGCGAGAGCGTCTTTTGCCTAATCTTTTTTATGGGCCTGAAATGCTAACCGCAATTAAACTCTCTAAAGAGTTTTCCGGTCAGGGATTAGCTCCAGTGTATTTCGTTTCAAAATGGGTTTCCCAATGGTTCAAACGAAAACCAACCGAGTGGGTCTCTTTCATGAAATTGAAAAAAAACAAAGTTCGAAAACTTTGGCTCGGGATTGAGGATTTTTTCCCAAGGTAAATATATTTGAATTTCTACCCCTACTAAAAAAGCTCAGACATAACGTTTGGCCTCCATGTTTGCAATAGGACGAAGGCCAAACGTGGAGGCCAAGCCGAACTCGTTTTTTAGTAGGGGTAGAAATTCAAATATATTTACCTTGGGAAAAAATCCAGCCCAGCGCCTAATTTCCAAATATTTTTTTTAATTAACTGAACCCAACCTTAGGTTTCTAAGTGCTTTTAATTTTACTTTTTAGGATTTTGCCTACACTAAAAAACGAGTTCGGCTTGGCATATAGGTTTGCCTTCCCCTGCAAACCTATATGCCAAACGTCATGTCTGAGCTTTTTTAGTGTAGGCAAAATCCTAAAAAGTAAAATTAAAAGCACTTAGAAATTAAATCGTGGCCGATCCAGGCGCTGGAATTTTTTGGTGCCCAGCAATCGTGCAACATAACCTGACCGCAACTTTCGAAAACAGCTTCGCTGAGTAGGGCGGTAATTAAATTTTTATTATCTTTGTGCATATCGTATAAGGCGTCCGAGGTTATAAGCATTTTTTCCAAGTGCTGTTGACTGCTGTGCATAGGCCAATCTCGGTAGATATTTTTTTGTTTAATTAATGGGTCGGCAAAATAAGCATCAAGATATTTTTTCAATGTCGTAAAATTATACTCCTCTTTCAGAAGAGCTTTGCATTCGGTTAATATTTTTTGTGCTTTTGGGCTCTGGGAAGTTTCTTTTTGTAGGGCTTGAATTAAGGGGTAAAGAGAGACCTCGACTCCTTGAAAAATCGAACTCGAATTAGTTAAAATTTCAGGGCAGTTGTAAACGCAACAATTGATTGAATTTTTAAAATATTCAGCAGCGATCTCTTCAAGTTTGATTTTACTCCAGCCTTGCAAATAAGGAGTGTAGGTCTGCCATTGGTATTGATCATCGATTATAACTTCAGTGCCATGATAGCCATAGGCCGTGTAAGAAACATGACCACCCGAGTTTTGTATTTTTTCGCGCAAAGGAGTTGAAAGCTGCAAGAGATGACGAAAAGTTTCAGCAGTAACTTCTTCAAAACTCATCGAGCAGAGTTGTCCAATCGAAGAGTTCCAGAATTTTTCTGAACTCAAGTATCTATCGCCAGTGCCTTTGAATGATCGATTCATCAATGGCATGACAATTTTAGCTCGGGGAACTCCTCCGGCCATAAGATGCGCAAAAAGAATGTTCTGGCCAGGTTTCCAAAGATTTTCAACTTCGTGCATGAATTCAGTTACATTTTTTTTAAATCTAACTTGTCCTTTGGCACGGGACTCTTCCCATTTTTTGGTCGATAACTGAAATTTTTCCCAATCGCTAAGTTTAAGATCTTTGAGCCGATCCACCGGTGTAAGTCCGTCAGAGTCAGATTCAAGGTCAAAACCCGCTTCAAGGGGTATATTGATAAAGGGTTTTGGGATGGCCTGAATTTCTTCTGGAGTTAAGATTCGTAAATTCATGTCGCGATCGCGGCGACCGACCGTGGCGCGAACAATGGTCATACCAATTTTCTGAGCTTCTTCAGCAAGACCATTCCCATAACCTCGATTAAAGAGCTCGCCAAAAAGGACTAAAAGGTCACCCTTTTTAAAAGGGCTTTTCTGAGGTTTATTTCGCAATGGAAAAAATGGAATCATATAAAATGGTGACAAGAATTAGGGACTTGGGTCAAGCCTGAACAAATTGACTCGGTCAGCTATGATAGATCTATCGCCGATGCAATGTATTTAAGTAAGTTTTCTGTGGCGCCGATTTTTTTCTTAGCCTCAAGTCGGATCATCATTTTTGTTGTTGAATCATAAATCTGTTTGATTTTCTTCAATTGATCATGAATCGCAGTGGTGTTCCCAACCTGCGTGACTAGACTGTGACCCGCAATATATTGGGATTGAAACTCAATGGCTTCTCGGTTGTTAGAATGGAAGGGGCCGACAAGTGTAAATAATCCTGCAGCAAGTGGTTCCATTACTGAATGAACTTGTTTTTTGAATGAGCCACCGACGAAGGCCATGCTTCCCCAGGTATAGATTTCTGCTAAAATACCAACTTGATCGATGATTAAAACTGCGTCTGATCTCCACTCTTTGGCCTGAGAATATCTTTGTGTTGAACGATTTTGATTTTTAAGACGAAGCTCTAAGGACTTTAAATGAGCCTCATCAACTTCATGAGGAGCAATTATCGTCCGAATTTGTGGGTCTGTTAGGCTACTCACCAATTGGGATTCATCTTCAGGCCAAGTCGAGCCGGCGATAAAAACAAAATCGGTGGGAAATGGCTTTAATTCTGTTTTTATTTTTTTTGGATGATCTAATCTGTAGAAAACTTGGTCAAAACGAGTATCGCCACCTGTCAGGACATTTTTTACATCACGTATTTTTAAATTAGCCGAATCTTGAGTGCTGACCGCGAAAATTTTCGTAACCTTTTTTAAATTCCTAATTTTTAAATTTTGTAAAAAAGAAGATTGTGCTGAAAAATTAAAAGTCGCTGAAAATAAAATTTGCGGGATACTCTTCTTTTGACACTGATAAAGAAGCTCAGGCCAAAGATCTGTACGCGCAATCAGCAAGGCTCTGGGGTTCCAGCGCTTCAAAAATTCTTGAGTTGAGGAAATCGAATCCCATGGGCTGGGTCCCCAATAATCAATTTCAGGTAAAGAATCTAAAATATCCTTTGCTGACCTTGAAGTGCAAGTCACTAAAATAGGGATGTGGGGATATTTGGATTTAAGTTCCCTTAGCAGAGGTCGGGCGTATTCAATTTCTCCACTAGCAGCATGCACCCAAATTGGTCGCAAATTATTATTATCAATCCCGAGATTTTTATTTTTAATTTGGAAAGTGGGATTTTTTCGATCCAAATAAAAATGACTCCACTTTTTGCGAGGCTGAAGCCGGGATAAAATTCCTAAAAAAAACCAAGCAAAAGGAATCAAAATTCGTCGATAGAAAAAAAATAAAAAGAATTCGGTCAAGGTAAACATTGCAAAACTCGTTTTAATTCTTCGGCGACAACTTCGGGTTTAATTCCAACTAAACATTCATGGTAGTTCGTATTGATGCAAGGCCCTTGGCCGTGTTTACTGCAGGGACGACAATTTAAATTAAGTTCCAAAATTTTTGTAAGCGGTCGGGAAGGGAAGCCGAAAGGAGCTGGTCCCATCAGAGCGATACAGTTTTTCCCCAATTGTTCGGCGACATGCAAAAGTCCGGTGTCGTTGCTGACCAGAAGCTTTGAGTTTTTTACTAAAGTAATGCTTGTGCTTAAGTCGCTTTTACCAGAAAGATTTAAAATGCGACGAGGATTTGTTCGAGCAATATCTTCCAGAAAGCGATCTTCTGGGCCACCAAGCAGAACAAAGTTCTGGTCCGGAAAAAGGGAAATCAATTTAACCCAATATTCCTGCGGCCAGCGTTTAAGAAAAAATGCCGCAGACGGAGCGAGGGCGATATAATTGTTTTTAAACTGCGCCACCAAACTTTCTGCTTTTTCTACAGCTATTTCATTGGTGAAAATCTGTGGAACCAGCGGAAGAGTTGGGGGAATTCCCCAGGCGGCTAATGGTTCAAGCAGATCCCGTTGACCAGAAAATGGCATTTTAAACTTATTAATCCTTAAGCGAAATAATAAAAAGCGCTTCCATCGTTTCATCGGTCGGCGAAGGAATTTAACAGATCTAAAAAAGCGAATAATAAATGTGATGATAAAAGTTCTTAAGTTATTGTGCGCATCGTAAACATGACTGTACTTTTCATTGCGTAATTTAAAGGCAAGCAATAAAAGTCCCTTTAAACCTTGTTTTTTATCTAAAGGCCAAATTCGAGAGATGTGAGGGTGTCCCGACAAAAGGGGAACCATGTCTTGACGGGTCGCCCAGTGAATTTCGGAATTGGTAAATTGTGTTTTTAATGCCGAGGCCACGCTCAGACATTGGGTCACATCTCCAAAACTAGAAAAACGAAGGATAAGAATTCGAGATTTTGACATGATTTCAAGAAGCTAGCATCTTGAACTAAAAGTGTCACTTGTTTAAATTTAGGGCCCGTCCAAGAAAAATGTCTTCTTTATTATTGGACGGACCCTTAGACAAGATGAGAGGATGATATTCCTTGAAAGAAAGAAGTGATTTTATGAACTGGGGTTTTATTATCATTTCTTATGTCAGCTTGTTGGCTTTTGGTTTGGCTGACAACATACGAGGTCCCCTTTTTTTAGAGGTCCTTAGATCCTACCAACTTTCCGACTTTATTGGATCCTTTGTTTTTGCAGCGAGCTCATTTATGGCTCTGATAGCAAGTTTGATGAGCTCATTTTGGTCGCGCTATTTTCATCAATATCGTTTGCTACAATTTGGTTTGATTTTTATGAGTGTGGGATTCTGTGGAATGGGCCTGGCAAAAACTTACCCCCAAATGCTGATTTTTGTGTGCGCCTTTGGAGTTTCAGTAGGACTTCTGAGCATTTCGCAAAATTATTTAGTCTCTGTCGGCACAACGGAACAGCATCGTTCCCGCACGCTTTCAGGATTGCACGCCATGTACGGTTTGGCCTCGCTGACCGCACCCTTAGTCGCTTCGACATTTTCGCAAAAGCAGTGGAGCTGGCAAGAGATTTTTATCTTTGTCGGAATTCTGCCTCTGGTCGTGCTTTTTGGATCTTTTTTTAAAGCAGCGCCAAAATTAAAAAAATCGGTAATAAATTTTAATGATGAAACCAATTCGATCAACAAAAATAAACTATTTATGTTTGCGATGTCCTTTTCTTTGTATGTTGTTGCTGAAATTCTTGTGAGCAGTCGATTGGCTTTATATCTAAGACGAGACTACAATTATGATTTGCCAGAATCCAGTCAGGCCCTTCTCATTTTTTTTATTTTGTTGCTCATTGGTCGGGGCCTTTCTTCCTTTGTTAATTGGGGTACTGAACTTCGGAAAGCTTTGCTGTGGTCACTAGGGACAACAGCCGTGGCTTTATCTTTAGGTTTGCTGGTTCATCCGGGGTTTTTAGTGTTTGCCGGTTTGACGATGGCTCCTTTTTATCCCTTAGCTATTTCTTTTATTAGTGAGATTTTTCCAAATCATGTGCAGATGGCTATTGGGTGGGCGATGTCTTTACAGTCGTTATGCGTCGTCAGTATGCATCTTGTGGTGGGTCGTTTTTCTGATAATTTTGGACTTGCCGCTGCTTTATGGTTAGGTCCAATGGCCTGTTTCATTTCCTTTTTTCTTATCCAATTTGGAGTCCGACTTGATGAAGCGAAATCCTGAACGCTTTTTTATTGTAGCACCAATTGAACTGGTGGATGACCTTGAAAATGAGATTATTGAGGCCTGGCCTTTTCTTTTAGATGAAACCGGTCGCCCTTGTCTGGATCGATTGATTCTTGAAAAATTTGTCGGTGGAATTGAAATTGAATGTCGTCCGGTATTTGCATTTCAAATGAATCGTATTCTGAAAATTGCTTCTCGTATTTTATGGCGAAAAAGTAAAATTAAAGCCCGTGAAATTTTTCAACTTGAAAGCCAATTAAAATCAACCCCTTGGTCAGAGTGGATTCCCGCCGGCAAAAAAATTAAATTTTCCATCGCCGCTTCCGAATCTAAAACAAATAATGAAAAAAAAATTCATGCAATGCTGAATAAACTTTTATCCAAAAAATTTCAAATTGTCGACGAAGATGAAGATTTTCATTTTTATCTTCGTCATCATCAAAATGAAATGACCATTAGTCTTGATACCAGTGGAGACCATCTTCACAAGCGGAGTTTATCAGTTCACAAAACTGAAGCGCCTATTCGCGAAACCTTAGCCGCAGCGGCTTTAAGGGAAATGCTGACCGATATTTCAAGTTCCGAGTTAAAATCGATCACATGGCTTGATCCTATGGCAGGGTCGGGCACTCATGGAGCTGAACTGCTTGATTACAATAGTTTGAGCCCGCGCACCGATTTTTCATTTTTTTCTTTTACAGAAGTTCCAAAAATTTTAAAATCGGAAAGTTTTTGGCTAAATCATTTATGGGCGCCCAAAAATAACTTTAAAAACATTATTTTAGCAGATCAAAACCCCAAAGCCTTGCAAGCTCTGCGTAAAAATTTTACTCAACCCGAGGGAAACATAATAATTCTAGAGAGAGATTTATTTCTTATGGATTCTCGGGCTAGTTATAGTCTTTCTCAGGATGAAAAATTATTTGTTATAATAAATCCTCCCTATGGCGAACGATTAGGTCTTAGCGACCCACGCAAGGAACTGAGTAAGATCTTAGATCACTGCTGGCAAAAGCTTAAACCTCAGCGCTTGGGATTTTGGAGCCCGGTTTCTGCCGGCGAATTAAAGCTTGAGGCTCGACTGGTAAAAAGAAAAAAGATCAAGAATGGCGGCTTGCCAGTGTATTTTTCAGTTTGGGATCTTTGAGAGTAAAGGCATAGGCTTCACCGAAGACCTCTTGCGGAATCTCTAGCTGCCATGACCACAAGGCAATTGCATTTGGATCCATGTCCCAAGTGGCACCGCCATAAAGTGTGTCGCCTAAAATGGCTGCGCCCATCGTCGACATTTGTGCTCGGATTTGGTGAGTGCGGCCGGTGAGCAATTCAATTTCATATTCTTGGCCATTTTCAAGCGGGCTCGAATTCCTGATAATTAATTGGCAAACATCCGTATTTTCATTGGCCTGGTTAACAAGAATTTTTGGAGCTCGCGGACTTTTAATCATATGGTGTTCGTGCAAACCTAAATTTACGGAATCTGAAGAGCTCCAAGCCTGATATTTTTTTTTTATTTGTCGTTGAGAAAATGCGAAATTGATTCGTGTTTGACTTTCTTTATTTTTTGCCATTATTAATAATCCCTGAGTTGGGACGTCCAAGCGATGAGTCACAAATAAATTTTGAGCTACAGATTTTTTTAAACAAGTTAAAATATTTTCTTCAATATTATCAACAGTCGGGTGGCAGGGTATTCCGGCGGGTTTATTAAGCATAAGAAAATTTTCATTTTCAAATACAATTCTTTCGCTCCAATGTATATTTTCCGTTGCAAATCGCCGCGGCTTTCGATGAATTCGAACATAGTCACTATTTGATAAATTCATTTCTTCAGTGATTCGATTGTGATTTACATAAACGGAACCAAGATTCAGAAGTTCTTGAGCTGACAAAGAAAATCCACCAAGCTGTTTTTCAATAAAACTAACTAGATTAATGTCTTGTTCTGGACGACAGTGTATGACGCCGTATTCAAATCCTCTTACGCTTTGCATATTCATGGTCTAAGTTGATAGCACATCGTGACTTCCGAATACAAGAGCACTAAAACCATTTGATGGACATGGCTCAAATTTTTCAATCAGATACGTTTATCTGGTTTTCACAATTCGCATATGAACCACTCTATGTTTATTTGGGTATGTACGCGATGATGATCGCCTCGGCCTTTGGAGTTCCAATTCCCGAAGAACTTACCCTTATAAGTGTTGGATTTTTGGCCTTTATGGGTTCGCGCCCAGATCTATTTCCTCCACCATCTCCGGATGCAAGCGTAGTTAATATGCACCATGCAGCCCTGCTAGCCTTCATTGGTGTCGTCGCTAGTGACACATTGATTTATGGCCTTGGTCGCAAATATGGTACCAAAATGTTAACCTATAAGCGGACGCAAAGGATGTTTCCACCGAGCGCTCAAATGCGCGTCGCACGTTGGACACAAAGTTATGGTCCACTTGCTGTTTTTGTTTTTCGCTTTACTCCAGGGATAAGATTTCCCGGTCATCTTTTTTGCGGCATAATGAAATATAATTTTTGGAAATTTTTACTTGTTGATGGTTTGGCAGCTCTGGTGTCTGTGCCCACTCAAATCTACCTTTTGGCCTTGTATGGGGACCATATCCTCTCGGTTCTAAAACAATTTAAAATCGCTATTCTTTCCTTATTAGCAGTCGTGGTGGTGGTTGTGCTAATTAAAAAATGGCGAGAAAATCGCCTCGATAAAATCAGCAAATCCACCGAAGTTTCATAGGGCATAGCGTAAAATTCCATCATAATTACAACTTCTTTTTATAGATTCAGCCCCATCAAGATCAGACGCAATTTCGCTGAAGATCAACAGGAGGTTCTATGATTATGAAGAGTGTAGCGACAATTATGTTCGCATTATGTATGATGTCTAATGCTAATGCTGATTCCAAAGCTGGTTCTAAACCTGATGCTTCACGTACCGAGGCGCCACATTCAGGTATGCATAAACTTTTTGCCGATTGTGCTGCAAAAAATCACATCAATATAACTGACCCTAAAGCACTGACTGCCGAGCAAAGAAAAATTATTTATCAGTGTATGAAGGATGCTCGTCAGGAAGCAAAAGCAGCCTGTTTGCAGGAAACAAGAGTAACTCCTCCCGCTGAAGGACAACATATGAGTCCTGAAGATCGTGCGAAAATGAAAGAATGCATGAAATCGAAAGGTTTTACGGGACATCACGGGCATGGCCGACATCATGGGGAACAATGTGCTCCAAATCATAACCCGAAACCAACTCCAACTCACGAGTTAGATTCAGCTGACGGTTCTGAAGAAGATTAATTAAAGAAAAATTTCATTACAAAGAGTAGGGAATCTTTTAGATCTCTACTCTTTGTGCATTTCATCTCAGATCCAGCCGGTAGCCAACTCCATAGACTGGTGTAATCAAAATATTTTTTGCATCAGCGGCGCGGAGTTTTTTACGTAAGTGACTTAGATGCGAGTCAATGCATCGATCAAAAACCTGAGCTTCCTCGCCGAAAACGTTGAGTATTTCATTTCTGGTTAAAACTTCACCTTGTTTACGAACAAGAGTAAGCAGGATTTCATATTCTTTTTTCCCAAGACTTAACTCAAAGTTTTCAACCCAAGCTTGGCGTTTTTTAGGATCGATTTTTAATGGACCGAAAGAAAATTCTGGTGCGGATTTAGAACTGCGCTCTAAAAGTTTAGAAATTCGCATTAAAAGTTCATTTATTCCAAATGGCTTACGAACATAATCATCTGCTCCGGAGGCCATTCCTTGCACTGCGGATTCTTCGTCAATCAGCGCTGTTAACATGATAATAGGAATGTTTGCATTTTGCTTTCGTATATCATTACAAAAAGTAAAACTCATTCCATCAGGTAAATTCACATCCAAAATAAGTAAATCAAAATTTTGATCAGAAAAAAATTTATGAGCTGACGCAAGATCGTGAGCTATGGTCACTTGATACTTTTTGTAACCTAAGCTCATTTTTAAACTTATTGAAATGTCTGGGTCGTCTTCGACCAAAAGAATTTGTTTCATAGCGGCGCCCATACTGGCAGAGCGCTAACTTAAAAACAATCGCTGATTTTGGGGCAGATTTCCCAGTAAAAATTCCCAGTAGAGTGCAGGTTTTATAAGTCAATGGATTGCATTAACTTTTAATGAACTTAGCCCGCTGTTTTGAAAACGGCAGGACAAGTTTTTTGTTGCTGATTTGGTGGTTGTTTAAGAAAGTCCACTTTTGGAATAGTTTTACGGCGCGCTTCATTGAGTTTTCTTTGTTCTTCCTCATTTTTTTGGCCAGTATCGGCTTTGATAGTGTCTTGGATATGATGGTAATGTTCAGCAACACCAATCAGGTCCAATCGACCAATGGTTTTAGCAGCAATAAATACTCTTGGATCCAGAAGCTTATTTACAGCTGCAAGAATGCTTGGAACTCTGATAAATATTTCATTGCGGGTGGTTTTAAGAAGATTTGCTAATCCTGAAGAGACAAGTCGAGCATGGTGAACTCCGCTATCATCAACATAGGGCTGTGCAAACATATTCGAAGGGGCAAATGTTTTGGATAACTTATCCACTTTTAGAGCTGTATCAACTCCTCCTATGCCTAAGAAGCTTTTTAAATATTTTCTTACAAATTTAGGAGCTGTATTTTGATATTTTTCAGCATTTTTTCCCAGGACAGTTAGAAATCTCATTAATCCGGATTTTTTACTTGGGATTAATTCAATATTAATTCCGTTAGCAACTAATGCAGCCATGATTCGCAATTGAGTGCAATAAGATGAATCTACATAATAGGCCCCGTGCGGAGTCACCCATTTAAAAAATACGCCCTTGTCTATCATCCGATATAGTTGTGCAGTGACTCGGCCTTCAAGCCAGAATGAAAATTCCGAATATATTTTTGATTTTTCGGCTTCAGATCGTGCTGATTTTAATTTCGCTTCAATTTCATTTTTCTTATTAATGACTTCAGCGGGATCGGATTCCATGCGCCAGCCATCGTTTGGTTCTACGAATGATCCATCTTTATTTTTTGGAGGAAGTTGGATATCGCCTTTTTCGTCCAAAACTACTTTGTAGGCAGGAAATACAATATCGCCTTTTTGTTTTACGTAAGTACCGGCAGAAATTTGTTTATTGAGTTCTTCAAGCAACATTTTTCCCATTTTAACGTGATTGTTCTGTGCCACAGTGATGTGACTTTCATGGGCCGAATCATTAAATGTTTCTGGACCAATAAATCGGGCTCCGCCGGGGCGGACCATTGAGTCCATGCTATCTGCCACGGGATTAGGGTAATTATCAATGACAAATACAACTTGGATTTTTGAATTTGTTTTTAATTGATTAATATTAGCTTCGCCTGGTCCAAGAAGTATAAAGCTTCCGATATGTGAAATACCGGTTCTTTCTCTATTAAAAAGAAGGCTGCCAATTCCGCCGCGATTTGAATTTTTCCATAGGCGGTCTGTCCAGCTATAGCCATTTTTAATAATTTTTCCTTCATCAACGTAAGTTATGGACTCCCATATTGATCCAATCAGTCCAAGCTTTTTAGCTCTCGCAGTATCGCCAGGTTGAGATCCAGAAGCTATGGCGCCAGCTTCAGCATTAGCTGCGATGTAACCAGCTGAATCGCCCGATGTAACCTTAATTTTTTTGTATTGTTTATTAGCATCAAGAACAACGACTTTATCGCCCATAAACATTTCCACATCTAAGCTGCGCATTTCAAGATGCTTTTGCAGATTTAAAATTGGCTTGGTCTTAAGGAAATGAACATCAGGTTGAGCTTGTTCCCCCAAGCGGGCCAATGAATACAGCATGGCTCGACCAAGCCAGCGAGTGGAACCCGTTTGGGTATCCAAATACATTCGGTCAGTGTATTGGGCTAAAAGTCCAAAAAGTAATTTTGCATCAGCTTGTATTTTTTTTCTAGCTTCACGGCGAGCAGGATCATTGATATCCCTGGCGTCATTTTTAGAATCTAGGTAATACTCTACATGGTCGCCGTACATCACGCCTAAAAATTCACTGGTCAGGATTCGTGTTGTTTCCTCGATAGATCGTTTCAATGCGGGTTCAAGATAACGTTTTTTTACTTCAAGCTTTTTTTCTAACTCTTCCTCTGTTTCTTCTGGCATTTTATCAAGTTCGGCTTTTTGTTCCGATGATAACAACAGATCTTCACCCTTCGGTTGCAGCGCTAAAGTTTTTGCAACAAGATCATTGATTAAATTTAATTGTGTTTTATCATTAAGTCTGTTCCTGACTTTTGAAAAAAACAAAATCGCTAATTCTCGGGCCACATTGTTGCTTCCGTCTAGATTTCTAACATTTTCAATTTGTTGAATTCGAGCTTCCGCATTTTCTGGGGTTGGTTGTTTTTTTATTTCAAGGCGAACTCTGGCAGCTTTGTCATCAAAACCATAATCAAAAAGAAATTCACGTATTTCATTTTCCCATCCGTTATCGCGATTCACATTTGTTTGTGATTCAGGCGAGATGCCATTTTTCTCAAGCAAGGTTCTAGCGTCATTATTGGGAGTTACTCTCGCCGCCACTTTATCACCATCTGTTGCGTACATAGAACGCTGACGAAATTTGATCCCTTTAACTGTTCGGATGGCATTGCCGTATTGGTATTGTTCAACGTAGGCTTCCGAGCGATTAGGGAATTGATCATACGCTTTTGAAATGCTAAAATTTCTTTGAAACATTGAAGATAAAATTCGGTCCAGTCTTGGGTTAAAGGACTCCCTTTTAGGTAAAAGATTTGCCATTCCAGTTTCAAATTCGTTCGAGTCCCAGCCCGGTTGTAAAAACTTGGTTGAACCATCTTCATGAAAGATCGAAGAATCTTTCACTAAACTTGTATTAATTGCCGCGAAATTTGGCGCTGTCATTGGTTTTTCAAAATTCAATTGCTGAACTTTATCATAGCTGCCTTTTTTCAAAAGAGAGTGCAACAGTGAAAATCGTGATTCTAAAGAGGCTTCAGTGAAACCTGCCATACGGATAGCCAAGCGTACACCCAAAGAACTGTAAAAGGCTTTTGCCGTATCTATATAATTAAGCGCATAACCCTTGGCTTCTTTTCCGTAAGTCCAATTCTGCCAAACTTTTACAAGTCTTTCTTGATAATTTCGTTTGTAATTAGCCGCGCTCATGTTATTGAGCATTTCTTTGAGTTCTAATTGATCTTTTTCATCGATGTTCAAGTAGGTTTTTTCATTCCCCACTTTTTGAAATTTTTCTTCTTTCTCGGACCAAGTGTACTGATCGCCTTCCCATAGAATAAAAGGTGTTTTTTGAGTTGAGAGTTGTTTTTTCCCTTCAGCTTGCATTTTTGCATAATCAAATTTTGTAACAGCAAAAGAGGCATGCTTTGGATTCATCAAACCATAACCCTCAAGACCGATCCAGCGAACGCCGCCAACAGATTTATTTTGGTTGAATTCAACGACCATTATCGCTTCTACTTTAGATTCTGGTTTCCCGGGAATAATCTCAACTTCGCGTACAATGGCCTGGGCCGTGCTGGTGAAACTATTTGCCAGAACTCGTTTTGTCTGATCATAGGCATGTTTGATTCGGTCGGTAACAGTAATTTTTTGACCAGCTTCTATTTTGTCTTTTATCTCACCTGTGTCAGTTGTGAGAAAATAAAGATGTGGAGATACCCACATCCCTTTAAAAATCATCCTTATATAGGCGCCTGGATTTTTAAAAAATTTAGGAAAAACAGCTGAAGCTTTAGCAATAGAGTCCTTACCGTTTTTTGAAGATTCATTAAGGATATCTCCAGTTTCAATTTTAATATTTATTTTGTTGTTTTGTGCATCGACAGTTGTGATTTGTGCTTTAATATAATTATTTAAATTTTCAGCATAGGTTTCACGAAGGTGACTAGCGAGCATAGCTTCAGTATTTGCACCAAAAGCACCAGCTTCATTTTGCAAGCGTGAAAAACGCACTAAGCTATAGATAAGTCCTTTTCCCAACCAGCGGGTAGTGCCAAGTTGTTTATTTTCATAAACTTCATAAACATATTCTCTGACTAAATTTTCGAGTTGGTAAATTTCTAGCTGAAGAAGGCTTTTTTCTTCAACAGATCCTGAAGTCAAGATAGTTTCAATTCTTTCGCTTCCATAAAGAGTATCCATAATATTCACAACAATTTGATTCTTGCTGAAATTAGCATTGTCAATGGCGGCAATATTCGCTTGTCTCATCAACATTGATTTTTTTAATTCTCCTGGCTTTTTTTGTTCAACTCCATTTGGATTGGCAGAAATGGATTCAATTTCTGCCGGTGCTTGAGAAAATCCTTCGAGTGGCCGAAACTCTAAAAGTTGTCCAGTGAGTTTAACTAATTTATGTTGAATATCTTCGGCACGTGAATGCCCCAAAGATTGAGTATTAGCCATTTGTGGAATAGCTCGTGCCATGATGAAGGTAATGAGATTGCGAGCCTGATTGACGATTTGATAGTGCTGGATATTTCCTTGGAGGACCATTTTTTCTTGTGATTCAAGGGACTCGTTAGCGAGGGTGAGATATGCTTTTGCCGAGTAATTATCTAGCCCCAGTTTTTGCAAATACGGATCATATTCTTGAATGATTCGATTTTGTTCCGCGGCACTTGCATCAACAAGTGAAGATGGCGTTATTGGACCAGAAGGAGGTTTAGGATCAGGCCACTTAGCCTCAGGCCCGGCAAATGCGGATGAAACAAACAGGCTTAGAATCAATGTATAGTGAACAATTACTGATTTCATATAATCCCTCTTAAATCTTTCATTAAAATAGAAAAGCAATTTCAATTCCGAAGAGCAAAATACGAGTGTAGGTTATCTCGTTGAAATTACGTAGTTTTGTTGAAATGGACAATCGTCTCAAAATGAGATTTTCGATGGAATTTATTATTCAACCTGACTTGGCTCTACAACTGTCGAAAGTTTCGACAACGCATGTTTGGCAATGCCTTTACTCATTTTACTATTTTTTTACCGCTCATCGGTTCAAAGCTTGGACTTCATCGATAATCAAATTTCCATTCGAAGATCGTTCTGTCTCCGCTTGGTCATTCGTTTTGATTCAACCAAACTTGTCGATACTTTTGCTGTGTTTGTTTGGGGAAGGGGGTATGGGTCAATGCTGTCAGGTTAAGAATATTGACGTTGCAAGATTGAGGA